>CACBBU010000006.1 GCA_902537615.1 uncultured Alphaproteobacteria bacterium
TGGTTTTGTTGAAAAAAATTTTACCTGATGGTTTTATTTTTTTTACTAATATAAATAGTAACAAAGGTAAACAATTTAATAAAAATAATAATCTTGCAATGTGCTTTTACTGGGAAAGTTTAAAAAAGCAAATTAGAATTTCTGGAAGAGGCTTTATAATTCATGATCACGAATCTGATTTATATTTTTCCTCAAGACCTAGAAAAAGTCAGTTAGGTGCATGGGCATCAAAGCAATCTTCTGTAATAGAAAGTAGAAAAGTTTTGATGGAAAGATTAAAAAGATATGAAAAAAAATTTAGAGACACACAGGTTAGTAGACCACCATATTGGGTTGGCATAAAAATCGTACCAAAATCTTTTGAGTTTTGGCAAGGTGATCAATTTAGGTTACATGAAAGAGAAATGTATTATTTACAAAAAAAAAATTGGCAGAAAAAAATTTTATCGCCTTAAACTTTAAGCTGCATATTTGATCCTTAAATTTTCAAAAACTATTTTAAGAGCTTTTACTAGATCTTTAATCATTCTCTGACTATGATTTGGTGAGCACGTAATTCTTAATCTTTCTGTTCCTTTGGGGACAGTTGGATGGTTGATTGGTTGAACATATATTTTAAAATCATCTAGTAAACTTTGACTAGCTTTTTTACAAAGCTTTGGGTCTCCTATCAAAACTGGGATTATATGGCTATTATAATCTAGGAACGGTATATTGTTTCTTCTCAATTGATTTTTTAATTTTTTAACAGCATCAAACATTAATTCTCTTTCTTCGTCAGAAAATTTTAAGTGCCTAATGGAGGCATATGCTCCTGCCGCTATACAAGGAGGTAGAGAGGTTGTGAATATAAAACCAGATGCAAAACTTCTTATAAAATCTACTAGTTCTTTGCAACCTGTAATGTAACCACCAATTACACCAAATGATTTTGCAAGAGTTCCTTGAATAATGTCTATTTGATCCATTACACCAAGTTTTTCTGCAACACCGGCTCCTCGATTTCCATAAATACCTACAGCATGAACTTCGTCTAAAAAAGTTAAAGCATTATATTTTTTAGCTAACTGGCATATTTCTCTAATTGGTGAAAAATCACCATCCATTGAATAGACAGATTCAAAAATTATTACTTTAGTTTGATTTTTTTCTGCAGCTTGAAGTTTTTTTTCAAGGTCAAATAAATCATTATGTTTAAAAATTAGTTTTTTGGCACCAGAGTTTTTGATTCCTTGAATCATTGATGCATGATTTTTTTCATCAGATATAAATACACAATCTGGAAGTTTTTTTCCAAGAGTTGATAACGTTGCTTGATTAGCGAGATACCCGGAATTAAAAAGAAGTGCAGATTCTTTTTGATGCAGATAACATAGTTCTCTTTCCAGTAAAACATGATAGTGGTTAGTTCCGGAGATATTTCTTGTGCCTCCTGATCCAGCGCCTACTTTTTTTATTGCGTTAATCATGCTTTCAATAACTGTTATTTTTTGACTCATACCAAGATAGTCATTACTGCACCATACTGTAACTTCAGATACATTATCTTCCTTATAATTTAAGGCTTGAGGAAAATTTCCGGCAATCTTTTCTAAATCAGCAAAAACTCTGTAGTTACCCTCATCCCTAAGTCTGTTAAGTTCGTCTTTAAAAAATTTATTATAATTCATTTTTTTTTAAAATTTATTGCTACTGAGTTAATACAATATCTCTTAGAACTAGGTTTAGGACCATCATCAAAAACATGTCCAAGGTGCGCATCACAGCTTTTGCATCTAACTTCAGTTCTAATCATACCATAGGAATTATCTTGAATGTAGGACAATGAATCGGAATCTAATGTCTCAGAAAAACTTGGCCACCCTGAATTTGATTTAAATTTCTTGTCAGAGTCAAATAAATCCTTATTGCAACAAATACATTGATAAATACCTTTTTCAAAGAAATTGAAGTATTCTCCCGTATAAGGTCCTTCTGTTTTTGCATTCTGAGTAACTTCAAAGGCGATTTTACTCAGTCTTTTCTGTAAATTATTTTTATTTATAGTCATAATCAAATACTCTAGCTATATAATAATTATGTACATTTTTTAAACAAAAAATTAATAATATTTTTTATGATTGCAATATTTGGTTCTGGAATTATCGGTTTATTTATAGCTCACAAACTTCTTAAGCAAGGAAAACAAGTAAAAATCTTTGAATATAAAAACAACGAAGGAAATTCAACTGATGCTTCAGTTGGAATGTTAGCGCCTTTGATAGAAGCAAAACCTTATGAAAAAAAACTTTTTGAACTAATGTTAGAATCAAAAAAAATGTGGGATAATTTTTTGGAAGACAAGAAATTCAAACTTGAGACTGGTTTAAAAAAAAATTCTTCACTGGTTATTGCTCAGAATAAAGATGAAGAAGAATCAATTTTTTTTAAAAAAAAATTTATAGAAAAATTAGGTTTTTATCCAAAGATATTAAATTCACAACAAACACAAAATATTGAACCTAACTTAAATTCAAACATTAAATGCTCACTTTTTGTTGAAAATAATAATCAAACTAATCCAGAATTTTTAAAATTTTATTTAAAAAGAGAAATAAAAAAAATGGGAGCAGAAATTTTTGTTTACGATCAAATTGATGATATTTGATTCAAGCAAATTATTTTTTAAAAAAAAAAAATTTAATTTTGAAAAAATTGTTATTGCATGTGGGGCTTGGAGTAATGATTTTTTAAAAAAAAAAATTGGAATTGAATTTCCTATGAGACCAATAAAAGGTACGTCAATGATATTTGAAGCAAAAAAGAAATTATTTAAAAATAACATTTGGTTTAAAAAGATTTACGTTGCACCTAGACATAACAATCAGTTTGCAGTTGGTGCTACTGAAGATGAAAAAGGGTTTGAAAAGTTTGTAACATTAGATGAAATTTTTTATTTAAGTACTAGCATGTGGGAATATCTTCCTAAAATTGAAAACTTTAGATTTTTAAAAAGTATCTCGGGTTTAAGATCTTTATTAAACGATGGAAATCCTGTAATTGGTAGTTTAGAAAAAAATAAAAAAGTAATTTGTGCTTTTGGTCATTTTAGACATGGAATATTATTAGCACCTATTACCGCTGAAATTGTTAGTAATTATGTTTTTGGAGAAAAGATTGATAGAAATTTTTTTTTTTCTCCAAATAGATTTAATTTATGAGAATTTAGTTTATTTTAATATTTAGATAATGAGTAAAAAAAAATGTTTTGTTAATGGAGCTTCTTTTACAATCAAAAATTGTGGTATCCAATTGGAAGATTTAATTACGACTGCTATCGGAAAAAATAAAAACCAGCTTTCTCTTGCTGTAGCAGTTAACAACGAGTTAGTTCAAAAATCAAATTGGAAAAATATGGTTATTAAAGACGGTGATGTAATTGAAATTGTACACCCTTTTTTTGGAGGATAACCTAATCATGTCTAAAAAAAAAGATGAACTAATTATTGGTGGAAAAAAAATTATGTCACGACTTATCATGGGAACGTCACTGTATCCTAATCTTGATGTTTTGAACAAATCACTGGAAGCCTCTGGTACAGAAATTATTACAGTATCAATGAGGCGTTTTAACAAAGAGGGGGAGAAATTTTTTTTAAAGGGAATTAAAAATAAATACACATTTTTACCCAATACCGCTGGGTGTTTTACCAAAAAAGAAGCAGTATTAACAGCAGAACTTTCAAGAGAGTCTTTAAAAACCGATTGGATAAAATTGGAGTTAATAAGTGACAATGAAATGCTTTTACCTGACCCTTTAGAATTGTTTGCTACTTGTGAAGAATTAGTTAAAAGAAGATTTAAAATATTTGCTTATTGCTCTGATGACCCAATTTTGTGTAAGAGATTAGAAGAATTAGGTTGTGTAGCTGTTATGCCTTTAATCTCGCCTATCGGATCTGGTCTTGGGATCAGAAATGAACATAACCTTGAGATTATAAGGGGTATGTGTAAGGGTGTAATTATTGTAGACGCTGGTATAGGAACTCCAAGTCATGCTTGTAGAGTTATGGAGTTAGGTTTTGACGGAGTTTTATTAAATTCTTCGGTTGCAAGATCCTTTGACCCTATCCAAATGGCTAACGCAATGAGTCTAGCAACAAAAAGTGGAAGGTTGAGTTACCTATCAGGACCAATTGAAAAAACAAAAAAAGCAGTTAGAAGTACCCCATTTAGAGGAAAAATTTCAAATTTTTAACTCCCATGGAGTTTAAAAAGTTTACAATTAATTGTATTTCATTTTTTGGGAAAATCTTTTTTAATTTCAACATGTACAAAACATCCTCCCACTTAGCTAAGGAAATTATTTTTATTTTTTTCCCTTTATACTCTAAAAATTCAGTATTTATTCCATAGTTGAAAATAACAAAAATGGCTTTAATTCTACCTCCAACTTGTTCAACGGCGTCAATAAAATTATATTTACTTCTACCATCTGTAATTAAATCTTCAACAATCAAAACGTTATCTCCTGATTTGATGTCTCCTTCAATTTGTGATTTTTTTCCAAATTTTTTTCTTTCTTTTCTAATGTAGGACAAAGGTAATTTTAATTTTTGAGCTAATAATGATGCGTATGGTATACCAGCTGACTCGCCCCCAGCAATATTTGAAAGTGAATTAAGTGTTTTATCTAATTTAATTTTTTTTAAAGCGAAATTTATTAATTTTTCACGCTCGGCTGTGTATGAAATAATTTTCCTACAATCACAGTAAACAATACTTTTTCGTCCAGATGTTAATTGGAATTTTTTCTTCAAACTAAATTCAATACATTTTTTTCTAAGAAGAATACTTGCTGTTTCACCTGAAATTTTTTTTTCAATATTTGTCATAGGGAATATGGAAATAATTATATAGAATAATTTTAAAAACTATAAATAATTTTTATGCTTACAAATATATTACCATTTCTTTTGGAATGGATTACAATTAATACTCATTACGATGCTAGTATTTTTAATTTTAAAGTTATTGAGCTTTCAAAAAACGAACTTCAGAATTTAGCATGTGGGGGGAAATGTCCAATTATTGCTTTTTTTAGCCCTGAAAGGGGTATATTAATTTCAAAATTAGATTTTGAAAATATATGTAACCAGTCAATCTTACTTCATGAGATTATTCATGCATTACAATATTTAAGTGAGTCTAATTTAGTAGATGCATTTAAAGAAAAAGAAGCTTATCAAATACAAAATAAATTTTTGATGGAAATTTCAATAAAAGAGGAATTGATTGATTCTTTGAATTTAAAAAAATGTAGATCATTACAATTAAATACATTAATGTAGTACCTATGTCAGACTATAAAACAGATTTAGAAATAGCCAGAGAGGCCAACAAAAAACCAATTATTGATTTGGCTAAAGAAAAATTGTCAATAAGTGATCAGGACTTAATTCCTTATGGTCATTATAAAGCAAAAATTAGTTCTAATTTTTTAGATAAAGTTGAAAATGAAAAAGATGGTAAATTGATTCTTGTGACAGCCATGACACCAACCACAGCGGGCGAGGGTAAAACAACAACCTCTGTGGGACTAAATGATGGCTTAAATTTTATTGGAAAGAAATCAATGGTCGCATTAAGAGAACCAAGTTTAGGACCATGTTTTGGTATGAAGGGTGGTGCAGCTGGGGGAGGTTATGCTCAGGTCGTCCCAATGGAGGACATAAACCTCCATTTTACTGGCGACTTTCATGCTATCACCTCAGCTCATATGCTTTTATCTGCAATGGTAGATAATCACGTTTATTGGAACCTTGAACCGAAAATAGATCCTAGAAGAATAACATGGCGAAGAGTTGTAGATATGAACGATAGGGCTCTTCGCTCAATCGTCAATTCTCTTGGAGGAATACCAAATGGTTATCCAAGAGAAGATGGCTTTGACATAACAGTTGCCTCTGAAATTATGGCCATTTTGTGTCTATCACAAAACTTTGAGGATTTAACTCATAGACTTGGAAAAATTATTATTGGTTATACTAGGGATCTTGAACCAATTTATTGCAAGGACATTAAGGCCGATGGTGCTATGTCCGTACTTTTAAAAGATGCACTTCAGCCTAATTTGGTTCAAACATTAGAAAATAACCCTGCATTCATTCACGGTGGACCTTTTGCTAACATAGCTCACGGTTGCAATACTGTTATAGCTACGAAAACTGCACTCAAACTTGCCGACTACGTTGTTACAGAAGCTGGATTCGGTGCAGACCTTGGTGCGGAGAAATTTTTAAATATTAAATGTAGAAAAGCAGGTTTGTCTCCAGTTTGTGCAGTTGTTGTGGCTACAGTTAGGGCTTTAAAACTGCATGGTAACGCTGACCCAAAGAATCTTGGTGAAGAAAATTTGTCAGCACTTGAATCAGGTTTACCAAATTTATTGAGGCATTTAGAAAATTTAAATAAATTTGGGTTATCTACTGTTGTTGCATTGAACAGGTTTCCTACTGACTCTGAAAAGGAGATAGAAAAAGTTCAACAAGTTTGTAGTGATAATGGAGTTAATGCTGTTCTTGCTGAACATTGGGCAAATGGAGGAAAAGGTGCATCAAAACTTGCTGAAACTGTGATTGAAAATATTGATAGTAAAAAATCATCACTTAAATTCCTTTATGATGACAACGAAACCCCTGAAGAGAAAATAAAAAAAGTTGCTGTTGAAATTTACAGGGCATCAGATATTTCATTTTCACCTCAGGCAAAGAAAAAGCTAAAAGAAATATCTGATCTTGGTTATGATAACTTTCCAGTTTGCATGGCAAAAACCCAGTATAGCTTTAGTACAGATCCTTCCAATAAATGTGCACCAGAGGGTCACAGTATTCAAATTAGAGAGATAAGACTTTCAGCAGGGGCAGAGTTTATAGTTGCAATAGCAGGTGATATTATGACAATGCCTGGGTTACCCAAGAAGCCTGCAGCCTATGAAGTTTGTATAGGTACTGATGGTAATATTAAAGGTTTATTCTAGAAGAGATTTATAAACCTTTCTAAATTCTTTAACTACAAGTTCATTAGCAAAGTTTTTTATAATATGATTTCTGCTATTTTTACCAAACCTATTCATCAACTTCTGGTTAAAGACTAACTTTTCAATAGCCTTTGCCAATGATACTGAATCTTTAGGTTTGACAAGAAAACCATTAAATTTATCTATACAAATTTCTTTACAACCAGGTACATTGGTTGAAATGATGGGTAACTCACAACTTGCAGCCTCCAAAAGACCTCTCGGAAGGCCTTCTCGGTATGATGGTAGTATTGCTATTTTTGATTTTTGCAAATAAGGAAGAACATTCTCTACCCTAGGTTTCCAAATTATTATGTTGCTGTCATTCCATTTGTGTAATTTTTTAAGACTTACAGATGAAAAATTTTTTTGATCAGGATTTCCAAGTACGAGTGTTTTGAGGATAATTTTTTTCTTTTGGAGTTTTTTTAATGCATCAATTAATTCATGTATTCCTTTATCTTTTAGAATTCTTGAATGAAATATTAAATCATATATTTTTTTATTTTTGCTTTTTTTAAAAAAATTTATGTCAACACCTGATCCTTTTATTATTTTTGAGTTTTTATTCCTTATAACTCCTTTTTTTTTAAAAAGTTTAAGATCATCTAAATTTTGAAAAACATAGGAGATATTTTTCAAGGTGAAGGCCTTTAATAAAAAAAAGTAAACTCCTCTTACGATATTTGAAAAAAAATTTCTATTTATAACTAAAAACCCAACACCAACAACGCAACATAATATTTTTATTTTTTTGTTAAAAAAACATGCCATTGAAGTTAATAGAATTGGTTTTAAAGCAAAGCATTGAATAATATTTGGTTTGAAGTTACGAATAATTTTTAATAACTTTACTAAGCATTTTAAGTTATTAAATGGATTTACAGACTTACGATCAAGACAAATATTTTGCGTTTTAAAGCCTTCTGCCCTTATTCTATTTTCATACTTAGTAAAGTTACAAATTACCATTACATCAAATTTATTTTTTAAAGCATCTTTTGCTTGAAAAATTTTATGAGACAAAAAATATTCATCTTCACTTACAAAATATAAAAGTTTATATTTTTTCATAAGGGATATTTTATGGTTTTTTATCTTATTGCAGCAATAGTCATATTAACTATATTAGTTTATATAGTTACTGAATTAATTCATCTACCTAAAAAAAAATTTAAAAATTATTTAAAATTTTTTTTTCTTATAATTATTATTTGTATCGTTTTATTCATGATGAGGTTTTTCCCAGCAGTAATAACTTCAATTCCTGCAATATTTTTAATACTTTTTAGATGGGGTAATTTTATAAACTTTATTGCTAAGGTTTTTTTAAGAAACAGAAGCCAAATTTTTAAAAAAGAAGCTATGACAAAAAAAGAGGCCTTAGAAATTCTTGGATTAGATGAGGGTGCATCAAAGGAAGATATTATAAAGAGTCATCAAAAGTTAATTAAAAAAAATCATCCTGATATCGGTGGGTCGGATTGGATAACCAAAAAATTAAACAAAGCAAGAGATATTCTTTTAGGTTGAGATTTTTTATTTTTTTAGTAACTTCATAAATCATGAAACATTCAATTTCAAAAGCAGTTTTTCCAATTGCTGGACTTGGAACAAGATTTTTGCCTGCAACAAAGTCAGTTCCCAAAGAGATGTTAACTATTCTTGATAGACCAATTATTGAATGGGCTGTAATTGAAGCTTCCAAATCTGGAATAGAAGAAATGATTTTTGTTACATCTTCTAGAAAAAATATAGTGCTTGAACATTTTGAAAAATCGGAAATGTTGGAGTTAAATTTAAAAAAAAAAAAAAAAATAGATAAAATTAAGCTTATTGAATCGCAAAACCAACTTGGGAAGTTTTCTCTTGTAATTCAGGATGAACCAAAGGGACTTGGTCATGCTGTTTGTTGTGCCAGTAATTTTTTTAATGAAGATCAAAGCTTTGCAGTAATTCTTCCTGATGACTTAATTTTATCAAAAACACCAGCTATTAAACAATTAATTGAGATATATAAAAAGACAAATGGTGGTTCGGTCATTGGTCTTGAAAAGGTACCTGTTAATAAAGTTTCAAACTATGGAGTTATTGAATATAAAAAAAAAAACAAAAATTTTTTAACAGTGTCAGGTGTTGTTGAAAAACCAAAAAAAAGCGAGGCACCTTCAAATCTTTCAATAGTTGGAAGATACATACTAAACTCAAAAATTTTTCAGTCCCTTAAACTTGGAAAAAAAGGATTTGGGAATGAAATTCAATTAACAGATAGTTTAGTTTCTCTGATGGATTCACCTGGACTGTACGCAACAGAATTTGATGGTAAAAGGTTTGATTGTGGAAGCAAGTTGGGTTTTATTGAAGCCAATGTCAATTTTGGAATTAATGACAATGAAATTAATAAAAACTTAAGACAAATTATTAAAAAATTATGAAGATTACTATTATAGGCACAGGGTATGTTGGACTTGTTTCAGGAACTTGTTTTGCTGAATTTGGAGTAAATGTAACATGTGTTGATAAAGATATTAATAAAATTAATAATCTAAAAAAAGGTATTATTCCAATTTTTGAACCTGGTCTTGATGAACTTGTAAAAAAAAATATATCTTCAAAGAGGTTATTTTTTGAAACAAATTTAAAACAATCCATTAAAGGATCGGATGCTATTTTTATTGCAGTAGGAACACCTTCTAGAAAACTTGATGGTCATGCTGACTTGAGTTTTGTTTATACAGTAGCCGAAGAAATAGCTGAGTTTCTTGATCAATATTCTGTAATTGTAAACAAATCAACTGTTCCAATAGGTACAGGTAAAAAAGTTTATGAAATAATAAAAAAAAAAAATCCTAAACTTGATTTTGACGTTGCATCTAACCCAGAGTTTTTAAGAGAAGGTTCTGCAATTAGTGATTTCATGAGACCTGATAGGGTTGTTATAGGCTGCGACAGTAAAAAAGCAAAAGCAATTTTAAAAGAACTTTACAGACCATTATATCTTCTAGAAACACCGATTATTTTTACTCAAAGAGAAACAGCTGAATTAATAAAATATGCTGCAAATTCATTTCTTGCTACAAAGATAACATTTATTAATGAAATTTCCGATTTATGCGAAAAAGTTGGAGCTAATGTAAGTGATGTCTCAATTGGTATTGGTTTGGATGGGAGAATTGGTAAAAAGTTTCTTCACCCTGGGCCTGGTTATGGAGGGTCATGTTTTCCTAAGGATACTTTAGCTTTAGTTAAAACAGCTAAAGACAACGGTTCACCGTTGAATTTAATTGAGCATGTTGTAAAAAGTAACAAAGATAGAAAAAAAAATATGTATAAAAGAATACTCTATGCTTTAGGTGACTATGAAAAAAAAAAAATTTCAATTCTTGGTCTTACTTTTAAGCCTAATACTGATGACATGAGGGATAGTCCAAGCCTAGACCTTATACCAGAACTTGTTAAAAATAATTGCTTTTTGAAACTTTTTGACCCTGAGGGTATGAAGGAAGCAAAAATACTTTTTAAAAAATTTGATAAGAATATTGAATGGTGTAACGACTCATATGATGCATGTCATAAGGCTGATGCTTTGGTTATTCTTACTGAATGGAATCAATTTAGGGCTTTAGATTTGAAAAAACTCAAAAGGTTGCTTAATAGTCCAATAATAATTGATCTAAGAAATATTTATAATCCACAGGAGATTAAAAATATGGGTTTCAAATACTTTTCGCTAGGTAGAAATTTTGACTAAAGAAAAATCTCATTCATTCCACAATACAATCATAAGAGAGTATGATATAAGAGGAGTCTACAATGAAACATTGTTTGATGAAGATGCAGAAATATTGGGAAATTTATTTGGGTTAGAGGTTGGAATAAATAAAGTCGTCAACGTTGGATATGACGGAAGACTTTCTTCTGTTAGTTTAAAAAAAAAATTAATTAAGGGACTTGTTGATTCAGGCGTGAATGTCAATGAAATTGGCTTGGTTCCGACACCCTTATTATATTATTCCTGCTTTGAGTTAACTGCTGATGGTGGTATTGTAGTAACTGGCTCTCATAACCCAAAGAATCATAACGGTTTTAAAATAGTTTTAAATAACAGACCATTCTTTGGCGAAAATTTAACAGAATTAAGTAAAAAAGCTAAAAACTTTCATCTTAAAAAAATAAATGGATCAGTACGAACATTTTCTCTTATGGATAAGTATGTAAAAAGATTGATAAAAAATTTTAATCAAAAAAAAAAAATAAATGTAATATGGGATTCTGGAAATGGTTCAGCGGGAGATGTGATGAAAGCTCTAGCAAAAAATATTGATGGAGAACATGAATTATTATTTAGTGAAATTGATGGAACCTTTCCAAATCATCACCCAGACCCATCAGATCCCGAAAATCTTATTTTTTGCAAAAATAGACTTCTAGATTTAAAATATGACGTTGGGTTTGCCTTTGATGGTGATGGAGATCGACTTGGGGTTATTGACGATAAAGGAAGAGATATTTCTGGTGATAAATTATTACTTCTTCTAGCAAAAGAAATGTTAAAATCAACAAAATGTAAAGTTATTGCTGATGTAAAATGTAGTCAAGTTTTATTTGATGAAGTTGAAAGGTTAGGAGGAAAAATATTTATGTCTAAGACTGGTCACAGTCATGTCAAAAATAATTTAAAAAAACTAAATGCAGATCTAGCAGGTGAAATGAGTGGTCATATTTTTTTTTCTAAGGATTATTATGGTTATGATGATGCTTTTTTTGCTGCTGTTAAGGTTCTAGAAATTATTAATAATAATGATAAAAAACTTTCAGATCTAGTTGATGAAATACCAAGGGTATTTAATACCCCAGAAATTCGAATTGAATGTGATGATAATAAAAAATTTGACATCATTGGAAAAATAACAGAAAGACAAAAAGGTAGTAAAAAAAAAATAACTAATATTGACGGTGTGAGAGTCTCTGATAAAAATGGTTGGTGGCTTTTAAGGGCATCAAACACTCAACCTGCCATAGTTTTAAGGTGCGAATCATTGACTGAGGAAGGCCTTGAGGTTCAAAAAAAACTAGTTATAGATGAACTATCTAAATTTAGTATTGATATAACTGAAAAAATAATTTCTTGAAAATAAAAATAATATTAATTAATTTAATATTAAGGATCCCGAAATGAGTGACGAGTTAAAAATTCCTTCTTCTGAAGTTTTAGTTAAACAAAAAAAAAAATTACAGAAACCTAAACTTTTTAAAGTTATTCTGTTAAACGATGATTACACTCCTATGGAATACGTTGTTAAACTTTTAAAAGTAGTGTTCAATAAATCAGAATCTGATGCTGTAAATATTATGTTAATGGTCCATAATAAAGGTTCAGGTATTTGCGGTATTTTTACTAAAGATGTTGCTGAAACAAAAGTCTTTACCGTTTTAAAAATGGCTAAGCACGATCAACACCCCTTAAAATGTATAATGGAGCCAGAATAATGATTTCGGATGAATTAGAAAAAACACTTCAAAGAGCAAAGTCTTGTGCAGAATTGTTCCAGCATGAGTTCATGACCATAGAACATCTTCTTTTATCAATGATTGATGATTTTGATGTTAAACAAATCTTTAATGCATGTGATGTAGATGTTGAATCTCTAAAAAAAGAGCTAGAAGCTTTTTTAAAAGAAAAGCTTCAAGATTTAGTCAATTTGAAGTCACAAGAGGTTAAACCTACACTTGGTTTTCAGAGAGTCATTCAACGAGCAGTAATTCATGTTCAATCTTCTGGTAAAGAGGAGGCAACCGCAGCTAACGTTTTAGTCTCAATTTTTAGTGAAAGAGAATCACATGCTGTATATTTTTTGCAAAAACAAAGTTTAAATAGATTAGATGTAGTAGATTATATATCGCATGGACAAAAAAAAGAAGAAAACTTTTCTTATGTTGATCAAAAAGAAAATGAAGAAACATTAGTTAAAAATGATGGAGATTCTGTAAGTTTCTTGGATAAATACTGTATAAATTTAAATAAAAAGGCTGAAAACGACGAAATTGATCCCATCATTGGAAGGGATAACGAAATACTGAGAGCAATTCATATTTTATCAAGAAGAAATAAAAACAACCCAATTTTTGTTGGAGATCCAGGTGTAGGAAAAACAGCGTTAGCCGAGGGACTTGCACTTAGGATTTTTAAAAGAGAAGTTCCAGACTCTCTTAAAAATTCAACTATATATTCACTTGATTTGGGAGGACTTCTGGCAGGAACTAGGTTTAGAGGAGATTTTGAAGAAAGACTGAAGAAGTTAATGAGTTTTTTTGAGTCAAAAAATAACAATATATTATTTATAGATGAAATCCATACCATTATTGGGGCAGGGGGTACAAATTCAGGCTCAATTGATGCTTCTAATATTTTAAAGCCCGCTCTCACAAAGGGAAGTTTCAAATGTGTTGGCTCAACAACTTATACAGAATATAGAAATTATTTTGAAAAAGACAGAGCACTCTGTAGAAGGTTCCAAAAAATTGATGTTGAAGAGCCATCTCTTGAAGATTCAATAAATATTCTAAAAGGAGTCAAGAAGTTTTATGAAAAATTCCATTCTGTTGAATTTGACGATGATTGTTTTTCAGAAGCAGTAAACTTATCAAAAAAATATTTACTCAACTCTAAGTTGCCAGATAAAGCCATTGATTTAATTGACGAAACTGCAGCCTCTGTAAAAATAAATCACAAAAAAAAAATAAAAAAAGTAAGCGTTTCAGATATTCAAGAAACGATTTCAAAAATAGCTAACATTCCAGAGAATACTATAAAATCTGATGAGAGACTGAAGTTGAACAATTTAGAAAGAGATCTAAGAACTCTTATTTTTGGTCAAGACAAAGCAGTTAATGCTTTATCATCAGCAATTAAATTATCTAAGACAGGTCTAAGAAATCAGGATAAAACGATTGGTTCATTTCTTTTTACAGGTCCAACTGGTGTTGGGAAAACCGAACTCGCAAAACAACTAGCCAATACAATGAAAATAAACTTCATAAGATTTGATATGTCAGAATATATGGAGAGACACAGTGTTTCAAAACTCATTGGGGCACCACCTGGATACGTTGGTTATGATCAAGGGGGTCAGTTAACTGATGCGATTGATAAATCTCCCTTCTCAGTAATCTTGCTTGATGAAGTTGAAAAAGCGCATCCAGACGTATTTAATATTTTACTTCAAATAATGGATTATGGAAGATTAACTGATCATATGGGAAAAAGAATTGATTTTACGAATGTAATTTTGATAATGACAAGCAATATTGGAGCAAACGAGATAATAAAAGAAAAAGTCGGTTTTTTGGCAAATTTTACGGCTAACGACAATGAAAAAGAAATCAATAGTTTTTTTAGCCCAGAATTTAGAAATAGATTGGATGCCATAATTAATTTTGACAAACTAGGAAAAAAAGAATCCATTAAAATTGTTGAAAAGTTTTTAATGGAATTAGAATCACAATTAGTTGATAAAGATCTAACTCTAAGTGTAACAGCTGCGGCTAAAAATAGAATCCAAGAGTTGGGTTTTGACGTTGTTAATGGTGCACGACCAATGGCTCGTGTTATTCAAGAAAAAATAAAAATACCGTTATCAGAAATTCTTTTAAAAACAAAAAAGCCTAATGGTACTATAAATATTGATTATATTAACAAGAATGAAAAATTCTTAATAAAAGTCATCCCTCATAAAAATAAAATTAAATTGTCTACTTAAAAGGGACAAATTGATTTAAGTAATCAATTGTGTCTTTTACCTTTTTTTTTTCTTCAATCAAAAACTTTTTTATAAGAGGACTAAGTTCACTATGATCAAACCAATGATTACTATATGTCAATCTAGGCTCATATCCTCTTGCAATTTTGTGTTCACCTTGTGCACCAGCTTCTACTTTTTTTAGATTATTTTTAATTGCAAACTCTATTGCACTGTAATAACAAAGTTCAAAATGTAAAAAAGGAATTTCTTTTAAACATCCCCAATATCTTCCAAACAAAGTTTTTTCACCAATAAAATGAAGTGAACAGCCAATAAATTCATTTTTTTGAAAGGCTTGTATTAAAACAATTTTCTGTTTAATAGAAGATTTTAGAAGTTTATTAAAAAAAGAGAGTTTTAAATAGGCAATGCTCCATTTCTTATTTATTGTGTTTAGATAACATTTAAAAAAAAGATTTAAATCTTCATCACATATTTCATTACCCTTTTTAACAACAAGATTAATGTCATTTTGCTTCAAAGAATCTCTTTCCTTAATAATGTTTTTTCTTTTTTTTCTTTTTAGATTATCTAGGAAATTACCAAAATTTTCATAACATTTATTATACCAATAATATTGGATACCTATCCTCTGGTAAAAGTTTTCTGAATGAAGAATATCAGAGTTTTTTTTGTCAATAAAGTTGAAATGAAATGATGAGATTTCTTTTTTAATACAATGGTTTTTTAAAAGCTCTGCTAATTCTTTAATATCAATTCTTCTTTCACCATAGATAATATTTTTTTTTTTAACTGGTGTAAATGGTATAGCTGACAGATATTTGGGATAATAATTTTTACCAATTTGATGGTATGCATTAGCAAAAACATGATCAAAAATATACTCTCCATTTGAATTATTTTTTTTAAAATTTGGAATAAAAGCAATGTTTTTTGTATTGTTTTCAATGAGAATGTGTTCTGGTTCCCATCCTGTGATAGTATTAGTGCATCCTGACTTTTCTAGGTATTTGAAAAAGTCATAAGAAATGAATGGCGAAGAATCTCTAAAATATTTTTCACAAAAAACCTTAATATTTTCAATAGATGAAACTGTAGAAATTTTCATTATGAGACCAATACCTAATCTAAGATCCCAAAAATTCCATCAATTTCTATAGGTGATCCTTTAGGTAAAGAATTTACTCCAATTACACTTCTAGAGTGACTACCATCAGTTTCTCCAAATACTTTAATTAGTAAATTAGATGAAAAATCAAGTAGTACAGAATGATTGTTAAAATTTTCTGTACAATTAAAGTATCCTTTTAAATTTATGCATTTTATTCTATTAATTTTGAATTTATCAATTGCATCATTTAAATTCCATAACAAGTTATTGGTAGATAGATAAACAGATTGTTTAACTTCTTCATCAGATAACTCAGTATCAATTTTTCCAGCAAATTTTAATTTATTATCCTCAAAGGGAAGTTGTCCAGAAATAAAAATTAATTTTTCAAATATTATAAACGGCTTATAGTTGGCTAAACTTGTAGCTTTATTTTTTCTATTCAAATTTAATGATAGTAGTTTTTTAGAAAGAAAATTACTCATCAAAATTATGAAGACACGTAAGACATTTAATTTTTTTATCTTCTTTATAAATAGTAAAATTTCCGCAACGATCACAAGGGTCTCCCTCAAAGCTTTTAATTTTTTTTATCTTTTCTGTTTCGTTTTTGGAGTTTTCAGTAGTAATTAGAGTTAGATTACCATCAAAAACATTTTTTCTTATGAACCCTTTACTTGTGAATTTTTTAAGAACGTTTTCTGCATTTTCTCCTTTATTTTTATAGTTGTCATATTTAGGTATTAGTTCTGTCGTTTGATTACTTTTTTCATTACTCAAATCATCTCTTCCAAGGTAAGATATAGCTAATTCTTTAAAAATATAATCTAAGATTGAAGTTGAAAATTTAATTTCCGCGTTGCCCTTTACCTCTCCACTAGGTTCAAATTTTGTAAAAGTAAATGCTTCAACAAACTCTTCTAGTGGGACTCCATATTGAAGTCCAATTGAAACTGCTATTGCAAAATTATTCATAAGGCTTCTAAATGCTGCGCCCTCTTTGTGCATGTCAATAAAAATTTCACCCAAGGATCCATCCATGTATTCACCAGTTCTCAAGTAAATCTTATGATTATTGATTGACGCCTTTTGGGTATAACCCTTTCTTCTGTGAGGAAGCCTGTCCCTACTGCTATTTTTGACTAGGTTTTTATTATTTATGTTAGATTTGATTTCTTCAACTAATTCAAAAAAGATATTTTCAATATTGAATTCGTTGGTTTTTTTTAAATCGTTAATTTTTTTTTGATTATTTTTAAGAAAAAGACTTGTGATTTTTTTTATTTCTTTGAAATCAATCATGATATAAGTATATATAGTATATAATATAATAATGAGATTATCATACAACTCTATTTTTTTTAAGATTTACTGTTTAATTTTTGCTAAAAAAATTGGTAAGGACGAATACGGAAATACTTATTTTACAAAAAAGAGCTCTTCACCTAAAAATAATTTTAGAGAAAGAAGGTTTATAGTTTATAATGGTATAGTTGAAGCAAGTAAGGTTCCTCAGCGCTGGAACGCCTGGCTGCACCATGTTGAAGAAACCCCACCTCAAAGTAACGTTTCTAAGCCATCTTGGTCTAAGGATCATTCACCAAATCTCACAGGTACACCTTTTTCATATGAATACAAATTAGATAAAAAGATGAATGAAAAATATAAAAAAACTTCAATATGGAAACCAGATGAGTAATTTTATAAAATTTTTTTTAGGTTTTATTTTTATAGCCTTTATGTTTGATCTAATGCTAATTGATAGAAAAAAAAATATGAGTAGCATGATAAATCTTTTTGCAACTTTTAGTAAAATTGACGGCCTTAACATCGGTGATAAAGTTATGATTTCTGGAATAAATGTGGGATTTGTTGATAACATAATACTTGATAAAAACTATCCAAAAATATCAATGTTGGTAAACGAAAATTTAAAAATTTCACGTGACTCTTCAATTTCAATTCAAACTGATGGACTATTTGGATCAAAGTTTTTAGTAATTGAAATGGGAGGAGAAGAAGAATACTTCAAAAGTAACGATAGCTTTTCCTATGTAGAAGATTCAATTTTGCTTCAAGATCTATTAGACAATATTATAAAAATTGGAGAAAGTAGTAAATTATGAAAAAAAATTATCTTGAATCTATCCTTGGTTTAATGACTCTAGTCATAGCTATCTCTTTTCTGTTAAACTTTATTAATGTTAATACTGAAAGTAACGAAACATATGACTTAAGAGCAAAATTTTTAAAAGCTGGTGGTGTAGTTATTGGAAATGACGTGAAAATGAGAGGAGTTAAGATTGGTGTAATAAAAGATGTCTCATTAGATGAGGATTTTTTTGCTGTAATAGATTTTAGTGTTTATAAAGATGTTAAAGTACCAAAAGATAGCATTGTAAAGATCGCTAGCGACGGTATTCTTGGTAATAAATACTTATCAATCACACCTAGCGGTGATTTGAGTATAACATTAAGTGAAAAAGAGGAAATAAAAAAAGTTGAAGACTATGAGTCCATTGAAGATCAAGTAAGTAAAATAATTTTTCTTGCTACACAATAATGGAAAAGAAAGTTGATAAATTTATATGGCTAGCAAAAGATAATAAGATAATTTCTTGCGATGAAACCAATAAAGTGTTGAATGAAAATTATAACGAGATAAAAACTGTCATTCAAAATGCATTTGATGACGCAGTTTTAATTGACTGTGACGAGAAAGATTTTAAAAATAAAATTATAGAACTTGTAAAAAGCATTGAATTTTCTCTTGGGAGAAAGTAACTTGAAATTTGTTTCCTTTATCTTTTTAGTTTTCATTAAATCTTCATTATTAGCATCTGAAAATGAATGTCAGGGTGCAAAATTAAGAATTATAAATAAGATCACCGCTGAAAAAGTCTTTTATGACATTCCACTTTCTCAAACTTTGGAACTTGATAATGCAAAAATTATAATTTTTAGATGTGTAAAAATTGATAAAGAAGGAACTGACGACGAAATTGCCTTAATAAGTCATAAATTAGACTCTAGGTCAGATAAGAGAAACTTTTTAGGCTGGATCTTTAAATCTAGTCAGTATTTGAATGTTCCAGTCAACCCTACTTTTGATATTAAACTTGAAGAATGCTTAGTTAATGATCCCATTTTTCTAAAAAAAATTATTTAAAAATACTCTAGCACATTTTTCTTTATTTTCTCAGGAAATACAGTATCTGTCTTACCATGCAGTGACAAAATTTCTAGATATCTTTGTTTTTCAATTTTTTTCGTTCCGAACTGTTTTAAATGTTCTGAATAAAATTGGGTGTCAATATATTTAAAACCACCTTCTTTAAGGTAAGCTGCAAGATAAACCATTGAAATTTTACTCGCATTTTTTTTTATGCTAAACATACTTTCTCCGCAAAAAATTCTACCAATTATTAAACCGTACAAACCACCAATCAATTTGTCATTTTCAAAACACTCTATTGATTTAGCAATACCAATCTTAAATAACTTTGTATAATTTTCTATTATTTGATTATTTATCCAAGTTGATTTCCTGTAAAGATTTCTTGCACAAAGATTTATTGTTTTTTCAAAGTTTTTATTAACTTTAATTTTAAAGTTATTTTTTTTTAATTCCTTTTTTAAATTTCTTGATACTTTAAATTCATTTAGTTTTATTATTCCTCTTTCTTCAGGATCAACCCAATAGACAAACGGGTCATTGAATGAGTCAGCCATTGGAAATAGACCTTTATTATAACCCTCTAAAATAATTTCAGGTGAAAGAAACATCTTATTTTAAAAAAGTGTTCAACCAATTGATATTAAAGTTTCCTTGAATGAAGTCGCGAGTTTGAATTATTTTTTTTAAAGTTGGAATATTTGTTTGAACACCTTCAATTACATACTCATCAAGCGCTCTTTTGAGCTTCATAATACATTCGTGTCTTGTGTTCCCTTTACATACTAATTTTGAAATTAGTCCATCATAGAAAGAACTAATATTACACCCTGAGTAAAGAGCAGAATCAATTCTTATTCCAGGACCTCCAGGTGGGTGATAGGTTTTAATTAAACCAGTTGAAGGTAATTGAGTAATTGGGTTTTCTGCGTTTATTCTACATTCAATGGAATGTCCATTTTTCTTGATTTCATCTTGCTTCAAAGAGATTTTTTTTCCACTAGAAATATTTATTTGCTCTTTAACAATGTCAATATTGTAAACTTCTTCCGTCACGGTATGTTCAACTTGAAGTCTTGTATTCATTTCCATAAAAAAAAAATTTCCATTGCTATAAAGATACTCAACTGTACCAATGTTAAAATAACCGATTTTTTTCATTGCTTTAATTGTTGTTTCACAAATTTTTTTTCTGTCACTTTCACTAATTGCAGGGCTAGGGCACTCTTCTATTATTTTTTGGTTTCTTCTTTGAATTGAGCACTCTCTTTCTCCTAAGTGAACAGCGTTACCTTGATTATCACATAACACTTGAATTTCAATATGGCGTGGGTTGGTTAAATATTTTTCTATATAAACTTGATTACTACCAAAACTTAGTTCAGCTTCTTTTTTTGCTAAAAGAAAATTATTTTTGAGTTCTTTTTCTTTTAAAACTACTTTGATTCCTCTGCCACCACCTCCGTTAGTTGATTTTATAATAATAGGATACCCAATATTTTCAGCTATGGATTTAGCTTCTAAATAATCCAGAACATTATCACTGCTTCCAGGTAATATTGGTAGTCCGACTTTTTTAGCTATTGATTTAGCCTCAATTTTATTGGCCATTTTCTGAATATGTTCATTTTTTGGACCAATAAACTTAAAACCGTGATCTGTGATAATTTTTGCAAAGTTTGAGTTTTCCGAAAGCATTCCAATACCTGGATGTATTGCATCCGCATTAGCAATTGTTGCAGCAGAAATTATTGAAGGTATATTTAAATATGAGTTTTTTACTTGTGGAGGACCAATACATACACTCTCGTCTGCTAATCTCACAAACATTTCTTTTTCATCTGCAGTGGAATGAACGACAACAGTTTTAATATCCAATTCTTTACACGCTCTTAAAATTCTGAGGGCAATTTCTCCTCTATTTGCTACTAGGACTTTTTTAAGCATCACTCAATTAAAACTAATGGTTCTCCAAACTCAACTGGAGATTCATTTTTTACAAAAATTTTTTTAACTTTTCCATTTTTGTCAGCTGTAATTTCGTTCATGGTTTTCATTGCCTCAATAATAAGTAAAACTTGTCCGATCTTAACATTCTGTCCCTCCTCAATAAATTTTTTTGCACTCGGTTCCGGTGAAAGATACGCTGTGCCAACCATCGGAGATTTCAAAGCGTTTTCTGTTAGGTTAACTTCTTTTTCTATAACTGGTTTATTTTCGGTAGTATTTGAATCATTACGACTAGCAGCTGGGTATTTGTTTTGTTTTTTTAATTCATATGAAACGGTTTCATCGGAAAATTTAACTTCACTTAAGTTATTTTTTTCCATAGCTTTTGATAAAATATCAATGTCTTCTAAAATTTTTTTATTGATTTTATTCATTTTTAAATAAATTTTTAAACGATCTAAGTGCTATTACATATACGTCTATTCCAAAGCCAGCTATGATAGCATGTACGGCGGGGCTTATAAAAGATTTTTTTCTAAATTCTTCTCTACTATAAATATTTGAAATATGTACTTCAATTTTTGGTATTTTTAGTATTTTTAATGCGTCATGAATTGCTATTGAGGTATGAGTAAATGCACCAGCATTTATTATAAATCCATCATATTTCTGACATTTGTGTATTTCACTGATAATTTCAGCCTCTGAGTTACTTTGAAAGAAAGAAATATTAAAATCTAATTTTTTTGATTCATGTATACATATTTTTTCAAGTTCTTTTAAAGTGGTACTACCATAAACTTCTGTTTCTCTTTTTCCAAGCATATTAAGGTTAGGTCCATTTAAAATAAAAATTTTTTTCATTGAGACTTTCTTTTTAAAATTTCTTTTTCAAGATCCAGGATTTTATTTTTTAAAACTGGATCTTTGGTGTATCTTTTAACCCGTTGAATATGTATTTTAGCATTTTTTATTTGATTAACTAACAAATATTTTTCTGCTAATGCATACGATGAAAAGTCAGGTTTTTTCAATTTGCCATAGTTTAGTCCTAGATAATGCCAAGCTTCATAAGGAAAATCATCTTCTTTTATATATGACCAAAGTATTTTTATGGACTCTAAATATGAATTTTTATCATTCATATGATACAAAGATTTAGCAAGAAAAAGTCTAAATGATTTTTCACTAGGATTCAGCTTTATTGCCTTTCTGAATTGCGGAATTGATTCCATAATCATACCATTTTCAAAAAGTATCTGACCTTTTAATTCATAAAAATAAGGATTTTTATTATCAATCTTTATGCATTGATCAATTAGTTCAAGGGCTTTTTTAATTTTACCAATTCTATAATTTCTTAAGGTATAAGCATAAAGACCTTCAATTTTACTATTATTCCCGTAAATATTTTCAAGCTTTTTGTCATCCAAAAAAAATCCATCAATTTTTGCTTTAATTAAATTATATTTTTTTTCTAGGAGACTAAAACTTTTAGTTTTTTGATTTTTAAGATTGAAATAAATATTTTTTTTTCTCTCACTTGATAATGGGTGAGTCAAGAAATAAGGGTTTAACTGCTTAAGACTTTCATTTTTCTCTAAAATTTTAAAAATATTAAGCATTCCCTGTAAAGAGAAACCAGACTTTTTTAAAAGCCTAATTGCATTTTGATCCGCTAATGACTCTTGTGACCTTGAAAAAGATAGAAAACGTGCAGCTCCTAATTGTTGGCCGCCAAGAAGTATGGCTGATCCTGCTTGGCCTGCACCAGCAGCAATAGCGCCTGCCGCAAGTATTGATGAAATTATACTTATCATAGAAGTTTTTTCAGCAGCTTTTAACTTATCTGAAAAATGCCCACCAATAATATGACCTATTTCATGAGCAATAACACCTGCTAAATCTTCAATTTTTTTGCTTTTCATTAACAAACCTTTTGTCAAAAAAATTTTTTGACCAGGAATTACAAATGCATTTATAAAGTCTTTGTTATCAATAAAAAAATTGAGATTATTTAATTCCAAATTGTTATCCTTTATTAAAATATAAGAAATTTCTTTCAGAAAATTTTCTGTTTCAGCATCTCTAATAATATTCAAGTTTGAAGACTTAGCAGAAAAAAAAAAGAAAGTTGTGACTAAAAGTATTATGAAAGCTTGCATAGGATGATATATTTTATATATATTTTAACCTGTTTAAATGAATAATAAATTTTTTTTTCCCTCTAAAAGATCAAATATTGACTCATTCAAAGTAATGCAGTTACTTTATGATGCTATTAATTTAGAAAACAATGGAAAAAAGGTTTATCATTTAGAGCTAGGAGAGCCAACTCAACGTACACCATTAATTGTTAAGAATGAAGTAAAGAAACTTATTAATTTGAACTTACCTGGTTATACTCCATCCAATGGAATAGAAAATTTAAGAAAAAAAATTTCAAAATTTTATGAACACAAATACAAACTTAAAATAAGCCACGAAAATATTTTCATCACAACAGGTTCTTCAGGAGCATTTTTGCTATCATTTATTTCCTGTTTTGATAAAGAACAGAAAGTTGGGATATTTAACCCAGTTTATCCAGCTTACAGAAATATTTTAAAGTCATTAAATATAAAAGTTATTGAAATATATCCCGAAGAATCTGATATTTGTACGATTGATTTTAGAAAAATTGAAAATTTTAAGAATTTAGACGGTTTAATAATATCTAATCCTAACAATCCTAACGGACAAGTTTTCTCAAATAAGGAGCTAGATTATATTTATAAATTTTGTTGTAAAAACAATATTTCACTTATATCAGATGAGATTTATCATGGAATTGAATATCAAGATCCTTCAAAGTCAATATTAAATTTTGGTCCTAAAGCTATTGTTATAAATAGTTTTTCAAAGTATTTTCTTATGCCAGGGTGGAGGTTGGGCTGGACAATTATTCCAGATTCATTAAGAGAAAACTTTTTGAGGTTATCTCAAAATCTTTTTATTTCATCTGGTAATATAGCCCAGTATTCTGCAGTTAGGGTTTTTGAATGTATAAGTGAATTAAATAAGATTGTAAAACAATATTCAAATTCACGACGGCAAATTCACGAACTCTTATCTGAGATAAAAGGTTTAAATTTTAGAAAGCCTGACGGAGCTTTTTATTTTTATCTGGATATAACAAATTTTAATATAAATTCTGAACAACTTGCAAAAAAAATTTTAAACGATGTAGGTGTTGCACTTACTCCTGGGACTGACTTTGACAAAAGATTTGGACAAAGAACAATGAGACTTGCTTTTTCAATTGATAACAAAAAGGTGATTGAAGCTGTAACCAAATTAAAAAACTGGTTTAGTAATAACTATTGATTCCACCAACCTTGTCTTTTTTCTTGATTCTCTTGCTTCTTAATAACTTCTAAATTTTCGTTATTCTTTATAATTTTAGCTGAATTTTCTGGTTTTAATTTATTTGATTTAAAATCTTTTACCTTCTGCCTGTAACTTTTTCTTTTTGTAGATAAAACATTTTCATTTTTTGAATTTTCAACATTATTCTCAGAACTAGGTTTTATGTAATCATCTTTTGAAAGTTCTTTTGTTTTTTTAATACGTTGATTATTTGTATTCATTTTATATTTTTTGTTTCCCTTGATTAAGTTAGTTAACTTATCTAGATCAATTTCCCTTTCAATATTGGTAAGGATTACTTCATTTTGCTTACAAATTATAAAATCTAACTCCTTTAATTGGTGGTCTACGATGATTGAGTTTTTTTTCTTTTCAAAGGCTTTTGAGTTTGGGTTTTTTTCAAAAAGTAATTGCAAATGACTACTGCAGACAATATTGACATTCTCTTTTTTTTTATCATAAGTAAGCTCTTCAAAGACTCTGGTTAATTGATTTGTTAGAAAATGATTAGAAGGAATTCTTCCATATCCATTACAATGAGAACATTTGATTGAAACTTTAGAGTCTTCATTAACTTTTAATCTTTGTCTTGAAAGCTCAAGTAAACCAAAATTACTTATTCTCCCAACCTGAACTCTTGCTCTATCATTTTTTAAATGATCTTTTAATCTTTTTTCAACTTTAAAATTATGATTCCTGTCTAGCATGTCAATAAAGTCAATAACTATTAATCCTGCTAAATCTCTTATCCTTATTTGCCTGCTAATCTCTTCTGCTGCTTCTAGGTTAGTTTGAAATGCTGTATCTTCAATATTTCTATTTTTAGTAAATTTACCGGAATTAATATCAATTGCAACAAGCGCCTCTGTTTGATTAATTACGAGATAACCACCTGACTTGAGACCTACATTAGGGTTGTTAATTTCTACAATTTTCTTTTCAATTCCATGATTAAAAAAAATAGGTTTTTTATCTTTATACAATTTTAATTTTTTCACGGAGTTAGGCATAAATTGTTTCACAATTTCTTTGCACTTAGATAGGATTAACTTGTTGTTTATCAAAACAGATTCATATGAATCATCAAAGTAATCTCTTAAGCATCTTTTTATTAAGTTATCCTCTTCGTGAATTAAACATGGGGCATTAGATTTTATTGTTTTAGATGTAATTTCTTTCCATAACTTTATCAGTGAATTATAGTCTCGTTTAATTTCTTTTAAACTCATTGATTCACCTGCCGTTCTAATTATAGCTCCCATACCGGGTTTTATTTTTAGTTTGTTCAATACATCTTTTAATTTTTTTCTGAGTTTAATATCAACGATTTTTCTAGAAATTCCTCCCCCCTTATTGGTATTAGGCATTAAAACGCAATACTTACCAGCTAAAGATAGTCTTGTTGTTACTGCTGCCCCTTTATTTCCTCTTTCCTCTTTGACAACTTGTATTAAGATCACCTGATTACTTTTAATAACTTCTTGAATGCTATATTTTTTGTGAAAAACAATGCCTTTATTTCTTTTTGGTGTTCTAAAAGTTCTCCTTTTTTTTAGCCTTGTATGCGGATAGTCATCAATTGGTTTATAGTTGAAAAAATCAAAAACTTTGGAGAGAAAGCCCTCGTTTTTGTCTTTATTATTTCTCTCATGTTGATTAGTACTTTCTTGGCCTTCATTAAAATTCTCATCAATGAAATTTTCTTCATCCTCATTTATGATTAGATTTTGTGATTCGTTAAATTCCTGTTCTAACAATTTTTTCTTATCTGCAGTTGGTATTTTGAAGTAGTCAGGGTGTATCTCGTTGTAGGCTAAAAACCCATGTTTTTTTGCACCGTAATCTACAAATGCAGCT
Organism: uncultured Alphaproteobacteria bacterium; assembly: GCA_902537615.1. Classification (GTDB taxonomy): domain Bacteria; phylum Pseudomonadota; class Alphaproteobacteria; order Methylaequorales; family Methylaequoraceae. The sequence continues at coordinate 26,322 of CACBBU010000006.1, forward strand.
TGTAGGGAGGGTTCAACCCTAATAATTTTTGCCAAATAAATATTTCCTTTAACCCTGTCATTCTTAAAATTTTCTGATTCATAGTCAACCAAATCATTTTTGTTGACTATAGCAACTCTAACCTCTTCATTTTGGTTAGCATCAATTAGCATCTGTTTCATAATAATTCCTTTAAACTTTATTTTTTATTATTATTAAAAATTCAACAAATTACAAAAAAAAAGAACATATTGTTTTTTTTTGTAAAAAAACCACTATATTTAGTATAATTAAACTAAAAACTAAAATTGAAATCAATCATAAAGACTATAATATATTTTTTATTTCTTTTTTACAGCAGCGAATTATTTTCGTTAGAAATTAACAATGTTAGATATGGTTCAAATGCTGAGGTAAAAAGAATTGTCCTTGATATTTCTAACGATGTGACTTTTAAAAATAAGGTTTTACAAAATAAAATTGAAATTAATTTTGATAAAAAATTGACCTTAACAAAACCGTTCACAAAAAATAACGACTTAAAAGAAATAAACTTTGATACAACAAGTAACACAGTAATTTTAATTTTTAAAAGAAATGTTCATTCTCCTAATATCTATTTTCTTAAAAAAAAGAATAATAAGTATGCTAGGGTTGTTATTGATTATAAAAATAAACCCAAAAAAAGAAAAATAGTTGTTGTTGATCCTGGACATGGTGGGAGGGACTCTGGAGCCGTTGGTATTACCAAAAAACTTGAAAAAAATATTACACTAAAAGTTGCTTTATTATTAAAAAAAGAATTTAGTAAATATGATGAATTTCATGTAATATTAACCAGAGAAAAAGATGTTTATTTAAAATTACGAGAGAGAACAAAGATTGCTAAAAATAGTAATGCTGATATATTTATCTCGTTACATGCTGATTTTAATAAAAACAGGAGAACAAGAGGTATATCTCTCTACACATTATCAGAAAAAGCATCTGACAAGGAAGCAGAAGAATTGGCAAGAAGAGAAAATAGGTCAGATTTTTTAGGAAATGTTGACTTAACATCTGAAAGTTCGGAGGTTACAAATATTTTGATTGATCTTACAAAAAGAGAAACTTTAAACCAGTCCAGCCATTTGGTTAATTTTTTGATTAGAGATATAAAAAATGAAATGAATTTATTAAAAAGAGCCCACAGATTTGCTGGCTTTGCCGTTTTAAAATCTCTTGACATTCCCTCAGTTTTAATTGAAATGGGATACTTGTCAAATAGGGAGGATTCCAAACTTTTAGTAAGCAATAGTTATCAAAAAAAGATTACCTCTAACATAGTAAAAGCTGTTAAAAATTATTTTGATTGGATTGAAAATAATAACTAACTAACTATTTTAATTACAATGTCAAAAAGTTTTATTAATGTTTTCTACTCAATTCTAATACTTTTATTTTCAGTATTCTTTTTTACAGTATTTATATTATTTTTCTTTGGTAAAGATCTTCCTAGTTTTGACAAACTCTCATCTTATAAACCTAGGTTGGTTTCAAAAATTTATACTGCAAATGGAAATTTTTTAGAGGATTATTCTAATGAAAATAGAGTCTTTATAAAATATGAAGATATTCCAACTGAATTGATTAACTGTTTTTTGGTGTCAGAAGATATAAATTTTTATAAGCATGAAGGGATTGATTATAGAGGAATTTTAAGAGCTTTTTTAAAAAATGTCTCAAATACTTTCACTAATAAAAGGCTACAAGGCGCTTCAACAATAACTCAACAAGTTGCAAAAAACTTTTTGCTAACAAATGAAATATCATATACGAGGAAAATAAAAGAAATAATTATAGCTTTAAGAATGGAGAGAGTCCTCAGTAAAGAACAAATAATGGAGTTATATCTTAATGAAATATATTTGGGAAATGGTTCATACGGAATTGCCTCTGCATCATTGAATTATTTTAATAAGTCAGTTTCTGATCTTAAACTTCATGAAATGGCTATGCTAGCCGCATTACCTAAAGCTCCCTCCACTTATAATCCTTATAGAAATTCAATAAGGGCTCTTAAGAGAAGAAACTGGGTTATAAAAAGATTGTTGGATGAAAAGTTTATAAGTCTTCAAGAATATTCGGTTTTAATGAGTGAAGAAATTAAATTGTCAAAAAGTAAAAAAATTCTAAATAATAAAGCTTCTTTTTTTAAAGAGGAGGTGAGAAGAGAAATAATTTCAAGATTTAACGAAAAGAAACTTTATGATAGCGGTCTTACAATAATGACAACAATAAATGAAAAGTTGCAAGTTGCAGCCGAAGACTCATTCAGGAAAGGGTTGAGAAACTATTCCAAAAGATCTGGATGGAACGGTCCAGTAGAAAGTTTAAAGGTTGATCAGAATTTTGAATGGGTAAAAACTATATCTAATTACAGAAAGCCAGCCGGCCTGTACAACGACGAAATTGCTATTGTGAAAAAAATAAAACCAGAATTTATAGAAGTTATTACTAAAAGTGGAAAAAAGTTGACTATTAACCGAGATGAAATGACTATTTTAAAATCTAAAAATATTAATTGTAAAAAGTTTTTCAAACGTGGAGATATAATTGTTATCTCTTTAAATAAGAAATCCTCAAAGTATGAACTTAGTCAAATTCCAAAAGTCAATGGTGGAATGGTTGTAATTGAAAACAACACTGGAAGAGTTCTTGCAATGGTAGGAGGATATGATTCAAGTTCTTCATTTAATAGAGTCACTCAAGCCAACAGACAACTGGGATCATCATTTAAGCCCTTTGTTTATATAACTGCATTAGAGAATGGATATTCTCCGGTAAGCAGAATTCTTGACGCACCTTTTGTAATTGACGATCTTTCAAAAGATGGTGTTTGGAGACCAACTAACTATGGAGAAAAATTCTATGGACTAAGTACCCTGAGACTTGGCATAGAAAAATCAAGAAACCTTATGACGATAAGACTATCTGACCAAGTTGGTTTAGAAAAAATAGCTGAATTATCAAAAAAACTAGAAATTTATGATGATTTTCCTTTTTTAATTTCAAGTTCTTTGGGTTCCTTGGAAAGTTCATTAATGAAAATTACCTCTGCGTACTCATCCATTGCTAACGGTGGATTTATGATTTCTCCTAGGCTAATTGATGTAATATATGATAATTCTGGAAAGATAATTTTTAAAGGTGATAAAAGAAAATGTGTAAACTGTTCATTTGAAAATAGTGATAACTTGACTACCTCATCTATTTTTGAGCTCCCAAAACCAGAAATTAAACATGGAACTAATAGGATTTTTTCTGAAGATTCTGCCTATCAAATGATTTCTTTTTTAATGGGTGTAATTAAAAGAGGAACTGCAAAAAATATTAATAATTTTGATTATCAGATTGCAGGTAAAACAGGCACAACTAATGAAAATCAAGATGCTTGGTTTATAGGATTTTCATCTGAATTGACCGTGGGAGTTTTTGTTGGGCATGATGTTCCAAAATCTTTAGGAAAATTTGAAACTGGTTCTAAAGTGGCAGCGCCAATATTTCATGATTTTTTTAAAAATGTTTACAGGAGTCATATTCCAAAACCATTTAATATTCCAAAATCTATAAAATTTATTAATGTCGATATAGCTACCGGAAAACCAAGTAATGAAAATTTTATAACTGAATCTTTCAAAAATAACTTTAATTTCGACAATAAATACGATAATAAAAAAGATTCAAGTAGTGACTTTGAATTTAAAGGATTTTATTAATGAAATATGAGGTTGTAGAAGTATCTAATAATATTAAGGTTTTGTTGAAAAACCTAAGGGGGTTTGTTTGAAAAAAAGAATATTAATGAAAACCTTCTAAATCTTAAAAAAAACCTTGAAAATCAAGATAACTGGGATGACTTTGAAAAAACAAATAAAAATTTGAAGAGATTAAACTACCTTTCCAGTTTTTTAAAAACCATAGATGATCTTGAAAAATCTTATGACGATACACTAGAACTTATAAAAATAACAGATGAAAATACTAATTCTGATATGTACTTAGAGTTAGAAACTGAGCTCAGATTAATTGAAAGAGATGCAAACACCCTTCATATTGAGACCTTAATGTCGGGAAAGGCTGATTCAAAAAATGTTTTGCTAGAGATTCATTCAGGCGCTGGTGGAATTGAGGCTCAAGATTGGGTAGAAATGTTACTTAGGATGTATTCTCGGTGGGCAGAGTCAAAAAGATTTAAATTACAAATAATAGATCAGAATGCTGGCGACGAGGCAGGTCTCAAATCTGTGACATTAAAAATTGATGGTGAAAAAGCATATGGATGGTTGAAATTAGAGAATGGTATTCACAGGTTAGTAAGAATATCTCCTTTTGATTCTCAGGCTAGAAGACATACAAGTTTTGCTTCAGTTTTTTGTTATCCTGAAGTTGATAATACTGTTAATATTAATATTGAAGATAAGGATCTTAAAATTGATACCTACAGAGCTTCAGGAGCTGGAGGACAGCATGTAAATACCACAGATAGTGCAATAAGAATTACTCATATTCCCACAAAAATTGTTGTTCAATGTCAAAATGATAGATCACAACACAGAAATAAATCTACTGCTATGGATATGCTTAAGTCAAAATTATATGAGTTAGAGTTAGCTAAGGAAGAAGAGGAAAATAAAAAAAAAAGATCACAGAAGAATGAAATTAGTTGGGGTAATCAAATTAGATCATATGTAATGCAACCTTATACTATGGTTAAAGATCACAGAACAAAGACTGAGATATCAGATGTTAGTGCTGTTCTAAATGGAAATTTAGATAAACTTTTAGAAAGTCAATTGATAGCTTTAGGTTAGTCTAAATTTTTTACAAAATTTAAAACTTCTTCAACATGTCCTTTAACTTTAACATTTCTCCACACTTTTATCAGTTTTAAATCCTTGTTAAATAAAAAAGTTGCTCGTTCAATACCCATATATTTCTTTCCATACATAGACTTTTCAACCCAAACACCAAACTTATCACAAACGGACGTGTCATCTGAAATTAGATCTATGGTTAGAGCATGCTTGGTAATGAATTTTTTATGTTTTTCTATACTATCTTTTGAAACACCAAAAATTTTTGTGTTAAGTTTTGAGAATTTATTTTTTGACTCAGAAAACTCTTTTGCTTCAACGGTGCAACCGGGTGTGTCATCTTTAGGATAAAAATATATTACAATATTTTGTCCTTTTAAGTCTTTGGAATCAATGAACTTATTTTCATCAATCTTAAATTTAAAGTCATTTAATTTATCGTTAATATTCATATGAATTTATTTATTAATATTTTAAAGATAATTGATATACTTGTTTAATATATTATGAATCTCAAATTTTTAAAGAATTTTTCAGTTTTTTTTTCAATACTACTTCTCATATTTTTTACTTTTTTATTTTCATTTAGCCTTATTATTTCAGAGAAACCAATGAAAATAAATATTTTAGATTTATTTGATAGAGAAAGTCAGATTTTAAAAAAAAAAAACGTACGTGAAATAGGTAATATTTACATTAGTTTTAATAAAATATCAAAAAAGTTTGAGTTTTTAATTGAAGATATTTTAATAAGTGATTTTTTCTTCCCAACTGTATTGATTAGTTTAGACCTAAGTTTGTCAAAAGATTTTTTTAATACATCGTTGAAGTTATATGATGGAGAACTTTCCTTAAGAGATAAGAAAAATTCAGATTTAAAAAAAAATTCTTCTGATTCTTTAGAAAAAATAGAAAATTTCACCAATATTGGTTTAATAAATTTTTTTTCAGAGATAGAAGTTGTAAACAATAGATTAATTATTTTTGATAAAAATAATATAAAATTTGAATATATAATTGATTTAAACTACGACAAAGAAAGTCTAAAAGGTCTACTTAGTCAATACAATAATCCAAATCAAAATTTAAGCTTTATGATTTCTAATAATAATCTTTTTTCTTCATATTTAGAGGCTAAAAATTTTAATGTTAAATTTATAGAGTCATTTTTTGCCAAAGATTATGTCTCTTTAAATGATTTAAAAATTTCTGGTATGGCTGAAATAAAAGGTGAAAATATTAAAAAGATTAATTATTTGGATTTTAATTTAAACTTAGATGGAAGTATTGAATATTTAACATTTGATGGTTCAAAAAAAATTGAATTTAGTGAGGATTCATTAATTGGTTCATTTAATGATGACAATATTGATATCTCGTCAAACTTTTTCGTTAACAAATCTTTATTTAAAGTTGGATTTAAAAAAAACTCAGATGATTTCTCCTTTTTATATTTGGACATTAATAAAATCTCCGTTTCTAATCTCATGAAAATTTGGCCGAAAGATCTTGGTAAGTCAACTTATGATTGGATGGTTAAAAATTCGAAAGGTAATATTGAAAATGTTAAAATTGAAATAGAAACTGAGTTTGAAAAAGGAAAATTTGAAACTAAAAATCTAAAAGGAAATTTTGAATGCAAGGATGTTGAAATTACCTATATGGAATCAATGCCTTCAGTTAGGGATATTAACGGGTTGGCAAAGATCTTTAAGGACAAGGTAGTATTTGATATTAAATCAGGAAAATCAAATAATCTTAATTTAAAAGCAGGTGTAATAAGTCTTTATGATTTAAACACTGACATTGAGAAAGCTGATATATCTCTTGATATAATTTCACTAAATACTGATGTTGTGAAGTACCTCAACTTGACTACTATAGAAAAAAAAAATTATTCAAAATTAGAAAAAATTTCTGGAGAAGTAGATTTAAATTTGAACTTACAATTTCCATTATTAGTTGATCTAAAAGTGGAACAAATTAATTATTTTTCGACTGCAAATCTTTCAAATGGTTTTTTAAAGAATCTTTATGAAGGTTATTCAATTGAGAACTTAAACTTAGATATTGAGGTTAATCCTGATTTTATAAATTACTCTGGTAGTGGTGAGATCAAAAATTCTCCCTTAAATTTTAAGGGGGAGCAAAAAAAAGTTAAAGATGAATTTTTAGACGAAATTAAAGGTAACCTTTTATATAATGGAGAAAATATCAGAGAATTTTTTCCTGGAATTATTGATGAAATATCTGGAGTTTTAGAATTAGACTTTATTATTAATAGTTACAATGATGACAATAAAGTTGAAGTAATTGGTAATACGGAAAACCTTATTCTTAGTTCAAATTTTTTGGGCAAAAACTCAGTTTTTAGCGATGGAAAAGTCAGACTCTTAATAAGTCCATATGACAAAAATTATTCTGGATTTTTTGATTTAAAAACAAATAACGTGGATATTGAGATCAACACTGTTTTTTCAAATTTAGGATTATTATCTCTGAAAATTAACAAGTTTTTAACGCCGGTTCAGGATTTTAAAATGGACTTAGATTTAGAAAGTTCAGTTGCAAAATTGTCAGGAAATAAACTTTCTATTCCAAAAATTAATTTTACAGAGGAATCCTTTTTTTCTAAGTTGGATAATTTAGATTTAAATATTGACATTGAAAAAATTGTTTTAGCTAAAAATAACTTTTTAAGTCCTGTAATAAGTTTTAAAAAAGAAAATTATGAATTTACAGACCTTAATATTGAGTTAAATGGGGAAAAGGATTATCACAAGATCCAAATTTTCAATGATAGTAAAAAAAAAAAATTTTTTTTAGAATCTAATTACGCTCCAAGGTTATTTGACATTTTAGATATTAATTTAGACTTAAATAAAGGAAGTTTAAAAATTGAAGGCGAAAAGTCATCAGATACAGGTAACTATGAGGGTAATATTGCTGGAAAAGATTTTGTATTTCTTGATGCCCCACTTTTTGCTGATTTTATCACATTGTTTTCTTTGACTGGGTTAGCACAAAAACTAAAAGATGGTGGAATAATTTTTGAAGATTTTAAAAGCAGCTATGAATTTTCCAAAGATAAATTGAGATTAGTTGATAGCCTTATAAAGGGAAGCGAATTAGGTTTAAGTTTTGATACAGTTGTAGGTTTTGAAAATGATTATTTTTTGACTACAGGAACAATAATACCCGCATATACTCTTAATACTCTAATAACAAACTTTCCGATAGTTGGAGATATTATCACAGCTGGCTCTCCAGAAGATGGTTTGCTTGGAGCAAGCTTTAAAATAGAAAAAAAAGAAGGAGAGTTTGATATATCTTACAATCCTATTTCTGTTTTTGTTCCTAATCTTATCAAAAATTTTTTAACTGACTAGCTGAATAACTCCATATTTTTTTTTCCCCACATAAATAACAATATATTTTGGATCGTTGACAAAGCTGTCACAATTTAAAGTGTAATCTTTGTCTGTTATTGTTTTATGATCAAGTTTTACAGCTCCTTGTGTAATTAATTTTTTTGCTTCACTGTTTGAGCTGCATAATTTGAGTTCCACTAGAGCTTGTTTAAGCGAAATATGAATTTTTTGATTTTCATTTAATAAAATCTTGTTTTCACATTTTGAAATTGTTTGTAAATCTAAGCTTTTATTCACAAGAATTTTTTGTGCTTCTTGTGCGGCATATTTTGATTCATTTTCGCCATGACAAATTTTTGTAACTTCATTCGCTAATATAATTTTTATTTTGTTGAGATTAGAACCATCTAATTTTTCATATTTTTTAATTTCTTCAATTTTTAGGTTTGTGAAAAGATATAAAAATCTAATCACATCTTCATCAGCTGTATTTCTCCAGTATTGCCAAAAATTTTGTATACTATACTTATCCTTTGAAAGCCAAATAGCACCATCTGCAGTTTTGCCCATTTTTTTTCCATCAGAAGTGGTTATAAGTGGAGAAGTTAACCCAAAAACTTGTTCAGAATTTTTTATCTTTTTTATTAAATCAATGCCTGATACTATATTTCCCCACTGATCAGATCCCCCAAATTGAATTGTGCAATTGTATTTTTTAAATAGTTCAAAAAAGTCAAATGCTTGAAGAATAGAATAATTAAATTCAAGGAAACTTAGATTTTGCTCACGCTTTAATCTTTGTTTAATTGATTCCAAAGATAGCATTTTATTTACGGAAAACTTACTACCAACATCCCTCAAAAAATTTATTAGATTTAAATTTGAAAGCCAGTCATAGTTATCCACTAGCAATGCCCCATTCTTCATGGAACTATCAAATGACAAAAATTTTTCAAAGACTTTTTTTAATTTTTTTTTATTGGAGTTTATTTCCTCCGCAGAAAGGATTTTCCTTGTTTCATCCTTGCCAGATGGATCTCCTATCAACGTGGTACCTCCTCCAAGTAAGATAATTGGTGTGTGACCAAAATCTTGAAAATGTTTTAAAATCATCAAGGGTAATAAAGAACCAACATGTAAGCTATCTGAGGTGCAGTCAAAGCCAATATATCCAATTGTTTTTGTAGCGAGAGTTTTTTTTAAATTTTTCTCATCAGTACATTGACTTATAAACCCCCTTTTTTTTATAAAATCTAAAAATTGATCATTCATTTTTCTATACTGAGGTTATAATACTAAATAATGAAAAGAAAAGAATTTTATGCATTAGGTATAATGAGTGGTACATCAATTGATGGCTTGGACTTTTCATTAATTAAATCCGATGGTAAAGAAAAAATAAAAATCATTCAAAATAAGTATTACAAATTTAATAACAAATTAAAAATTAAAATCTCAAAAGGTATTTATAAATTTAAAAAGTTACAAATAGTTAATAAAGAAAATGAAATTTTTACAAAGTTAAATAAAGATTTTAGTAGATATCTCATGGAAAAACTTTACTTATTTTTTTCATCCTCAAAAGTTAATATTAATAAAATAGATATGATAGGGATCCATGGAAATACTCTAATTCATAACCCTAAGGGTGGAAAATCTATACAATTGGGTAATGCGGAATTTATTTCTAAAACATTGAATATACCAGTAATTGATAATTTTAGAAAAAAAGATATTTCATTAGGTGGCCAGGGAGCACCCCTTGTTCCAATTTTTCATAAAGCGATTTTTTCAAAAAAAAAAACAAATATTATTGTTGTTAATATCGGAGGAATTTCAAATTTTACATTTCTAAATGGGAAAAAAAATAATTTTTTAGCTTCTGATATTGGACCAGGTAATACTCTTATTGATAAATTTTGCTATGAAAATTTTGATAAAAATTTTGATTTCAATGGGAATTTGGCAAAAAAAGGAAAAATTGTATTTGAATTAATTAATTCATGGTTAAAAAATAAAATTTTTTTTCAAAAATTTCCAAAGTCGTTTGATATTCAAGACTTTAATTATATTGATTTTGAGAATTATAAAAAATATTCGCCTTATGATATTCTCAGAACTCTAACTTTTTTTTCAGCTAAATTAATTTCAATGTTAAAATTATCTATTAATTTTAAAGTTGATACTTGGATTTTTTCAGGAGGAGGAGTTAAAAATTCTTTACTAATGTCAGATATAAAAAATTTATTAATTGACGATAAATTATTTATTTCAAGCTCATTAGGGTTTGATTCTTCATTCATAGAGTCAGCAGCTTTTGCGTATATTTCTATAAGAACTTTTAAAAAGCTTCCCTCTGCTTTTCCTAACACAACTGGATGTTTAAAGAAAAATGTTTGTGGGAGTATCTATGTCCCTTAGTTTTAAGGTGAATTACAATATTTTTTTACTTTTTCTATAACTTTATTTTCATTATTGTTAAAAAAATGATCAGAAGATTTAATAACTTCTTGCTTTACATCAATTGTTTTTTGCTGGTTTAATCTTTTTACAACATCTTTTATCAAATTAACCTCTACTAATGGATCTTTATCAGCATTTATTACAATTCCAGACGCTGGACAAGGAGCTAAAAAGTTAAAATCATACTTTCCGACCGGAGGGCTTACTAAAATAAATTTTAAAATTTCAGGTCTCCTCATCAGTAATTGCATTCCCACCCATGCGCCAAAAGAAATACCACAAATCCAGTATTCTTGTGAATCTTGATTCTGATTTTGTAGCCAGTCAAGTGCAATAGCAGAGTCTGCAAGTTCACCTTCACTTCCATCATGTTCTCCATCAGATTTTCCTACACCTCTAAAGTTAAATCTGAGTGTTGAAAACCCTACATCCGAGAATAATTTATGTAATTTTAGTGATAAAGGGTTATTCATATTACCACCATGACCTGGGTGAGCATGTAAGATTAAAGCTGTTGGCGATTCCGGCTTTGTGTTGTGGGTATAATGTCCTTCAAGACGACCAGATGGACCATTTAATAAGATTGAGGGCATTTATACTTGACTAATTTGGTAGGATATATTAATTATTGATTCTTATATTATAAATTTTAAAAAATGTCAAAAAATATTTTTTCACTTATCAGATCAGATTTGCATGCTGCAAAAAAAAGAGACCCAGCAGCTAGATCTTACCTAGAAATAATCTTAACTTATTCAGGTTTTCACGCAATTCTATTTCACAGAATTTGTCATTTTCTTTGGAAAATAAAATTAAAACTTCTCTCAAGATTTATAGCCAATTTCTCAAGGATTTTTACATCAATTGAAATACACCCTGCTGCTGTTGTTGACGAGGGCTTCTTTATTGATCATGGATCAGGTTTGGTAATAGGAGAAACTTCAGTAATCGGAAAAAATGTTACTATCTATCAACAAGCTACATTAGGCGGACTATCCCCATCTATAGATTCAGATTTACAAAGAAATGTTAAAAGGCATCCTACCATTGGAAACAACGTTATAATTGGTTCTGGTGCCCAAGTTCTAGGGCCAATATTGATTGGTCACAACTCAAGAATTGGGACGAATGCAGTTGTTTTAAAAAATGTTCCAGATAACCATACATTTGTTGGTATACCAGCCAGAAAAGTTGAATCACAACATCAAAAAGAATCTTTTGAAGCATATGGTGTCAGTGAAGGAAAAATTGATGACCCAAATAAAAAAAGCATCTTAGCCATGTTTAATGAAATTCATTTACTAAATGAAAAAATTAAATCAATTGAATCTAAGATCAATAATATCTCCTTTATTGATCAAAACGAAAAAACTGATAAAAAAATTAAAAAAACTAAGGATAAATAATAGAGAATTATAAAAGGTTTAAAAAATGAAATTAACATCAAAAGGAAGATTTGCAGTAATGTCATTAGTGGATATTGCAATTAACTCAGTTGGTAATAAACCAGTAAGTTTATCAGAAATATCATCTAGACAAGATATTTCCTTACCTTTTTTAGAACAAATTTTTATTTCGTTAAAAAAAAGTGGTATAGTCAAAAGTGTTAGAGGACCTTTAGGTGGATATACTTTTGCAAAAAACCCTGATTTCATTAAGATTTATGATGTTATTAAAGCTATTGATGAGGATTTAAAAATTATGAGGTGTAATGGTGTTGACTTTGGTTGTATTCCAAACAAAAGAAAAACTAAATGTTTGACTCATAATCTTTGGAATCAACTATCAAATCATATTTTCTTTTTTTTAAGTTCGGTATCAATCAATGATGTTAGAAAAAATAGCTATGAGTCAATATTAAACTTTGAAAAAAACTTCAATAAATGTGATGAAAGGAATTATTTGAGATAATTAAGTATTAGCGTGAAATTTAATGTAGATATAAATTGAATATTTAGAATTAAATAATAAATATAAATTATGCAAAATGTAAATAATATATACTTTGACTATCAGGCAACAACTCCGGTTGATCCAAGAGTTCTTGAAAAAATGATACCGTACTTTTCGGATATTTATGGAAACCCACATTCTAGAAACCACTCATTTGGATGGTTCGCAGAAGAAGCCGTTGAGGTGGCCAGAGAAAATGTAGCTAAGATAATAGGTGCAAACCCAAAGGAAATAATTTTCACCTCTGGAGCTACTGAATCTAATAATCTAGCAATTAAGGGTCTCGCAGAATTTTACGGAGACAAAAAGAACCATATTATCACTTGTGTAACCGAACATAAATGTGTTTTAGAATCTTGTAGATATCTTTCTGAAAAAAAAGATTTTGATATTACATACCTTCCCGTTAAACCTGATGGCTTGATTGATTTAAATGTGCTTGAAAGTCATATTTCTGAAAAAACACTTATGGTTTCAATCATGGGTGTTCATAACGAAATTGGTGTCATTCAGCCTTTAAAGGAAATTGGAAAAATTTGCAGAGATAAAGGAGTCTTTTTTCATTCTGATTGTGCTCAGGCAATTGGAAAGATAGAATTAGATGTTGAAGAAATGAATTTAGATTTAATGAGTATCTCAGGTCATAAGATTTATGCCCCAAAGGGTGTCGGAGCACTTTACATTAGAAGAAAACCAAGAGTTAGGATTTCAGCTATTATGAGCGGAGGTGGACAGGAAAGGGGAATGAGATCTGGAACCTTGTCCCCAGCTCTATGCGTAGGTTTAGGCGAAGCATGTAACATTTATAGTAAAGAAATGAAAAAAGAGAATGAAAAAATTACTAAATTAAAAAACAGACTACTCAACGGAATTAGAAACTCTTGTTCTGACATTTACCTAAATGGTTCGGAAACCCACAGAGTTCCTGGTAACCTCAACCTAAGTTTTGCTTACATAGAAGGCGAATCACTCATGATGGGTATAAAAAATCTTGCTGTTTCCTCAGGCTCCGCCTGTACATCAGCTTCTTTAGAACCATCTTATGTCCTCAAAGCCTTAGGGGTTGAGGAAGAGCTTGCTCACACAAGTTTGAGAATTGGTCTTGGGAGATTCACCACTGAAAATGACGTTGATTCTGCCGTTAAACAGATTGTGAGTGAAGTTAAAAGACTTAGGTCACTTAGTCCTCTTTGGGAGATGGCTCAAGAAGGCGTTGATTTAAGTAAAATTAAATGGGCTAGTCATTAGTTAATTTTAGAAAGGAAATATCATGGCATATAGCAAGAAATTAATCGATCACTATGAGAACCCAAGAAACGTTGGGTCTATGGACAAAGAGTCAAAAGAAGTTGGAACAGGCTTGGTTGGAGCCCCAGCTTGCGGTGATGTAATGAAACTTCAAATTAAAGTTAATGATTCGGGAATTATTGAAGATGCAAAATTTAAAACTTTCGGATGTGGATCAGCAATAGCTTCAAGTTCTTTAATAACTGAATGGGTCAAGGGAAAAAAAATAGATCAAGCTTCAGAGATTAAAAATACAGAAATTGCTAATCACCTCGCTTTACCTCCAGTAAAAATTCATTGCTCAGTTTTAGCGGAGGATGCAATTAAAGCTGCCATTGCTGATTATAAAGACAAAAATAAAAAATGATTACTGTAACCGACAGCGCTGTTGATCAAATTAAAAAAATGATGTCATCAAGATCAAACACACCGCACGGGATCAAACTAGGTGTTAATACGAAGGGTTGTTCAGGATTGTCTTATACTCTTCAATATGTTGACATAGTGGATAACAATGATGAAATCTTTGAATTTGATAACATAAAGATTTTTGTAGATCCTAAATCCTCTTTATTTCTGATTGGTACTCAAATGGATTATGTGGAAGGTGAACTTGAGTCTGGGTTTAAATTCGTAAACCCTAACGAAAAGGGTAGGTGCGGGTGCGGCGAATCCTTTCACGTTTAGTCATACATAATTAATGACATCATCAAAAAATTGTTGGAGTTGTAATAAAACAATAGGCTACAAAGATCTTGTTTGTAAAGCATGCGGAGTCTTACAAAAACCTGTAGAGTTAAACCCTTTTGATGTTTTTTCACTTGCAAAAAAGTTTGAAATTAACAAAAAAATTCTTGAGGATAAATACTTCAAGCTTCAAAGTCTTTTACACCCGGACAAGTTCATAAATGCAAGTCAAGAAGAAAAACACTTCTCAAATGTTCACACTTCTTTAGTTAACAATGCATTCAAGATTTTGGGTGATGATGTTAGTAGGATAAAAGCTTTACTAGAATATTCTGGTTACCAAATAAGCGAGAATGAATCTTTTCAAGATGTTTCAGTGTTGGAAGAAATCATGGAATTGCAAAATATGTCAATGTCGGTAGAAAGTGAAAGTGAAAAAAAAAAAATACAATCTCACTTAAAAGTTAAGATAAAAAAAGAAATAAAAAAGATTTCTCAATTTTTTAATGAAAAAAAATATAAGGATGTACATAATTCATGTATAAAACTTTCATACCTTCAAAAAATTAATATTAATTTGAAATAAATAAATTATGAATTTAGTAAATATCAGTGAACCAGGTATTAAGAAGTCATCGGAGGCACTATGTCTGGGCATTGACTTTGGAACAACTAATTCTGTCTGCTCTGTAAAAATAAATAAGAAAATAATTTATATTGAGGATTTTAAAAAAAGATTACTTCCATCCGTAGTTTTTTATGAAAACCAAAAAGCTTTAGTTGGAAATCAAATTAAAAATAAATCTATTTCAGATTTAATTTTCTCAGTAAAAAGGTTTTTTACAGACAACCCAGATCAAATTATTTTTGACCAAGTTTCAGCAAAAAAAACAGCTATTGATGTTTCAAAGGAAATTTTTTCATATATAAAGAATATTTCTGAAAATTTTTTAAAACAAAATATTGATGATTGTGTTCTAACTGTTCCTGCATATTTTGACGAAAAAGCACGTTCAGGAATAATGAGATCCGCTTTCTTAGCCGGCTTTAATGTAAGAAGATTAATTAATGAACCAACGGCAGCAGCATTTGCTTATGGTTTAGAGAAAAAAAAAAGAGGCCTTTTCTTAGTTTACGATTTAGGAGGAGGAACATTTGATGTGTCACTCTTAGAACTTAGGGAAGGAGTTTTTAGAGTAATAGGAACCGGAGGAGACGCAAGACTTGGGGGAGATGATTTTGATATTCTTTTTGCTAAAAGTATATTGAAAGAATTTTTTTCAACGAATTTAAGCGAAATCAAAAACGATCTGAAAATTAAAATTGTCAAAAAATGTCAATCAATTAAAGAAAACTTTTTAAAAAAAAATAAAATTTTAGAGTCAATTAACATAGGTGAAGAAGAAAGAAAGGTAAATATTGATAAAGAACTTTTAAATAAATCTGTTGAAGAACCGATAAACAAAACAATAACTATCGTAGAAAATTTGTTGAATGAATGTAATGTAAATATTTCATCTGTAGACGGCTTGATTTTAGTAGGTGGCTCAACAAGACTTGAAATTATAAAAAATAAGTTAGTTGAAAAATTTAATATTAATATTTTTTCTGATCTAGATCCTGACCTAGTTGTCTCTTGTGGAGCAGCAATGCATGGTTATGAACTATTAAATGGTTCTAAGAATCTTCTTTTAGATGTTACACCTTTATCCTTAGGTATTGAAACCATGGGTGGATTGATGGAAAAAATTATCCCAAGAAATTCGCCAATACCGGCAATAAGAGAACAGATTTTTACAACTAATGAAAATAGTCAGACTTCTATTAAAATAAAAATTTTACAAGGTGAAAGAGAGGTGACTTCAGCGAATAATACACTTGACGAATTTGTATTATCTGGATTAGAACCAAAGCCTGCTGGAATTCCAAGAATAAAAGTAAGATTTTCTTTAGACGTTGACGGTATTCTATTTGTTTCAGCTATTGATGAGTCTTCTGGTAAAGAAAATAATCTTGTTGTTAAAACAAATGATCAACTTTCCATTCAAGAAATGAGAGAGTTGGTTTCATCTAGTTTCCAGAATGCAAAAAAAGATATTGATCTAAGGTTATTGATTGAAACTAAAATTAAAGCTACAAAATTAATAAATGAAATTAATAATGTTAAACCAATGATGAAAAAGTTATGTTCATCGGAGGAGTCCAAGGAGATAAATAATATTATTAAATTAATGAAAGTGGAGTTAAAGAGTGATAATAAAGACAAAATTAATAATTTGATAGATGATCTTAATGAAAAAACAAAAAACTTTGCTCAAAAAATTATTGACAGTAACTTCTCTAATTTTGTTGGTAAAGAAATAGACACAATGGATAAATCATGACAAAAATTATATTTGTTGAAGCTGATGGAAAAGAAGTTACAGTTGACGCACAGAATGGATTATCCCTTCTTGAAGTGGCACATAAAAATGGAATTTCTCTTGAAGGTGCTTGCGAAGGCTCCCTAGCTTGTTCCACTTGTCATATAATTGTTGACAAAGAATTTTTTGAAAAACTACCTGAACCATCGGAAGAAGAGGAGGATATGCTTGATTTGGCATGGGGGCTTACTCATACATCTAGATTAGGGTGTCAAATAATTATTTCTGATGGGTTAGAAGGAATGAAAGTTAAAGTTCCAAGCGGTACAAGAAATATGAGTGTTTAAAATGGGTTTGAAATGGACTGACTCAAGAGATATTGCAATTTTACTTGAAGATTTATATCCCGATGTTGATAATTTAAATCTTCGGTTCACAGATCTTCATAAATGGATTATTTCACTTGAAGATTTTGATGATGACCCCAACTCTTCAAATGAAAAAATTTTAGAATCTATTCAGATGGCTTGGATTGATGAAAGAGAATAATGCAATTAAATTTTGACGATATTATTAAAGCTAATAATTTACCAGAACCCGGTTCAAAAATAGTTGTCGCTATGTCAGGTGGTGTTGATTCTTCAGTAACGGCTGCTATTTTGAAGAATGCTGGATATGATGTTATTGGTGTTACAATGAAACTTCATAGCTCAAAAATGTCAAATAAAACTAAAACCTGCTGTTCTGGTTTAGATATTGCTGATGCTCGAAATGTATCAAAAAAACTTGGAATAAAACACTATATTATCAATCTTGAAGAACGGTTTAAAAACTCTGTAATAAAGGATTTCGTCACTAGTTACAAAAAAGGTGAAACTCCAATTCCATGTATTAGGTGTAATCAAACAGTTAAATTTATAGATTTAATTAATTTTGCAGAATCTTTGCAATGTAAATATCTTGCAACAGGACATTATATAAAAAGAGTAGAAAATAAAAGTGGAATTCATTTATTTCGTGCAGAGGATGATAAAAAAGACCAAAGTTACTTTCTATTTGCTACAACTCAACAACAATTAAAGATTTTAAGATTCCCCCTAGGAAATTTCAAAAAATCGGAAATTCGTGAGATTGCTAAATTTTATAAGCTTGGTGTTGAAGAAAAAAAGGACAGTCAAGACATTTGTTTTATTCCCAATGGTGATTACAAAAATTTTTTATTAAAAAATGATCACATAAAAATTAAGAAAGGTTTGATTGAAACTACAGAAGGTTTAGTTGTTGGAGAGCATAATGGAATTGCTAATTATACTATTGGTCAAAGAAAAGGAATTGGAATTGGTAATATAAAAGGTCTAACAGATAACAAACCATTATATGTCACTGATATTGACAAAAAAAATAATAAAATAGTAGTTGGTCATAAAGAAAAGTTAGCTAAATATTTTATTCATATCAAAGAGGTTAACTTTCTTTCTCAAAATATCCCAAAAAAAAGTTTTGAGGCGTATGTTAAGGTAAGATCTAGAAAAACTTTAATTTCGGCATGTATAAAAGAGTTTTCAGACAAATCTAAAACAGCAACAGTTGAATTAAGAAAGCCTGAGTTTGGAATTGCTCCTGGTCAAGCCTGTGTTTTTTACAATAACAAAAGGAAAATGATTGGTGGTGGTTGGATATATTCAGGTGAGAAAGTTATTTAATTCCTTTTGTAAAATCATTGATATTTGAAACCAAATAATCCACCTCTTTTTTTTTATTAAAGTAATGAAACGAAACCCTAATGATATTATTTAAATTTTTTTTTTTAAAATAATGTGTTGATGTTTGAAACGTTGAAATAGAAGTTATAATTTTTTTTTGTCTTAAGAAGGTATATATATCATAAGATGCTTTTCCTTTTATTGAGAAAGTATTAATACCTGATATTAATTTCTTATTTTCGTGAAGGGTTACAAAGGAATTTAGGGATATTTTTTTTCTAAAATATTTACTCAAATTTTTTATCTTAAGTTCTACTTTTTTATGACCAAGGTTGTTAAATTTTTCAATAGCTTTTGAAAGGCCTAGTTTTAACGAAGGCGAGTATTCAAATGTCTCAAAAATATTTTTATTATTAAAAATTGAAAGATTTCTTCCAATTATTTTTGATTTAGTTGTATCAATTATTTTTGGAGTAATTATTTTTTGAATGGAATCTTTTATAAAAATTAATCCTGTTCCTCTTGGTCCACGTAAATACTTTCTGCCAGAACACACAAGAACATCACAGAAATTTTTTTTTACATTCAATTTTAAATGTCCCACTGATTGACATGCATCAATTAAAAAAATGATTTTAGGATTTGCTTTTTTTATAAATTTTCCAAGTTTTTCTATATCAAGAATGTTTCCACACTGAGACGCAATATGACAGACAGCTACTAAAGCTGTATTTTTATCAATTTTTTCTTTTAGATCTTCAAAAGAAATTTCTCCGTTCTCTTTTAATTTACTGACTCTCACATTAAAATTATTGTTGATAAGACTTATATAATTACTTCCATATTCATTATCAAAGATAACTATATTAGAGTTTTTCTTAGTTGTGATTGAATTGACAAATAAATTCCATCCATATGTTGTACTTTGTAAAAAAGATATTTCTTCAGGTTTACAATTTAAAAGTTTTGCAGCATTGAAATAAAATTTGTCTAAAATTTTTTTTTTTTTTTGCTCAATATAATATCCTGATATTTCTGTCTCAAGTTTTAAGTATTTAGAAATTTCATTTTTTGTTGATGGTTCTAAGAGACTCGCACCTGCATTATTAAAATTTATGAAATTCAATTACCAATTACCTTTAAAAAAAAAACACCAAAGTATTTTTTCTGATCGGTTAAAAAATCAACTTTTTTATAGCCAGAAGATACTGCTAATTTTTCAAATTCCTCAGAAGTATATTTATGAGAATTTTCAGTATGTATACTTTCTCCTTTTTGTATTTTTAGGTCGTAGTCTTTTAATAATATATTTTGATTTTCTCTGCTAATTAGGTGCATCTCAATTCTTTTTTTTTTTTCGTTAAAATATGCTTTATGTTCGAAATTATTAACGTCAAACTTACTGCCAATTTTGTTATTTATTCCATTCAAAATATTTTTGTTAAATTTAGCAGTAATGCCTTTGGAATCATTATAAGCTTGTTCCATAATTTTTCTATCTTTTCTCAAATCAACACCAATTATCAAAAAATTGCCTTTTCCAAGAATTTTTTTAAATCCTAACAATAATTTTTTTGCATCATTCTCAGAAAAGTTACCAATAGTGGATCCTGGAAAAAAACCAATTTTTTGTGAATTATTATTTACAATTTTACTTATAGACCCCAACTGATACAAATCTGCACAAATTGCCTTAACATTGATTTTAGGATATTTTTTCGCTATTTCCTTTGCATTATCTAATAAAAAATCATAACTAATATCTATAGAAATGTACTCTTTAGGGTTGTTTAACGCATTCAAAAGCTTTTTTATTTTTTTATTTGACCCACTCCCAAACTCAATAATTGAGGCATTTGATGGAAGTTTGTTTCTGAAAGAAATTTTTTGACTTTCAATAATTTCAATTTCTGTTCTAGTTGGATAATACTCTTTAAGTTCTGAAATCATATCAAATAATTTGGAACCTTTTTCATCATAAAAGTGCTTAGAATTAATTTTTTTTTGTTCAGAGTTTTTTAAATCCGAAATTATTTCACTATCTTCTTCTTGGTCATGTTCTTTAAAATTATATACGTCTAAATTTTCTATCATTTTAAATTACTAGCTAATCTTATGCCTGAAAACTGCCATCTGTCAGACGGATAATAAAAGTTTCTGTAGGTAGATCTAATGTGATTTTTGGGAGTTGCATATGAACCACCTTTTAAAACAAACTGATTACACATGAATTTTTGGTTGTATTCAGATAATTTTTCACTAAAGGGTCTATAACCAGAGTAGGGTAAATAATTACTACTTGTCCAACACCATAAGTTACCGTAAGAATTTTCCATAGCATTTTGTTTATTTATTGTGATTTCTTTGAAATTTTTATTTTCTAATAGGTTACCATTTTTTTTATTTTGAGTTAAAAAATATTCAATTTCAAATTCAGTTGGCAAACGTTTTTTCTTAAAACGACTATAGGCATCTGCCTCATAAAAACTTATATTTGAAACTGGTTCTGACCCATCTATTTTTTCTACTCCAAAAAAAGAAAATTTAAATTTTTTATCAAGCCAATAAAGAGGTTTATTTATATTATTTTTTTTTATGAAGTCCCATCCATCAGACAACCATAATTCAGGCCTGTTATATCCATCGTTACCGATAAACTCTAACCATTCATTATTTGACACGAAATTAATATTAAGTTCAAAGGGCTGAATTACCATTGAATTTGAAGGTGATTCATTATCATAATGAAAAGAATTATCATTCACACCATAATTAAAAAAAGTTGAAGCCTTATTTTTCCAAAATATTTGTTTATATGTTTTTCTTTTATTTTTTTTGGGTTTGAGATATTCAGGTTTAAGAGGGTTATTGTAAAAATTATTTAGCACGTCCATTAGAATTAGTTCTTGATGTTGTTGTTCATGATTGATTCCAAGTTCAACTAGAAACTTAAAATTAGGGGTGAGATTTTTTTTACCAAGCAAATCAATAACATTTTGGTCAACGTATTTACGATATTTAATAACATGATCTAATAATGGCCTGTTAATTGTTCCTCTTTTTTCTTTTGGATTATATATTCCAACACCATTGTAGTACGAATTAAAAATATAATTAAAGGACTTATCAAATTTTTTATAATTTTTTCTTTTTTGAAGTATAAAATTTTCAAAAAACCAACTTGTGTGACCCAAATGCCACTTAATCGGACTTACAAAATCATTAGATTGTACAAGCATATCTTCAGGTTCAAGTTTTGAAACTAATTCAGATGTTTTCTTTCTTACTTTTAAAAAATTTGTTACTAAAAAACTCAATTTTTCTCCATTATCATAATTTTTTGTAAATTTTATAATTAAGATTTTCTAAAGCAATATGATTATTTAGAAATTTTTAAAGGTTATCAATAAAATAAAAAAATTATTTACTATACACTTGAAACTATTTGTTATTTCGGCAATATTCGTAAATTAAAATGATTTATTAAGCGGCGGAGTAGCTCAGGTGGTTAGAGCAGCGGAATCATAATCCGCGTGTCGGGGGTTCAAGTCCCTCCTCCGCTACCATAAACTTTCAAAGAGTAGGGGTGTAAATTTCTTCAATCTTAAGCTTTTTCTTTTAATCTTAAGTTGATTAATTTACATCATTAATATTATTAAAGTAATAAGAGTTCCGATTATTATGAATCTAATCATCATTATTGATATCTTTATGGTATAATTTTAACAGAATTTATCAACAATTATTAAATTTGAAATTCAAGTATTTTTTAATAAGTAAGTTAAACTTTCTTCCAAGAAAGTTAATACGTAGACTACATTTGATCCCGAGGAGTTATATTTTAACAAAAAAAAAGAGTTTTTATAGTGTTCAAAAATTGATAAAAATAAAGAACTATTATTTTTTAATTTAATTTCAAAAGATGTGTTGAAATTTCAAAGAAACTTTATTAAGTTTATACTAATCTAAACTTTAGTGCTTAGTATTTTAATAATTAAGTTTAGCTTGTTGTTTTATGAGAGTTTTTTATTTTGCTTTATTCTTTTCCTTTTTCTTTGTTTCCGACAAAGCGTTTAGTGGAGATCCTGAAGCTGGAAAAGCTAGATATGCTCAGAACTGTGGCAACTGTCATGGTCCTGGGGGCATGGGACTAGCAAGCTACCCAAGAATATCTGGCAAAGAAGTTCCTTACCTTACTGATAGACTTAAAACCTACAGAGCGGGAACCAAGGTCGGACCTAATTCAGACTTAATGATTATGATGGCTAAGCCATTAACTGATTTAGAAATTGAGAATCTAGCTGCTTACTTAGCAAGTGATCCAGCTAGAAAGAAATAATATTAACAATAAGTGGAGGATATTTTTAATGTTTAAAAAATCTAAACTACTCTCAGCGGCTATTTTTTCAGCTGCTTCTTTGCTGGCCTTTAATGGTCAAGCTGATACTATGGGTACACCAAAGATCAGCGCAATGTCTATTCTTAATGGGTTAGAAAACCCATGGGATATGGCATTCACCAATAAAGGTGATATGTTTTTCACAGAAAAATGTAAAGGTTTTTCCGTAAAAACAAAAAAAGGTGCCGTAAACAAATTATACGGTATGAAAGGTACTTCTGGATACAATAGTGCTGGTGATGATCTTTTCTGTGAAGGTCAGGCCGGAATGCTAGGTATTGCGGTTGACCCTAACTTCAAAAAAAATCGTAGAATCTACGTTGCTTCAGCTTCAACCAAACACCGTGGTTCAGGTTGTAAGGACAACTTTGATGTATGTAATGGTAACATCATTATGAGATTTGAAGTTAGTAAGGACATGAAAAGTGTTTCTAACAGAACTGATATTGTAACTGATATCCAATATAAGCCGTTTGAATCAGATCATCCATTTGGTGGTCCAGGTGCACATAATGGTAACAGACTAAGATTTGGTCCTGAAGGTTACCTATGGGCAACTACAGGCGATCGTCACAAAGGTGACGTTCCTCAGCATCCAACTCTTCTAGGAGGTAATGTTCTTAGAATTGATACTGATGGAAAAGCACACCCTGGAAACAACCCGCCTAAAGGTTTTGATAAGCGTATGTACACTTATGGACATAGAAATGTTCAAGGTATTGACTTCCGTCCATCAGACGGTAGAGCATTTACTGCTGAACATGGTCCGTGGCACAATGATGAAATCACTGCTTTAGTTAACGGTGGTAACGCTGGATGGGATCCTAAGCAAAATGTTGCTGGTAGAGGAAAATGTCCAGATAAGTATTGTGGCTACATGCCTAACCAAAAAGAAGGTATGTTACCAGCTGCTCGTGCTGAAGCAGGTACTCCAATGAGTGATGAGCGTTTCAAAGACCTCATGCCTCCAGCTTGGAATAACAATGGTCTTTCTCAAGGAACTGGTTCTGCTGCTTTCTTAAAAGGTAGTAACTGGGGTTACTGGGAAAATCGTTTGGCTGTCGGAATCATGGGTATTGCTTTCGGTGGAACGCCATCTGGTATGAGAATCGACATTATCGATATTACTAAAGACGGTAAAGCGATTAAAAGTGTTATTCAAATGCCTACTGGTCTTACAAAAAGATTCAGAGGGCTAAGAATGCATAATGGAGATCTTTACGCAACTGTAGATGAAGGTGAAATCTACAAAATTTCTGCAAGAAAATAAGGTTATAATCTCGCACCACTCTTGAGAGTGGTGCGAGAAACCTTTTCCACACCAAATCACTAAATTACATTAAAACTTCCCATCTATTGGGAATTAGATCTTCTATATCTCGTGGACCAGCTCTTCCAAACCAGAAAGGTGGTACTATTACCTTTTCCTTCTTTTTACCAAGCCAAGCTCCCCACCAGGAAAATGTACTGTTACTCATTATGATTGAATCGCACTGAGATAGACAGTATAAATCTTCAAGCTCATTATTATTTTCTAAAAAATTAAACTTTCTTATGTCAAAATTTTTGGCTACATCATCTATATCATCGCTAAAAATAAAAAAATCATATTTTGTAGAGTCAAATTTTTTTAATGCATATTCATAATAGACCCATGGCATAGGTGGAAGGATATCAGCCATTAATTTGTATCTTCTGAAATGAATTCCTACTTTTTTTTTTTGTGATAATTTTAACTTTTTTTTGTTATTTTCCATTAGGTCATCACTAAAAGTAAATAAGTCTTTAATTTCATTTTCAAAATCTTTAAAAAATTTTTCTGACTGAAAAAAACCTTCAATTATTATATTATTTTTAAGTGGAATAGGATTATATTTAAAACACCCTTGTTTAACTAATTCTAAATTTTCATGAGGATGAATAGGAATCTTTGAAAAAATATTATTTTTGTATTTTTCCCATGATAGTACTGTTTTTTTTGCATACTCTTTTGATACTTGGCTACTCATTTGATCAAAATAGTTTTCTCTAAAATTTTTACTACTTTTTAGTAAAAAAAACTTTGAGTTTATTCTAAGTGAATGTGCATAACCCGCTGAAATTTGAAAAAGCATGTTACCCAAACCACCATCAAGATTAGAAGAGATCATATTAAAAACTGGCAAGTTTTATGCCAATATTTTAATGTGAATCTAAGTCTTTTTTTACATCTTCGTGATCACCAGTTATTATATGATGTTTACTTTTTTTCTTTATAAGAATTTCTAAAAATGGAATGAAAATTAATGGAAGTACTCCTCCAATTACAATACCAAAGATCATACTACGAATATGAGGGTCAATGTAACTAGCTATTAAATCAGCTAAAATATGTGAAAAAACAGCTCCAAAAATACCTGCAATATAGCCTTTTGAGACTATTTTAAGGAATCTATTTATACTTAAACCTGAGTAATATCCTATTAGCATTATTCCTACGTGAACAAAACCAAAGATAAATCCCCTCATATTTGAGGGTAGGTTACTTATGTAAATATCAAGAATATGTTCCACTTAGGATAATAAATTTTGAGTTTTGGACTTGTAATTTATTGAGAAAAAATTCAATTCATAAAGATTTATTTTACACTAGAAAAAAGCAACTTTGAACAATAATCCCTTAAAACTTGATATTTTCAATGGTTTATAATAATCTATGAAAAGTTAGTAATATGTTTTTTTTAGGGAAAAATTCAAAACTTAGCTCAAAAGTGATATTCTTTGTGATTCTTTTATCACCTTTTTGGTCAAAATCACTAAATGTATTTGAAATGTCTTTAATAGGAATTGGCTCCGGTGTAGTTTATCATCAGTATTTTGACAAATCATTAGATAAAGAAAACCAGATTGTGAATAAGTCAAAGGTGATTGAAAAATACTTTAAATCAAAAAACAGAACAATGAATTCAGATGAATTTTCAGATATGCCGATACATGAGAAATTAATGATAATTGAAGTTTTAAATTCATATAGAAATTAATTTCTAAAAGATAAATTTTTAAGTCGTTATTATAAACAACGGTAAATGGAAATGAAAATATTTTTAAAAACATTAATCTTCAGCTTTTTTTTTAGCTCAACAGTTAATGCCAATGCATTTTCAGAAGTATTCGGTTCAGAAGGAGCTGCAGGAATAGGTGATTCTAAGATTAGAAGTCTAAGCTATACTTTCCAGTATTTCACGTTGGTCGGTTCAATAGGTTATGTTGCTAAACAATTATATAACTCTGGGTTCATGGAACCTTTAGGATTAATGCCAGAATCTATTCATAATTTATCTCCACTAGCTTATAAAGATAATTATTTAATTAATAAATATAATGCGAATGCTTATGCAGTTGGTGAAAAGATTGATAATTTAAATATGTTAAACGATTTTCAAATTAAAACTGCAGAAAACCCATTTTCAATCCAATCCATTGAATCAAGAAATAATTTTAACTTTAAAAAATCTTCCTCTCTCAATGATGAAAGGAATGAGCTAATTAACAGGTATCTAGATGATTAAAAAACTTTTCTTAGTATTTTTTGTTAATATTTTTTTGATAGGGTGCTCTCTTCCGAACTTAAGTAGAGATAACCTTGTTAAAACATCCTCATCTGCAGCTGGTGGTTATCTTGGTTATCATCTTTCAGATGGTGATCTTTTTACAACATCCGTTGGTTCAACTATTGGGTTAATAGTAGGCGAAAACCTAGCGGAATTTATTGGTCAAAATGATAATTATTATTTCACAAAAGAAACCTTAAGAATTCTTGAAATCAATGATAATAATGGTACAACAAAAACTGGGTATTGGAAAAACCCAAAGAGCAGAAATGAAGGAGTTGTTAAAATTAAAGGTTACTATGGTAGCCCTAATTGCAGGCTTATTGAACACATTTACTTAAAAAATAGTATTACTAGAAGCACTCCCAAAAACTCATTCAGTACGGCATGTAGAGAAGAAAGCGGGCGGTGGGCTATGATTAAATAATTAAAGTTTATTTTTTTTTTAAAATTATTATATCATACAAGTTATGATAATTATTTCTCCAGCAAAAAATCTTAATATTCTTCCTGAAAAGGCCTCATTAAAACTTAGTGAACCTTTTTTTGTCAATGATACTAATTCTCTAGTTAGCAAATTGAAAAAACTTAAATTTGATAACTTAAAAAAATTAATGAAAATAAGTGATTCTTTAACTGAATTAAACTTACAAAGATTTCAGGATTTTAATTCTAATGATAATGTTTTCAAACCTGCAGGTTTTCTTTTTAGTGGTGATACCTTCAACGGATTATCAATTAGATCACTATCAAAAGACATGCTCTCATCAGCTCAACATAGATTGAGAATACTTTCAGGTCTTTATGGATTGTTAAGGCCACTAGATTTAATTCAGCCTTATAGATTAGAAATGGGTACTAAAATTGAGCCAATTTTAGGAGTTTCGTTACCTGATTTTTGGAAAGAAAAAATAACATCTTGTTTAAATAATGATTTATTTAAGAGTAAATCTAAATTTTTATTTAACCTTTCTTCTCAAGAATACTTTGAATCAGTTGATAAAAATAATCTAAATGCAGATATAATCAATTTTGACTTCAAAATTTTTAGAGATAATAAACTTAAAGCTCCAGGTATGATGATAAAAAAATACAGAGGAATTATGGCTAAATTTATTATAACGAATAAGATAGTTGAATTGGAGAAACTTAAAACTTTTAATGAAGCTGGGTTTAAATTTGATTCCTATGATGAATTTAACAATAAATTACTTTTTATTTCTAAATGAAAAATAAAGTTGTAGTTCAAATTCCCTGTCTTAATGAGGAATCAACTATAGGAAAAGTTATTAAAGATATAAAAAAGGATTTACCAAAAGCAGAAATAATTGTTTACGATAATTCTTCTACAGATAATACAATAAAAGAAGCTAAAAAACATGGTGTAAAAGTTGTTTTAGAGAAAAAAAAGGGAAAAGGTAATGTAGTCAAAAGAATGTTTTCTGATAATTTGAATGCAAATACTTATGTAATGTTAGATGGTGATAATACATATGACACAAGTAAAATAAAACAATCAATTGATATACTTTTTAGAGAAAAATATGACATGCTTGTTGCTAAAAGAACTCATTCTAATCCCTCTGCCTATAGACGTGGTCATGTAATTGGAAACCAAATGTTTTCACGTTTTGTCAATTTTATTTTTGGTAATGATATATCTGATATTTTTTCTGGATATAGAATTTTTTCCAAGAGATTTATAAAAACTTTTCCTCAAAACTCTAACGAGTTTGAAGTTGAAGCCGAACTGACTATTCATGCTCTAGAACAAGGTTTTAAAATTGGTGAATTTGAATGCATGTATAAACCGCGGCCGCAAGGGTCTGTAAGTAAATTAAGTACATATAAAGACGGTATGAAAATCTTAAGATTAATTTTAATACTAATTAAGGATGAAAAACCTTTATTATTTTTTTCAATTCTGAGTGTTTTTTTTATGGTTTTATCACTTTCATTAGGTGTTCCAATCATTAAGGAATTTTACTTAACTGGTTTAGTAGAACGCCTTCCATCCGCAGTCTTAGCAGGATTATTTTCTGTTATATCCTTTTTAAGTTTTTTTTGTGGACTTATTCTGGATGTAATGAAAAAGATAAGATTTGAAAATAAAAAAATGAATTACCTGCTTTTTAAAGATTAATTTACCTAATTGGTATTGAAATCTTTTTTACTTTTTTTTTTACTATTTTTTTATCAAACTCTCGTTTATTCTCATTGACTAACCATATCATTTGCATAGCTAATGAATGAACTCTTTTTGCCTTAGTTTCACCTGACAGAAATCTTGAAAATTGTCTTTTGCTTAACGCTAATATTTCTGAGGATGTTTCAATATTTAAATTATTGACTTTCATCCATTTCTTAATTTCTTCTGGTTGTGGGTTATCTATGTCAATGAAAAACAATTATTTACTTCCTAAATATGACTTTTTGGTTAATTCTTTAAATTTTTTCTCATCTTTATTTTTCTTATCAATTAATGAAATAGTTATAATAGAGAAAAAAGAAATTGACATTGAAAATAGCCCAGGATATTTAAAAGGAAAGATTGCATCTTCAAATCCCAAGGTCTCTACCCAAACCATAGGTCCTAAAAAAACAAAAATTAATGCGCTAAATAACCCAATGAATCCACCATACATTGCTCCATTGGTAGTTAAGTTTTTCCATGAAATTGTAAGAAATAAAATAGGAAAATTAGTGCTAGCTGCAACTGCGAAAGCCAAACCAACCATAAAAGCAACATTTTGGCCTTCAAAAATAATACCTAAGATTATTGCGATGATTCCTAAAAAAACGGAAGAAATTTTAGAAACTAAAATTTCTTTTTTTTCATCACTTTTACCTTTTTTTATTACAAATACATACAGATCTCTTCCAATAGCTGATGCTCCAGCAAGGGTAAGACCTGAAACAACAGCTAAAATAGTTGCAAATGCTACCGCTGAAATAAATCCCAAAAAAATATCACCACCAAGAGCATGAGATAAATGAATTGCAGCCATATTATTTGAACCAATTAAATTGTTGTTAGTATCCATATAACTATTGTTATCGGTTAAAAAAATGATAGCTCCAAAACCAATTACAAATGTTAAAATATAAAAATAGCCAATAAAAGTTGTAGCGTAGAATGCTGAAATTCTGGAGCTTTTTGCATCCGGCACTGTGAAAAATCTCATTAAGATATGAGGAAGGCCTGCAGTTCCAAAAATTAAAGCTACTCCCAGTGAAATAGCAGATATTGGGTCAGTAATTAGTTGTCCAGGATATAAAATTGATTTTTTTTCTGGGTGAACATTACTAGCCTCTTCTAATAGTTTGCCGATACTAAAAGAATAATCATTTAGAACCATAACAGCAAGAGCCGTTGCACCTAATATTAAAAGAATGGCTTTTATAATTTGTACCCATGTTGTAGCTATCATTCCGCCAAAACTTACATAAATAATCATTAATAATCCTACTATCCAAATCGCATAATAGTATGGTAATCCAAATAAAATTTGTATTAAAGACCCAGCACCAACCATCTGAGCAATTAAATAAAAAATAACAGTAACTAAAGTTCCACTAGCAGATAGAATTCTTATTTTAGATTGTTTTAATCTTGTTGACGTTACATCTGCAAATGTATACTTTCCCAAATTTTTAAGTTTTTCTGCAATTAAAAATAAAATTATTGGCCATCCTACAAGAAAGCCTATTGAATAGATTAAACCATCAAAACCTGAAAAAAAAACAAGTCCAGATATTCCGAGAAATGATGCAGCAGACATATAATCACCAGCTATAGCTAACCCATTTTGAAAGCCTGAAATTTTTCCACCAGCAGCGTAATAATTACTTTTATTGAAATTCTTTTTTGAAGCAAAGTATGTTATTAAAAGTGTTATAAATACAAAGATTCCAAACACTAATGCAGCAAAATTTTTGCTACTTGATTCTGATGCCATTACGGAAAATGGAAATATTAATAAAGTTAAAAATAAGTATAATTTCATTTCTTTAGTTTATCTAAAAATAAATTTGATAGAAGAACATAAATAAATGTTAAAAAAACAGAAATAATTATAATAAATAAACCTGAAAAAATACCATATGTGATTGAAGAGTTAGGTAAGGTTTTATGGAAAATTTCAGGTTTAAATCCTATTATTAAAATAAAAGAGAAGTAAAGAATTAGTACAATAAAACACAGTGAATAGCTAATAAGATTTGAGTAAAAGGTTAATTTTTCTAAATTATAATCATTTGAATTTTTATTCATGTTTTTTAAGTCAGGCTATGATTAAATAGCCTGACTTGAAAAAAATTAACCATGGTTCTTAGAGATTTACTGTTACAGCTTTTACTTCAGTATAATTCTTTAAGACCTCATGACCCATTTCTCTTCCCCATCCGGACTCTTTGTATCCACCAAATGGAAGAGATGCATCAAAGATGTTATGACAGTTAACCCAAACTGTTCCTGCACGAATTTTTGCTGCCATTTTATGAGCAACGCTAATGTCTTTAGTCCAAACACTCGCAGCTAAACCAAAGTTAGTATTATTGGCTTCGTTTGCAATTTTTTCTAAACTTTCATCAGAAAATGGTTGTGCACAAACAACTGGACCAAAAATTTCTTCTTTTACAAGAGTCATGTCAGCATTTGTTTTTGCAAAAACTGTTGGATGGACAAAGTGACCTCCAGAGGAATTATCATAATTTCCTCCAGCAATAACCTCACCACCTTCTGTTTTCCCAGATTCAATATATCCTGCTACTTTTTGGTATTGTTCATCCGAAACAAGTGGCCCCATTTCTGTTGAGGCTTCCATACCAGGACCAACTTTGATGTTTTCAGCAATCTTAGCTATGCCCTCTGATACTTTATCAAAAACTTTCTCATGAGCAAATAATCTAGAACCTGCACAACAACACTGACCGTGATTAAAAAAAATAGCTGAAGCTGCACCTGCAATAGCTGCATCAATGTCAGCATCTGGAAATATAATTGTAGGAGATTTTCCTCCAAGTTCTAATGATACTTTTTTTAAGTTACCAGAAGCTGCTTTTGTGATTATCTTACCAACTTCAGTTGACCCAGTAAATGCAACTTTATCAACCATTGGATGTTCAGCCAGTGGTGCACCTGCGTCTTCGCCAAAGCCTGTTACAACATTTAAAACACCCTCCGGTAAAATGCCTGCATCATGAATGATTTCTGTTAATCTAAGGGCAGATAAAGGTGTCTGTTCTGCTGGTTTGAGAACAATTGTACAGCCAGCAGTTAATGCAGGAGCAATTTTCCATGCTGCCATTAGTAACGGGAAATTCCATGGGATAATCTGACCACAAACACCAACTGGTTCTCTTAGTGTGTAACTATGATATTTCGCACCAGGCGTGTATAAACAAGAGTAAGGAATCGTATTTCCTTCAATTTTTGTTGCCCAACCTGCCATGTACCTAAAAATATCAGATGAAAGTGGTACATCTGCTGCCCCAGCTACAGCAACAGGTTTTCCATTGTCTAAAGACTCAAGTTGAGCTAATTCTTCATTATGTTTGTCAATAAGATCACCAATTTTCCAAATAATTTTACCTTTTTCGCTGTTAGACATATCAGTCCAGACTCCAGAGTCAAAGGCTTTTCTGGCCGCCTTAACTGCTAGGTCAATGTCTTTACTATTACCTGCAGAGCAAGAAGCAATTTTTTTTCCAGTAGCAGGATCTTCTACGTCAAAAGATTTTCCAGAATCAGGATCTACCCATTTTCCAGCAATGTATAGTTTTTTTTCTTTACTTAAGAAATCGCCAACGTTGTCGTTGACCTTATAATTTAGGATTGAAGCGTCCATAATATTTCCTCCAAAATAAAAGTTTACTTTTAGTTAATAATACAAAGAAAATAAAAAAATTAAAGAAAATTCTAAAGTTTTGTGGGGTTTTCATGACCTTTGTAAACTTCTTTGGGGTCAAAAACTTTTTTGTTGTCATTAAAAACTAAAACTGTTGAAAAATTTTCACCTTTTTTTTCAAGCTCTCTATAAAAGCAGGATTTGTAACCTACATGACAGCTTGCTTTTGTTCCTGAAAGTTTGACGAAAAGAATAATACAATCCTGATCATCATCAATTTGAATTTTGACAATATTTTGAAAAAAGCCAGAGGTCTCTCCTTTTTTCCAAATTTTTTTTCTACTTCTTGACCAGTAGTGAGACATTTTTGTCTTAATTGATGTTTTTAAAGCTTCTTCATTCATATAACCATGCATTAAGACTTGATTATCGTCATCATCAATAGTTATAACGGGGATCAATCCATTTTCATCAAATTTAGGTTGAAGGTTTGTGCCTTCTTCTACTTCTTCAACTGATGTTCTTTTTGAAAAGATTATTTCCATGTTTTATTTGATATAATCAGTAAATCTTTTTTCAATTGAATTGTTGGATTTAAACTCACCTAGAAAACAACATGTAATAGTTGACACATTAGGTTTGAGAACTCCTCTGGTAGTCATGCATTGATGAAGAGCCTCAATGTAGACAGCTACACCTTTAGGTTTTAAAGCACTTTCAATACAATGTGCTATTTGTTGAGTCATGGTCTCTTGTGTTTGAAGTCTTTTTGCAAAAATATCAACAACTCTAGCTAACTTAGAAATACCGACTACTTTTTTTGTGGGTATATAGGCGAGGTGTACTTTACCTATAATGGGCACCATATGATGTTCGCAGTGAGAATGAAAAGAAATATCTTTTAGCATTACAATGTCTTCATAGCCCTGGACATCTTCAAATGTTTTGCTCAAGTAGTCTTCGGGTGACTCATTATATCCAGAAAAAAATTCTTTGAAGGCGTTTACTACTCTTTTAGGTGTTTCTCTTAATCCTTCGCGAGATGGATCATCTCCAGCCCATTTAATGAGCGTTTCAACAGCTTTTTCAGCCTGTTCTCTGGAGATCGTTTTTTCTAAGGAGCTTTGAAAGTTTTTCTTTGTAATTACGGATGTCATAAGTAAATTTATATTAATATTATATATATTTGTATTATTTAGTAAAATTTAAAGTTATATACTTAATTTTTATTAGTTGAAAGTGCAAAGTGAAATTTAAAATTATTAATGGAAGGGTTTTTGACCCCACTCAAGAACTGGATGATGTAAAACAGGATATATTTGTTAAAAATGGTCGCATTGTAAAACCTTCTGCGTCTGAAATACACGAATATAAAGTTACTTACGATGTTGAAGGAATGATCGTAATGTCTGGGGCTATCGATATTCATTCTCATATTGCGGGAGGAAATGTTAATAATGCAAGATTACTTTCACCCGAGATACATACAAAATTTGTTGAAAATAGTCTTGGTAGAAAAAAAAATCTCCCTGGCTTTAATTCAAGGTGGACCTCCGAGGGTACTGGTTACAGATATATAGAAATGGGTTTTACAACAGTGGTTGAGCCTGCAATTCTTCCAATTAATTCTTTTCTAGCTCATCTAGAGTTAGAGAGAATACCCATGATTGACAAAGCAGGATTAGCAATTTTAGGAAACGATTCTTTTTTACTAGAAAGTCTTTACAAAAAAAGAGGTCAAAACTTTGTTAATGATTATGTTGCTTACACTTTAGAATCAACAAAATGCATTGGATTAAAAGTTATAAATGCAGGTGGAACAGAATTTTTTAAAAATGGTGGAGAAGTATTTAATTTAGATGATGTTGTCCCCTCATATGGAGTCTCTTCCAGAGAAATTTTAAAAACCCTAAACATTGCTAATGAGGAACTAAAAATAAAACATCCGCTTCATGTCCATTGTAATAATCTTGGTGTACCAGGTAATATTGATACGATTGTTGAAACAATTAAATCTGCTGAAGGAAGAAGAATGCATTTAGCGCATGTTCAATTTTATGCTTATGATAACAAAGGGAAAAAAGGTTTTTCTTCAGGTTCACTTGATTTAGCTGAGGCTGTAAACTCAAATAAAAATATTACTGTAGACGTCGGTCAGGTAATGTTCAATCCAACAGTTACAATTTCCTCTGATATTATGAGACAGTTTAGTGCTAGAAAAAATGCAAATCCCAAAAAATGGGTAATATCTGAAGTTGAAGACGGAGGAGGGGGCATTGTACCCTATCATTATAGAGAAAATAACTTCGTCAATGCGTTACAATGGTTGATTGGATTAGAGATTTTTTTACTAGTAAAGGATCCTTCACGTGTTTTTTTTACAACAGACCATCCGAATGGAGCTCCATTTACAAGTTATCCTGAATTATTTAGGCTTTTGATGGATTATGAATTTAGATTAAAAAAAATTGATAGTATTAACAAAGATTCATTGGATATTTCCTATTTAAAGGACTTAAAAAGAACTTACTCCATGTATGAAATAGCAATAATGACAAGGGCATCACCAGCTGAAATTTTAGGACTTCAAGATAGGGGATCTTTAAAAGAGGGTTGTCTTGCGGATATATCAATTTATGACCCAAAAAAAACAATTGATAAAATGTTCAGAGAAGCTAGTTATGTTTTTAAGGATGGTGATGAGGTGGTAAGAAATGGAAAAGTTTTAAAACATAAAACAACATCTACCCAGTGTATAAAAACTACTTATGACAAATCCATACTAAAGGAAGTAGATAAATGG
The DNA here is from genome assembly GCA_902537615.1 of uncultured Alphaproteobacteria bacterium. GTDB lineage: Bacteria > Pseudomonadota > Alphaproteobacteria > Methylaequorales > Methylaequoraceae. Next base: position 61,625 of record CACBBU010000006.1, read on the forward strand.
ATTAAAAGATATTACTCACTTGAGTTAGATCAGTTTCGTGTGGACCAGGAATTTTTTAATGTTAACAATTTTAAAATTCACTAAAAAAATTAATCTTTGTCAATAATTTTAAAAAAAAATGGAGTAACAAAAAGTGTGAGGAAAATTGAAAAAATTATTCCTGATATCAATACAATACCAATAGTTAGTCTTGATTCAAAGCCAGCTCCTGAACCAATAACAAGAGGTACGACACCTACTACAGTTGATATACCAGTCATAATTATGGGTCTGAATCTTATTTTACATGCAGAAAGCAAAGATTCATGCGATTTTTTACCAATTGATTTAAGTTGACGAGCAAATTCAACAATTAGAATTCCGTTTTTAGCAGATATACCCATTAATATAATTATACCAATTTGACTAAAAATATTCAGTGAGTTTTTAAACATTAATAAAGCTAGTAAAGGGAAAATTAAAGTTAATGGAACAGAAAGTATAATAATTAATGGATATTTAAAACTTTCAAATTGAGCACAAAGAATTAAATAAACAAAAATTAAAGAAACTATAAATAAAAAGATAAATTGCTTGGTAGACTTTTTAAATTCTTTACTCTGTCCTTTAAAATCAACCTTGAGGTTGCTGTCTAATTTATTCATTGCAATATTTTCAAGAAAATTAATACCTTCTCCTAACGAATAGCCCTTTTTCAGACCAGCGCTTAAGGTTATAGATCTCATTTTGTTGTATCTATTTAATTCTTTTGCTTCAGTTATTTCTTTAAATTTTAATAAGTTTTCAAGTCTCACAAATCTACCATCTGGTGTCTTTACCTCAAAAGAACCTATGTCAGATGGGTTTGTTCTTTGTTCTTTTACAGACTGAAGAATTACATAATATTCTTCACCATTTTCAACATAAGTGTTTACTTTTCTTCCAGCTAGAAGTAATTCAAGAGTTCTTCCAATTTCAAGATTAGAAATTCCCAAGTCTGATACTTTATCCTTGTCAATTTTAATATCAATTTGTGGTCTATTTTTTTTGTAATCTATTCTTGCAAATAAGAAGTTGTCATTTTTTTTTACTTCATTTAAAACAACTTCCATATTTTTATTGATTTTTTCATATGAATCTCCTGATAATACGAACTGTAATTGAGACCCTGAACGTCTTTGACCAAGTCCTCTTGGTGGGAAAATAATAATTCTTGAGTCAGTAATTTCTGTAGAAATTCTTTTAATCTCTTCAATTATTTCCCAAATATTTCTTCTTTTTTCCCAATGCTCTAAAACAATTATACCAATACCATCACTGAAGTTTTCGGTTCCTGAAAAACTTCTTGGAACTCTTAACAGAATTCTTTTAGCCTCTTTGTTTTCATTGAATCTCATAAGTTTTTTTTCTATTTTCAACATTTGATCTACTGTATTTTGATACGTACTTCCTTCAGGGGACTCTAAAAGCATAAAAAAGGCTCCTCTATCCTCTCTTGGAGATAACTCTTTAGAAACTTTTTGGAAAATAAAAATTGTTGAAAAAATTATTAATACAATAAAAGTTATTAAAATCATTTTTCTTTCTAAAATAAATTTTAAAAAAAAAATATACAGATCCTGAAACTTATTATTTGATTTTTTGTTGACTTTAACATTTAAAAGTCTTGAACATAACATTGGTGTAAGAGTTAATGAAATAATTGTTGAAAAGAAAATTGCACCTATAACTGTAACAGCAAGCTCTTTAAATAATTTTGCAGTGTCACCTTCTATAAAAATTATTGGTATAAAAATACAAATTAAGACTATTGAGGTGGAAATAATTGCAAAAACAACCTCCTTTGAACCCTGAATTGAAGCTTTAGTTTTTGAAAATCCTGACTCAACTTTTTTATAAATATTTTCAAGCATTACTATTGAGTCGTCAATTACTAATCCAGTACAAAGAACTAGTGCCAGTAACGTAATTAAATTAAGAGAATATCCAAAAAAATTAAGAAAAATAAAAGTTGATAATATTGAGATTGGGACAGTTAAAAAGGGAATTATTGTTGTAGTAATGTTTCTTAAAAAAATTAAAATTATGATTGTAACAAGAGCTATTGCAAAACATAGCGTAAAGATTACTTCTTTAAGTGCTTCAGAAACAAAGAGAGAGGTGTCATAGCTTTGGTAAATTTTTATGTTTACAGGAAGTTCATTTTTTATTTTTTTAAATTCATTTTTAACACCATCTGTTACTTTAATTAAATTTGCTTCTGTTTGTTTTAATATTCCAAGGCCAATCATTTCTTCTCCATTACCTCTAAAAAGTTGCCTGGTTTCTTCCGGTCCAATTTCTATTTTTGCAACATCACCTAATTTAACAAATGAAAAATCATCTCCTTTTTTCACAACAAGATTTTGAAAATCTTCAACAGTTTTATAATCACTATCAAATTTGACTGTAAAATCCCTAAATTTTGACTCAAGCCTACCTGCAGGAATTTCTATATTTTCTTCGTTAATTTTTTTTTCTATATCAAGAACTGAAATTTTGTATTTTGAAAGTAGGTCAGGATTTAACCAAACACGCAGAGATTTTTTTTTCCCACCAGATATTCTTACTTTTGCTACTCCTGGGATTACTGATAATCGGTCTACTAAATATCTTTCTGCATAGTCGGTGAGTTCAAGCTGCGTAATATCGTCAGATGTTAGGTTTAACCACATTACTGCATTTCCATCAGAATCAATTTTTGATATTTCAGGTGATTCAGCATCTTTTGGTAAATTTTCCAAAATTCTAGACACAGCGTCTCTGACATCATTCGCGGCTTCATTAATATCCTTTTCTGCAATAAATTCTATTGTAACTTTTGATCGGCCGTCTCTGCTAACTGAGGAAATTGATTCAATTCCATCAATACCACTTATCTGTGATTCAATTATTTCTGTTATTTTAGTTTCAACGATATTTGATGCTGCTCCAGGGTATATGGTATCAATAGAAATTTCTGACCTTTCAATGTCAGGAAATTGTCTAAGAGGTATTTTATTGAGTGAAAGAATTCCAATTAGTATTATGAGACTTATTAAAACAGTACAAAAAACTGGTTTCTTAATAAAAAACTCTGATATATTCATTTTATTTTCACTGGTGTTCCTTCTTTGATTTTGTTTATTCCCTCATAAACGACCAAATCAAAGGAATTTAACCCATCTACAATTTCAATTAAGCCCTCTCTCCTCAGACCGACATTCACTTTTTTTTTTAAAACCGTATTTTTTTTATTAACTAGGTAAACGTATGAAATATTGTCTTGATTGAAAACAGCGTTTTCCCTTATAAAAAGGGATTCCCTGTCATTAAAGTTGAAGCTTAGATCAACCATTAATCCAGGTTTTAATAAATTACCAGGATTATTAATTATACCAATAATTTTAAAGGTTCTAGTCTCATCATCTATCAGTGGGTCAATAATTGAAACCTTTCCTTTAACATTCATATCACTATCAATTGAACTTCTAAGAGAAAAAAATGTTTTGTCATTTATTTTATTAATAAATTTTTCCGGAACTTTTGCTTGAATTTTTAGTTTTTGGATATCGTAAAGAGTAGTTATTACATCTCCTGGCTTAACAAGAGAGCCTTCACTAAAGTTTTTTACGCTGGTGATACCATCAAATGGAGCTAGCACCTTTAAATCATTTATTTTTGCATTTATTTCTTCTAACCTCGCGTTTAATTTATCTTTTTGCATAAGACGATTATCAAGTACGGTTTGAGAAATATTACCTTTTGAGAAAAGTTTACTAGCTCTTTCATAATTTAATTTTGCTTCTTTAACTTCAGCTAAAATTTGTTTTTTTATTGCTCGTTCTTCATCGTCAAAAAGTTCTATCAATACATGATTTTTTTTCACAAATTTGCCTTCTTTAAAAACTATCTTTTTAATTTTTTCAGAAACTACAGTTGTTATCTGAACTTCTTCATTAGCTAA
>CACBBU010000007.1 GCA_902537615.1 uncultured Alphaproteobacteria bacterium
TAAAAAAACTTGGAACAGCTGTTGATTGGTCTATAAGTAAGTTTACTTTGGATGATAAATGTAGTGATGCTGTAAAAGAAGCATTTATTGAATTATACCAAGAAGGATATATTTATCAGGATGAAAGGTTAGTCAATTGGGATCCAAAACTTCAAACTGCAGTTTCCGATTTAGAAGTAAATCAGAAAGAAGTTAACGGAAGCCTATGGTTTATCAACTATAAAATAGAAGGAACTGAATATTTTATAGAGGTTGCAACGACAAGACCAGAGACGATGTTTGGAGATGTTGCTATTGCTGTGCACCCAAAAAACAAAGATTTAAAGTCATTAATAGGAAAAAAAGCCATAGTTCCCCTTACAAAAAGACCAATTGATATCATTGCAGATGAGTACGCAGATCCTTCAAAAGGGTCAGGTGCTGTAAAAATAACACCTGCACATGATTTTAATGATTTTTTGATTGGAAAAAAACATAATTTAAACTTCATAAATATTTTTGATAAACAAGCAAAATTAAATTCTGCAGTTCCAGAAAAATTTATTGGAATGGATAGATATGAAGCAAGAAAACATATAATTGAAGATTTAAAACAAAATGGACAGTTAACTAAAATAAATAATAACAAAATGTTTATTCCTATTGGAGAGAGAACCGGAGTTGTTATTGAACCACTACTAACAAAACAATGGTTTTTAGATTCAAAAAAACTTTGCACTGAGGTTCAAAGCTCAATTAAAAAAAAAGAAATTAAATTTCATCCTGAATCGTGGATGAATACATTCAAACATTGGATAAATAATATTGAGCCCTGGTGTATTTCTAGACAAATTTGGTGGGGTCATCGAATTCCTATTTGGTATACTGATGATGGTCACAAAATTGCAGCTAAAGATTTAAATCATGCTAAAACTATTTTAAAAAAAAAAAAAATTAAAGGTAACATATCTCACCAGGAACCTGATGTTTTAGATACATGGTTTTCTTCAGCTCTTTGGCCTTTTTCAACTTTAAATTGGCCACAAAAAAATAACATATTATCTAAATATTACCCTTCTGATGTACTCGTAACTGGATTTGATATAATTTTTTTCTGGGTAGCAAGAATGATAATGATGGGATTATTTTTTTTGAAAAAAGTACCGTTTAAAAATATATATATTCATCCGCTTGTTAAGGATGAAAAAGGAGAAAAAATGTCCAAATCTAGAGGTAACGTAATTGATCCTATCAAAATAGTTGAAATTTATGGTTCAGATTCATTGAGATTTACTCTTGCTAACCTTTCAACACAGGGAAGAGATATAAAGTTATCAAATAAACTAGTTGAGAATAGCAGAAATTTTATAACAAAAATCTGGAATGTAGCCAGGTTTTATGAATTTAACAATTTTGTTTTAGATAAAGAATATGATCTAAAAAAAAATAAACTTCCATTAAATAATTGGATTATTGTCAGATTAAATGAAACTAAAAGAAAAATTCTAAAAAATTTAAGAGAATACAAATTTAACTTACTATTAAATGAACTATATCACTTTGTATGGAATGATTTTTGTGACTTATATCTTGAGTTTTGCAAAATTTATTTAAAAGACAAAAAAAATAATAAAGAAATTTCTAGTAATTTTAGTCTAGTTTTTAAAGAAATATTGAATTTTCTTAACCCTATAACACCTTTTGTAACTGAGGAAATTTCTTTGAAACTGAAATTTGCAAGTAATAGTCTTTTTTCTGAAACTCTTAATAATAAGTTATACGGTAACAATAAATTTTCTGTAAAAGAAATAGCTGATTTCAATAAATTTATAAAACTCGTTAAAGATATAAGGTCAGAATTTACAGGAAAAGATTTAGTTAATTCTTCATTATTAATTTTTTCTAAGAAAAAAGTTTCTTGGATTGATAATCATGATGCATTACTCGTATCGTTATTTAAATTTGATAAAATTATTTATAGAAGTCTTGATAATAAATCAAAATTTATTATAAGTTCTGAAATTAAATTTAATGTATCTGAAAATGGTCAAACTATTATTGAAGAATCAAATATTAAAAAGAAAATTGAGTTTTATAAAAAAGAGATCAATTTTTTTGAAAAAAAACTAAATAACAAAAATTTTGTTACGAAGGCACCATCTAAGGTTGTTGATGAAAATAGAACAAAATTAATTGAGGCAAAGAAGAATTTAGAATATTTGGAAAAAAATGTACAAGATTAAGTATAAAAATTTAGTTTTAATCTCTAATAAAAAAAGAATTTTATCTAATCATGAAACTATTTTTTTTTTTTATGGCATAGGTAATTCTAGCGATGATTTTAACTTTTTAATTAAAAATTTAAATCAAAAGTATCAACTTTTGATTCCAGAGTTACCAGGCCATAATAATGATAAATTTAATAGTAGATTTTCCTTAATTAATTATGCTAAGTCATTAGTATTACTTATATTAAGAAATAATTTGTGTGATTTAGTTTTTTTTTCGCATTCAGTTGGTGGCATTATTCCTATACTTATTGCTAAACAAATTAAACAAAAAAAAAAGATTAAAAAGTTTTTTAATTATGAGGGAAACCTTTCTGAATATGATACCGGTACAATTACAAAAAAAACCCTTAGTTATAAAATGAACGAATTTGATAATAAATTTAAAAACCTTATTGAAATTTGTGAACAATCTACTCAGACTGCTGTCAGATTGTGGTCAAACTCTTTAAAAAAAACTTCTTCACAAGCTTTTTATAAAATATCTGAAGAAACTGTTAAGTTATCAAAAAGAAATATTCTTCTTCAATTCTTTAGAATTTTTTTTAGAAGAAAATTATATTTATCAGGATCCAATTCATTTTCAAATTTTTCAGAATTTGCTTATGGTTCTGAAAGATTAATTTTAAAAAATACGGGACATTTTGCCTTTTATGATGATAAAACAAGTTTCTTAAGTATTTTTTTAAAACTAATTTATAACTGTAAATAAATGATAGATAAATCTAAATTACCAAGTAGACATGTAAGTGAGGGACCAAAAAGTTCTCCTCATAGATCTTATTATTATGCAATGGGTCTCACTGAAGAAGAGATAAGTCAACCTTTTGTTGGAGTAGCTACTTGTTGGAACGAATCTGCACCGTGTAATATTTCACTCTCTAGGCAGGCACAAGCCACTAAAAATGGTGTTAAAGAAAATAAAGGGACACCAAGAGAGTTCACAACCATAACAGTAACAGACGGTATAGCAATGGGACACGAGGGGATGAAATCATCATTAGTTTCTAGAGAAATAATTGCTGATTCTGTTGAAGTTGCTATTCGAGGTCATTGTTATGATGGTCTAGTAGGCATAGCTGGTTGTGATAAATCTTTACCAGGATTAATGATGGCAATGTTAAGGTTAAATGTTCCATCTGTATTTTTGTATGGAGGTTCAATACTTCCAGGCAAATACAAAAATAAAGAAGTTACAATACAAGATGTCTTTGAAGCTGTCGGTGAATTTGATGCGAAGAAAATTTCTGAGAAAGAGCTTTGTGATTTAGAAAAAGTTGCTTGCCCTTCAGCAGGTTCTTGTGGTGGCCAATTTACTGCTAACACCATGGCATGTGTGGCGGAAGCTATTGGGCTTGCACTACCAGGATCATCATCAACACCAGCACCATACGAATCAAGAGATGAGTTTGCTTTTGATTCAGGTTTTAGCGTTATGGAATTAATTAAAAAGCAAATTAAGCCGAGAGATATAGTTACCAAAGATTCATTAATAAATGCAGCAAGAGTTGTGGCTTGTAGTGGTGGTTCAACAAATGCAGCTTTGCATTTACCAGCAATTGCAAACGAAATAGGTATAAAATTTGATATTATAGATGTAGCTAAAATTTTTAAAGAAACACCATACATAGTTGACTTAAAGCCTGGAGGAAAATTTTTAGCTAAGGATCTTTACGAAATTGGAGGAGTCCCAATTGTTTTAAAATCGTTGTTAGACGGGGGTTTCTTGAAGGGTGATTGCCTTACAGTTACGGGAAAAACTTTAGAGGAAAACTTAAAAAATGTAAAAATTAACTTTGAATCTCAAGAAGTAGTATATTCAACAAAAAAACCGATTTCTCATACTGGAGGTGTTGTTGGCTTAACTGGAAACCTTGCACCTGATGGTTCAATAGTGAAGATTGCTGGAACAAAATCACTGAAATTTAGAGGTACTGCAAGATGTTTCAATTGTGAAGAGGATGCATTTGAGGCGGTAAGTAAAAGAAATTACTCCGAAGGAGATGTAATCGTAATTAGATATGAGGGACCAAAAGGTGGCCCAGGAATGAGAGAAATGTTGGCAACAACTGCAGCAATATATGGTCAGGGTATGGGTGATAAAGTTGCTTTAATAACTGATGGAAGATTTTCAGGTGCAACAAGAGGCCTTTGTATTGGACACATAAGTCCAGAGGCTGCAGTTGGAGGACCTATTGCACTTGTTCAAGATGGTGATGTTATTGAAATTGATGCAAATAAAGGTTTAATCCATTTAAACGTCAGTGAAAATGAATTGGAAAAAAGAAATAAAAAACTCATAATTAAGGAAAATGATTTTGGATCTGGAGCATTGTGGAAGTTTTCTCAAAGTGTAGGGTCGGCAAGATATGGAGCAGTTACTCACCCAGGAGCTTCAAAAGAGAAGAAAACTTACTCAGATATTTAAAAATTACACCTTTAACTTAATCCATAACGGAATATGGTCTGATGGTTTTTCTTTACCCCTATATTCCTTTTCAAAAAAGATACTCTCTATCAAACAAGCAAGCTTAGGTGAAACTAAAAAATGATCAATCAAAAGACCATAATTTCTCTCCCAACTAGCTTTTTGATAATCCCAATATGAATAAATTTCTCCTGGTTTATAAAATAATCTAACAATGTTAGTTAAACCAGAAAATAAAATTTCTCTAAATTTTTTCCTAGATGAAATATGGCCCAAGGCATCTTTTTGCCAATTATCAAAGTCTTGGACATCATCATGATGCTCAAGTACGTTAAAGTCTCCAGCAAGTATTAAATTAACTTGAGAATTAATAAGTTTTTTTATAATTCTATTAAGTTCACTCAGCCATTTTATTTTAAATGAAAACTTTTCTTTAGATTCAATTGGGTTTCCGTTGGGGGCATAAATATTTACCAAATGAAGATTCAAGTCATTTTTAATCTTAATTCCACAAACTCTAGCTTCACGTTGAAAAATATTAGAATCAAAATTAATTTCTTGAAATTCAAATTTCTTTTTTACAAGAATTGCAACCCCATATTTGCCTTTTTCACCTTTAATTATAAGATTGTAATTTTTTTTTTGGTAGATTTGTGGAAATTCATTATTTTGACATTTAATTTCTTGCAAAAATATAACATCTGGGTTTAATGAATTAATTAGCTCTATTAAGAGGCTTTCTCTCATTCTTACTGAGTTGATGTTCCAAGAACATACTATCATTTTCTAAACAGAAAAAGATATTCCACAACCACAGGTAGATGTTGCTTTGGGGTTAGATATTTTAAAATAGGATCCAATCATATCTTCAACAAAATCTAATTTTGCATCATTAATAAATTCCAGTGAGGTTGAGTCAATTAAAATTTTCACTTCATTAAAATCTAAAACTTTATCATTTTCACTTATTTTATTGTCAAAATCAAATTTGTATGAGAAACCTTGGCATCCTCCACCATCAACAGAAATTCTAAAAAACTTATTTTTGTTTTTCTTTGAAACTTCAGAAATTTTTTTTATAGCAGATTTAGATACATCAAACATTATACAAAAGATAAATTTATGTTAATAATAATTACATAATAGATTATGAAAGAATATTCAAACTTTTCAATAGATTATAAAAAATCTAAGGGTAGAATGTTTACTGAGAGAAACGATACATTCAGAACATGTTTTATGAGAGACAGAGACAGAATAATCCATAGCTCTGCCTTTAGAAGACTAAAATACAAAACTCAGGTATTTGTTTACAATAAAGAAGATTATTTTAGAACCAGACTCTCTCACAGCATTGAGGTGTCTCAATTAGCTAGATCAATAGCAAAAATTTTTAGGGTTAATGATGATTTAGTTGAATCTATTTCATTGGCACATGATTTAGGACATACACCTTTTGGACACGCTGGAGAGGATGAACTTGATCATAAAATGAAGAAAAATGGTGGTTTCAATCACAACTTTCATGCTTTGAAGATTCTTACTAAACTTGAAAAAAAATATCAAGGGTTTGATGGCTTAAATCTCACTTTTGAAACACTAGATGGTATTTTAAAGCATAATGGCCCTATTCAATTTAAAGTACCAAAATACATATCAGATTTTATTTCATTTTTTAATGGTGATTTATCTAAAAATGGATCATTTGAATCTCAACTTTCAGCAATTTGTGATGATATTGCATATAACAATAATGACATTGATGATGGTTTGCATGCTGGTTTCTTTTCTATTGATGAACTTTCAGAAATTGACTTAGTTAAATCAGTTTTAAAAGGAATAAAAAAAAATAAATTTAATGATTCATCTAGAATTAGATATGAATTAGTAAGAAATTTGATAAAAACCATGATGAATGACTTAATACAAAATACCAAAAAAAACCTTCAAAAATATAAAATTAATTTTTCAGATGATATAGAATGCCAAAAAGTTAAAATTGTGTCTTTTAGCGATGATATGATAAAAGAAGAAAAAAAATTAAAACTTTTTTTAAAAAATAAGATGTATTTACATCCAAGAATAAGAACTATGACAATTAAAGCAAAAAAGATAATTTCTGATTTATTTGATTTATTTATTGAAGAACCAACACTGATGCCAGATAATTGGAATGTATTTGATAATAACAAACAAAAATATATTAATGTTTGTGATTATATCTCAGGAATGACAGATAACTACGCAATTAACATTCATCGTAAATTTTTTGATTTGTATAGTTTTTAATGTTATTTCATGAATATTTAAAGAATGAGATTTTTAAAATAGTAAAAAAATTACTAGATGATAATGATCTGGATAGTGATTTTTTAAAAACGAATTCTTTCAATATTGAATTATCAAATAAAGTTGATTTTGGTGACTTGTCATCAAATGTAGCTTTAGTTTTTTCAAAATTTTTTAAAACATCACCTGAAAAATTAGCAGAAATTATTGCAAGAGAGCTAAGGCAGAATAAGCACATGCAAAAAGTTGAAGTAATAAAACCTGGTTTTATAAATATTTTTTTCACAAATTTATTTTGGCAGAATCAATTAAGTCAATTCATTAAGCTTGACGGCTCGTATAATTACAATATAAAACCTAAATCTATTTGCATTGAATTTGTATCAGCTAATCCTACTGGTTTGATGCATATTGGTCATGCTAGAGGAGCAGTTTTAGGTGATACTATTTCTTCAGTATTAGAAGAGGTTGGTCATAATATAAAAAGAGAATATTACATAAATGATGCCGGTGAACAAATAAAAAAACTCAATAAAACTATTATATTTCATATTGAGAATATTTTAAAAAATACTACTAATGAACTATTTAACGATCTATATCCAGGAGAATATTTAGAAAATATTGCTAAAGAAATATTTAATAAATTTTCTATAAAAAATTTAAATGAATTAAAAAAATTTGAAAAAAATATTATTGATTTTGTACTGAACGACATAAAAGAAGATTTAGCTGAACTTGGTATAATTCATGACAATTTTGTTTCTGAAAAAAACATTTCTTCATCAGATAACATCAATAAACTTAAAAATAAATTATTGGAGTCAGAATTAGCCTATTATGGTTTTCAAGAAAAGCCAAAAAATATTTCCGATAAAGATTGGGAAAAAAAAGAGCAACTGCTTTTTTGTTCTAAGAAATTTGGTGATGACTCAGATAGATCTTTGATGAAGCCAGGTGGAGAAATAACTTATTTTATGTCTGATTTACTTTACCATATTAATAAAATTGAAAGAAACTTTGATGTTTTAATCAATATATGGGGAGTGGATCATTTTGGTTATGTTAAACGTTTACAAAATGCATTATATGCTCTTTGTAAGGAGAACTTCCTTTTAGATATTAAACTTACTTCTTTAGTGAATTTGATAAAAAATGGTGAAAAACTTAAGATGTCTAAACGCAAGGGAAATTATATTACGATGCGTGAAGTAATTAAAGAGGTGGGGGTAGACGCATTAAGATTTATGATGATTTCAAGAAATGCTGATAAAACAATTGATTTTGATTTTGATTCATTAAAAATTAAAAATAAAGATAATCCTGTATTTTATGTTCAATATGCTTACGCAAGGTGCATGTCAATATTAGAAATCTCAAAAAAGAAAATTAAAGAAATTGAAAAAGGCGATTTCAAATTAGATTATTTGACTTTATATGAAGAAAAAATGCTTATTAAGTATATTTGTAACTTTTATAATGTGATTAAAAGCTCTGCTGAATATTTTGAACCTCATAGAATTACCAATTACCTCTATGATCTTTCAAAAATTTTTCACAATTATTGGGGTCTTGGAAAAATTAATAAGGACAAAAAAATAATTTCAGGGGATGATGATTTGACAAAATCAAGACTTGTATTAGTACAGATTATTAGTTTGACACTTAACAAAGGTTTATCTCTTTTAAAAATAAGCTCACCCAAAAGTATGTAATGAAAGATATAAAGTTAAAATATTCTTTATTAGCACTAAGCTACCTACTTCTAATTTTTTTAATTATTGTTTCATATGTATCTATTATCCCTGAAGACAATGTGCCAATCTTAGAAAATACAGAAATAATAATAAAAGAAGAAAAAGACAATTTTAAAAACAAAGAAAATACAGTTTATGAAATTCTTGAAAAAAAAAAAGCTAAATCAATAGAAGAAATAATTGAAAAGGAGGTTGAAAATAAACAAAAGATTGATACGAAAGGAGAAAAAAATAATATTAAAAAATTTAGAATTCAAGTCGCATCATTTAAAGAAAAGAAAAAGAGTTTAGAGGTTTCAAAAAAATTAACGAAAGAATTTTCTTCAGATAAATTTATAAACTTTGAAGTAAAGCAAATAGTTTTAAAAAATGATGAAATTTTTTTTAGAGTAATCAATGATGTGACATTGACTTTAGAGGACGCAAAAAAACTTTGTAAAAAAGTTTTGGATAAAAAATATCAATGTTTAATTGTAATGGACACATAATGCCTTCACCTGATGGCATAATTTGTTCAATTGAAGGAGATTCAATTTCAAAAAAAGAATACAGTTTTTTTAAACAAACGAACCCTTTGGGATTTGTATTATTTTCTAGAAACTACAGTAATAGGAACCAAGTAATTGATTTAATAAATGAATTGAAAAACCTTACTTTAAATAAATCTTCTTTTATTTTTATTGATCAAGAAGGAGGAAGAGTTCAACGATTAAAAAATTCAAGTTTTACTAAATTTCCAGAACAAAGGTTTTTTGGTGAAATTTATAAAAAAAATAAAGCAAGGTCTAAGAAACTTTCATATTTAAGTTCCTATCTTCTAGCCAATGAATTAAAAAGTATTGGAGTTGACGTTAACTTTTCACCAGTCTGCGATTTATATTTTAATTACGCTAATGACATTATTGGTGACCGTTCATTTAGTTCAGACCCCGGAATAGTTAAAGATTTAGCTATTCAATATTGTAAGGGTTTTAGAGATTCTGGGATCTTGCCTGTTATGAAGCATTTTCCAGGACATGGAAGGTCTCTGGTTGACACTCATTTGGAGCCATCTGAAGTAAATGTAACACTAGATATCTTAAAAAAGAATGATTTTATTCCTTTTGAAAACTTAAAAACAGAAAGCCTTATGATGCTCGCGCATATTTTTTATCCTAAGGTTGATAAAGAGATTGCTACCTATTCCAAAAAAATTAACAAGATAATAAGAGAGGAATTGCTTTTTAAAGGGTTAATATTAACTGATGATATATCAATGAAAGCTTTAAGCGATGATTCAAATACTATTATAAAGAAATCTTACAGTGCAGGCTGTGATGTAATTTTACATTGTAGCGGTAAACTAGATGAGGTAAAAAAAATTTATAACTTTACAAAAAAAATTAAAAAAAAATATTATGATTACTTTATTAATGATATTTTTAATTTGAAGCTACAAAAACTAAATATTTTAAATATTAAAAAAATACTTTCTTCTAATAATGTAATAAAGAATTAATGCAACTAAATCTGAATATAAGTGGATATGAAGGACCTTTGGATTTACTTTTGGAACTCTCAAAAAAACAAAAAGTTGATATACGAAAAATTTCAATTTTAGAATTAGCTAATCAATATTTAAATTTTATTGACCAAAATATTAATCAAATAAAATTATCTGCTGACTATTTAGTAATGGCTTCGTTATTAGCCCTATTAAAATCAAAGCTGTTATTACCTGAGGATGAAAAAATAGAGGATGAAGATCTTCAAGAGGACTTAACGCAAAGACTTATTCATTATGCAGGTATAAAAAAATTATCAAAAAAAATTTTTGATTTACCCCAAAATGGTAAAGATTTCTTAACAATAAAAATTAAAAATAATTTTACTATTAGTAGTAAAATTGTCCCAAGAGTTGATTTGCAGGATTTAATATTAAAATATCTAATTATAAACAACAGAGGAAAAACAATAAAAATGCTTGCCGATGAAACAGACCTTTACTCAGTTGAAGATGGTATTAAATGGTTAAACCAAATTTTTCAAATAAAAGAAGATAATTGGTTTGCTCTTTTTGACTTTTTACCCAGAATCTTTAATAGCTCAAAAAAAAGAAAATCAGCAATTGTATCTTTACTTTTGGCCTCATTAAACGAGGTTTCAAATGGTAATTTGTTATTAAACCAAGAGAATCACTTTGCAAAAATAATGGTTAAGGAGAGAAAATGAATGTAAAAGATATAAAAAATTTAGTTGAATCTCTGATTTTCTCAGCAGATGAGCCCTTATCTAAAAATGATATTAATAAAATATTATTGCAGTATGGTAAGTTTGATCTTGATAAAATTTTAAATGAGCTTGCTTTTGATTACAAAGATAGAGGTATAGTGTTATATTCCTCAGATAATAAGTTTTATTTTAAGACTTCTGATAGTCTTCGTGACTTTTTGACTATACAAACAAAAAAAACAAAAAACCTTTCCAATGCTGCTATGGAAACTTTAGCTATAATTTCATATCATCAACCAGTGACAAGAGCTGAAATTGAAAAAATAAGAGGAAAGCCTGTATTTAGAGGAACTCTTGATTCTCTACTAGAAATTAAATGGATTAAACCTGCAGGAAGAAGAGAAACTCCAGGGAGACCAGTAACTTGGGTTACTGATATTGATTTTCTAAAACATTTTGGGTTAAAATCTATAAAAGATTTGCCAAAAGTAGATGAATTAGAATCTATAATCTTGTAGTATCATTAAAGATAGGATTTTTATATGTTTGGATTAGGTCATTGGGAAATTATATTAATACTTGTAATAGTGTTAATTGTTTTTGGAGCTGGAAAATTGCCTAAAGTTGCTGGAGAGTTGGCTAAGGGAATCAAGTCTTTTAAACAAGGTTTAAAAGATGAAAAAAAAAAAGATGAAGAAAAAAATTAATGTTCAATATTGGTTTATTTGAGCTTTTAGTAATTTTTTTTTTTTTGATTCTTTTTATAAAACCAGAAGAGATTCCCAAGATAACAAAAAATTTGGGACTTTTTTATAGAAAGATAAACAGATATATATTTAATTTAAAGTATGAGTTAGATGAAGTTGACTTGATTTCAACTGATTCCAAAGTTTCCAAAAAAAACTTAAAAAAAAAAAAAGATAAATGAAGTATCTTGTATATCTAAAAGAGTTGAGAAACAGATTATTATTTAGTTTTTCATTCATGTTTCTTTGCTTTTTGTTTTTTTTCTTTAATGTTAGTTTAGTTATTGAAGCTCTCACTAACCCTTTGTATGAGCTTCTAAATAATCAAGAAAATAAAAGAATGATTTTTACCGGTCTCCCTGAGGTTTTCGTTTCTAACCTCAAAGTATCTTTTTTTGTTGCTTTTTTATTTTCTTTACCAATTTTTATCATTCAATTAATTCTTTTTACCTCTCCAGCTTTATATAAGAAGGAAAAAAAAGTATTTGTTTTGGTGTCTATTATGTCAATTATATTTTTCTTTCTGGGGATATTATTTGCATATTTCGTTTTAATACCTATGATATGGTCTTTCTTTATATCTTATGAAAGTTTTGTAGACGGCTCCTTGCCAGTACAACTGGAATCAAGATATTCAGAATATATGAAGCTAACAATGTTTCTGCTTCTTGCTAGCGGTTTATCATTTGAATTTCCAATTATAATAATTTTTCTTACAAAAATAGGTATTTTTAATGAACTTTTCCTTAAAAAAAATAGAAAATTCTTCCTTATTGGTATTTTAATTTTCTCTGCTTTAT
Source organism: uncultured Alphaproteobacteria bacterium (assembly GCA_902537615.1). GTDB lineage: Bacteria > Pseudomonadota > Alphaproteobacteria > Methylaequorales > Methylaequoraceae. The sequence goes on from CACBBU010000007.1 coordinate 12,499, forward strand.
TCACTCCTCCCGATATAATTTCACAGATAGGGATTGCTATTCCGCTGATAATCTTTTATGAATTTTCAATATTGTTCATCAAGTTTTTTTTTAAAAAGAAAGTAAAAAATGCATGATATTAAATTTATAAAAGATAATAGTTCACTTTTTGATCAAATATTAAAAAAAAGAAATATTTCGTCTTCTTCAAGAGAAATACTAGTTTTACATCAAGATTATTTAGATCATTTAAAAAACACTCAAAGCTTACAAGAAAAGAAAAATTCTTTATCAAAAATGTTTTCTCCACAGTTAAGTCTTAAAGACTTAGAAAAAATTAAAAATGATGTTGCTAAAATTAAAACTGAATTAGAAGAATCAAAAAAACAAACTGATGAAAAAAAAATAAAAATAAACAAAATTCTGCTTGAAATCCCTAATTTAGTTGATGATAGGGTTCCAGTTGGTAAGTCTGAGAATGATAACAAAATTATTAAAGAAGTTGGTACAATAGACAAACCAGAGTTTGAAGTGAAAAATCATGTAGAAATTTTAGAAAGGCATAATTTATTAGATTATAATAAAGCATCTAAACTTTCTGGTAGTAGGTTTTCAGTTTTAAGATCAAGTCTAGCTACTTTACATCGAGCCTTAGTAAATTTTATGATAGACACGAATGTGATAAACTTTCAATATGAAGAATGTGTAGTTCCAGAATTAGTAAAAAGTGATTGTTTAATTGGCACAGGACAATTACCAAAATTTAATGAGGATTTATTTAAAGCTGATTTTAATGATTTATGGTTAATACCTACTGCCGAAGTACCTTTGACCAATTTTCATAGAGAAGAAATTATTGACTCAACTACACTCCCACTTCGCTATACATCTTTTACAAATTGTTTTCGTTCAGAAGCAGGTGCTGCAGGCAAAGATACAAAAGGATTAATGCGAGAGCATCAATTTGGCAAAGTTGAATTAGTTTCTATAACTGAGCCTAATAAATCAATGGTTGAAATGGAAAGAATGACTGGATGTGTTGAAACGATTTTAAGTAAACTAAATATTCCTTATCGTTTGGTTGAGTTATGTACTGGAGATTTAGGCTTTTCGTCCTCCTACACAATTGATATAGAAGTTTGGATGCCTGGACAAAAAAAATTTAGAGAAGTTTCAAGTTGTTCAAACTGCAAGGATTTTCAAGCTAGAAGAATGAAAATGAGAGTTAAAAATCATAGTACCGGAGAGATTTATTATCCTCACACATTGAATGGTTCCTCAATAGCAGTTGGAAGAATTTTAATAAGTATAGTAGAAAACTATCAAAAAGAAGATGGTACTATTTCAGTACCTGAAATTTTAAAAAATTACATGAAAGGGATAACAAGTATTGGTAATAAATGAAAAAAATAAAAAGATTTGGAAAGTTTGATTTACTCCTTGATCTAAAAAAACAAGGAATATCAGATATAAATGTCCTTAATGTAATTGAGGAGGTTGATAGATCATTGTTTATTGATACTAATTTAAAAGAAAAGTCTAATCTTAACGTCGCACTTCCAATTGAGTGTGGTCAAACAATTTCTCAACCTTTAATTGTGGCTCATATGACACAAATACTTGAAATTGATAAAAGAATGAGAATTTTGGAGATAGGAACAGGAAGCGGTTATCAATCATGTGTATTATCAAAACTATCCAGATTTGTTTATACTATTGAAAGACATAATATATTGCTAAAGAGAGCAAAAAACCTTCTTCAAAGTCTTAATATTAATAATGTTTTTTTTAAACATGCTGACGGCGGTTTGGGATGGTCGGATCAAGCTCCTTTTGACAGAATAATTGTTACAGCTAGTGCACCAGAAATTCCTAAAAAGCTTCTTAGTCAACTTGTAGATGAGGGTATTATGATCATACCAGTTGGTGAAGAGAATGATAATCAAGTTTTAAAAAAAATAATAAAAAAAGGTGATAGAATTATTGTAAAAAATATAATGAACGTTCGATTTGTTCCATTACTAGAAGGTAAAGTAGAGTATTAAATTATGAAACTATTTTTAGCATTTATAATTATCTTTCTTTCAGGTTGCGAAAGTATTTTTTTTCAAGAATATAAAATAAAATCCTATAAGTTTAAAAAAAAAGACAATTTATATTATACTGTAAATAAAGGTGACAATTTATATTCAATATCAAAAAAATATAATGTAACAATTTCAAAATTAGTAAATTTCAATAACATTGATTCACCCTATAAAATTTTTCCTAACCAAAAAATTTTTATACCAAAAAAAAGAATTCATATTGTAACAAGAGGGGATACACTATATTCAATTTCAAGGAAATATAGAACTGATGTTTTTACAATTTCAAGATTTAATAATCTTAAAAATGTAAATCAAATTTATACAAATCAAAAATTAACAATACCAGATCAGTTTGAGACACCAAAAAAAGTTGTTAAAAATCAAAAAAAGAAAGAAACTCAAAAAGCAAAAAAAAAAATAATTGCTAAGAAAAAAAATTATAAAAAAAAAAATAATAAAATCATTAAAGAAAGCTTTATATGGCCAGTTCAAGGTAAAATTTTATCAAAATATGGTAGCAATGATCCAGGTTTTTTTAATGATGGAATTAATATTGAGTCAGTTTCTGGTAAGGATGTAAAAGCATCAAGTGGAGGTGAAATTGTTTATAGTGGCAATGAGATTCCAGGTTATGGTAATTTAGTTTTAATTAAACATTCAAAAAATTGGATAACAGCTTATGCACATTTAAAAAAAATATATAAAAAAAAAGGAACTTTAGTTAGAAGAGGTGAGTCAATTGGAGCTGTTGGAAACAGTGGCAATGTTAAAATACCTCAGTTACATTTTGAAATTCGAAAAGGAAAGGAAGCTGTTGATCCATTAAAATATTTATCCTAATTTTTTTTTAAATTAACAATAAACTGATACGCAGTTCTGCCTGAAAAGTTTCCTTTTTCCAAGGACCACTCTGAAGCTTTGATAAGCTGCTCTTTTTTTAAAATTATGCCGTTTATTTCTGCATAATGTTGAATAATTTTTAAATAATTTTCCTTACTATTTTCAAAAAAACCTAAACGAAGTCCAAAACGATCAGATAAAGAAACTATGTTTGAGTAGTTGTCTTTTTTGGTAATTTCATCTAATTTTTCATCAATCAAATCTTTATTTGAAAGGTGACGTAAGTTTGAGGTTACATAAAACCTCACATTTTTAGTATCACTAATTAGGCTTCCATCTAAAATACTTTTAAAAAGTTTGAATTCATTTTGAGAATTATCTAAAGTTATATCATCTATGAAAATTATAAATTTATAATCTAAATCTTTCAAAAAATAAATTATTTCTGGTAAGTATCTTAAACTGTAATTTAAAATTTCAACAAATTTTATTGTAAAGGATGTATTGTCGTTGATTTTTTTTACTGCATATTTAATCAAAGACGATTTTCCCATCCCCCTCGCACCCCAAAGGAAACAGTTGTGTGAATTTTGATTTTTAGAGAATTTTTTAATATTTTCAAACAATTTTTTTTTTTGATCTTCTACAAAAAGAATATCATCAAAATTGATTTTAAAGTCTTGCTTCCAATTCACAATTTCCATCAAATTAGGAAGTAACAAGAAAAAATTATTTTCTTTAAAAATTTTTTTATTATTTAGAAATTTCATATTTTGCTTGATGCTTTTTCTGATTTTCTTATTTTATACTTGTATTAAATAAGTTTTAATATAATGAAGTTAAGTATTATTAATTAATTTTTTTTTTCAAGAGGTTTTATGTTTAATCCTGCTTTTGCTCAATCTGCTGCTCAACAGCCTTCAATGTTTGCTTCTTTCATTCCTTTAATTCTTATTTTCCTAGTTTTTTATTTCTTATTAATAAGACCGCAGCAAAAAAAACAAAAAGAGCACAAGATTCTTTTAGATGCTATTAAAAGAGGAGATGAGATTCTCACGAGTGGGGGCATAATTGCGAAAGTGACAAAAGCTGAAGGTGAAAAACTCAATGTTGATATTGCCCCTAATGTGAATGTTGTAGTTTATAGGTCCACAGTTGCTGATGTTATAAAGAAAAAGTAATTTTATGCTAAGTTTAAGTAAGTGGAGAATTTTTTTTGTTTGTCTTGTATGTATTTCTGGAATATATTTTTTATATCCCAATTTTTTTAACAAAACTGAGGTAACGGCATTACCAGATTACTTTTCCAAAAAACAAGTAAATCTTGGTCTAGATCTTCAAGGTGGATCACATCTACTTTTGGAGGTAGACACAAAATCTGTTCTGAAAGAAAAGTCAGAATACTTAGTTGATGACATAAGATCAGCCTTAAGAAAACAAAAAATAAAATATAGTAATCTTGGCTCAAAGTTAAGCGGGGCTGTTGTTACAATTACTGATAAGGAAAAAATAGATTTAGCAAGAAGAAGCATCAGAGAAAATATTGAAAAGGGAATTCAAATTGATACTCAACAAAATAAATTAAATTTATCTTTTTCAGACGAATATATTATTGATTCAAATATAAAAACTGTTGATCAATCAATTGAGGTTGTTAGAAAAAGAGTTGATGAATCTGGTACCAAAGAGCCAGTTATACAGAAACAAGGTGAAAAGAGGATAATTGTTCAACTTCCTGGTATTAAAGATCCTGAAAGGATTAGGTCACTTATTGGAAGAACAGCAAAGTTAAATTTCCATTTATTAGATCCAACCACAGTAGAGCTAGCTCAACAAAGAGGTAAACTTCCTCCGGGCACATTCAGAGTTTCTAACGCTGACCCGACTGCATATGAAAAAGAATTTTTAGTTAAAAAAAGAATTTTGTTAACTGGTGATAATTTAGTAAATGCTGCTGCTACAGTTGATCCTCAATCAGGTAAATATGTTGTAGCATTTGAGTTTGACAGAAAGGGAGGTAAAAAATTTGCAAAAATTACTACAGAAAATGTTTATCAAAGACTCGCTATTCTTTTAGATAGCAAAGTAATAAGTGCCCCTCAGATTAGAGAACCTATTACTGGGGGACAAGGAAATATAAGTGGTAATTTTTCTCCTGAAACTGCAAATGATTTGGCAGTTTTATTAAGAGCTGGTTCCCTTCCTGCTCCAATTGAAGTTTTGGAAGAAAGGACAGTTGGTCCTAGCTTAGGTCTAGATTCAATTGAAGCTGGAAAAAAAGCTTTAGTTGTTGGTTTTGTCTTAATTATTTTGTTTATGATCTTTCGTTATAGAATTTTTGGTCTTATTGCTGATTTTGCAATAATATTTAATATAATATTACTAGTTTCTCTTTTGAGCCTTATTGAGGCGACTCTCACAATGCCTGGAATTGCTGGAATAGTGTTAACTGTTGGTATGGCAGTTGATGCAAATGTTCTTGTTTTTGAAAGAATTAAGGAAGAACTTAGGTCGGGGAGGTCAATAATGAATTCAATTGATTTAGGATATAAATTTGCTCTTAAGACAATATTAGATGCTAATTTCACAACTTTAATTGCCGCTCTTCTCCTTTATAATTATGGGTCAGGACCAATCAAAGGTTTTGCTGTAACACTCAGTATTGGCATTGTAACGTCAATGTTTACTGCTTTGATTTTAACAAAGCTAATTGTTAGTTTATGGGTGGTAAAACTTAAACCAAGTAGGCTTTTTTTAACTTAAAGTATTATGAATATAATTAATTTTTATAAATATAGAATAACAGCTTTCATTTTTTCTTTTCTCCTAATTCTATTCTCAGTTTTTCTATTTATAAAAGATAATCTTAACTTGGGCATTGACTTTAAAGGAGGCATACTTATTGAAGCTAATTTTAGTACTCCTCCTAGTTTGTCTGATTTACGTGAAAAATTAATTGGTATATCGGTTGGAAATGTTGAAATTCAAGAATTTGGGTCCCCAGAGAATATTTTGATAAGAATTGAGAAAAATTCTGAAAAAAAAGAAGAACAAAATGCTTTAATTAATAATATAAAAAATGAACTACCATCTGAAATTGATTACAGAAGAATAGAATTTGTTGGACCTAAAGTTGGTAAAGAGTTGCAAATAATGGGTATTAAGGCTGTTTTATTTTCTTTGATTGCTATGTTTTCTTACATATGGTTTAGATTTTCAGGATGGCAATTTGGTCTAGGAGCTTTAGTAGCACTGTTTCATGATGTTCTTTCAACAATTGGCTTTTTCTCCTTAACACAAATAGAGTTTAATTTGGCGTCAATAGCAGCAATCCTTACGATAGCAGGATATTCTATAAATGACACCGTCGTTGTTTTTGATAGGATTAGAGAAAATTTAGCAAAAAAAGAGTCTCCTTTTTCTGAACTTCTCAACTTGTCAATAAATCAAACACTTTCAAGAACACTCATGACTTCATTAACGACGTTATTAGCTCTTTTAGCACTTTATATTTTTGGGGGAGAAGTAGTCAGAGGGTTCGTAAGTGCAATGATGTGGGGAGTTTTAATAGGAACCTATTCTTCTATATTTATTGCATCCCCACTTATTGCATTGTTAGGTTTTAAGATAATTAAACAAGATCAATAGAGATTTTGCGCTGCTACCATACAGTATAACATTGGTATGGATAATAAAGTATTCGTTCTAGAAAATAGCATTGCTCTTTTTGCAGAAGCAGCCTTTTGTTCTGCTGAAGCTTCTACTAAACCTAAAGCTTTTTTTTGATTGGGCCAAATTACTCCCCATACATTAAAAGCCATAATGGTTCCTAGCCACATACCAATTCCAATCATTAGACTTTTGCCATCCGATGAATCAAGAGTGAGAGCGCTATGAAGATATCCATTAATATGTCCTAAGATTAGACCAGTAATCAATGTTGCCAATGCAGCCCAACGAAACCAAAATAACGCTTCAGGAGCAATGAACTTTGAAATTGCTGGCTTTTGTTCATTTGGGATGTTAGGCATACTTGGAATTTGAACAAAATTAAAATACCATAATAAACCAATCCACATAACACCAGAGAGAACATGCAACCATCTAAAAAAAAACGATAGATATGAGTAATCAAAATAAAAATCAGATGCTGAAGAAATAATTAGCATTATTATAAAAAGTAATATAAAACCGCTAATAACGGTTTTTAACAGTGATGATAAAATATTAGACATAAGACTCCCAAGATTATTATATTAATATTTATAGGTTCAAGTGATAACTAATTCAAGAGATCTTTTTTTTGTTCGAAAAGTTCAAATCAATTTTTATTTTAAAAAAAATCATGTTGTTCAAAGTTTATTTTTTTTAGAAAATATTTTATTTAAATCTTATTCCACGAAAAATGAAGTTTTTTTGGCAAATATAAAGTTAAAATGGCTTATTGATCAAATCTCTAAACCGAATGAGATAGATAAATCCTTACTAAGTCTAACACCTTTAATTGATAATCAAGAAATAAAAAAATATCTACTAAACTTGTTAGAAGATTTTTCAAATATTATTAATTTTTCCAACAAAAACAACTTCATACAAGATTTTAAAAAATTTAACTCAACTTTTAATAAAATAATATTTTTAGTTAATGAAAGCTTTGTAACATCCTATGAATTTCAAATATTATTTTTTTTTTACATAACTAAAAAAAATAAAATAGACGAATATAGAAGTTTTTTACTTAAAACCAAAGAAAAAATTGATATTGCAGAAAGGGTTTTTATTGAAATTTTTTTAAATAATTATAATTTTAACTCAACAAAAATTTCAAAAGTTCATTATTTATTTAATTTACTAAAGGAACTTATTAGAAAATGATTTTGCAAGTAGTAATTTTTTTTATAATTGTTTTTGTTTTAAATTTCCTTTTGTATTTATCAATTAATATTAACGAAAATATATCTTATTTAATTTTGAATCTAATAATTTTTTTGAATTTCATAAGTTTTCATTTACATAAAAATTCAAAAAATACAAATCAGCCCCAGGTCAAAAAAGAAAATACAGCAGAGGATCATCCAATTATTAAGGCAGCTAGAGAAAGATTAAAAAAATAATTACTGTTTCAAAAATGTTTTTAAGCATAAAGCTGTATCATTTTTTTCTTCATTTAATAAACCCTCTACTGTTCCTTCATAGAGAACAAAGCCACCTTTATCGCCACCCTCGGGACCTAAATCAATTACCCAATCGGAAGAGTTTATCACATCAAGGTTGTGTTCAATAACAACAACTGTATTTTTTTTATCTACAAAGCTATGTAAAATTTCTAAAAGTTTACTTACATCGTGTGTATGTAAGCCTGTTGTCGGTTCATCTAAAATATATATTGTTTTTCCAGTAGATCTTTTTGACAATTCTTTTGCTAATTTTATTCTTTGCGCTTCTCCACCAGAGAGTGTTGTTGCCGATTGACCTATTTGAATATACCCTAAACCAACATCTTTAAGCGTCTTTAGTTTTGCGGAAATTGAGGGTATTGCTTTAAAAAAAATAAGTCCTTCATCAACCGTCATTTTTAAAACATCACTAATACTTTTATTTTTAAACTTTATTTCTAAAGTTTCCCTATTAAACCTGTTACCTTTACAAATATCGCATTTAACAAATACATCTGCTAGAAAATGCATTTCTATTCTTATCATACCATCACCTTGACAATTCTCACATCTGCCTCCTTTCACGTTAAATGAAAATCTACCAGGTTTATATCCTCGCATCTTTGACTCTGGAAGATTCGCATACCAGTCTCTTATAAATGTAAAGCAACCTGTGTAAGTTGCAGGGTTAGACCTAGGTGTTCTTCCAATGGGACTTTGATCAATCTCAATAATTTTATCAACAAATTCATCCCCTATTAGTGAGTCAAATGGAAGTGATTTTAAATTGGAGTTATTTATTTTTTTAGATAATGCTTTATATAGAGTTTCAATTATTAGCGACGATTTGCCACCACCAGAAACACCAGTTATACAGATAAAATTATTTAAGGGGAATTTAATATTTATATCTTTTAAATTATTTCCCTTTGCTCCTTTAATTTGTATAAAATTGTTCAGCTCAAGATTTCTTTTTTTTGTCACTTTTACGTCTAATTCGCTAGATAAATATTTGGCAGTAATACTTTTTTTATTTTTAATAATTTTTTCTAAACTTCCTTCTGCAATGACATTTCCTCCGTTAATTCCTGCCTCAAGACCAATATCAATAATATAATCTGAGGCACGAATTGTTTCTTCGTCATGTTCTACCACAATTACCGAATTACCAAGGTCTCTAAGTTTTTTTAAAGTTTTAATTAACTTCTTGTTATCTCTTTGATGAAGACCAATTGAGGGCTCATCTAAAACATAAAGAACTCCTGTTAACCCTGAACCAATCTGTGAAGCAAGTCTAATTCTTTGGCTTTCACCACCGGATAATGTAGTTGAACTTCTTGAAAGCTGTAAATAACCTAGTCCAACATTGTTCAAAAAAGAAAGACGGTCAATTATTTCTTTAACAATTCTTGATGAAATTATTTTTTGGTATTCTGATAGACTCTCTTCTAATTCTTTGAACCATTTTAATGCTTTATCAATTGATAGTTTCGTTATATCAAATATATGTTTTTTGTTAATTTTAACTGCTAATGCCTCTTTCTTCAATCTGGTTCCCGAACAGGCTTCACACTGAAACTTATTCATATATTTTCCTAACTCTTCCCTTTGCCATAAATCAGATTTTCTAAGTTTTTTTTCCAAAAAACCAATCACACCAAAATAGTCTTCACTATAGCTCCAGCCGTTGTAGGAATTGAAAAAACTTAGATTTTTTGAATCTCCAAACATAATCAGCTTTCTCTTATCTCTAGGTATTTCTTTCCATTTTGTTCTTGGGTTAACTGAACAATGTTTTGATACTTCCAAAATAAGATCCCTGTAAAATTGATTATTTTTATTCCAGGGTGATATCACTCCTTCAATCATTGAAAGATTTTCATTAGTAATAATTAGATCAGGGTCAAACTTTTCTTTAAAACCTAATCCGTCACATTCGTTACAAGCTCCATTAGGGCTATTAAATGAAAATAATCTTGGTTCAATCTCCTCAATTGTGAAACCTGATATTGGACAAGCAAACCTAGAAGAAAAAATATGATTAACTGAGTTGTCAACATCAAAGAAATAGATTAACCCATCAGAGAGGTTCAATGCAGTTTCAACAGACTGCGAGATTCGAGATTTATATTTATCTTGAATCTGAACTCGGTCAATAACAACTTCAATGTTATGTTTGAAGTTTTTTTTTAAGATAGGTAGGTTCTCTGATGTATAAATTTCATCATCAATCCTGAATCTTATATAACCTTTTTTTACTAAATCTGATAATTCTTTTTTGAATTCGCCCTTTCTGTTTCTTACTATAGGTGAAAGTAAATAATAGAAACTTTTTTTTTCTAATTTAAAAAAATCATCAATAATTTCTTGAACACTCATAGATTTGATTTCTTTTCCTGTCTCAGGAGAATATGGTTTACCGATTCTGGCAAATAAAACCCTAAAATAGTCATATATTTCTGTTACAGTTCCAACTGTTGAACGTGGATTTTTTGATGTGGTTTTTTGATCAATTGATATTGAAGGGGATAATCCCTCAATCAGATCAACATCAGGTTTTTCCATCATATTTAAAAATTGTCTGGCGTATGAAGATAGACTTTCAACGTATCTTCTCTGCCCCTCGGCATATATAGTATCAAAAGCTAACGAAGATTTTCCTGAACCAGATAAACCAGTAATAACAACAAATTGATTTTTTGGAATTTGTAAGTTAATATTTTTAAGGTTATGTTGTCTTGCTCCAATAATTTTTATACAATTCGTTGATATTTTATTACTTAACTTTTTCATGTTTTTTCAGATAGTTTATAAATATATAATATGTTATTATTTAGCTAATTAGTATGGCAGGTTCAATAAACAAAGTTATATTGTTAGGAAGGTTGGGTGCTGACCCAGAAATTAGGGTGTCTCAAGAAGGTAACAAAATAGCTAGATTTTCGATTGCTACAAGTGAAACTTGGAAGGATAAAAATACAAATGAAAAAAAAGATAGGACCGAATGGCATAAGATCGTTATATTTTCTCCTGGTTTGTCAGAAATAACAGAAAAATATCTTAAAAAAGGTTCTCTTATTTATATAGAAGGTCAGTTAAGGAATAGAAAATATACAGACCAAAGTGGTATGGAGAAAAATATTTCTGAGGTCGTGCTTCAAGGCTACAATACAACCTTAACGATGATAGATAACAGAAGTAACTCTGATATAAACGAATTATCCTCACCAAGTCTTGATAACACCTCAACAGAAAAAAATATAACCTCAGATTTCAATAATATTGATATTGAAGACGAAGTTCCTTTTTAGAATTAATAATGATTGACGACTTTACACCAGAAGAACCAAATTTAAAGGATAACGAGCGTATAAATATTGAAAAGGAAATGGAAAGCTCCTTTTTAGATTACGCCATGAGTGTGATTGTTTCAAGAGCACTTCCAGATGTATGTGATGGTCTTAAACCTGTTCATAGAAGGATTATTTATGCAATGAATGAAGCAGGTTATGTCTCAGGAAAACCTTCAAGAAAGTCTGCCAGAATTGTAGGAGATGTTATGGGTAAATATCATCCTCATGGAGATTCAGCAATTTATGATGCTATGGTAAGGTTAGCTCAGGAATTTAGTATGAGAGTTCCACTTGTTGATGGACAGGGAAATTTTGGTTCAATGGATGGAGACTCAGCTGCTGCAATGAGATATACAGAGGCAAAACTGTCCCCTATATCCTCCTTTCTTGTTAATGATATTGATCATGAGACTGTTGCATACAAAGAAAACTATGATGGAACAACTTTAGAGCCAGAATTACTTCCGGCAGAGTTCCCTAATTTATTAATTAATGGGTCTGAAGGTATTGCAGTTGGAATGGCAACTAAAATTCCTCCACATTGTCCTTCAGAAATAATTAATGCATGTTGTAAGTTTGTAGAAGACCCAGAAATATCAGATGATAATTTATTGAATTATGTTAACGGACCAGACTTTCCAACTGGTGGAATAATAGTTGGTAAATCAGGAATTCGTAGTGCGTATCTAACAGGAAAAGGCTCAATTTTAATTAGGGGAAAGACAAATATTGAAACAAATAAAAAAGGAAGAAGCTCAATTATTATTAATGAGATCCCATACGCCGTTAAAAAATCAAATTTAATTGAAATGATCGCAAAAGTTTCAAGAGATAAAATAATTGAAGGAATTTCAGAACTAAGAGATGAATCAAATAGAGAAGGCGTTAGAGTTGTTATTGATCTTAAAAGAGACGCTCAAGCAGAAGTAATTCTTAATCAGTTGTTTAAATTTACGCCATTACAGATTTCTTTTGGAATAAATATGCTAGCTCTTAACAAAGGAGTTCCCGAGCTTTTAAATTTGAAAAAATCAATTAAACTTTTTGTAGAATTCAGACAAGATGTAATTTTTAAAAGAACAAAGTTTCACTTAAAAAAAACTAGAGAGAAAGCTCACGTGCTTTTAGGCCTTTCAATAGCTTTAGAAAATATAGATAAGGTTATAGAAATTATTAGATCATCAAAAGATACAAATGAGGCTAAAGAAAATCTGTTGGGTCAAAAATGGTCTCTTCCTAAAGATAAATTTATTCTTTCTTTTATTGATTCAGAAAATGATAATTCTTTAATAGAAAAAAACTTTTTTAAACTCTCTGATATTCAAGCTAAGTCAATTTTAGAAATCAGATTAAGCAGGCTAACTAACCTTGAAAGATCAAAACTCTCAGAGGATCTTTATGAATGTGTAAAAATGATTGAGGATTATCTAGAAATACTTTCTTCACCAAAAAGATTAAATTCTGTGCTTATCAATGAACTAAATGAAATAAATTCAAAAATTAATTCTCCAAGAAAAACTGAAATATCTGATAATGAAGAAATTATTGATGATGAATCGCTCATAACCTCAGAGGACGTTGTAGTAACATTAACTAATACTGGTTATATAAAAAGAGTACCTTTAAACTCATACAGAGCACAGAAAAGAGGAGGTAAGGGTAGAGCAGGAATGACTACGAAGGAGGAAGATTTTGTTAATGAAGTTTTTGTTGTTAACACACTAACTCCTTTGTTATTTTTTTCATCAATGGGTATTGTTTACAAATTAAAAACTTACAAAATTCCATCTGGTAGCCCAACTTCAAAAGGAAAGGCCCTAGTTAATTTACTACCTTTGAGATCTGGTGAGAAAATTACTACAACTATGCCGTACAACCTTTCCGATAAAAAAAATAATATTATTTTTGCTACTTCTCTAGGAAATATAAGAAGAAATAAGTTAAATGATTTTCATAATATCAATGCAAATGGAAAAATTGCTATGAAACTAAAAGAAAAAGACAGTCTAGTAAATGTTGTGGTATGCTCAGATAAAGATAATATTTTTATGTCAACACGTTTAGGAAAATGTGTACGTTTTTCATGCAAGGATCTGAGAGTATTTTCTGGTCGCTCTTCAGTTGGAGTTAGGGGAGTTAAACTTTCTAACACAGATTCAATTATTTCACTTGCCATACTTAATGGTTTTGATTTTGTTGTAGAAGAAAGAGATGAATATTTGAAAATCTGCTCTGCCGAGAGAAAAAATGAAAAACTGGAAGGAGAAATACTCGATGAAACTAAGTTTAATTTGTTAAAAGAAAATGAAGAATTTATTTTGAGCGTTACTGATAAGGGTTTTGGAAAAAGAAGTTCCTCATATGAGTATAGAAAAACAAGTCGAGGTGGAGTAGGTATTGCAAACATGCAGTTAACAGAAAGAAATGGGAATGAAGTTGTTGCCTCATTTCCAATTTCAAATAAGGATCAACTGATGTTGGTAACAGATAAAGGAAAATTAATAAGATGCCCTGTAAATGATATAAGAATTGCAGGCAGACAAACTCAAGGTGTTACATTATTTAATGTTTCTGATGGCGAAAGAGTTGTTTCTGTAGCAAAACTTGAAGAAAATGAATGATCATCAAACTATAACAGGTATTTATCCAGGTACTTTTGATCCGGTTACTTTTGGACATTTAGATATCGTTCAGAGAGCATGTAATATTGTTGATAAATTGATTATAAGCGTTGCAGAAAATATTCATAAAAAACCTTTTTTTACAGTTGAAGAAAGGGTCTCAATGATCAAAGAATCGTTAGATCTTATTGAAACAAATAAATGTTTGATTGAAGTTCTAGGTTTTGATAATTTATTGGTAGATCATGCTAAAAGATTTAATGCAAAAGTAATTATAAGAGGTTTAAGAGCAGTAGCTGATTTTGAATATGAGTTTCAAATGGCGGGTATGAATTCAAAATTAGCGCCTGATGTTGAAACTATATTTTTAATGGCTTCTGAAAACCTTCAACTTACCTCTGCTAGATTCGTCAAGGAGATTGCATTTCATAGTGGAAAGATTAATAATTTTGTGCCTGATCATGTTATAAAAATGTTTAAAAAGAAGGAAAATAGTTAATGCCAAAATTTTTAGTGAATTTATTATTAATTTTTTGTGGATTTTTTATTGGCAGTTCAAAAGCCGTAGAACCAGTTACAATTCAGATGCTTTTGGAAAAAGGAATTGTTGTTATAGAAACCTACCCCGAAAAAGCACCAAAGACAGTAAAAAGAATCACTGAATTAATAGAACAAGGTTTTTATGATGGCCTTACTTTTCATAGAGTGATTTCGGGATTTATGGCACAAGGTGGTGATCCTGAAGGCAATGGAACAGGTGGAAGTGGAAAAAATATTGTTGCCGAATTTAATGATATAAAGCATGAAAGAGGTATAGTATCAATGGCACGAAGCAGCAACCCAGATTCCGCAGATAGTCAATTTTTTATTTGCTACGACTCGCATCCTTTTCTTGATGGTCAGTACACAGCATGGGGTAAAGTTATTGAGGGCATGAATATTATTGATAGAATACCGGAAGGAAAAGGACCTAATGGTCAAGTGCTTAGCAATGCAACAAAAATAATAACCATGAGAATCAAATAAAAAAACTTTTTTGTTGTTAAATATCTAATATTTCATTATATCCTATTAAAGAAATTAAGCGCCCGTAGCTCAGCTGGTAGAGCACTCCCCTTTTAAGGGAGTTGTCATGAGTTCGAACCTCATCGGGCGTGCCACACTGGATAATAAGGTATGTTAGCCAAGATTAAAAATTATTTCCTGACAGGAGTTTTAGTTTCTGCTCCAGTCTTCATCACTTTCTGGATAGTTTTTTCTCTTGTTAAGTTTTTTGATCAATTAATAACCCCACTTATACCCTTTTACATTAATCCTAATTACTATCTACCAAGAGATGTTCCCGGCCTAGGGCTAATAATACTTGTAACATTACTTGTTTTTATAGGATTTATTACAGCTAGCTTTTTTGGATCTCTTATATTACGAAAAACAGAGTCTTTAATTAGTAAAATTCCTTTAATTAAAATCTTTTATAAAACAATTAAACAAATAATTGAGACAATTTTTAAAAATAACTCCAATGCATTTAGAGATGTTGTATTGTTAGAGTATCCAAGAAAAGGTGTATGGGTTTTGGGCTTTACAACCGGTGAAGTCAAAGGTGTTGTTAAACAAAAAATTAATAAACAGGTAGTAAATGTTTTTGTTCCAACAACCCCCAACCCAACCTCAGGTTTTCTTTTAATGGTTCCTAAAAACCAACTTAAATATTTAAATACAAAGGTTGACGATGCTGTAAAAACGATAGTTTCAGCAGGAATTATTGATTTAAAATCTAAGCAGAAAAGTAATTAAGAAGTTCTTTCTCACCGTAAAATGTATTAATTAAAAAATCAATTTTTTGTTTATTTATTTTTGAACTATCAAGTAAAAACTTACAATCTTTTTTTACATTTTCCAAAAAATCAATATCTTCATAAGGTAAAAAAAATTTCCATTTTGGTAGTCCTGATTGATTAGTTCCAAAAAAATCTCCTGATCCTCTTAAAAACATGTCTTTTTCGGAAATTTCAAAACCATCGTCAGTGTTTCTTAAAATTAAAAGTCTTTTTCTAGATATTTCAGATAAATTATCATTGTGCATAAGGACACAATTAGATTCTTTATTACTTCTTGAAATTCTTCCTCTTAATTGGTGCAGTTGAGCTAAACCAAATTTATTAGCTTGTTCCACTATCATAAGAGTAGCACTAGGAATATTAATTCCAACTTCAACCATTGTGGTTGAAATTAAAATCATTTTTTTTCCAATTTGAAACTCATGCATATTTCTTATAATTTTTTCATCTGTCATTTTACCATGAATTAAACTTACATTATCTTTGAAAATATCTTTAAGATAATTAAATCTAGATAAAACTGTGTCACTATCACTTTCAATAAATTCTTCATTATTACCTATGTTTGGCAAAATCCAAAACACTTGCTCCTTCTTTTTTATTTTTCTCTCTATTCCATTTATTAGGTTATCAATATTTTTTTTACTTATAATGGAAGTTATTACTTTCTTTCTATTTTTTGGCTTTGTTTTAATTTTAGATATATCAATTTCTCCATAAAGTGCAAAAGATAAACTTCTAGGGATTGGAGTTGCAGACATTATTAACATATGACAATTTACTGACTTTTCCAAAAGTTTAATTCTTTGATTCACTCCAAATTTATGTTGCTCGTCAATCACCACTAAACCTAATTTTTTAAAATGAAGTGACTTGTTATAAACAGAGTGGGTTCCAATTAATAGTTGAATTTCATTTCTAGTAACTTTATCAATGATAAATTGTTTCTTTTTTGACTTACTAGTTAATAATTCTGTTTGAATATTGTATTTTTCAAAAATTTTATTGAAATAATTAAAATGTTGTTTGGCAAGTAGTTCAGTAGGAGCCATTAGTACACATTGATAACCTGACTTTATTACGTCAGCAATTACTAAAAGAGAAACAATTGTCTTACCAGAACCAACATCGCCTTGAATTAATCTATAAATTTGTTTTTTATTTAAAAATTCATTATTAATTTCTTCAATGGTGCTTTGTTGATCTTTAGTTAATTTAAAATCCAATGATTTAATTATTTTTTTTGATAATGAAAAGTCTTTCACATGGAAATTATTTTTTTTTTCTTTATGTTTTTTTAATTTATCAAAAATTAGAAAATTTGAAAGCAGCTCGTCATAAGCAAGTCTTTCTCTATAAATTTTTAAATTATTACACTCTTTTCTTGGACAATGTAAATTAACAAGAGAAGTTTTAAAACTTTGCCATTCATTTTTTTCTAATACATTGTTATTAATCCACTCTGAAGGTAGAGATTCGTTTTCAAAAACTTTTAAACTTTGTAATACTACTTTTCTAAAATATTTTTTATTAATTCTTTTTCTTGCTAAATTATATTGCGGCTCAAATTCCTCAAATATTTTAATATTCTTTTCATTTATTACTTCATAAGGATGGATGAATTGATATGTATTAGAAAAGAAATAAAGTTTACCAGATACCCTGTAAGACAAACCAATATTAAACTTATTATACATAAATTTTTTAAAACTACCAAAATAAAGAATATTAATTTTTTGGTTGAATTTACTTGTAGCAATAATTTTATAAGGAGATTTGCTATTAAATGGTTTTACATGATTTGTAATTTTTAAATCCAGAGTAATTATATTATTTACGTCTCCTAATTCTATTTGATTTTTGAGATTTTTTTCAATTACTTTAAGCGGTCTTTGAGTTAATATATCAATGTTCCTATTTCCAAAGTTATTTTTGATGTTTTTTATTTGTAAGCTTTTTCCCTTTATTTCATGAAAAATATTTTGTTTTATAAAATCCATTAAATATACTAGTTCTTTTATTTATTATTATCATTAATGACAAAAAATCTCTTTAAAAAAAAAATTTTACATAGAGCTAAATATAGAGGTATTAAAGAACTTGATATAATTTTTTATAATTTTTTACTTGAGTATGAAGATAAGATATCTGACGAAGAACTCTATGAACTTGAAGAAATTTTAAATCTTCCAGACAGTGAATTATTAGAAATTATTTATAAAAAAGATAACATACCATCAAATTTAAAAGATGGTATTTTAAAAAAAATTCTGAAAAATTGTTATGCTGAAGATTAGTATTAATGAAAAAATAAAAAAAATAAATCTTTATGATGATTCCATTCAAATTTTTTTATCACTAATTTCAAATACGAAAAAAAAAATTGCTTTTTTCGCTTCTAATCATAAAGAAGCGATAATTCTCAAAAATAAAATTAAGTTATTTGATCCTTCAATCAAAATTTTAATCTTTCCAGACCTTGATTGTTCTTTTCTTTCAAATGTTTCTCCTACAAAACCAATATTACTTGAACGTATAACAACATTATTCAATTTGGTCGCTAACAAAAAAGAAAAAATAATTCTTATTGCAACAATAAATTCTCTAGTAACTAAAACTATTGTAAAAGAAAAACTAAGTTTTTTTGACGTATTTGATCAATCTAAAAATAGTTATGAAAAAGTAAATAATTTTTTAAAACAAAATAACTATGAATTCGTTGATACAGTCAGAAGCAAAGGTGAATGTTGTGTTAGAGGACAAATAATTGACATTTTTTCACCATTAGAGAACAAACCTATCAGAATTTTATACAATTTTGAAGAGGTTGAAACTGTAAATTATTTTGATGTATATAGTCAAAATAATTGTGGAGTTGTTAAAAATTATTTTATATGTCTAACATCTGAAATAATTTTTGATTCTAACTCTATCAAATATTTTAGAGAATCATTCAGAAAACTTAAAATTTCAGATAAAAACGATTTTTATAAATCAATTTCCAGCGATAATATTATACCAGGCTCTGAACAGTTTTATCCAATACTTTATGATAAGTATGATTCTATTATTGATTATTTAGATGGTTATAGTTTTTATTTCAGGGAGGAATCAATTAATGAGTTTGATGAGAAACTGAGTCACGCAATTACTGAAATTACAAATCTTGAAAATAATGTAATTAAGGAGTCTAAATTCTATGAAGAGAAAAATTTCATTAAGAAGCAACTTAATAAAAAAAATACATTTATTTTTTCAAGGATAAGCAATAACTCTGACACACATTTCTTTTCTGAAACTTTTTTTTTGAGTGAAGATAAAAACGTTAATTTTAAAAAATTAAGTAATTTTTTGTCTTCTCCAGAATATGAAAAATTTTTTTTTTGTTATGACAGTTTTGTTAATAAAAAAAAAATAGAAAAACTTTTTGGAAGTTTAAACATTAAGTATAAAAAATTATTATTTCTCAATGATAGCTCCGGAAAATATAATATAATAAATCTTTCAATCAATTCTAGTTTTATATTAAAACAGGAAAAGAAATTCTTATTTCTTTCAGATTATGACTTTTTTAAAAAAATAATAAAAAGAAAAACATCGTCTGAAATACAAAATAATAATATAATAAGTGAATTCAGTCAGTTAAATCTTGGCGAATTAGTCGTTCATGTTGATCATGGAGTTGGAAAATTTAATTGTCTAACCAAAAAAAAAATTAACGACTTAGAGCAAGAATTTATTGAACTTCTTTATTATAACAATGATAAACTTTTAATTCCTATTGAAAACTTAGAGTTAATATCAAAGTATGGGTTTACCAATAAAACTGTAAAGTTAGATAAACTTGGACTACAAAACTGGCAATTTAAAAAAGCAACATTAAAGAAAAAAATTAAACAAATTGCTGCTGAGTTGATTAATACTGCAGCAAAAAGAGAAATAGCAAGATCTTTAGAAATTAAACACAATAAAATTGAATATGAAAAATTCTCTTCACTTTTTGAATTTACTGAAACCTCTGATCAAATGAAAGCAATTCAACAAATAGAAAATGACTTTAACTCCTCAAAAGCAATGGACAGGCTAATTTGTGGTGATGTTGGGTTTGGGAAAACAGAAATTGCAATGAGGACTGCATTTTTAGTTTTATCTTCAGGTTATCAAGTTGCAGTTATCTGTCCAAAAGTTTTATTAGTAAACCAACATTTTAAGACATTTACAAAAAGATTTTATGATTTTGATTATACAATTGAAAAAATATCCAGGTTTGAAACAATAAGCAAAAAAAAAAAGGTTAAAGAAAAACTCAAACTTGGTTTAATTGATTTAGTTATTGGAACTCACGCAATATTATCTGATAATATTAGTTTTAATAATCTAGGACTTATTATAATTGATGAGGAGCAAAGTTTTGGTGTTGAACAAAAAGAAAGACTAAAAAAAAAACAACCTAACGCACATATTTTAACTCTGACTGCAACCCCTATACCTAGAACACTTCAAGCCTCACTTCTAAAAATGAGAGATATAAGTCTTATTAAGACTCCACCTCTTAATAGACGAAATGTAAAAACCTATTTGATGTTTTATGAAGATAATTTATTTAAGAATATTATAAATAAGGAACTTGACAGAAAGGGACAAATTTTTTTTGTAACTCCTAGAATAAAAGAAATCCAAGATTTAGAAAAAAAATTAAAAAAAAATTTTTCATCAATTAATTATGCAATTATACATAGTAAGTTAAATGCAGTTGAAATAGAGAATATTTATACAAACTTTTTTGAAAAAAAAATCGATCTTTTATTATCAACCGCTATGATTGAATCGGGTCTAGATATTTCCAACGTTAATACTATTATAATTAATAAACCCTATTTATTCGGTTTGTCTCAGCTTTATCAACTTAGAGGAAGAGTAGGGAGATCGTCAACTCAAGCTTATGCTTATTTATTATTAGAAAAGAATACAGTTTTGAGTGAGGAACGACTAAAAAGGTTACAACTAATTTCTAAAATAGATAGTCTTGGTGCCGGACTTTCAATTGCTACGAATGATTTGGATATAAGAGGTGCCGGAAATATTGTTGGTTCGGAGCAATCTGGACACATTAAAGAGGTTGGAATTGAACTGTATTATAAAATGTTAAATGAGGCGATAAGTGAATTAAAAAATGAAAAAATTTCATCAAATGATTGGTCTCCGGTAATCAACTTAGGATTTTCTTATAATATTCCTGATAACTATATAATAAATTTAGATTTAAGAATGCAAATTTACAGAGAGATTGCAGGTATAAATGAAATTTCAGAACTAAAAAAAATTATTAGCAACCTAGAAGATAGATTTGGTAAATTCCCAAAGTTGTTCAATAATCTATTCAAGATAATAGAAATAAAAATATTATGTAAAAAACTTGATATTTTAAAAATTGATAACTCTCCGAATGGTTTCGTTTTAAAACTAAGAAATGTTGAAATAAATTATATTGATAATCTGATAATTCTTGCTAAAGATAATTCAGAAAAAATTAAACTTTTACCTAATTCAAAGTTAATTTACATTAGCAAAAAATATGATAATTTTGATAGGGTGTTGGATTTGAAAAAATTTTTAGAATCTTTAATTAAATATGTCTAATAAAAACCAAAATAGTTTTCTTGAGTTTAATAGATTTAATTTTATCCCTTTTATCGAAGGCGTTGATCTTTTTTTAAACTTTTCAATAGTTACATTTTTATCCATTTTTTTTCTGGTTGAATATGACGATAAATATACCTTGCCTGTAATCATCTTTTTTATTTGCCTTTCTTTCTTTTCTAGGATTTTTTTAATTCCTTTTCTTAAGAAATTCTCTCATTTGGTGAAAAAAAGAAAATTTAATTGCCTATTTTTTTTAAGTATTATCTATTTAGTACCTATTTTTCTTCCAAGTAGTTTTATATATTTTTCTCTTTTAATTTTTATGCTTTGTAGATTTTGTCTTGGTTTTTTATTTTCCTCTATCAGTTTAAATTATTTAAGTTCAAATCTTGAAAAAAACGAAGACTCATATTTTATTAAAAACTCACTTTTCATGATGTTAGGAATGATTTTAGCTAGCTTTATTTATCTGTTTATAGATGATCTTTATTCAAATAATCAACTTAATACTTGGGCTTGGAAAGTGGTTTATATATTACTTTTTTTGATAACGGCTTTTTTGTGTATAATTTTAAAATTTAAAGAAAAATCTATATATATTGATCTAAATATAATTGATAATTACGAAGAAGAATTTTTTAAAAAAAAAATAAAAAAATTCTTTTCCAGTAATATTTACGTATTGATTCCTTTATTATCGTTTATATTCTTTTCATCAAACAGATGGTTGCCAAAATTTGCTAATCCTGAAAATATGCAGTTTCTAGAATTTAATATCGTATTCTTGATGATTATTTTTTTAATCTCAGTTTTTATTTTTCCTTTAATAAAGTTAGTTGGTAAAAAAAGGCTTAGTAATTTTTTAAGTGTTAGTATAGTTATAATTTGTTTTATTTCTTTTTTCTTTGAATATTCCTCTAGTTATAGCATAAATCTTCTAAAGTTTTTTATTTCAATTGTATCTAGTTTTTCATTATGTATTTTTTTTATGAATACTAAAAACCTTAAAGATTTTGGAGTTTTAAGTGCCAATTTTATCCAAAATTTGTATTTTTTATGTTTGTCTATAATTACACCTTTGTTATTTTATTATTTCATTAACAATTCAATTAGTTATAATAGTGTATATTTAATAATAGGTTTATTTTTTTTTGTAAGTTTAGCCTCAATTTTTTATGTCAAAGATAAGTAAAATTTCTGCATCTCATATTCTAATAATGCATAAAGAATCTCAAAGTTCAAGATCCGAACTGTCAGTTAATGAAGCAAAAAAAAAAATTGATAGTTTACACAATGATATTACAAATGGAAAAATTAAATTTTCAGATGCAGCTGTTCAACACTCCAACTGTTCCTCTGGTCAAACTGGGGGCAGCTTGGGAGAGTTTACAAAGGGTATGATGGTTAAAGCATTTGAAGACGTAGCTTTTGAATTGGATATTGACCAAATAAGTGAACCTTTTGAGTCTGAGTTTGGTTTTCATATAGTAAAAAGAGATAATTAAGTAATCAAAAGGTTTTAAAGGGTAAGAAAAAAATCAATTTTGTCTCAATTTTTCAGTGTTTTAGTTAATACAAATTAACATCATCTTGAATCTAGGTTAAATTTTTTAAATCTTGCTTTAATAGTATGTTTTTAAAAAAAAGGCATTTAATATTTATAAAAATTTAAATTTTTAATGAAAAATGTTAATACATACACATGATTGTATTTAGGAACAACACAATTTAATTTATTTATATGTCAAATAGAAATTACATAATTTTATTTCTTTTGTTGCTAACTATTATGTTATTTGATTTTTTTCAGTTAAATAGTTTTAAAAATAATGTTGCTGAACGTTTAGATCTTATTAGCTCTCAGATTGGAGATTTAGATGAGGATATTCATACATTGGAGGATTCAATTAACAAAGATTAATATTAACGTAATATGAATATCACACTCAGATTTGATTAAGATAATTCTGATACTTTGGGGACAATTATATTAATTTTTATTAAGGAGTAAATAATGGCTTGGACAAAACCAATGATTTCTGAAATCTCTGTTGGTCTTGAAATCAACTCTTATGCTTGCGCTGAGAAGTAGATTCATACAGTATTTCAATCTTTAATTCAAAAGCCCAGCTAATTGGTTGGGCTTTTTTTTTTGTAAAATGTTAAATACAAAAAAAATAAAAAAACTGACTCTAGTTGTTTCTCACAGTTCATGGTGGAAGAGAAAAAAATATAGAAAAGAAACCTTTTTCATATTAAAAAAATATAAAGAGGACGGTTACAAATTAATAAAAACAAAAAATATTGAACATAATTCATTGACTGTTGATTCAAGAGTTTTTAAACAATATTTTCTCTTAAAATAACTTTATTTCAAACTTTATGTATGAATTTTTAGCCAAGACAGTATTAATAACTCATCTCCTCTTTATTTTTTTTGTTGTTGTTGGGGCATTTTCTTACTTCATAAACCCTAAATTTCTCTATTTACATTTACCAGCAGTTGCTTGGGGTGTTTATATTCAATTTACAAATTCAATCTGTCCTTTAACGTATGTTGAAAATTGGTTATTAGTTAAAGATAATGCAACCTTCTATGATGGTGGTTTTATTGAAAATTATATTATGAAAGTCGTTTATCCCTCCGGTATTAGCACCAACATTCAAACCATTCTTGGTTCAATATTATTAATAATAAACCTGAGTATTTATTTTTTTATTTTTAATTTAAAAATTCTGAAAAAAAAATAGTTAAATTTTATATGAAATCATTACCGCTGTTTTTGAACCCATCTCTACAATATTGCCCCAAACTTTTAACAAAAAACTTAATTTACCAAACCTTTGTACTGATTCTTGCTTATGAGAGATTTCGTCATTTTTAAGTTTTTCAAGTAATTTTATAAGTTCTTCCTGTTTGCTTTTTTTTCTTAACTTAATTATTTGTTCTTCGTAATGTTTTTCTACAAAACTTTCTACAAAATATATAGTAGCGTAAATAAGTTTTTTTCCTGCTAAAGCTGGTATTAACCCAGTTAAAAAACCAAGAAATTTCCATAAAAATAAGAGTTTACTTCTTTCATCATTGGGTAATATTTGTTCTATTAGTTCTAGATGTTTTTTTTCGGTTTTAAGATGGCTTTGAGCGAACTTTATGATTTCCTTGTTTTTTGAAACGAATAAAATTCCTTTGTAAATGTTAACTGCACCTGTTTCACCAGCATGATCTGTTCTTAAATCTGGTATGATAAAATGTGGTATATTCATAATGTAACTAATTGTAACAGTTAGGCCTATTTCATGAAAAAAGGTTTATGTATTGTAATTAAGAAAATTAGTTAAAATTACAAGACAATTTTGTTAATAAAGCACATCCAAGCTTTGAAAAAAAAGATGATTTTTGAAATTCATGTTGTGCTTGAAATCAATCCCGTCGCTAATATCTAGTTTAACTTAAAATATTTCAATTCTAATTTAAATTTGAGTAAAAAAGATATTTTTTTTTAAGTAGCTTTCTTAAATTCAAAGTTGAACTATTATTATTTTAATGATCAAAATAAGTAGATACGCAGTAGAAAAGTTTCTGAATTGCAAAAGATGTTTTTTTCTTGAGCAAAAACATAGAGTTAGATTACAAAGCTTACCTTTTACTTTAAATAATGCAGTAGATAATCTTTGTAAAAATGAATTTGATTATTACAGAAGAAAACAGCTACCTCACCCAATTTTTATAGAAAACAACATTGATGCAGTACCTTTTAATCATCCTAACATAGATGAGTGGAGAAATAATAGGAAAGGTATTAATTACAATGACTCAATTAATGAGTTTCATTTTTATGGTGCTGTTGATGATGTATGGGTCAAACCCAACGGTGAACTAATAATATCCGATGTAAAGGCAACAGCAAAAAAAGAATTTAATTGGTTTGAAACTTATAAGTATGAATATGCTAAGGGATATAAACGTCAAATTGAAATGTATCAATGGTTGTTCAGAAAAAATGGTTTTAAGGTCTCAAATGATGGATTTTTAGTTTACTTTAATGGCTTGAGAAATGAGCCAATGTTTAATAAACAATTAAATTTTGAGCTTCATCTTATAAAACTGGAATGCAGTGATGAATGGGTTGAAGAAACAATAATTAGAGCAATAAAATTGCTGAAGACTGATGATCTACCGTCTGCATCAAAAAGTTGTAGTACATGTTCATATTTAAAAGATCGTTGGAAGGTTAAACAAAAAATTGATTGAATTATTTTTTTTTATTCGTCCTCGCTTTTAAGGCTTGTATGTAATGAATTATCTAAGTTAGTTAATCTAATACAAGTAGACCGCAATATTGCTCTAATTAATGATGATGATTTTCTATATTCGCTAATTAAGGTATTTTTTGGAATTTTTATTGCAAGGCAGTCTTTTACAGCTTTTGTTGTAACAGTTCTTTTTGTATCAAGCAATATTGATTGTTCACCAAAAACCTCTTCTTCGTTAATAAAACCGACTGTGGTGCCTTTCTTTGAAATGATTTCAACTTCTCCCTTTTTTAAAAAATAAGCACAATCTGACTGTTCATCAAAATTATAAATCACCGAACCAGCCTTAAACTGTACACTATTTTCATCATCAAAGTCTGAATCTAACATATTTATAACTGTAACTATCCTTAATAATTTAGTATAGTAATAAATAAAAAATCAAAAATTAATAAAATTTTAATTTTTCTAACATCTTTTGGTTAATATTAGTTTTTAAAACCTAATCTAATAAGCATTTTAGAAATAAAAATTTTGGCACCACCTTGCTTTTGCTTCAATCATAAGACCTACTGTTACAAGGTGGTATAATTAAATTAATAATTAAATTAAAAATTTAAATGATTAAGTTTCTTTTTATCTTTCTTTTTATTTTTGAAGCAAATGCAAAAGACAATTGTGAAATTTATAACATTTTTGATGAGCCAGTAAAAAGTAACTTATGTCAAAAGGGTCAAAGATTATTTGGTTATCATCAGTTTGATTCAGAAAATAGTCAGTTTAAATACGAATTTAATAAAAAATTTAATGTACATTTATTAAAATTGTATAAAAGTGAAACACTAAATTTTTTAGAAAAATTTTGTACAAATGACAATAACTTAAAAATAAAAGAAATTATCAATTTCAATAAAAAAAGAAATTCAAAGTTCACAACAAAGGTTATAATTTCATGTAAGTTAAAATAAATATGAAGGAAAATATTGAATTAAGAGTATGTAAGGGGTGTGATGCTCCATTACCATGTAGTCCTGAAAGTGAGAGCTTTTTTACCAAGGGTCGGGATATATGTGATGATTGTGTAAAGTACGAAAGGGAGAGTAAGGTTAAAAGATAAAACTTTTAACCTTACACTCTAAGTTACTTATTTTTAAATAAAGCTAAAGCTCTATCAAAGATTTCTTCAGCATTGTCAAGCTCACCAATTCTTAACTTCTCTTCACCTTGTGTTCTAAGGTTAGAAATTTTAGCAAAGGTTTGTGAGCTAATTTGACTATCATCTGAGAAAAGCTTTGAGTCTAACTCTGTCATTTTCTGATAAGGACAGGCTTCAACATTTAATGAGAAGGCTAAAGCAAAACAAAAACAAAAGATGATTTTTTTCATAATTACTCCTATATTAAATAATAATTTAATACTCTAAATATTAATTTCAAATCTTTTATTAAATTTATGCAAAAAATTATCCCTTTAAGTTTCTTTTTTATTTTTGCGATATTAAATATTAACAAATCCTTTTCAAAAGGTGATTTAACAAGACAGACAGTTATTGAAGTTGAAGTGAATCTCAAAGGAGAAACAGGAAAGGTTCACTTTTTCCAACCGCCAGTTCTAAAGTTCAAAACCGGTAAACTTTATAAGCTTAAGCTAATAAATTTAAGTGACAGTAAACACTATTTTACCTCAGAAAAGTTTTCTAACTCTATTTTCACAAGAAAAATTCAAATTAACAAAAATAATAAAAAAATTGCTGAAATTAAAGGTATTATTAAGGAGGTTGAGGTTTTTCCAGACAATATTGTTGAATGGTGGTTTGTTCCAATTAAAACTGGAGAATTTAATGATTTATTTTGCAAGATTGTAGACAAAAAAACAAAAAAAACTCATAAACAAATGGGTATGAGTGGTAAAATTATAATTGAATAAAAGATAAACTTAAATTTATAACCCTTAATAATAAACTTATCACAAATTATTTGATTTATTCATATCGCAATGCACAAAACTAAAAATTTATATCTTGTTTTGTTTTTAGCTATTATTTTTAAAATTGATTTAGTCAAATCTGAAGACAATATAATTAATCCAAATAGAAATTTTTTTAAAGTGGTTGATGGTGATACTATACATATAATGGGAAAAAGGTATAGACTTCATGGGATTGACGCTCCTGAGGCCACACAAAAATGTGAAAGAAATGACAAAATTTATTTTTGTGGGACTGAGGCCACAGAACATTTAAAATCACTTATAAAAAACGAGAAAAAAGTATGGTGCAAAAAAAAAGCTGTTGATAGGTATAAAAGAATTGTTGCAGTTTGTTATTATAATAAAAAAAACCTTAATAAACTTATGGTAAGGAATGGATGGGCTATTGCTTATCAAAAATATTCAAAAGATTATGTTGACGATGAAAATTATGCAAGAAAAAATAAACTTGGAATGTGGGAAGGCCGATTCATTGAGCCCTATAAATGGCGAGAAAAAAATAGATAATTTTACTTCATTATAATAAAACTAAAAAATGAATTATCAAAAAATCATTCAAAATAAAATCAGCTTGAAAAATATCAAATACTGGCGATGGCTAGGCTTTATTTTAGCTGTAGTTGGAGCTTACATTTTAGGTAATGCCGATGTTTCATCTCAATGGCTCGGTTGGACTATTTGCTCAGTATCCTGCTTTATTTGGATTATCATGGGAATAAAAGATAGAGACGTACCTAGAACCTTAATGGAGGTTATGTACTTTGTTATTGGAATTAGAGCAATTATTAACTGGGTTAAATTTTATTAAAATTTCTATTTTGATAAGGTAATTTTAACAGATAATCAATTTCATCAGTTTAATAAAAATTAGAAATACTGAAATTTTTGAATAGTATTCAATTAATAAGGCTATAGGTGGCGGTAAGGCCTATAAAGTACTAAGAGAGATTATATTCATTTTTTTGTTTGGTTTAAGTAAAATTTAGTTTGACCATTTTATATTAGGGTGATTTAATCCAAATATTATGTTGAAAATACTATTTGGTGACCTAAGACATGGAACAATTGGTTATCATTCCGCTACTATGCCTCTTGCAGTTAGTTTTCTCGCTACCTATACTGAGTCGTTTTTAAAGAATAAAGTAAAAACAAAAATTTTTATTGAACCTGAGAAATTAATTTCAAGTATTCAAAAAGACAAGCCTGATGTAATTGCGTTATCTAATTATGTTTGGAATTGTGACCTTGGAAAATATATTTTTGAGGTAGCGAAGGAATTAAACCATAATGTTATCTCAATTGCTGGAGGTCCGGAATTTCCAAGAGATGAGATTGAAGGGGCTGATTATCTTAGGGAAAGAAATGAGATTGACTTTTATGTTTATCAAGAAGGTGAAATAGCCTTTCTAAATCTTGTAAAATTAATTATTAAATCAAAAAAAATTGAAGATTTAAAATCTAATCCCATTAAGGGAGTAAAATTTATTAACCCCAATAATAAAGAGTTAATAACTGGAATTCCCCATGAAAGACTTAAAGAGTTAGATAACATTCCTTCGCCATATCTTTCTGGTAAGATGGATCAATATCTTGATGGTAGGTTTCAACCATTTATTGAATCCGCTAGAGGTTGTCCTTATGCATGTACTTTCTGTGAAGCAGCGTCATCCTGGTATAATAAGGTTAATAGTTTTACTGTAGAAAGGGTTAAAAAAGAACTTCTTTATATTGCAAAGAGAATGAAAAATTTTCCGGACGTCCCACTTGCAATTGCAGACTCAAACTTTGGAATGCTTAAACGAGATGAAGAAATCTCTGATTATATTGGTATTTTACAAGACAAATATAACTGGCCTAATTATTTTAGTGTTTCAACTGGAAAATCCCAACACGAGAGAATAATTAAGGTTGCCAAAAAACTTAAAAATAAATTAGTAGTTTCACTTTCTGTTCAATCGTTGAACGAAAAGACTTTAAGTCAGATAAAGAGAAAAAACTTAGGAGATGGAAACTTTGAAAGAGTCTATGACGCGCTCAGAGAAATTGGAATACATTCATACTCTGATATTATTTTTCCAATGCCTTATGAAACAAAAGAAACCTTTTTTGAAGGAATAAGAAAATTATCTCATGCAAATATAGACAGATTTATTCCTTATACGACGATGATGCTCAAAGGAACAGAATTTGCCTCTTCAAGTAATAGAAAAAAATTTGGTATGAAAACTAAATTCAGAGTGTTGCCTAATCAATTTGGTGAATATAATAAAAAAAAAATAATTGAGACAGAGGAAGTTTGTATAGAAACAAATACAATGTCCTTTTCAGAGTATTTAGAGTGCAGAGGTTTTTCATTTGTAATAAAAGTTTTTAGTGAAGTGCAATTTGACGTAATGGTCCGTTTATTAAGAAACTTTAAGGTTGATCCTTTTGATTTTTTTGTAACTGTTTGGAAAAAAATTCAAAACAAATCGTTAAATATTTCAAAAGCATATTATGACTTTATAGATGAAACAAAATCAGAATTATTTGATACAAAAGAGTCTTGTCAAAAATTCTATGAAAAAGAGGAAAATTATAGGGATCTTCTAGAGGGATTAACTGGAAATAATGTCATGAGGAAGAGCTATGCTAATGTACTAATTGATCATAATGTAGAGGCTATCAACCTTGGTTTTAATTGTTTAAAAGAAATCTTAAAGCCTAGGCTTGATAAAGAAGCTATTTCAGCTATTGAGGATGTAAGAGTATGGACATTAGTTACGAGAAATATTGATGATGTTTTTAAGATAAAAAAAAATGCATTTGATATCAAAACACTTAACCTAAATTTTGATGTCCCTTCTTGGTATAATAGTACAGTAGATTCTGGAAATATCCTAACCTTTAAAAAAAAGGCGATGGGAAAGGTAACATATAATACTGAAAAAATATTATCTGTAGTTAACTCTACTAAAAGAATGTATAGTCAAAATATCTATCACTGGGTTCCTAAAGCCATTGAAAAAACCAGTTTAAGAATTTTTTGGGGAAATTTTAATAGATAATATTAGAGAATTTTCTATTTAGGAGATAATCTTAAAAATTGCCTAATTCTCAAGATAAAGTTTATGAAGTAAATGCCTTGATATCCCGTCATACTTAGTTATACAAGAAAAGTTAAAATGTATATAATTTAAAAATATTTACAATTAGACTACCATCTCGGATAGTAAAATAATTGATTCACTACTAATTATACTTGGTAATCATATTTCAAAAGAAATCTTGTCTAAAAGAGACTATATTAATATCAAACCAATGACTGCAATATTAGTTAAAAAATTAAACAAATATTATGATAATGGCTTTAAAGCTCTATCAAATATTAATTTAGAAATAAAAAAAGGCGAAATATTTGCACTGCTTGGTCCTAATGGTGCTGGCAAGTCAACATTAATCAATATTATTTGCGGAATTAACAAAAAAAAGGATGGCGAAATATCTGTCTTTGGACATGATATTGAGAAAAGTTATAAGATGGCCAGGTCAAAGATTGGACTTGTGCCTCAAGAAATTGCGACTGACTCTTTTGAAAAAGTAATAGATACACTTAAATTTAGTAGAGGATTATTCAATAAAAAAAGTTCAATAGAATACCTAGAAATGGTTTTAAAGTCATTGGAGTTATTTGAAAAAAGAAATCAACAAATTAGAACATTGTCAGGTGGAATGAAAAGGAGAGTAATGATTGCCAAAGCAATGTCTCATGAACCTAATATTCTTTTCCTTGATGAACCAACTGCAGGAGTAGATGTGGAGTTGAGGCAGTCGTTGTGGAAAAATCTTCATCATTTAAAAAAAAATGGAGTTACAATTTTTCTTACAACTCACTACATTGAAGAAGCAGAAAGACTAGCTGATAGAGTTGGTATTATTCATCAAGGTGAGATAATTATGGTTGAAAAAAAAGATAAAATACTTGAGAAATTAGGGGATAAAAGAGTTATTATAACAATCAATAAAACTTCAAAAAATTTGAAAAATATTCTAGCTAAATATAATTTTCAAAAGAGAAAGAATAAATTAATATTTTCACTAGACTTGAAAAATAATACAAACTCTGTGTCTGATTTATTTAAAGATTTAATAAAAAATTCAATAACTTTTTATGATGTAGAGATTAAAAAAAATAATTTAGAAGAAATATTTCTTAATTTGATTGATCAATGAATATAAAGGGTATTATTGCAATTTATAAGTATGAGATGTCTAGAACATACAGAACATTTGGTCAAAGTATCGCTTCACCCGTCTTATCTACAGCCTTATATTTTATTGTTTTTGGTACCGCAATAGGTTCTAGAATTGGAGACATTGATGGAGTAAGTTATTCCTCATTTATTGTTCCAGGTTTAATTATGCTGACTGTCCTAACACAAAGTTTATCAAATGCTTCATTTGGAATATTCTTCCCAAAATTCAGCGGTACTATTTATGAAGTTTTATCAGCTCCTATTTCACCATTTGAAATAACTACTGGATATGTAACAGCAGCAACTACAAAATCAGTAATTGTTGGAACTATAATTTTAATTACCTCCACTTTTTTTGTAGATTTAAATATAAAATATCCCTTTGAAATGTTTTGTCTGTTAATTCTAATTAGCCTAACCTTTAGTCTGTTTGGTTTTATAATTGGTATTTGGGCAAATGACTTTCAAAGAATTCAATTAATTCCTTCATTTATTATTACTCCCTTAACATTCTTAGGTGGAAGTTTCTATTCCATAAGTATGCTTCCTGAAATATGGCAAAAAATCTCCTATTTTAATCCAATTGTTTATTTAATAAGTGCTTTTCGATGGAGTTTTTATGGTGAAGTAGAAATAGATATATACATTTCAATTACTACGATTTTTATTTTTTTATTAGCTTGCCTTTTGACAATACACTTTATTTTTAAAACAGGTTATAGAATAAAATCGTAATCACAATAAACAAAATTTTAATGATGAAAAGGATTTTAGGGTATAGGTGGGGATAGAGCATTCAGCGTATAATAGAAAGGCTACAAAATTATTTTAGGATTTTTCTTCAACTTTTTTATTAGAATAGTGTTTAGTAAATTTGTTTTTTTCATATGACCATACTTCAATTTCAATATCTTGAGTCTTTTTTCTTGGACGAATACTTTCGGTAAATACCTCATTCTTTTTAAAATTCAGAACCAATCCTATTTTAATTTTTTTTATGATAGCATTGTCGTTTTTTACGGCTGAA
The DNA here is from genome assembly GCA_902537615.1 of uncultured Alphaproteobacteria bacterium. Taxonomy (GTDB): domain Bacteria; phylum Pseudomonadota; class Alphaproteobacteria; order Methylaequorales; family Methylaequoraceae. Next base: position 45,530 of record CACBBU010000007.1, read on the forward strand.
CGCAGATAGTTTCGAAGTTGCTGACGATGTTCTTCTGCAATACCTGAGCTAACTTTTGTTTCAATAATAATTGGTTCTTTTAAATCCATACATGAAAGAACGAGAAAATCAAGTTCGTGAAGAGCTATAGGATGATTATCATAGAAGACTTCAAGCCCTGCTTCACGCATAAAATCAATTTTATTTTTACGAAATTCAATGCCAAGAGCGGTTTGAAAATCCTCTTCTTTTAGTCCTGAGAGTTGTTTAAAAACTTTTTTTGAAATATCCTCTAGTTTGTATAAGAACTTATGCATAAATTTTTCTTTTATTATAATAACATCAATTCATGATATTCATTCCGAACTTTGAGATAATTTATTTTTGAAGTTTTCTTAATTCCATCCAAATATTACTATATGCCTTTTTTCTATCAATTTCTTTAACAGAGTTTTTAAAATTATCATAGTTAATTTCTGTCATCCTAAGCATCATTTTAGCTGCCACTTTAGCTTTAGAAATTATAGCTCTATATTTATAATCTGCACTTTCATCTTCAAAGACATCAGCCTCAGGAAAAATTTTCTCAATGTCACCTTTAATACGAGCTCTGACTAATAACTCTAATTTATTATCTCTATTTTCTACTATTGATAAGAAGGCATTATTGAATTGGATCCACATACCTAACCTTATCTATTTATTAAAAGGAAGGGAAGAGGGAACTTGTATTTGAGGCAGATGCTTATCATAAAAAGTACCAAACAGTTATTGAAGTTGAAGCAGGCAGAGCATTTGTAAATTATCAATTTCTCAAAGATATTTTCCAAGCAAGCATGATGGTTGAAACTGATTATTTGGTGGCTTGCTGTTAGAAACTTATATAATGAAACAAAAGATTTTCAAAAAATTAGTAACCTTATTGAAACAATGTATTTGACCAGAAAGATTCAATTTGACTTAAAATGTATATTATTGATTGGTTATTAAAGGTATCAACAATAACCTACGAAAAGTTTCTATCAAATATCCTTAGTTTATTGCACTATTGTTTCCTTTATTTATTAAAAAAGTAAATCCTCTGAGACCCTTTGTAGTTGCTATCTAAAACAAACAAGGGCGAACAATTATCCGCCCTTGCCGATTAGACTTCTGTATCCCGGTTTATGGTCAGAATCCTTTTATAACAAAAAGTTTCTTAAAAAGTGAGTTACAAATGAGTTTTTTTTTAAGGAATCAAGACTTAATTTTTACTCCTTGCTGACTTTTCAACAAATTTCCACCCATTTGCAATGAGAGATTTTTTTATTACTTCAATAGTTTCTTTTCTTGTTTTATTTCTAGGAATAGAGAAAAAAGATAATTTATTCATTTTTTATCTCCTTTTCTTTTTTTATTAAAGTTTAGTTTTGGGTTTGAGATTATAAATCCAGTTTTGAAGATGAGGTCATCTTCTTTAGGTTCTTTCCAAATGATTTTAACCATTGTTTCTCACCTTAATTTTAATTCTTGGAACAAAAGTAATTTTTGATTTTCCATTATCTATAGGTTCTAAAGTTTGTACTTTTCTACCATTACTTTGTAATTCTTGAACGAGTCTGTTAGTTGCTTCTTCAAGATAATTTTTTTGTTTCTTTTTCATTTATTTCTCCTTTGTTAATTATTATTAACCAAGAAAATTTGAATGTATGGAAACTTTTACTGTTTGAGACAGAACGATTAGGTCGTTACTATTCCAGAACGGTAGGTCGTTACTATACCCCAAATTAATTTGGATATTTTATTTCTATCAAACATATATTAATCTGATATGAACAAGGAGTATTAATGTACGATCAAGTTATGGTTGAGGTATGTAATTGGTGTATTCGTTTTCTTTATAAAGCTAGTGACTATTTGGGAATATCCTATGAGGAGATAAATGTCTGGTTGTTTATAATTATTCAACCTGGGCTGATCATTTATTTTTTTTTGAGTTCAAGTAAATGGAAAAAAAAATATTTAAAATTAAAAATAAATAGATAAAAATGACAACTATATTTCCAGCCCCTAATAGAAAAAACATTGAGTTAGAAAAAGAATTTGAAGAGGTTGCGCATTTAGAATATGAATTTAATAATTGTAAAAAATCTCTGTAATACAAAAAAAATAATTAAAATATTGATTATATAAATGAATATCCAAGTGAAACCACTACAATCTTAGGCTGAGAGGTTTCTGTATCAGTCCTGTGTTAATTTCTTGAATTATATTGAAAAATAGATTGAATTATGAAAAAAACTGAATAGTGTTGATAATTTTTTTTTTGTTAATATATGTTTATTATGAAACTCTTTTCCTTTTCTTTAATCCTTTGCCTTGTAATTTTTTTTTCTGAGACAAGTGCTAATTTTGTAAATGATGTCAGGGATAAATTTGGTAATTCTGATAAATCTTATTCAATAAAAATGAAACCCGCTTCTAAAGATACTAAGAAAAATGAGTCTAATGAGAAAAAATCAAAAAAGTTAGATTCAAAGAAAGGTGGATACAGATAACTATTGGAAAATAGAAAGAGGAGTTTTCTTCATTACTAATAATACGACCCGGTAATATCCCTAACCTAACATTCCTTGATGGTGTAATAATAACCTCACAGAAATAAATGTACCCCAATGATAATAAATGTTTTTGTATCATTAATTCAATTTTAAAAGGAAAGTTTGAACAATCCACTAGACTTTTTTCAACTAACTTCTACAACTTTTGAAGGTAGGGGGGAGAAAAAAAATTGGTAATTCCTAATCAAAAGGTATCACCATTGGTTACATTTTCTTGATACCTTGTTAAATAAGTATCATATCATTGCTTGAGTTTTATAATTTGTATTCATATATAATTAAATATGAAAAATTTCCTTTCGTTTCTAGTAATTACAATCCTTCTTTCATCATGTGCAATAGAAAAAGAAAAACTTACAGAAAATGTTGGTAAATATGTTCCACCAAATATTGACGATACTAATTTTAAAAATTCCGTAATTACTAATAAAAATTTTGACGAAACTTGGACCTCTGTAACTGATTTTGTAAATGATTCTTTTTTTAAAATTGAAAACCTTGATAAAGATTCTGGATTATTAACGTTATCATTTGGTTCAAAAGAACCTGAAAATTTTATAGATTGTGGTGATTTTGAATATACACTTTTCTTTACTGGTGAAGAATTTAAAGGTTCTTATATTGATTATGTTAAAAGTGGCTTACTGGCAGTTCTTGAAGCAAAAATGAATATCAATATGCAAAAAATTGATAATGAATCTACAAAAATAAGTATTAACACAAATTATACGTTTTCAACACAACACGCACTTGGGTATTATGACCCTAAGCTAAATCAAACTTATAGTTTTGTATCAGGTGGTCACCAAACAATAGATGTTATCAACCCTATTTCAGGCAGTATTCCAACAAGAACTTGCAAATCAACTAACTTTGCTGAGAATGCAATTCTTAATCTAATTAAGTAATGTTTCTTATTATGAATATACCTTTTGTGTTACAGAGCTTATTCAATTATGGTTAGAAAATGCATATAATATTTATTTTTATTTTTTTATTTTCTTCAGATTTGTTTTCAAAAGAAAATAACGTGTACGATATTATTTCTAAAAACTCTAATTTATCAACTTTCAAAGATTATCTTGATAAAACTGGACTTGACAGTGTTTTACAAAAAAAAATTCCATATAATTGGACAATTTATGCCCCATCTAATAAAGCTTTTGAAAATACACCAAAACAATTAGAGAAATTAATATTGAAAGATATTGATTATTCAAAAAGACTCTTCACCGACCATATCTTAACGAAAGAAATTTTAGCTTCAGATTTTACAGAAAAAATAACCACTGAAGTAACAGTTAGTAACAAACCAATTAAATTATATAGAAGTGAAAATTTATTTGTTAAAGATGTAGTTGTAGTAAAAGAGGATCTAATTGCAGAAAATGGGGTTATACACATAATTGATTGTATAATGTTTATTCAACCAAGCTTTCAAGATAGTAGGTTAAGTCAAAGTCAAAAGGATTCATTTCCAATAACTTCGTGTTGTATGCAAACTGAGAACGAAGTTTTATTATGGAAACAAAATACCAAAAAAATAGTTTATTGATTTTAATTCTTTAAATTAAATCATGTATTATGATTATTTGCCATACGGACTTCTAAATTTTAAATCTCTGAATCAAATGAAGGTTTATTATATTTAGCGAAACAAAGAATCGTGTAAGACTATCTTTAGAAAATTTGACTCGTTTACAACTCATTTCTGTTTTTCTGTTTAGAATTTAAATTTAATTTTACACCTTCACTTTCAAGGAGTCTCTTCTTTCTTTCTATTCCTTTTTTTCCCATATATCCACCCATTTTTCCATCACCTCTTATGACTCTATGACAAGGAATAATTTCTAATAATGGATTTTTAGCACATGCATTAGCTACAGCACGATAGGCTTTCGGCTTACCTATCTTTATCGCAAGTTCTTTGTAAGTAATTGTCTTCCCTTTAGGGATTTTTTTTATCTCATTCCAGACCATTTTCTGAAAATCAGTACCCTTTAAATTCTTCATCTATAACTCGTAGTAAAAGTTTAAACTAGTAAAATAAAACAATCCATTAGATTTTCCACAATCAACTCCTTTAACTTTTGAGGGTAGGGGAAGGGAAAATAATGTATAATAGTGAAATATGAATAACTGGTGGGTCTATATAATCCAATGTCGTAACAAAAGTTTATATACAGGTATTACCACTGACGTTGAACGACGATTTGATGAGCACCAAAATGATGACAAAAAAGCTTCCAAATATTGTGTACGACTTCGTCCTTTAAAATTAGTTTATAAAAGTTCAGCTTATGAAAATAAAAGTGATGCATCTAAAGAGGAATATCGTATAAAACAATTAAGCCACAAAGATAAACTTAACTTTATAAAAACAAATTAATGAGCCAACTCCATAAAACCCTTGAAAATGTATTTGGATACACATCCTTTAGAGCAGGACAAGAAGAAGTCATTAATCATTTAATGCAGAAAAAAAAACTGTTAGCTGTAATGCCAACAGGGGCAGGTAAATCTTTATGCTATCAACTCCCAGCTTTACTATTTGAAAACCAAACTATTGTCGTGTCTCCACTTGTCGCTCTAATGGATGACCAAGTTATTGACCTAAAAGATTTAGGTGTTAAGGCTGAACGTGTTCACTCTGGAATGCCTGAATTTAAACGTACACAAATATGGGAGGATTTTAAAAATAGACAAATTAAAATTTTATACATCTCACCTGAATCTTTGATGCGTAATGAAATGTTAAGTGCATTAAAACCGTTGAATATTAGTATGTTTGTTGTAGATGAAGCTCATTGTATTTCTAAATGGGGGAGTGATTTTAGACGAGAGTATGAGTTGTTAAAGGAACTTCAAAATCATTTTCCTGAAGCAATTATTTCAGCTTTTACGGCAACAGCTGATGAGGAAACACGAGCTGACATCAATAATAAATTAACCAATGGTAAAGGTAAGATATTTCTGTATGGATTTAATCGTCCTAATCTGTCGTTAGCCGTACAACAAAAAACCAATAACTGGAAAGTTCAGCTGTTAGAGTTTTTAGCCAATAGAAAAAATGAGTCAGGTATTGTGTATTGCTTATCTCAAAAGTTAACCGAACAATGTGCTGAATTTTTACAATCACAGGGGTTTAATGCCTATCCGTTTCATGCTGGATTAGATACGCAAGTAAAGATAGATACTCAAGATAAATTTATGACTCAAGACAATGTTGTAGTTTGTGCAACAATTGCCTTTGGCATGGGTATAGACAAAGCTGATGTGCGTTATGTTGCTCATATAAGTTTGCCCAGTAGTATGGAAGCTTTTTATCAAGAAATTGGGAGGGCAGGGCGTGATGGTTTAGAGGCTGATACACTTCTTATTTTTGGTTTACAAGATTTGTTTCAACGTAAACGTTTTATTGATATGAGTGATGCTCATGACAGTTTTAAAATAAAAGAACATAAACGATTAGATGCACTGATTGCTTATTGTGATTCAGCTACGTGTAGACGACAAACATTATTGTCTTATTTTAAAGAAACATGTGAGCCATGTGGCAAGTGTGATAACTGTCTAAATCCACCTCAAATGATTGATGGAACAGAATACGCTCAAATGGTTTTATCAGCTATTTATCGTACAGGACAATATTTTGGTTCAGGACATATTGTTGATGTGCTACGAGGAGTTGATAGCTATAAGTTAAAAGCCAAAGGGCATGACAAGATTAAAACCTTTGGAGTGGGACGAACAGCTACGGCTGATTTTTGGAAAATATTTATTCGTCAGATGGTTTCAGCTAATTATTTGCTGATTAATATTCAACGTTATGGTGCATTACAAATTACTAAAAAAGGTGAAAAAGTTCTGAAGGGTGAAGAGGAATATTTTTATCGTAAGATTGAATTTAATACTCCAATTAAAGAAAAAAAAATCAAACCTGAAACCATAGATACAGACACACTTGATGATGAAAAAGAATTATTCTCAGCACTAAAATCTAAACGTATGGAACTGGCTCGTAAACGACGCGTTCCTGCTTACATAATATTTCCTGACGCCACTCTTCATCAAATGCTACTCCATAAGCCCCAAACTCTTGAAGAGATGAGAAGAATTAATGGAGTGGGACCACAAAAGTTAGAAAAATATGGTGAGGCCTTTTTATCTGTAATAATTGGTTACAACAGTTAATGTATTCTTATCGCCCAAAAGATGATGACTCTTTATTTTTAAACCCAAAAACACCTTTATCCTGAACATAACTATCTGCAAAAGGGCTAGTATCCTGGATATAACCATCAGCAAATGGATTTGTTCTTTTGAGAGTGGATTAGAGTGGTGCCGCTTGAGAGATTTGAACTCCCGACCCACTGATTACAAATCAGTTGCTCTACCAACTGAGCTAAAGCGGCATTTGTCTTTTAATGACATAAAAAAATAATTTAATCAATATCTTTATTGAAGGTTTTGTTATTGTGGTTCTTCATAATTGTCAGACTCAATTTCTGAATTTATTTCACTTGGCTGAGAAAACGAGCTTGGTGTACATTTTTTAAAAACCACTTGTTCAAATAATGATTCTTTACACTTCACCCAAGGGGGGGCACTTTTGTTTTTAGAAAACCAGTATGAACTAATCATCAGAATTGTGATTAGAATTATGATTATCCACATACTTCTAGACATAATTACAGTGAAATAACGTTATTTTTTTGGATGGGAATTTGTGACTTAATTTCATTAATAATATTTGAATTATCTTTAAAGTAAATAAGTTTAGGTTCGTGCTCCTTTGCTTTGTTTTGATCAATTTCTGCGTATGTACAAATAATTAATAGATCATCTTTATTACCTTGGTAAGCTGCAGCGCCGTTAAGCGAAATAGTTTTTGAACCTCTCTCCGCCTTTATAGCATAAGTTGTAAATCTGTTCCCATTGTTAAGGTTATAGATATGAACCATTTCATATTCGTTAATTGAAGCAGCTTCTAACAATTCTTCATCTATAGCACAAGAGCCCTCATAATCAAGATAAACCCCAGTAATTTTGGCTCTATGAAGCTTTGATTTTAATATTTGAATCTTCATTAAATATACTAAAAACATAAAGCTAATGGATAATCAATAAAAAATATATTAAAATCTATGGTTCATGAAATTACGTAGATGGCAACAAAAAGTTATAGATGAATTTCCTGATATAATTAAAAATTATCGGAAGTTCATTCTTAAAGCACCGACTGGGGCAGGAAAGACAGTTCTTGCTAGTGAACTTATAAACATGTTCTATAAAAATAAAAAAATTGTTGTGCTCTGCCATAGGCTTGTTTTATTAGAGCAACTAGAAAAAGGCTTATCAAACGAACATAAAGTAAAAAAACTTGGATTATCTGAAACGGGAAGGCCATTTAGTGATTATGATGTTTTAATCTCTACAAATCTTAGGTCCAGAGACTTTTTAATGAAAGCCATTGGCGATTGTGATCTTTTGATTATTGATGAGGCTCATAGAGTGTCACCAAACGGTCAGGCCTACAAGGAGTTGTTAGATCAATTTGATGCTAAAGCAGGTGAACAGTCTAAACTATTAGGTTTAACAGCTTCACCTGAAAGAAGAACTGGTGATCAGAAAGATCAACTAGGTTTAGCTTTTGATGCAATTATTGATTGTGCTGATATTGAAGAATTAATTAGAGAAGAAGTATTAGTTCCCGCAGAATATAAGTCTTTTTTTATTCATGACTTGGAACTAGAAAAAATGGATATTTCAACAGGTGACTTTCCTGTAGAGCAACTTTCAAATGCAATTATAAAATCTTCTATGATTGATTATGCATGCAAAATTTATATGGAAGAGAGAAAAAGTATAAAAGGTAAACCAATATCTGCTTGGTTCTGCCCTGACGTTCTAGTTGCTGAAGAAACGAAAAGACAAGTGCTAAAATATGATTTAAACGTTGAGTTGATCACTGCAAAAACACCGATTAAAGAAAGGTTAGTGATATTAGAAAAACATGAAAGTGGGGAAATAGAATCATTGATTTCTGTTGGAGTTTTGTCAGAGGGTTGGGATAACCCCAATTGTAATATAATTGTACACCTTAGACCAACATTATCAAAAGTTTTTTGGGGTCAATCAGTTGGAAGAGGTCTTAGATCTGCAGAAAATAAAGAAAAATGCGTTGTAATTGATGTAAGTTCAAACTTTACGACTTTTGGACCGGTTGAGAAATTAAAATGGAAATTATGGAATCATAGAAAATCATATTTAGAGTTTAAAAATAGATTTAATTGGATTAGTAAAGAACAATTTGTTGAAAATAGAGATTATACTTATTTACTTTGTGAGGGAATGAACAAAGATGATTTGAGATGCTCATTAGTTTACAAGAAAAAAATATTATCAGATCAACCTTGCCCAGTATGCCAATCATATGCATCAACAGATTTATATAAGGATAATAAAATTGAAAAACCGAAAAATGACAATAGCCTACACAAAGTTTTTTTTGAAAGAGTTCCAAAAATATTTTCAGATATGAATACAAATATTTGGAAAAACATGGAATCATCAGCCTGGAGAGATGCTAATATTTACGAAAAACTTTTTTTAAGTTTTTGTTTAGCTTTTGATTTTGTTTCAGGTGAATCTACAAATTCAGAAAATGAGTTTTGGAATTTAACTTTACAAGCTGAAAAAAAAGTTCGTACTTTTCTGTATGAAAGAGAAATTGTAATTCCACAACAGGAGGAATTTATCTTTACACATTTAAGTGATGGTTTAAGTAAAGGTAGAGTTATACGACCAGTTCAAACAAACTACGGAGTTTCTATATGTGGAGAAAATTTCTCAAAAAACACTAGTGACGTTAATGAAAGAAAGTTTCAAAAAGCTCTTCAGGTTGTTGAGAGAATAGCTGCAATGGGGGTAACAAACACTGAAGAACTCCCATACTATAAAATTAGTTAAAAAGTTCTTTGGTAGGATCATATATGCATATAATCGTTGCTCCACTTTTTCTTTTATGAACTATTTTAGACTCTTCTTTAAAAATAACAGTATCTTTGAGGCTACATAAATTTACAATTAATTCCTCGCCAACAATTTTTATATCATAATTAAGATAAAGCTTATCTCCTTTATCACATATTTTAATTTTTTCTTTTAAGTCTTTAAAAGATTTTACAATAGGAATTTCGCATACTTTACTGTAAGAGTTGAAAGAAAAAAGCAAAAATAAAAAAAAGATTATACATTTTATAAACATCAAATTATTGCTGAAACTTTTCCTAGATGTTCTGTTAATCTCATATTTTCTGAATAGTCAACAGGAACACCAATAATTGCCGGTCCTTTCTGTTTGAATGCTTCTTGTAGTGCTGGTAAAAAATCTTTCGCACTGTTAATTTGTGTGCCCCACATATTCATTGATTTCGCAAGTTCTCCAAAGTCAGGATTATCAAACTTTAAGTCTGAATGCTCTCCACTAAATTGAATTTGCTGTTTCCATTTAATCAATCCATATTCTCCATCTAACCACACCACTGCAACAACATTTAGGTTTTGTCTCACGGCTGTTTCTAAATCTTGTACATTCATTAAAAATCCTGCGTCTCCATTAATTGATAAGACTTTCTTATTAGGAAAAACCATCTTTGCTCCCATTGACCCAGGTAATGCAAAGCCCATTGTACAAAACCCGTTTGAAATAAGACATGTATTTGGTGAATTACAATTATACTCTCTGGCTACCCACATTTTATGAGCACCAACATCTGATAAAACTATATCATCATCATTCATAACTTTTCTTACATCAGCTAAAACTCTTTGTGGCTTCATCGGAAAAGAATCATCATCATTGTTTTGATTTAGATGGTTAAGCATAGTCTCCCTTGCTTTTTGAATTGTATTTACATTAAATATTGGTAGATTTTTCCTTCCAACTTTTTCAATTAATGCATTATTTAATTGAAAAAGAGCTCCAGCTAAATCTGCTATTATTTCTACATTAGGAAGATAATCTCTGTCTACTTCAGCAGGAGTATAATCAATGTGAATTACTTTTTTTTTCCCTTTTTCAATCCTGTTCCAAGCTGATGGACTATACTCAACTAAATCATAACCAATCGCAATAACTAGATCAGATTCATCTATTGCTAAATTGTTATAATCTCCACTACCTAATCCTATTGTAAATAAACTATGCTTGTCACTTGATGATATGGAACCTTTGCCCATAAAAGTATTAATTACTCCAATTCCAAGGTTTTCAACTAAAACCCTTAATCTATTTGATGCCCTCTTTCTGATTGTACCGTTACCTGCCAAAATAATCGGATTTTTAGAATTCATAATCAAGTCAACAGCCTCATTTATAGCTCTGTTGTCTGCCGCAGGTCTTCTTGTCAAAGTTGGTTTGATTGGTTGATCTTTAATTTCCTCTTTTGCAATATCTTCAGGTAATTCAATAACTGTTACTCCTGGTTTTTCTGTTTCTGCTACTTTAAATGCTTTTCTTACAACCTCTGTAATATTCCTAGGAGATAGAATTGTTTGAGCCCACTTAGATATTGGAGCTACCATACTTATTGAGTCCATAATCTGATGACTCTCTTTATGAAGTCTATTTGTTGAACCTTGACCAATTATTGCAACAACTGGCGCTCTATCCATGTTTGCGTCAGCAAGCCCAGTCATTAAGTTTGTTACGCCAGGGCCCAAGGTAGCTAAACATACCCCGGCTTTACCTGTCAATCTTCCATAAACATCAGCCATAAAGGCTGCTGCTTGTTCATGTCTACATAATATAAATTCTATTTTTTTACTATTTTTAAGAGAAATCATGAAGTCAGCATTTTCTTCACCAGGAATACCAAAAATCTTGGTAACACCTTCCTCTTCTAAACATTTTATAAATAAATCTGATGCTTTCATTACTTCTCCTTTTTAAAATTAATTTCTTAAAACCATCATTTTTTCAATTTGCATTTCGTGCATTGTGTACTTTATACCCCCCACGCCATGACCAGAGTGTTTAAGTCCTGCAAAAGGCATCCAATCAACCCTAAACGCAGTATGATCATTATGAAAAACGGCAGATGCATTAATCTTTTTGTAAAAAGTCATAGTTTCGTCAATATCATTTGAAAAAATTGATGCTTGAAAAGATACCTTAGTGTCGTTTGCAATTTCAATCGTCTTTTCTAAATCATTGTATGAGTATATATTAACAACAGGACCGAAGATTTCCATTCTAGAGACTTTATCTGATAAACTTGGGTTAATTAGTACAGTTTTGTCAAAACAAGTCTCTGATATTTTATTTCCCCCACATAGTAACTTGGCTCCTTTTGAGGTAGATTCATTTACCCAAGCTTCAACCCTATCAACTTCAGATGGTCGTATTAACGGACCAATTTCTGTTTTGTTATCTAATGGATTTCCTATTTTAAGTGGTTTTAAGTTTTTTTCAAAAATACTTAAAAATTCGTCAAAAATATTTTTATGAACAAAAATTCTCTGAACAGAAACGCATACCTGACCTGCATGATAAAAACCACCTTTAACCAACAGCTTGGCAGCATTATCTAAATTAGTACTTTCAGTTAAAAAAGTTGGTGCCATACCGCCATGTTCTAAGGCGCATCTTGTACCGGGAGAAAGTTTTGATCTTAACATCCACCCAATTTTTGCTGAACCTATGAAGCTAAAAAAATCAATTCTCTCATCAGATACTAATTTTTCTGCTAATTTAAGATTTTCTGGCATACAAAAATAACATCTATCTTCAGGAAGTCCTGATTCAAAAAGCATTTCTAGAATTTTCATACAAGAGAGTGGGGTATCTTCAGCGGGCTTAACTATTACAACACAGCCAGATGCAATTGCAGGAATAATTTGGTGAATAATGAGATTAAATGGATGATTAAATGCACTTATTGCTAAAACTACTCCTATTGGTTCTTTTTGAGTAAAAGCTACTCTGTTACTTGATGCTTCATTAATATTCATTGGAATTACATTACCTGCGTCTGATTTTAAAATCTCTACAGCAGCATCAACACCTTCAGCTCCTCTGTTTATTTCAATTATTGAATCTTGAAGGGGTTTGCCTCCTTCGCTAGTGGCTAATTTAGCCAAGTCATTAATGTTCCCTCTTATCTTTTTTGAAAAATTATTTAGAACTTCAATTCTATCTTTCTTTTGAAAACTTTCTGCTTTTTCAAGGGCTGTTTTATGTGCAGAACTTATTATTTTTTCAATCTCATTTTGATCTTGACACTTTATTTTTTTTATAATTTCTAAATTCCAAGGAGATCTTACTTCTAACATTATAAATTACTTACTTGTTTACTTAACAGACAATTTAATTTTATAATAGACACTTATAATTACAACTAATTAATAATTTGGAATATTGATGCCATCTTTTGATATTGTCTCAAAAACTGACCTTGCTGAAGTAGATAATGCGATAAATAGTGCAATGAGAGAAATCACTACGAGGTACGACTTTAAAAATAGTCAATCAAAGATCTCAAGAGAATCTGATGAAATTGAACTAATGGCTGAGGACCAATATAAAATTGATCAAGTTCAACAAATATTTAGAACACATTTAGTAAAAAGAAAAGTTTCTACTGGAGCATTTGATTTTTCAAAAATTGAAGATGCCAAAGGAGGAATGTTAAGGCAAAAATCAAAAATTATTCAAGGAATTGATAGAGAAATATCTCAACAAATAAATAAAATCATTAAAAACAGTAAATTTAAGGTTCAATTTTCCATTAGAGGAGAAGAGCTTAGGATTACCGGAGCAAAAAGAGACGTGCTTCAAGAGGTAATTCAAACCATAAAAAACTTAGAAATTAAGCAGCCCCTTCAATTTATAAATTTTAGAGATTAATTTATTTTTGGCATTAATCTTTCATAATAAAATTATGAAAAAAAATAAAAATAATAACATAAAACAGCATTTAAAAGATTCTTCTGACACTTTTGTGGATAAATTAGCATCTTTAAAATACGTTACAAAAAAGGATACTTCATTGATTTCATCTGTAATATCAGATGCTCTTAAAAAAAAAAAGTAACTATTTTTGTATTACAAAAAAACAATATCCCTGATGCCAGTCACTGTTTTGACCCATCATGAGAGCATTTGATCCATCCTGGGTTGTTCTGATCTCAAGTTTTGATATAACATTAAGTTTGAGATGTTTTAAAGCAGAGATCGTGCCTTCACGAACCTGATTCCAATTCCAATCATCAATAATGAGAATAAATTTTTCAGTAAGTGCTGGCTGAGCAAGCACTATTCCATCAAAGTGGTCCTCATAATGATGTGGCCCGTCAAAAAGATAAATATTATGCTTACCAATGGATGAAAAATCTATTTTTCTAAAATCATTATTTATAAAATTGTACTTTGAGTCCCTGCCTAAGCATTTCTCAATATTTTCTTTAAAAATTTTTTCAGGATCAGGAAATTCTTTTTCAAAAAAAACCTGACTCCAGTTATCTATACACGTTATTGTTAAGTTATTCTTAAAAACTGCTGAACATGCAGTAGATCCCAACCAAGATCCAATTTCTAAATACGAGGGGTTTTTAACTTTATTAATAAGACTATTTATTAATGATCTATATTTTCTACCTGATAATCCGTCCATTTTTAAAACATCTTTACTGATTTTTCTATTCAGGGATAAAGAATCCATGAGTGCACCTTTAATCTTTATTATAGATTCATCATCTTCTTTTCCTGAAAAAGTAATGCTAGTTTCATCAACTAAAGAAGAGAAATTTACAATTTGGTTAGCATTTTTGTCTTTTTTAATTAAAAGTTTTCGTTGAATATTATCCATAGCGTATTATTAATTAAATAAATGAAAATATCTAGTTGTAATAATGTTAACGATTTTAGAGAACTTGCAAGAAAAAACTTGCCTTCACCTATATTTCACTATATTGATGGTGCTGCTGATGATGAGGTTACCTGTAAAAGAAACACTGCAGCTTATGAAGACTGTTTTTTAGTTCCAAGAGTTCTTAGATCAGTTGAAACAGTTGATTTAGGAACTAAAATTCTTGGAAAAAAAATTAGTTTACCTTTTTTTTTATCACCTACAGCTCTTCAAAGACTTTTTCATCACGAGGGTGAATTGGCTGTTGCAAAAGCAGCCCAAAAATTTAATACTTTTTTCGGTATTTCCTCCTTATCAACAATTCCAATAGAAGAAATAAAATCAATTTCCTCACCAAAAATTTTTCAATTATATTTTCACAAAGATAAAGGATTAACAAATTCCATGATTGATAAATGTAAGTCAAATAGCATTGACGCAATTGCTCTTACAGTTGATACAATTACTGGGGGAAACAGAGAAAGAGATATTAGAACAGGGTTTACATCTCCACCTAGGCTTACATTAAAAAGTTTTTTGAGTTTTATGTTTAAACCCAAATGGGGACTTAACTATATTTTTAGAAAAAAATTTGATTTGCCTTTTCTTAGTGACTTTATCAAAGAAGGAACAGATATCAAAATTTCGGTCTCTGACTATTTTACAAATATGTTAGATCAAAATATGAGTTGGAAAGATGCAGAAAATATTAAAAAAAAATGGGGAGGAATCTTTTGCTTAAAAGGTATTATGTCAAAGGAAGATGCCAAAAAAGCAGTGGATATTGGAGCTGATGCGATAATGATTTCTAATCATGGTGGAAGACAACTTGATGGTTCACGCTCTCCTTTTGATCAGTTAGATGAAATTATAGATGCTGTTGGTGGAAAAATAGAGATCATTTGTGATGGTGGAATAAGGAGGGGATCTCATATTCTTAAGGCACTTTCAAAAGGTGCTAATGCTTGCTCTGGAGGAAGGCTTTACTTGTATGCCCTGGCATCTGGAGGAGAAGTTGGTGTAACCAAAGCAATTGAAAACTTAAAAAATGAAGTTGAAAGAGATATGAAGCTAATGGGTGTAACAAAAATAAATCAGTTAAACCGATCAAATCTAAGATTTAAGTAAAATGAAAATAATATTAATTTTAATATTAATTTTTACTCATCAATTAGTTTTTTCAAAAAGTAATGATTCTCCTGACCTCAATTTTGAAAAAGTTCAAGGCCAAAGCTGGAAAGAATGGAAAAAGGAGTTGAAAGAACATTTAAAAAAAGAAAATCTTAAAGAATCTACTATTAAACTTATTGATAGGGTGGATTTTAATCCAAAAGTTATAAAATATGATAGAAAACAACCTGAATTCAAATTAACATTTCAGAAATATTTGCAAAGAAATATTAATAAAAAAAAAAAAAAAGAGCTCAATTTTTATTACAAACAGAACAAAGAATTATTGTCGCTATTGAATGAAAAATATAAAGTTGACCCGACTATATTGGTGTCATTGTGGGGAATAGAAACTTCTTTTGGCAAGCATATCGGTAAGCTTGATATATTAAGCTCTCTCCTTTCATTAGCTTATGACGGCAGAAGGCAAGAATTTTTCCTGAAAGAATTTAAGCTAGCATTAAAAATTCTTGAAGATGGTCACATTTTACCAAAAGATTTCAAAGGCTCATGGGCGGGAGCGTTTGGACAAACACAGTTTATGCCAAGTACATTTCACAAATTTGCAATTGATTTTGATAACGATACTAAAATTAATCTTTTTAAAAAGGCTGATGCATTAGCCTCTGGAGCTAATTATTTAAACCAAGTTGGCTGGAATAATAATTTAGTATGGGGAGAGGAAGTTAAAATAACTCTTACAAATGAATTAAAAAACTTATCTCAAAAAAAAAAATATAAAACAAAAGAATTTTGGGAAAGAATTGGTATTTCTTTTAAAAATAACTACAATGAAAAAGTTCTTTTGAGACTTGTTATACCTGACTTAGAAGAAAAACAGTTTTTTTTAGTAACAAAAAATTTTGATGTTATATTAGATTGGAACAGATCAAATTACTTTGCTTTAACCGTTTTTTTATTATCCGATGAAGTTATTAAATAGTACTATATTGAAAAGAAATTTTTTTTTACTCTTTTTAATGTTAATGGTTAGTAGTTGTTCAGAAACGACTTTTTTAATTAATTCTGCTAAAAGAATAGGTACTTGGGGAGATAATCCAACATATAAAGTAGGAAACCCATATAAAATAAATGGTAAATGGTATTATCCAGCAATTAATTATGAGTATGATGAAGTTGGGTATGCTTCTTGGTATGGTCCAGGTTTTCATGGAAAAAAAACTGCTAATGGAGAAATCTTCAATCAAAATAAAATTTCTGCTGCTCACAGAACCTTACCACTTCCGTCCATTGTAAAGATAACTAATTTAGAAAATGGTAAAATACTTCCTTTTGTGAGAGTTAATGATAGAGGTCCATTTGCTAGAAACAGAATAATAGATTTATCAAAGGAAGCAGCAAAAGAACTAGGTTTTGTGAATAAAGGTGTTACAAAGGTTAGAGTTGAGATACTTGAAGACGAGTCCAGAAAGTTTGCAAACGATTTAATTCAAAATAAAAATATAGCTAAATCAGCTAAAGTTCAGAACATTGAGAAAAAAAATATAACTTCACCTGTAAAAGAAGTTAAAAATGAAGATAAAGAAAATAAAATAAAAAAAGTTAACGATGAAACTAATGAAAATTTTGTTTTAAAGGACAATAAGATAGCTATTCAAGTTGGTGCATTTACAGACCACAGAAACGCAAAATCACTTATTGACAAACTTTCAGAATTCAAGGCCTATATAAAAAGAGAGTTTATTGAAAATAAATACATTTATAGAGTCAGAATAGGACCATTAAAAAACATTAGTTCAGCAAATGAATTACAAGAAAAACTTTTTGAACTTGGGTATACATCCTCACATCTAGTAATGAATTAATGATGAAAAAAATCTTAGTTATTTTATTTTTAATTTTAAAAAATTCACACATTCAAGCAATTGAAACTCCAGCTAAGCAGGGTATTCTTTATGATTACGAAACTAAGTCTATTCTTTTTGAGAAAAACGCTGATGAACTTATGTCACCCAGTTCCATGAGCAAAATAATGACAATTTATTACATATTTAGAAAAATTAAAGATGGAGAAATTTCCATTGATGATGAATTTGAAGTTAGTAAAAAAGCATGGAAAAAAGGTGGATCTAAAATGTTTGTCAATGTGAAATCAAAAGTGAGGGTAGAAGATTTGATAAGAGGAATAATTGTTCAATCAGGAAATGATGCTTGTATTGTTATAGCAGAGGGAATATCAGGTAGTGAGGAGATTTTTGCTGATGAATTAAATGATTTAGCTAATGAAATTGGTTTAGAGAATTCAAACTTTACGAACTCAACTGGATGGCCTGATAAAGATCATTTAATGACTGTTAATGACCTACTTAAACTAACCATTAGGACAATTGAAGATTTTCCTGACTTATACAAATATTATTCTGAGAAAGAATTTACATATAATAATATTAAGCAGTTAAACAGGAACCCATTGCTTTTTAAAACTATAGGCTCAGATGGATTGAAAACTGGACATACATCTTTAGGCGGATTTGGCCTTGTAGCATCAGTAAAAAATAAAAACAGACGATTAATACTTGTTTTAAACGGTTTAAAATCTAGTGCCCAAAGGTCAAAAGAATCTGAAAGATTAATGAGAATTGGTTTTAACCAATATAAAAGTATCAGAGTTGCAGATTCAGAAAAAGAGTTAGGGCAAATACCTATTTGGTCTGGGAAAAAAAAACAAGTTAGTTTTTATACTAAAGATCAGATTTCTATAACTGTGCCAAAGAGTTTAATAAAAAAAATAAACTTTAAGATTAGATATCAGTCACCATTAATTGCACCAATCAAAGAGGATCAATACATTGCCGACTTTTTAATTAAAAAAAATGATGAGACAATAAAATCTTATAAACTTTACGCAAAGAATGAAATAAGAAAATTAAACTTTTTCTCTAAAATGATTCTAAACTTTAAATTTCTTCTATTTGGGGAAAGCCTAATTACAAAGCAATGACCAAATTTATAGCTTTTGAAGGTATAGACGGAAGTGGTAAATCAACTCAACTCAGTCTATTAGCTAAATCACTTAAAAAAAAAGGGCTAAAATTTCTATGCACTAGAGAGCCTGGGGGTTCTCATATTTCAGAACAAATTAGAAAAATATTAGTTAGAAGACAAAAAGAAAATATCTTACCAATTACAGAGTTATTATTAATATATGCTGCAAGATATGAACATTTGGAAAAAAAAATTATTCCTAATTTAAAAAAAAACATCGTCTTGTGTGATAGATACTTTTATTCTACCTATTGCTATCAAATCTTGACAAGTGATATAGCTTTTTCCACATTAAAGTATTTACATAGAAGAATTACAAATAATTTAATGCCAGATTTAACTCTTGTTATTGATGTTGACTTTAAAATAGGCATTAAAAGAAGTCTAAAAAAAAATAAAAAAGAAACTAGATTTGAATTTAAAGATAATTTATTTCATAAAAAAGTGTCTACTGGTTTTCGTAACCTAAGAAAAATAAAAAAAGTTAAAATTTTTGATGGTACCAAAAGCAAAAATGATGTTCATAAAAATATTGTAGATTTTTTAAATAAAAAAAAAATTCTTAACAAACAAATTCCATATCATTATGAATTTTGATTCTAGAATTATTGAAAATAGTTATAAGTACGAGTTTGATGTGATAAGTAAACTGTACTCAAAACAAACATTTCCACACTCATGGATTTTACATGGTCCAAAAGAATCAGGAAAAAGAAAATTCCTAGATATTTTTTTTAAAAGAGTTTTAAAAGAAAATAATAATCATCAATTTGTTTATGAAATAAATAGTGACGAAAATACTGCTATGATTGAGGATGTTAGGAATTTAATTAATCAATGTAACCTAACAAACTCAGCTAGTCACATAAATAAGACTTTCGTAGTAATTAATAATTTAGAATTACTCAATAAAAATTCAATTATTGCTTTACTTAAAACTTTAGAAGAGCCACCTCCAAATACAATTTTGATATTAATTACTCATAATCTAAAACTTATTCCTGAAACAATTAAATCAAGATGTATAAGAATTCAGTTTAATCCTTACAAGCTTCTTAAAAATAAAAATGATAGTGAAAACGACAATGAAAACTTTCTTATATCGGGTGGTTTTCCTAATATATATAATCTCCTTCTCACCAAAGATGGTAATTTAATTAAGGTTGAACTAAGAAAAATTTTAGATTCAGAGACGTTAAAATATAGCAGTTTTGAAAACTTTTATTTACAAATTTCAAAGAAT
>CACBBU010000008.1 GCA_902537615.1 uncultured Alphaproteobacteria bacterium
GCCCTTATAATCTTTACTCTAGCTGCCAGCAAACCTAGTCTGGTAACTTCATCTGTTTGATCGTTCAGCAGTTTTTTTATTATTGAATTGACCTCCTCTAATGGCTTACTACCAATTTTACTTATTATTTTATCTCTGACCTTTACCACCTCAGGATCAAGCTCCGTATTCATAGAAAATTTTTCATCCATTTTTACTATCCTTTCTTTTGGCATTTAATTTGCAAATTCTAAACCAAATATAGAAAAAAATAAAATTATGACTGATAGTATTAAACAACAATTTGAAGTTTACAGCAACGCATTAAGAATTAGAAACAATAGAAATGAAATTCTTGCTTCTAATATAGCTAATGCAGCAACCCCTAACTTTAAGGCTAGAGACTTAGATTTTGATGTAGAATTAGCTAACGCTTTAAGTGTTGGTCCTTTAAAAACTTCTTCAGAGGGACACATTGCTCTGGCATCCAAAAATCTTCCTGGAAAAGTTCAGTATAGAAAACCTCTGCATCCTTCAATGGACGGCAATACTGTTGAATTATCAATTGAACAAACAGAATTTGCTGAAAATACTATGAGATACCAAACAACACTAAATTTTATTAATTCTAAACTATCAGGTTTAATGAGTGCAATTAGAGGCGAATAATGGATATTAAAAATGTATATAAAATAGCACAAAGGGCAATGGGTGCTCAACTTGTAAGACTTAATGCAATCGCAAGTAATTTAGCTAATGCTGATAATATTGCCCAGAACCCTCAAGATGCCTATAAACCAGTCAAACCGGTTTTTGAAACTAAATATTTTGATTTAATTAGAAAAAAAGGAATTTCCACTGTGGATGCCGTGACTGTTCAAAAAATGGATATTGAACCAATTAAAGTTTACAAGCCTGGTCACCCTATGGCTGATAATGAAGGTTTTATATATAAAGCCCCGGTTGATGTCGAAGAGGAGTATGTGGATATGCTTGAAGCGTCAAGACAATACCAAAATAACGTAGAAGTAATTTCAACAATTAAAGCTTTAAT
Organism: uncultured Alphaproteobacteria bacterium; assembly: GCA_902537615.1. Classification (GTDB taxonomy): domain Bacteria; phylum Pseudomonadota; class Alphaproteobacteria; order Methylaequorales; family Methylaequoraceae. The sequence goes on from CACBBU010000008.1 coordinate 1,034, forward strand.
GCTTAAAACTGCAAATATGGGAAAATAATCTGAGGTAAATTATGACTGACATTAATAAATCATCTGAACAATCACTTAATGCAATACTTTCAAAACTTGGAGTAAAAACTCAAGAAGAAGTTAAAAAACAAGGAAATAAAAATACTCTAGGACAAGAGGATTTCCTTAAACTTATGACTGCTCAGCTTCAGAATCAGGATCCTTTTGCCCCTATGGATAATGGAGACTTTATTGCCCAAATGGCACAATTTTCTACTGTGACAGGGATTACTGAAATTAACAATAATTTGACAAATTTGGGTTCAAAGCTTGAACCCAATAGAGTGGCAACAGCTGCTCAATTTTTAGGACATTCTGTTTTAGTCCCTGGCCAGGTTGCTAGTCCTGATGATAATGGAGAAATTCATGGTGTGGTTGATCTACCAGGATATTCAAACGATGTTGGTCTAACTTTTACTAGTCCATCTGGAGAGATTGTTCATACAATGAATTTAGGTTCCAATGAAAAAGGTTTAGTTGGATTTAGCTGGGTAGATATACCTGAAGACATCAAAAAAGATAAAACACGCTTAACCATTCAAGCGTATGCTGGAAATGGTGAAGCAAGCGACGGTTTGACAACAGCCGTTTATAACAAAGTTATTGCTGCATCCGCACCAAAAAATACAGAGGATGTAATTTTAGAAACAAAAGATTATGGAGAAATCTCAGCTTCTGATGCAATAAAATTTAAATCCAATGATTAATTAACAATAGAGGAGAAAAAATATGTCATTTTATACAGCACTTACAGGACTTAACGGAGCACAATCGGATATTTCGGCAACGTCAAACAATATCGCAAACGTTAACACGACCGGTTTTAAAAGGTCGAGAGCAGAATTTGGTGATATATTTGCAACGTCTCCATTACAGAACGCTTCTTCCTCTATTGGTTCTGGTACAATCTTAAAAAGTGTTAAGCAGCAGTTTACTCAAGGTAACATTACCTCCTCACTTAACGTGCTTGATATGGCAATTTCTGGTCAAGGTTTCTTCTCCTTAAAACCATCTTTGACCTCTGGACAAACAGTTTATACACGTAACGGTTCATTTAACGTTAACAACGATAGATATGTAACTGACTCATCAGGACAGTTTCTTCTAACTTTTCCAGTTAACGATGATGGATCTGTTACTGCAAAAGATTTAGTTAGTGCCGTTCCCCTTCAATTACCAGTTACATCAGGAACACCAAAAGCAACAACGTCAATTGAATTAGGTGTGAACGTTTCTGCAACCAGTGATGTTATTACAGATGACCCACAATTTGCAAGTGGTTATGTTTTTAATCCAAAGGACCCAAGTACTTTTAATAATTCAACATCAATAACAATCTTTGATGATTTAGGTAATCCAACAATTGCAACAATTTTTTTTATAAGAACTCAGGCTGCTTCAGCATCTGACCCTACAAACAAGTATGAAACAAGATTAGTGATTAATGACACTGTTATTGATCCAGATTTAGTAAAAGCAGTTAATGATACTCAACAACCAATCTTTATTGATCGTTTTGGACAACAAACAACAAAAGTTCCAGATGATAACTATTTCTTAGAAGGAAAAGGTTCACCACTTTATAAATTAGATGATTTGAAAACTTTAGTAGACTCTACTCCAGCCAAAGTAACTGGTGAATCAAGTAGCTTTGACTTTGGTGAAGAAGGTGACAAAACAGTGACAGTTGTTACCGATCCAATGAAATTTAATTCAACTAGGGAAAGTGGTGATACTACATCAAATGTTTATTGGGGTACAAACTTTATGACCATAAATGTTGATAACAGTGACCAACCAGTAAATATTGATATTAGACCTGGTTCTTACAACGCTACACAGCTTGCCACAGAAATTCAAAGATCAATAAACGCTGCTTACGGTGACGATAAGAAGATACAGATTGTTCAAAACGTTGATGATACTTTGACTATTGACTTATTAAAGTTAAATGCTGATGGAACATCAACAGGTTTGACAACTGCTGTGTCAGTTGACCTTTTAGGTGCATCTTATGTATCTACTAGGGAAGGAATTGTACTTACTGGCGCATCACCTGATTTTACCAGAGAGCAATTTTTAGCTCATACACAAGCTCGTCTAAACGCTTCACTGAATGAATATGCAGTTAACCCAACCAATGATACCGTTGATAAAGCAGCTGCATTAGGCGTTGATAACAGTTTATTTTACAGAGCTTCAGGTAAAACAATAGGAACAATTCTAGACCAAAACCAAGTCTTTAGTTTTAATCATAATCAAGCTAAGTCAGCCTCTAACACAGCTTCTAATACAAACACTGAGTTACAAGCAAATGGTGCAAAAGCAACCCAACGCTTTATGACGTATTCTTATTATGGAAAAACCCCACAATTAAATGTTTATGATACGCAAACAGCTATGGCAAACAATCCTGGTGGTGCAACAGCTAATGCAAACCAATCTATAGTTTATGATCAATCAGAAAATACGGTTAGATTCCATTTTGGAACAACTAACCCCCCTCTTTCAGCTAATTCAAAAATTAGACTCATGGGAAATTTTTATAACGCAACAGCTGACACAACAAATGGTGACTTTGTTAATGGACGTGAATTCACGGTTGCCTCAGTTGGTTCTGAAAGTGTTGGTGGAGCTCTAAATTACTATGTTGAGTGCAGTACTGCGGGTATGAATTTTCCTGACAGTGATTTTTCTATAGCTTTAAATGCTAATAATGTAGCCAAAATTTACAGTGCAGAATCAACTGCAGTAGAAGCCTATTTTGAGGGAGCTCAAAATGTTTATAAAGGCGCAACTGAAAATTTCAGTAACAAAAAAATTGTTATGAGAGAAATTGGAAATGCTACTAAGCATGATTATACTAATGCACAAATGGTCACAAAAACCACAGCAGCTGGGGCAGCAAAAAATATTATTGATGATTTAGCTGAGGTATTCACACTAAAAGATGACAAAACTTCTTCAGGAACAACTTTAGATACCTTTGAGCTGACTGGAATAGGTGAAAATACAAATGCTGCAAGTAGAGACTTGTATCTTAATGGTGACGGAACAACTGCAGATAAAACTAAGCCAGCAACACATTGGGTTGACGAAAAAGATCCTCCGATTGAAGTAACTTATGATGTTTTAAATCAAAGACTTCAATTTGAAGTAGACAGAAACTTAATTGGAACTGGTACTAACAGTAACTTTAATAGTTTTAAAATCTTCGGTGCTTCAACAGCAACAACAACCAATAATTTGGGTATCCCAACTGCTGATGATACAACTGAAACACTAATTCGTGGTGGTGAAAAATTTTCTGCGGCGACATTTGTTGCGGATGGTGCTGAGATTCAGCTTAACGATAAAAGATTTGGAGTTAAGGTTGCCTATAACAGTGAGTTAAAAGCTTTTGAATTTAGTAGCGGAACTACGGGAGAAACAATTGCAGCTAATGGTGCCATTGGAGTAACCACAGCACAAACTGCATCTAATATTGCTGTAGGAAGATATTTATTGTCAACAACAGATGGTTCAGTTACAGATGCTACAGATTTCTTTGGTGGAGATAACAACCTTCTTGGAGTTGGTGTGACAAAAACAAATGCCATAACAACAGCAGCAAAAGGTTTAGCAGCTCAACCGGCACAAGCAATTGGTGCATCAGCTACTGAGGACTTAACTCAAGTGTTTAGATTAACAACACAAGGTAATGAAAATATATTTAACGTATCTGTAAATGGTATTGCGGGTGTCATTGAAATTCCACAAGGTTTTTATGTTGGAACAACATTAGCAGAGGCTCTTCAACAAAGAATTAATCAGATTGAAGACTCTTCAGGAAACGTTGGTGGAGGTATTACTGTAAAATACGACTCCACTACAAATAATTTCACATTTACTAATGGGACAACAGGTAGAGACTCAACAATTAAAGTCAGAGGATCTAATAAGTTTGGCCTTGACGATGTTGATTTGGGTGTTGGATCAGTACCTCAAATTTATAATTTACAACAAGCAACTAACGCAGATGGACTAAACTTATTTGTTGATGCCAATGGTAACAAAGTAACCACACCTCCTGCCAACCTGGTTAGTGGCTTTTTCCCACTTTACATTGATGAAGGAGAGTTAACATTTGATAAATCTGGTAGAATCCTTAGTCCAAAACAAGGAGTTCATTACGAGAAACAAGAAGCAGGTTTCAGTATTGATCTTGACATTGACTTTACAAAGTCTACCCAGTTAGCTCAACCATTCTTCGTGTCAACAGTTAATCAGGATGGTTTTACATCTGGAAGATTAGATGGTCTTGAAGTTGATGCAAATGGAACAGTTAGAGCAAACTACACGAATGGTCAGAACAATCCACTAGGAAAACTTGTTCTAGCGAATTTTAACAACCAAAATGGTTTGAAACAGATCGGTAACGCAACTTACGTTGAAACTGCTGTATCAGGTACTGCAACGGTTGGTGAAGCAGGTGCAGAGGGTTTTGGAACTGTATTATCAGGTTCATTAGAAAGATCTAATGTGGATATTACTGAAGAACTTGTGAACTTAATTACAGCACAAAGAAACTTCCAAGCAAACGCTAAATCAATTGAAACTACTGCTGCTACTACTCAAGCAATCGTTAACATAAGAATGTAACAATAAGATTATTTAAATTAATCAGGAGTTTATAAATGGACAGAATGGTACAAACAGCATTAAATAGTATGAAAATGCTAATGGAAAATCAGGTCGCGACAGCACACAATCTTTCCAACCTTTCTACCCCAGGTTTTAAACAAGATGTAGTTACAGACTTCAGTTCAATTTATTTAAATAGACAAGAGGGACTTGAGCCTAGGATTGTCGCAGCGAGAGAAGTTGGAAAGTTTAGTGTTGAACAAGGAATGTTAGATAACACAAAAAATCCTATGGATGTAGCAATTAGCGGTGATGGCTATTTTGTAGTTCAACCAAATAATGCTGATCCTGCATTTTCTAGACGCGGTGATTTTAGTGTTAATGAAAATGGTGAATTACTTGACGGAGCGGGTAATCAAGTTCTTGATGCAGGAATGCAACCATTAGTAATTCCAGCTTTCAGAGAAATTAATATAACTTCACAGGGTGAAATTCTAATTCAACCAATTGCAGCTGCACCAGGTGAACTTCCAGTAAATGCAGGAACAATCGCTACTTATGTTCCACAAGAAGGAGATATCCTAAAAAAATCCCTTGATGGAAGGATTAGGTTTGATCCCAATGTGAATGAAGATGGCACAATAGAGCAAATTCCGATTGAGCCTAATCAACAATCAAAGTTAGTATCAGGTTTTTTAGAAAAAAGTAATGTCAACGCTGTTGAAGAAATGGTTAATACAATTGATCAAATGAGAAAGTTTGAAATGCACGTTAAGTTAATTCAAATGGCAGAAGAATTAGACCAAGCGGGTACAAGTCTTTTAAGAATTCCTGGCATGTAATTAATTGAGGTGAATAGTTTCGCCGTGTTTCAAAATTAAAAACTGGCTTTCTTCAATACCTTGCTTTTTTAAGTTACTTTTTATTTGATTGATTGGTTCATCTACAGCCTCTTGACTAAGGATAAATGTACCCCAATGCATAGCAACAGCCTTTTTTGCCTCTAAATCAACAAATGTTTTCAGAGCTTCATCAGGATTCAGATGACTATATCTCATAATTTCTCTGGGTTTATAAGCTCCTATAGGAATAGCAACAAGATCAGGCTTACCGAGTTTTTCTCTTATATCTTTAAAGTCTCTAGTATATCCTGTATCCCCTAGATGCAAGAATTTAAAATTATTTGATTCAACCCACCAGCCCCCCCACAATGATTTATTTAAATCAAAAAAAGTTCTTTTGGACCAATGTTGAACAGGTGTAAAAATAAATTTCATTCCATTTATATTGTGATCTTCCCACCAATCAAATTCTTTTACATTTTGAATATTATTTCTTAAAAGGAGTTTTTTATCACCAAGAGGAACGAGAAATATTGCCTTTGGAAATTTTTTATTAATAATTTTTAAAGTTTTAATATCCAGATGATCATAATGATTATGACTTATCGCAACGACATCTACTCTAGGCAGATTATTTTTATTAAAAACTGAGGGCATATATCTCTTTGGTCCCACATAGGATAATGGAGATGCTCTTAATGAAAAATGTGGGTCAATTAAAATATTAGTATTTTTGAACTGGAGTAAAAATGTTGAATGACCTGCCCATGTAAGTAACGATAAATTATTATTATAAATTTTCTTATCAACATCCATTAATTTAAATTTTTTTTTTTGTGGTGGAAAAAAAATATTTTTAAAAAAAAAATCAAAAAGTTTTGATTTTTTTATCGCCCTTTTTTCTTCACTTAAATAGTTATTTTCATATTGATTAAAATCATTAATTTTAGCATATTTACTAGCTTTGATATCAAGTGATGAACATGATACAAGAATTAACAATAAAAAAATTTTAACTAAGAACTTCATTTTGTGTCTATATTAATCTGTATTATATCTGCTTTTTTTTGGGCTGCATTTGATTTAACAAGAAAACTCTCTCTTCAAAAAATAAATTCCGTTAATTTACTATTGATATTCACTCTTGCGCAAACAGTGATTTTTGGTGTTTGGATACTTTATGAAAATCCTTTTTTGAATTTAAAGAGCTATTTTTTTCCTGGACTAATCTTAATTCTTATAAGTTTATTCTCTGCCCTCCTGTTTTTAAAAGCTATAAAACAATCAGATCTAAGTTTAACCATCCCTCTTCTTTCATTATCACCACTATTCAGTTCATTTTTTTCTTTTTTCTTTCTAGATGAAAAATTGACATATTTTCAACATATTGGAGTTTTTTTAATTATCTTTGGAACTCTTGTACTTTATTCAAAGAAAATAACATTAGGTGAAATTCTTAAAAGCTTTAAAGTTTTAGCAGTCAATAACAGCGCAAGACTAATGATTGTTGTTTCTCTAGTATGGAGTTTAACACCTGTATTAGATAAGTTATGTCTTGAACATAGTTCAATAAATATTCATGGCTTAATTCAATCATTTGGCCTCGTAATTCTTTTAATTTTTCTGTTGAAAAAAGAAAAGTATGAATTCTCTAGTTTAAAAAAAAATTGGAAATTGATTCTGATTACGATTTTAACTGGGATAATTGCCACGGTTTTACAATTCTACGCCATACTCTTCAATTATGTTCCCATAATGGAAGCAATTAAAAGATCAATTGGACAATTAAGTTCAGTGTTATTTGGTAAATTATTTTTCAAGGAAAAAATAACCGCACCTAAAATTTTGGGTGTATTGATTTTGTCATCCGGAGTTTACTATATTTTATAAGATTAAAATACTATAAAATGTTACTTACTTTTCTTCATCAATGAATATTTTAGGTGTAGAAAAAAATCCATTAAAGTTGTTTTTCATTGAAAGTGAGTATGCTCCCATCTCTTCTATTTGAAGATAGTCTCCCTCATTTATTGATTCTGGAAGAAGAAAAGGTCCTTTCATAAAGTCGTTAGAGTCACAAGTTGGTCCGTAAAAACTAAAAGGTCTAAGTTTTGATTTATCTTCTTTATTAAATATTTTTACAGGATAGATAAAATCATGTGCACTTGCATCACGAAGAAAGCTGTGTGTACCATCATTGATATATAAAATATTTTTTTTTCTCAAATCAACCCTGACAATTAAAGACATTGACTTAGATACTAATACTCTTCCTGGCTCTGATAATAATTTAGTATTGGAGTTTTTAAAATTTTTTTCAAACTCAGTATTAATTACTTTGAAATATTTTGTTAAAGGTTGCAGTTTAAGACCAAAATATTCCGCTGGAAAACCTCCACCAATATTAAAAAAATCAATATCTAAATTAGATGCTTTAATTAATGAAGATGCTTTATTTATTGCGAGTTTATAAGCATTTGGGTTTGTACATTGGGATCCTAGATGAAAAGAAACTCCTACTTTTTTGGAAATTTCTTTTAATTTTTTTAGAAGAGCTTTTGATTTAAATCCATCAGTACCAAATTTTTTTGATAAATTAATTTTGGAAAAATTGTTAGGAACAGAAATTCTTAAGTGAAGATTCAAATCTTTTGCTGAACTAGTAGATTCAATTATTTTGCGTAATTCAATATCGTTATCTAACGAAAAATCTCTCACCCCGTATTTATAATAAGCTTCATTTATTATATGTCTTGGCTTCACAGGGTTCATAAAATAGATTTTCGGGTTATTAAATAAACTTTTTACTAATTTAATTTCGTTGATTGATGCAACGTCAAAAGATCTGATGCCTAACTCGTAGATTTTTTTCAATACAAATTCAGATGAGTTCGCTTTAACTGCATACAAAGCTTCACCAGAAAAGTTTTTTATAAAAAAATTTACACTTTTTTTTAGAATTTTAGGCTTATAGATGAAGAATGGATCTCTTAACTTTTTGAGATTAATTTTGTTAACTGATGGCAGCATATAAACCACCTTATAAACGATTAATATTTATATTGTTATATTTTTTTTACTATCACGAAAATAATATAACTTTATCAAAAAATTTTTTTTTAGTATAATTAGTTTCATGTTAAAAATAAATGAAATTGCACCGAATTTTAAAGCAAACACAACCAATGGTGAGATAGAATTCCATGAATGGATGGGTGATTCTTGGGTAATATTATTTTCTCATCCAAAAGACTTTACCCCAGTTTGTACAACTGAGTTAGGTTACATGGCGAGTATTGAAAAAGATTTTACGAAAAGAAATTGTAAGCTTATAGGATTAAGCATAGATTCCCTAGAGGATCATAATTTATGGAAAAAAGACATAGAAGAGGTTCAAGGTACATCAGTAAATTACCCCTTAATTGCAGATGAAAACCTGAAGATTGCCAAACTCTACAATATGCTCCCAGCCGATGAGGCGCCAGGTGAATCAAGAACAGCAATGACAAATGCAACAGTTAGATCTGTTTTTTTAATTGACCCAGAGAAAAAAATACGGATGATGCTCACCTATCCCATGACAACCGGGAGAAATTTTGAAGAAATAATAAGAGTTCTAGATTCAGTTCAGCTGACGAGCAAACATAAAGTCGCTACACCTGCTAATTGGAAAAAAAAAGATAAAGTAATAATTGTGCCTGCAGTTTCTGATGAAGAAGCAAAAGATACTTTTGGTGATTTTGAAAAAATCAAGCCATATTTAAGATACACTAAACTAGACGATTCTTAGAACATTTTTTTGAACAATACTTTACATTTTCCCAATTTCTTTCCCATTTCTTTCTCCATTGGAATGGTCTTTCGCACGTTTGACAAAACTTTATTTCTTTGTTTTTCATGGTTTATGTGTATTTTTTTCAATGAATTCATTAGCGAGGTTTATTATTTTCTTTTTTCTATCTTTATTCATTTTATCCAATACTCTTACCATCATAGACAATCTAGGGTTTTTAACAAAAAAATCCTTATTTTTCTCAATGAATCGCCAATAAAGACCATCAAGAACGTCGCACCAATCATCTTTTTTAAAATCCATCATTTTTCTAAAATATGATGAACCACAGATATAAGGTTTGGTTGAAAATATTCCACCATCACTGAATAAACCCATTCCATAAACATTTGGATACATCACCCATTCTGAAGAATCCATGTAATGTTCCATAAACCATCTGTAAGCATTAGAGGGTTCAATTTCACATAAATTCATAATATTTGACTGAATCATTAAACGTTCAATGTGATGTGTCCAGGCATATTTAGAAGCATTTTTAATTGAATAATCTAAGGGGAAAATACCTGTTGTTCCATCATACCAACTTTTTTTCATTAATCGTTTATTATTAAAGAAATTAGACTGTTCAAATTTTTCATCATAGTTTTGATAAACTCCTTTAATAAACTCTCTCCATCCAGCTATTTGTCTAAAGTAACCTTCCAATGAATTAATTTTTACTTTGTTAATAATTTGTTTTAGTTTTTCAATTACTTCTCCAGGAGTGATAAGACCTAAATTCATTAACGGGCTTAGTGAAGAATGGAAAAGAAAATTATCCCTTTGATCAACTGCATCTTCATAGTCACCAAATAAATTGATTTTTTTTTCTATAAAATGATTAAACTTTATCCAAGCCTCTTGTCTTGTCGTACATATCCAAAAATCATCGGTAGAGCCAACATGATCTTTAAATTTTACTTCAATAATTTTTTTGAGATATTTTGTGTGTTCCGTTTCTTTTGATTTAAATTGTTTAGGAAAATCAAATTCTTTTGGAATTTTCTTTCTATTTTCTTCATCAAAACTCCATTTACCACCAGTTGGATTATCATTTTCATCTACCAAAAAATTATTTTTTTTCCTCTGTAATTTATAGAAGTTTGCCATAAATGGTTTTTTTGTACTTGATAGATAGTTTTTAAATTCAGCTCTTGAGGTTAAAAACATTGGAGAGGACAAGTAATTTAACTCTACATTTTTCAACTCAGATAAAATTTTTTTTTCAAAAGGCTTGTCTTCAATTTCAAAAATAGAAATAGAATTAATACTCATTTCTTTAATTAGCTTTTTTAATTTGTCCGTGTAGGTCTCTTCAAAGTCGTCATCCTCTATTTTTTTGTAAATAACTTCAAAATCGTTTTTTTCAAGTTCATCACGAAATGATCTCATTGCCGACAAAAATAGTAGAATTTTTTGTTTATGATGTTTCTCATATGTACATAAACCTAAGTCCTCTGAGAGAAAAAAAATATGATCTTTCTTAAACTTTTGAAGAAAAGAAACATTAAATAGTTGATTACCCAATATTACAAAAATTTTTTTTTTCATTAGTTTTTCTTTCTTAATTGCTCATAGGTTGAAAGTGCTCTTTGTCTAGATTCTTTCAAATCAACAATTGGATGAGGATAATCTTTTCCTAATTTAAAATTCAAATTTGTTAAAATTTCATTTGGGCATTCCCACGGACTAAAAAGAAATTTTATAGGTATATTTTTTAACTCGGGTACATATTTTCTAATATATTCTCCACTTGGATCAAATTTTTGGCCTTGAGTTACAGGGTTAAAGATTCTAAAGTAGGGAGTTGAATCAGTACCCGTGCCCGCTACCCACTGCCAACTAGCCGAATTACTTGCTGCATCTGCATCAAAAAGGCAGTCCCAAAACCATTCTTCTCCCCTCCTCCAATGAATAAGTAAGTTTTTTACCAAAAATGAGCTTACAATCATTCTTGGTCTATTGTGCATGTATCCAGTTTGCCAAAGTTCCCTCATACCAGCGTCAACAATTGGTATTCCGGTAAGACCCTTGGACCATTTTTTAAAATTAATTGGATCTTCCAACCATTTAAAATTATCAAAACTACTTTTTAAATTTTTCCTCTGAATATAAGGAAAATGGTACAATAAATAGTAGGCAAATTCCCTCCACCCTAATTCACTTTTAAAAACTTCAACATCATTATCCCCTACATTTTTTAAGCTGTTAACTTCATACCAAAGAGAATTGGGAGAAATCTGGCCCCAGTGAAGATAAGGGGATAGTCTAGATACATTTTTTTTATTTGGAAAATTTCTGCCCTCTGAATAATTTTGAACTCCATGTCTGAAAAATGACTTCATAATTTCAATTGAAGTATCTTCACCAACTTTCCATTGAGATAAAATTTGATTCTCCCATTTTTTGTTTTTAAGTAAATCTAAGTCAGCGACATTTGTAAGTCTAAAATCATGATTAAAAAAGTTAATCTTTTCGGATTTTGGTACCCTTGGGTTTGGTGCTAACAAGCAGCCTCTTTTATAAAATGGTGTAAAAATTTTATAAGGGGTACCATCATTTTTTAAAATTTCCCAAGGTTCCCATAACAAAGAACCGTTAAATGAATTGACTTTTATTTTTTCATTTAAATAAATCTTTAAACTTTTATCTCTCTTAATCATCCATGGTTCATAGCAACGATTCCAAGAAATTTCTTGGACATCAAAAAAATCAATCAATTCATCCAAACATTCTTTAGGGTTTCCTTTTAAGACAATCAAGTTTCCATTTAACTGCTTTTTTAAATATTCAAGTGAGTAATTTAACCAAACCTTACTTGCAGAGCCAAGTTTTGGATCAGAGTTGATTTCATCAAAAATATAAATCCCTAGAACATTATCATAGTTTTTGGAAAGATAATTTAAAGATGGGTTATCGGTGGTTCTTAAATCATTTCTAAACCAATGTATTCCAATGTTTTTTTTCATAGCAGATTATAATATCAGTGATACATTAATATTTATTAATTTTATTTTTTTTCAATGTTTAAAACCTATTTAGAATTAATATATTTTTTATCAATAATCTACTTATCACTTTTTTATATAAAACTGTTTAGGAACGTAGTAAATCAAAGAAGATTAACAAAAACTCCAATTGGTTTTAAAAGTGAAAAGCTTGAAAGAGCAATTAGGGCGCATGCTAATTTTTGTGAGACAGTTCCAATCAACTTTTTTTTAAGTCTTCTTTTATATTTTAACAATCTTCTTATATTTGCCGTGCCAGCCATGATTATTTTATGTATTAGCAGAACAATTCATGCAATTTCAGTATCGGCTGAAAATGAAGACCTAACACAAAGAAGAAAGGGAATGAGGCTAACTATTTTTTCAATATACATACAACTATTGGGAGTTTTGTATTATATTTTTCAACTAATTTATATATTCATAAAATCATTAGAACGTTCTATTTAATTATTAATGGCGGAGAGGAAGGGATTCGAACCCTCGATAGATGTTACCACCTATAACGGTTTAGCAAACCGTCGCCTTCAGCCACTCGGCCACCTCTCCTTTATTTTGATAATAAGTCTTTCAATACTTGGTTAACTAACTGAGGATTCGCTTTTCCTTTTGATTCTTTCATTACTTGACCAACAAAAAATCCAAAAAGTTTCTCTTTCCCCCTTTTATAATCATCTACCATCTCCACATTTTTTTGTAAAACTGATTTTATTAGAGCCTCTATTTCTGATTTATCAGAAACCTGTTTTATACCTTTTTTCTTTATAAAATCTGAAGCCTCTAAATCTGTTTCTATATACTCTTCAAAAATTTCTTTTGCTTGTCTATTAGAAATAGATCCATCAATAATTAAGTCTAATAGATCCCCAATCTTTTTTGATTTAATTTCAGAATCTTGAAGTTGTATATCTTTTTTTTTTAAATAAGAGAACAGTTCAACTGTAACCCAACTTACTACAATTTTTGAATCTCTTTTTTCTACTAACTCTTCAAAAAAAGATGATACAAACTGGTCTTCAACAAGAATTTCAGCGTCATAATCTTTTAATTTATATTCTTCTTTAAATCTTTTCTTTTTTTCATCTGGTAATTCAGGTAACTGATTTTTAATTTTTTCTATTCTATCATCATTAATCATCAGTGGGGGAAGATCTGGATCAGGAAAGTATCTATAATCATGAGACTCTTCCTTTCCTCTCATAGATCTTGTTTCACCACTATTTGGATCAAAAAGTCTAGTTTCTTGATTTACATTTTCACCGTTCTCAATTAACTCAACTTGCCTTTTAGATTCATATTCAATTGCTTGCTGGATAAACTTTATTGAATTCACATTTTTAATCTCGCATCTTGTTCCTAATTTTTCTCCAGGTTTTCTTACAGAAACATTGACATCTGCCCTTAAGTTACCTCTTTCCATATTACCGTCACAACTTCCAATACACTTCAGGATAGCTCTTAGTTTTTTAACGTATTGGGCTGCCTCTTCTGGACTATTCAAATCAGGCTCTGAAACTATTTCCATTAATGCGCATCCAGAGCGATTTAGATCTATAAACGAACTTTTATCATCTTGATCATGTATACTTTTACCAGCATCTTGTTCAAGATGAATTCTTGTAATACCGATGCTTTTTTGACCATTTTCAGTTTCAATTACTAAAAAACCGCTGCCGACAATTGGATGTTCAAATTGTGAAATTTGATATCCTTGAGGTAGGTCTGGATAAAAATAATTTTTCCTATCAAAAATTGATTTTTTATTTATTTTTGCGTTAAGACTTAAGCCAGTCTTTATAGCCTGATCAACACAATACTCATTTATCACAGGTAGAGCTCCAGGCATTCCTGAATCAACTAATTCAACCTGAGAATTTGGTTTTGCTCCCCAGTATGTTGATGCAGTTGAAAATAGTTTGGAGTTAGATTTTATTTGAGCATGAACTTCAAGTCCCATAACTAATTCCCACTTCCCAGTTTTTCCATCAATTAAATAACTCATCAAAAACCTCTGCAATCCTCTATTAATTTTCCTGCAGCCAGAACTGAAATTTCTTCAAAAGGTCTTCCTATAACTTGCATACCAATAGGAAGGTTATTCTTGTTTTTTCCGCCTGTAACAGAGATAGCAGGTAGTCCTGCTAAACTTGCAGGAACAGTTAAAACATCATTTAGGTACATTTCAATTGGATCTTTTTGCTTTTCTCCAATTGGAAAAGCTACGTTTGGGGTAGTTGGTGTTAAAATTAAATCACATTTTTCAAATGCACTTTTAAAGTCATTTGAAATTAATTGTCTTACTTTAAGAGCTTTTAAATAATAGGCGTCATAGTACCCAGCTGATAATACATATGTACCAATCATTAGTCTTCTTTTTACTTCATCCCCAAAACCCTTGGCTCTTGTACATTCATACATATCTTGAAGATCATCACTTTTTTCTCTAAAGCCATACTTTACTCCGTCATACCGCGCTAGGTTAGCAGATGCCTCTGCTGGAGCAATAATATAATAAGTAGGTAAGGCAAAGCTTGTATGTGGAAGTGAAATATTTATTATTTCAGCACCATTTTTTTTAAAGAAATTTATAGTATCTTCCCAAACCTCAACAATTTCTGAATTTAGGCCTTCAACTTTATATTCAGTTGGTAAACCTATTTTCTTTCCCTTTAAATTAAAATTTAGAAAGTCAAGATATCGGGGAATTGGTTTTCTTGAACTTGTTGAATCTTTTTCATCATAACTACTCATTGACTGAAGCATTATTGCTGCGTCTTTAACTGTTTTCGTAATTGGGCCTGCTTGATCCAGTGAGGATGCAAAGGCTATCATACCAAATCTTGAACATCTTCCGTAGCTTGGTTTTAACCCAACTAACCCGCAAAAAGATGCTGGCTGGCGAATTGAGCCACCCGTATCTGAACCAGTTGCCGCCATACACAAATTTGCTGCAACTGAAGAGGCAGATCCACCAGAAGATCCACCTGGAACGAGGTTTTTATTGTTTTCTTGATTGGATTTTAAAGGGTTTATCACATTACCAAAGAAGCTAGTGGTATTTGCAGAACCCATTGCAAACTCATCCATGTTTGTTTTTCCAAGAATTATGGCACCATCATTAAGTAAATTTTTAGATACAGTTGATTCATAAAAGGGAATAAAATTCTCTAAAATTTTTGAACCAGCAGTTGTTCTAATTCCTTTCGTACAAAAAAGATCTTTCATACCTATTGGAATGCCCTCTAAAATTCCAATTTCTTCATTGCTAGAAATTTTTTTATCAGATTCCTTTGCCTTTTCAATTGCGTCATCAAATGTATGGGTTATAAAGCAATTAAGTTTAGACTCTTCAATTCTTTCAATAAAAAAATTTGTAAGTTCTAGTGAGCTGACTTCTTTTTTCAAAAGATAATCTTTGGCAGTAGAAATATCTAAATTTTTAAGATCTTTCACTCTACTACCTTGGGTACAACAAAAAATCCAGATTTACTCTCCGGTGCGTTTTTTAATACTAAATCATCTGAGATTTCAGAGTATACTTCATCCTTTCTCATAACCATAGATTCGTTAAAAACTGATAGCATTGGTTCTATTTTCTCAGTGTCTACTTTTTTGAGTTCATCTACCCATCCAAGAATGTTATTCAACTCTTCAATAAGTTTAATTTCTTCTTGTTCATTTATTCTTATTTTTGCAAGTTTAGAAACTTTTCTTACTGTTTTGTTATCAATTGACATTGTATAATTCTGATTAAAATTATCCTAAATAATTGTATAAATAACACTAGGTATGTTAATTCGCAATACAAAAGAGTTTTTGAAACTGACAAATAACAAAAGAATAATATCATTAGATATTGGAAAAAGTAAAGTTGGTTGCGCAATTTCAGATGAAAATCATCAAATTGTAACACCGCTAAATGTTTATCCCAAAAAAAATATTTGCACTGAATTATTTAAAACCATCCAAGAGTTTAATGCAGGGGGAATTCTTGTAGGCCTTCCTCTATTAGAATTTGAAAAAAAGAGTAGATCATGTCAAATGATAGAAGATATTACAAAAAATATAAATAAATTTTTAAACAATAAAAATAATGAATTACCTATTTTTTTTTGGGATGAAAGTTATACTAGTTTTGAAGCTGAAGAATTAACAAAAAAAATTTTTAAAAATACAAAAGAACAAAAAAAAAAGTTAGATAAATTCGCTGCAAAAATTATTTTAGATGATTTTTTTAGAGAAAATATAAATTTATGACTAAAAAAAAAGAATCACTTCAAGGCATTACTGTTTTCGATCTAACAAGAGTTTTAGCTGGACCAACAGCCACCCAAATTTTAGGGGATTTGGGAGCAAATATTATCAAGGTTGAAAGACCAAATACAGGTGATGATTCTAGAAACCTTGGTCCCCCATATTTAGATGCTGATGCTACAGAGCCAAAAGAAAGTGCTTATTACCTAAGTGTTAATCGTAACAAACATTCCGTAACGATTGATCTAACCAAGAAAAAAGGACAGATTCTGGCAAAAAAAATTATTAAAAAATGTGATGTTTTAGTAGAAAACTTTAGGGCCGGAAATTTAAAGCAGTACGGATTAGA
The DNA here is from genome assembly GCA_902537615.1 of uncultured Alphaproteobacteria bacterium. GTDB lineage: Bacteria > Pseudomonadota > Alphaproteobacteria > Methylaequorales > Methylaequoraceae. The sequence continues at coordinate 17,984 of CACBBU010000008.1, forward strand.
CTACGAAAGTATAAAGAAAATTAACCCAAAAATAATTTATTGTTCAATAACAGGTTTTGGACAAACAGGACCTTATGCATCAAGAGGTGGATACGACTACCTTGTTCAAGCTATGGGAGGAATAATGAGTATAACAGGTGAGAAAAAAGGCCTACCCACCAAAATTGGAGTTGGGGTTTCGGATATAATAACTGGCCTTTACGCAACTATTTCAATATTATCTGCCTTAAGATTTAGAGATCAAACTTCATTGGGACAACACTTAGACATATCTCTTTTAGATTCTCAAGTTTCATGGTTAAGTTATGTTGCACAAAGCTATTTAATATCAGGAAAAATTCCAGACAGAATTGGAAACGACCATCCTTCAATTGTTCCATATCAGACTGTTAAGGCAAAAGATGGATTAATGGTCTTAGCTATTGCAAACGATAGACAGTTTAAAAGTTTTTGTCAATTTTCTGGATTGTCTAACTTATGCAAAAATTCTAAATTTAAAAGTAATTCATCAAGAGTGAAAAATCGAGAAGAACTTAACAAGATTTTGAGTAGAGCAATTTTAAAAAAAACAATTAATGAATGGGTTCATGGACTAACAAAGATAAATGTTCCATGCGGACCGATAAATAACATAGAACAAGTTTTTAGTGACCCTCAAGTAAAGTCAAGAAAAATGAAAATAGGAATGAAACACAAAAAATCAAAAAGTGGTAAAATAAATATTATCGGAAGTCCAATGAATTTTTCTGTATCAAAAATAAAGTATAAGAAAACTCCTCCAACTTTAGGTGAAGACACAACAAAGTTTTTAAAAAAGTTTTTAAAAATCTCAATTCCAGAAATTAGAAAATTAAAAGATGATGGTATTATTTAAATACCCTCTTGAAGAAAATTAGAAAAAGTTTAATATGCCAATTTAATGATAAAAAACAAATCATTAAAAAAATTCCCTCATGATCATCTTCTTGGAATTGAAGGATTATCTCCTCCGGATTTAAATTATTTGCTAGACCTGTCAGATTATTTTGCAATGCATCTAGATAAAAAAAATACAGAAAAATTTAAATATTTAAAAAATAAAATTTGTATCAATTTATTTTTTGAAAACTCAACCAGAACTAGAACTTCCTTTGAACTAGCGGGAAAAAAATTAGGAGCAGATATGCTAAACATATCAGTGGCCTCAAGCGCTATAAAAAAGGGTGAAACTTTAATAGATACAGCCATGACACTAAATGCTATGCAACCAGATGTTTTAGTGGTTAGACATCAAGACGCTGGAGCTGTTAAATTACTTTCAGAAAAAGTTAACTGCGGTGTTATAAATGCAGGAGATGGTCCTCATGAGCATCCCACTCAAGCACTTCTTGATGCACTAACAATAAAAAAAAGAAAAGGAAAGATTTCTGGATTAAAGATAGCTATATGCGGAGATATAATGCATAGCAGAGTGGCTCGTTCAAATATTCATCTATTGAATACATTAGGAGCCGAAATTCGTGTAATTGGTCCCGCTACCCTAATTCCAAAAAATATTGAATCTTTAGGTGTTAAGGTTTTTTATGAAATGAAAAGTGGGCTGGCAAATGTAGACATCATTATTATGCTCAGACTTCAACTTGAGCGAATGTCAGGTTCTTTCGTTCCGTCAATAAGAGAGTATTTTAGATTTTATGGTCTTGACAGAGAAAAATTAAAATTCGCTGATGCTAATGCTTTAATTTTACATCCAGGGCCAATGAATAGAGGTGTTGAAATAGATTCTGAGTTAGCAGATGATTTAGATAGATCAGCAATTTTTGAACAGGTCCAAATGGGAGTGGCTGTAAGAATGGCCTGTTTAAAAACAATAGTTGAAAATAAAGCTAAAAATGGAAAATAAAAAGAACTTTAATAATAACAAAAAATTATCACAAAGTTATCTACTCAAAAATTGTTTGATAATAGATAACGGAAAAAATAAAATTTTTAAAAATGACATTTTTATTAAAAATAAAATTATTGAAGATATTGATAAAAATTTAACCAATAAGATTGATCCTGAAACCTCAATTATAGAATGTGAAGGTATGTATGTGGCTGCAGGTTTAGTTGATATGAGAGTTAACATTACTGAACCTGGTTTGGAACATAAAGAAACAATAGAAAGCGCATCAAAGGCTGCTGCTAGCGGAGGTATAACATCAATTATATGTATGCCAAACACCACTCCCCCAATTGATCAACCTGCTATTATTCATAGTATCCAAAGAAAAGCTAGGAAGGTTGCACTGAGTAAAATTTTTTGTACGGGGTGTGTAACAAGAAATTTTGAAGGTAAAGAAATTTGTGAACTTCGTCTCATGAAAGAGTCTGGTGCTGTAGGTTTTACAGACGGTTATAAAACAATTTCTAACACTAGAGTAATGAGAAGAGCATTCAATTATGCAAAGTCTTTTGATGGATTAATAATCCAACATGCTGAAGACCCTTTCCTTAAGGGTAATGGTGTAGCAAACGAAGGGGAGATTTCAACAAGAATGGGTTTATTAGGTATCCCTAGTTACGCTGAGGCAATGATAGTACAAAGAGATTTATGGATGGTAAATGAGACTAATTGTAGATATCACGTTAGCCATATCTCTACTAAAGAAACTGTTGAAATAATTAGGAGTGCAAAAAAAAAAGGCTTACCTGTTACTTGTGATACCTCCCCACCATATTTTATTCTTAACGAGCTTGCTTTAGAAAATTATAGAACCTTTTCAAAGCTTTCTCCTCCTCTAAGAACTGAAGAAGACAGAAAAAGTATAGTTGAAGGAATTTGTGACGGGACAATTGATGCAATTTCATCTGATCACACTCCTCAGGATCAGGATGCAAAAAGACTTCCTTTTAACCAAGCAGAATTTGGTGGTGTTGGTTTAGAAACTTTACTACCATTGACTTTAAGTCTTGTAAATAACGAAAAGATTGATCTTTTAAAAGCTATAAGTCTTGTAACAATTAACCCTTCAAAGATTTTAAAATTAGATGTTGGAAGGATTGAAAAAAAAAAAGAGGCTGATCTTTGTATATTTTCAATTTCTAAACCATGGAAAGTAAATCCAGAAAAATTTCACGGAAAATCAAAAAATTCCCCCTTTGATGGAATACTTGTTGAAGGAAAAAACTTAATGACTTTTGTAAGAGGTAGGCTAGTTTATGAATCATGATATATTAATAATTTTTTTTTCTTACATCTGTGGCTCAATTCCATTTGGTCTAATCATATCATATATTTTTAAAAAAGATGACCCTCGCAGTATTGGATCTAAAAATATTGGTGCAACAAATGTTTTGAGAACTGGAGGTTTTAAACTTGGCCTTACTACATTGATATTAGATATTTTAAAGGGCTTTATAGCTATCAAAATTACTCTAATGTTAAAAAGTGATTTAGTTGGTTTATCAATGGTGTTTGTTGTTGTTGGACATATTTTTCCAGTATGGTTAAAGTTTAAGGGTGGTAAAGGTGTAGCAACATTCATTGGTGTCTTATTAGGTTATAACTTTCAACTTTTTATTTTGTTTACCATTACATGGGTAATAACAGCATTTATTTTCAAATATTCGTCACTATCTGCAATCATTGCTATAATTGTTAATCTAATATCATCTATTGCTATTGATTCAAATTATATTTATTTCATTGTTATTAGTTTTTTAATTTTTATCAAACACTTTTCAAATATACAAAGATTGTTAACAGGTAATGAAACAAAGATAATTTTAAAAAAAAAAATTAAATTTTGACTTTTGTTCCTTTAACTTATAAGTAATTTTGATTATGAAACTTTTAGTAGTAGAATCACCTGCAAAGGCTAACACTATAAAAACTTACTTAGACAATGACTTTGAAGTCCTTGCCAGTTTTGGTCATTTTCGGGATTTACCAAGAAGTGGAATAGGCATTGATGAGGAAAAAGATTTTTTTGTTAGAGAATGGGAGATTGATAAAAAAAAAGTTGATCCTCTTTTAAAGTCCATAAAAAAATCAGATGAAATTTTTTTAGCCCTAGATCCAGATAGAGAAGGAGAAATGATTGCGTGGCATTTAGTTGAAATTTGCAAAGAAAAAAAAATTTTTGATGGTAAACAGTTTAAGCGTATTGAATTTTCGGCAGTTAGAAAAGACGATATTTTGAATGCTATAAAAAACCCGAGAGATTTAAACCAAAATTTAGTGCATGCTGCAATAACACGAAGATTTTTAGATAGATTTTTTGGATACAAGATCTCACCTATTACGACAAGAAGAACAAAATTTGGAAAATCAGCAGGAAGAGTTCAATCACCAACACTCAAAATATTATGTGAAAGAGAACGTGAGATAGATTTATTTCAGCCAAAGGAATTTTGGGATTATAATATAGAACTTGAAGATTTAAAAAAAAACAAACTAAAATGTTCAATAGTTTCTGACAATGGAAAAAGGTTTGATAAACTTTCAATTAATAACAAAGAAATAGCTGAGAAATTAAGAATAAAGATATCTAATCAAGAATTCTTCATTGAAAATATTAATAAAAGAGAAAAAAAAAGAAATCCCTATTCGCCATTCTCTAATTCACTTTTACTTCAAGACGCATCCTCAAAACTTGGTTTTAGTCCTAAGCAAACTAACTCAATTGCTCAGGAGTTAAAAGATGGAATTGGATCTTTGGGGGCATTAATTACTTATCACAGAACAGACTCTAATAAGATGAAAAGTAGTGAAATAAAAAAACTTAGAGAATTTATTCAAAAAAACTATGGTGAAAAGTATGTATCAAAAAAAGAAATTTTTTATAAAGAAAGATCAAAGTTTGTTCAACAGGGTCACGAGGCTGTAACACCAACCAATTTAACAAAAAAGCCAGATGATATTAAAAAACACTTAAATGAGACTCAGTATAAACTTTACGATTTAATATGGAAAAGAACAGTAGCATCTCAAATGGAAGCAAGCATAAATTTAGAGACTACTTATTACATCAAGGGTGATGAGATATTGTTAAAGTCTAGCGGTTCTATTGAAAAATTTAAAGGTTTTAAATCAGTTTATAATTATCAGGAGAAAAATGAAGATGAACAAAAGCTTCCTGAGTTAAGTTTAAAAGAAAAATTACATCAGTCTAAACTTGAAACTAAACAAAATTTCACAAAACCACCCAACAGATACTCTGAAGCTGGCCTTGTTAAAAAATTAGAAGAACTTGGAATCGGAAGACCTGCAACGTATATAAATATTTTTAAAACACTGGAAGATAGAAAATACGTACAAATTAAGAATAAAGCTCTAATTCCAACCTCAAGCGGAAAAATCTTGTCAAAATTTCTTGATGGATTCTTTAATCAATTTGTAGATTACGCATTTACCGCTGAACTTGAAGAACAATTAGACCAAATTACTTTATCTAAATTAGAGTGGAAGGAAACTCTTAAACAATATCTGAAAATTCTTAACAAAAATATTAAAGAAGTTGAAGATAAAAGTATGACAGAAGTAATTGATAGAGTTAATGAGTATTCTCCAGAAATTCTAAAAGAAAAAAAATGTCCAAAATGTTCTAAGGGCAAACTGTCAATTAAATTTTCTCTAAACGGTCCATTTATTGGTTGTACTGAATATAAAAAAGATGCAAATGGTTGTAATTATAGTCATGCCATTGGAGATAGCGAAGATAGTAGAGAATTATCTGGAGAAGGTAAAATAATTGGGGCTCATCCATTAACTAATAAAAGTATTTTTTTAAAAGTGGGAAGATACGGAAGATATTTGGAAACAGAAACCAAAGATGGAAAAATTAAACGTTCAGGTATTCCAAAAAATGTACCAAATGAAGATCTTAGTCTTGAAAAATCAGTTAATTTTTTAACCTTACCAAGAACTGTTGGAACTCATCCTCAAACCAAAAAAGAAATTATCGCATCAATTGGCCCTTATGGACCATATTTAAAACACGACAATAAATATATATCACTTAAAGAAGATGATGTTACAGAAGTTGGAATAAACAGAGCAGTTGATTTAATTGACAAAAAAATTGAAGAAACCAAAGAAGATCTAATTGGAATTCATCCGGAAACAAAATTCAAAATAATAAAAAAGAGAGGTATTAAAGGTAGATCAGACTACTTGTCACATAATAAAAAAAACTACCCAATTCCAACTGAACTAAATGAAAAAAAACTCACCGTATCCGATGCTGTTAAAATAATTAATGAAAAGAAAAATACAAAGAAAAAAAAATAAAGAAGTCACCCTATCCGATATAGTTGAAAATGAGATTAAATTTAATGGTTTAAGGCAAGGGTTTTCAAAAGCATTAAATAAATTTTCTAAAAATTTAAAGTATAAAAACTCTATTCAACATTCTGATTTAACTAACATTCCGTTTATTACAATTGATGGTGAGGATAGCAAAGATTTTGATGACGCAGTTTGGTCAGAATATAATAAAAAACAAACAAAAATAATGATAGCTATTGCTGATGTAAGTTTTTATGTCGAAAAAGGCGACCTAATTGATATAGAGGCAAAAAAAAGAGGGAACTCTTTTTACTTTCCAAATAAAGTAATACCAATGTTACCTGAAGAACTCTCAAATAATTTATGTTCTCTAGTTCCTAAAAAAAAAAGGAAAAGTATAGTTTTAGAGGTTGATCTTGAAAATGGAAAAGTAAAAAAATTTAAATTCTATAGAGCAGTCATTAAATCTATAGCAAGATTGACCTACCAAGAAGCTGAAAATATTTTTTTAGAAAAAAATAAAAATAATAAGCTTTTTTCAATTATCTTAAATCTCTTTAATACCTTCAAGGTTCTTCAAGAGAATTCAAAAAAGAGAAATAAGATATCATTTGATCCTGAAGAATATATTGTTCAAACTGATAATGAAAAAGATATCAATCTAATTAAAAAAAAAAAATTAGAATCTTATAAAGTTATTGAAGAATTTATGGTCCTTGCAAACACAATAGTAGGCCATTATTTAAAAAGAAATAACATTAAATCTGTTTTTCGTAATCATGAAAAACCTCCAGTTGAAAAAACAAAAATACTTAAAGAAATAATATCAGTATATAATCTAAATCATTCAGGTACCTTCAATTCTCAAAGTGATTTTAATAAAATTATAGAAATGTTAAAAGAAAATAAGCTAAGTTTTCTAAGCGATATGTTACTAAGGTCACAGTCAAGGGCATTTTATAGTACTGAGAATAAGGGACATTTTGGACTTTCTCTTGATTATTATGTTCATTTTACATCACCAATCAGAAGATACTCTGATCTACAAGTACACCGTGACCTCATTGACTGTTATTTTTTGAAGAAAAAAAAATCAAGAATTGAGTTTACAGATCATTTAAATATACAGGAAAAAAAAGCAGATTCTATAGAAAGAGTAATATTTGATATCGCATCAAGTTACCATTTAAAAAAATTTAGAAATTATGAATTTAAAGGATTTATTGATTCTGTAGAGAACTTTGGTGTTTTTATTAAAGCTATAAATTTTCCATTTTCTGGGTTAGCTAGATACAGGTCTTTTAAATATCAATATGAAAAAGTTAATGAAGAAAATTATAAACTAGGACAAGTGGTAAAATTTAAAATAAAAAAAATTAATAACCGTAATGGCAAAATTCTTTTATTTAAGGTAAAAAAATTAGAGCATGATTATAAAAAATAAAATTAAGTTTTTAAAAAGAGGTTTTGAAAAAAAATGTCCAAACTGTGGAATGTTTCCGATTTATTTGAAATATGTTAAAACACATGAAAAATGTGCTAAATGTGGTATTAACTTTTCTGAATATAAATCTGAAGATGGTCCTGCTTATTTTACAATTTTTATAGTAGGACACATTTTGATTCCCCTCATATTATTAACTGAAAAAAACTTTAGTCCACCCACTTCAATCCAAATGATTATTTGGCCATTTGTTACATTAGTTCTTACCCTATGGCTTCTGCCAAAAATCAAAGGAGCATTTTTAGCATTTCAGATTTTTGTAAAAGATAGATAAAGTTAATCTTGACAGATTAATGTAAAAATATATAAAAGCTTTATGGCCAAATCAAACACAATACAAGTAAAAATGGTTAGCACTGCTGATACAGGGTATTTTTACGTCAAATTTAAGAACCCAAAATTAAAAACTGAAAAGCTAGAGCTTAAAAAGTACGACCCCAAAATAAGAAAACACGTAATCTTTAAGGAACAAAAAATAAAATAATCATTTCTTTTTTTTTCTAACTTCAAGACCTAAATCTCTAAGTTGGAGTTCATTAACTATATTTGGCGAACCCATCATTAAATCTTCGGCTTGCTGGTTCATTGGGAAAGCTACAATTTCTCTAAGATTTTCTTCACCCGATATTAACATAATAATTCTATCTATACCAGGAGCAGAACCTCCATGTGGTGGTGCACCGAATTTAAAAGCATTAAACAGGGACCCAAACCTTGCATTTAGTTCTTTCTCCGAGTATCCAGCTATTTCAAAAGCTTTAACCATAATGTCTCTCTTGTGATTTCTAATAGCACCAGATGAAAGTTCAATGCCATTGCAAACTATATCAAATTGCCAGGCCAGTATTTCAAGAGGATTTTTCTCCAAGAGTGACTGCATTCCACCTTGTGGCATGGAAAAAGGATTATGACTAAAATCTATTTTTTTTGTAATAGAATCAAGTTCATACATTGGATAATCAACAATCCAACAAAATTTAAATGTATTTTTTTCTAACATTTCCAACTCATCGCAAATCTTGGTTCTAACCAAAGCTGAAAACTTGGTTGCACTAACCTTTTCATCACATATAAAAAAAACACTCTCACCGTTTTTAAGTTCAACTTTTTTTTTTAAGGATTCAAGATTTGCTTTATTCATATTGTTTGAAATAGGACCTTTGTAATCATTATCTTCTAAGATCACGTAACCTAATCCTTTATGACCCTCATCCCTTGCCCACTCATTAAGTTTATCAAACCATGCTCTAGGTCTTGAGCTTGAATCAGGTGCTTTAATTGCTTTAACAACAAAGCCTTTCTCTATATTAGATTCAAAAATTTTAAAACCTGAATTTATAAAACATTGAGTAACATCCGATACTATAAGTGGGTTTCTTAAATCTGGTTTATCGGTTCCATACTTTTCCATTGAATCTAGATACTTAATTCTTTTAAAAGGGGGTTTTGAAACATCAAAGTTTGAGTTCTCTTTAAAAACTTCAAATAACACTGGCTCAATTTCATTAAATATATCTTCTTGTTCTGCAAAAGACATTTCAAAATCTAATTGATAAAATTCTCCAGGAGATCTATCTGCCCTTGCATCCTCATCCCTAAAACATGGCGCAATTTGAAAGTATTTATCAAAAGTTGACACCATCAAAAGTTGTTTAAAAATTTGTGGTGCTTGAGGTAAAGCATAAAACTTTCCATTATGAATTCTACTAGGAACCAAAAAATCTCTTGCCCCCTCGGGTGAGGAAGATGTAAGAATAGGTGTTTGAATTTCTAAGAAACCTCTACTTATCATCTTAGATCTTAAGCTATTAATTATTTTGGATCGTAAAATAATATTATTTTTATTTTTTTCTCTTCTTAAATCAATATATCTATATTTTAATCTAAGTTCTTCTGGTGAATCATCTTCAATTGCGACTTGAAAAGGGATTTGTTCTGACTCATTTAGAATTTCTATTTTTTCAGATAAAATTTCAACCTCACCCGTTGGAAGATTTTTGTTTATAGTATCAAATGATCTTTTAACGACTTTTCCTGTAATTTTTATAACACTTTCAAGTTTCAATGTTTCTAATACTGAAAACATTTGGTTATCAGAATTAACAACGCACTGGGTCATTCCAAAGTGATCTCTTAAATCTATGAAAAGGACACCACCGTGATCTCTTTTTTTATTTATCCACCCTGAAACAGAAACTTTTTTGTCTATTTCCTTAACAGATAACTCACCGCAGTTATGTGATCTAAAATGACTCATAGTATTGAAGCAATATGTTTTAAATGATAATTTTTATTAGTGTTAATACATACTAATGATCAATTAAAAAAATTCTATCTAAAATGTCAAAAACATGAAATCGTAGCTGTTGATACAGAGTTTTACAGAGTTAACACATACTATCCTAAATTTTGTCTTCTACAAATGGCCACTACCGACGAGACTGTTTTGATAGATCCTATTAATAAAAAATTAGATTTAACTCTTGTTAAAAAAATTTTATATTCTTCACAGATTCTAAAAGTATTTCACGCTGCTCAACAAGATTTAGAAATATTTTTTAACCTCTATAAAAAATTACCAAAAAATATTATAGATACGCAAATCTGTATAAGTATACTAGGGATATCCAACTCGCTCGGATATGCTGATTCATTAGATTTTTTTCTAAAAAAAAAAATTGATAAAAGTTACCAATTCGTTGATTGGAGGAAAAGACCACTTTCCAAAAAGAAAATTAATTATGCTAGTAATGACGTAAAATACCTCATACAGTTATATTTAGAAATTGTAGAAAGACTAAAAAAAAAAAAAATTTTTAAAGATATTTATACACACCATTGTAAGTTACTTGACAGAAAAATTTACTTAAAAAAACCGAGTCTTGCATGGAAAAAAATTAAAATTAACAATAAGAACGCTCACAAATTAAACCTTCTTAAAGAAATTTGTAAAAAAAGAGAAATGACTGCTAAAAAAAAAAATATTCCTGTCAAAAGATTAATACGAGATCAAGACATAAAGTATATATCAAATAAGAAAACTAACTATATTGATGTAGTCAAGATATTAAACTCTATTAAAAATAAACCATTTAAAAATGAACTAAAAAAAATAGTTTTAGAACATAATAATTAAATTTCTAATATTTTTTTTAGAAAATTAAAAGAAATATTTGAATGATTTTCTAATGACTTACTATCAATTTTTTTTGCAACTTTTATAGCAAAACGATAAGATCTCTCAATTCTATTTGTTAAGTAATTTATTTTTTTTTCATCGATGATTATTTCTCTTTCTTCTAGATATTTTTTAATTATTTTAGCTAGAAGAATATTATCAGGTTCATGGACTTGAACAACGAGTGAATTTAAAACCCGTGATAGTAGATCATCTATTTTTGTAGGAAGCTGCCTAGGTGAAACTTTTGACGTCATTAAAAAAAAGGACTTTTTTTTTTCTTTTATTATGTTGATGAAATTCAATAATTTTTCATCATTTTTTTTTTTCAAAAATATATCTACATTATCTAATATCCAATTTTGATGAATATTTAGGTTTTTTTTATATGAATTGCTAAAAAATTTTTCTAAATTTTGTTTATTAAGAAATATAGCCTTTGATCTTTTTTGCCAAATTTTACATATTGTTGTTTTTCCACATTTTGTTGGTCCATATAAAAAAAAAAACTGGTTATTCCACTTTGGCCATTTTTGAATTAAATCAAAGGCAAGCGAGTTTTTTGAGGTTACATAAAAATCTTTTTTATTTTCAAATTTAAAATTAAGGACGTCCTGTTTCATTAATAACTTTCAACCTCATAGAGGTTATTTCCTAATTCAGCTTTAATTAATCTTAAACTTTTACTTTCTAACCTTAAATTAATGTTTTTAATACTATAATTTGTTGAGATTTCATAAATTGTTTTTTTCTCTCTCAATTCTTTTATTTTAGCATTATTGGTTCCTATTATTTCAAGAATTGCCTCTTCAATAAAAAAACTTTTTTTAATATCTTCCGAATCAATACTTATAAGAATTAAGCTCTCGCTATTACCAGTCAGTTCCTCTGAATCAATTCTACTTTTCCACCAGTTTTGAAGTTCATTTATTACAAACTTTGCAACCAAATCAATCTCTGAAGAGTTTTTATTCTCAATTGGTAGATCATTATCACCAATTTTTATTTTTGTAAAAATATTATTTGAAAAAAGTTTTGCGTCTAACCTTATTTCAAAATTATTTTTATTTATATTAAATTTTTGTTCTAAAAAAATAATTATAGCTTTTTTTTTATTATAAAAATTTATAAAGTTATTCATCTTATCTGAATTCATATTAATGATTTGTTCTGCTGAAATTTTTAACCTATTCATATTATTTTTTTTTGGAAAATAAAGCTTAAGTAAACTTTGCTGATCATATTCTTCTAACAAAAAATCGTACCATGAATTTTCTTTATCCCACAGATACAAAGTATTGAATTTTTTAAGAACTGGAAAAATTAAATAACTTTCTGATATAAAAATATTAAGATTAATATCATTATCACTAAAAAACTTCTTTACTCTTTCAGGGTTAAAATTAATAGATATTTCAGCATAATACTTAATTTCAGAAATCTTTTCTGATTCTATCTTATAATCACTTACAAGTTCTGACGGATTAAAATCTGAAATTTGACTAAATTTTATAAAGTCAGATGGTGTCAGAATGTTTTTAGCCAATATATTAAATCCATTCTTGAAGGAAATATTCTTTGCATTTTCTCTTACCTCTAAGACATTTCCATAATTTTCTAAATACACTTCATTATTTTTGATATTATAAATTTCCTCATTGGCAAAACAGCTTGCTATATTAAGAAAAAAAAAGAATATGATAAGACTTAATATTTTTAACATTTTCAAGTATAAGTTATAAACTTATAACATTAATTTTTTAAAAACTAAACATTCAAGGAGTTTAAAATTTTTACTTATAAATCATCTGGTGTGGATACAAAAAAATCTTCTAAGTTAGTAAAAAAACTTGAAACCATCACAAAAAAGAACTTTAGAAAAGAAATAATTTTAAACCCTGGTGGATTTTGCTCAATCTTTGATTTAAAAAAGCTAAAATACAAAGACCCGATATTATTAAGTAGTACTGATGGTGTAGGTACAAAACTTAAATTAGCCTTAGAGCAAAAAAACCTAAAATATCTTGGTTTTGACTTAGTTGCAATGTCGGTTAATGACATTTTAGCAAATGGTGGGGAACCACTTTTTTTTCTTGACTATATATCATCCTCTAAAATAAAAGATAAATTTTTTTTGGATTTGATCACTAGTATTAATAATGCCTGCAGTGAAGCTGGATGTTCACTGGTAGGAGGTGAAACAGCAGAAATGCCAGGGATTTATAAAGACGACGATTTTGATATAGCTGGTTTCGCTGTTGGTGCAGTTGAAAGAGCAAACAAGATTGGTAAGGAAAAGATTAGACAGAACTCTCTTATTCTCGGATTAGAATCAAGTGGCTTTCATTCTAATGGGTTCTCACTTATAAGGAAAATTATTGATGATAAGCAAATATCTCTAAACCGCAAAGCACCATTTAAATCAAATTTTAAATTGTTAGGTGAGGATTTAATACAACCAACAAAAATTTATGTAAAACCAGTTTTGCCGCTTATTAAAAAAAAAAAAATATTTGCTATTTCTCATATAACCGGAGGAGGCATTTATGAAAACCTTGAGAGAATTATTCCGAATGGAATGAATGCATTAATTGACTTTAAAAACTTTATAATACCTGAGAGATTTGTTTGGTTAAAAGAATTAGGGGGTATCAAGACAAAGGAAATGCTCAAAACTTTTAATTGTGGTATTGGGTTAATTATTATTATTAACCAAAGAAACAAAAATACTGTACTTAATTTTTTTAAAAAAAAAAAGATTAATGTACATGTTATGGGAGAAGTAATAACTAAAAAAAGTTGTAAAGAAAAAGTATCAATTAAGAAATTTGGAAAATGGGATTTAACCTAGCAATATTAATTTCTGGAAGAGGATCAAATATGCTTAACATTGTTAATGCATGTGACAACAAAACTTTATCATCAAAAGTAAAAATAATTATCTCTAACAATAAAAACTCTTCAGGACTATCTAAAGTAAAAAAAAAAGGTATCAAAACAAAAATTATAGATGAAAATAAAATTAATAAATTTGAGAAAAAACTCTCAGAGATCCTAATAAAAGAAAAAGTAAATTTTATCTGTTTGGCCGGGTTTATGAGAATTCTAAGTCAGGAGTTTCTTCACAATTGGAAAAGAAAAATTATCAATATTCATCCTTCTATTCTTCCCTCCTTCAGAGGTCTTAATGCTGTAAAAAAAGCAATAGAAAAAAAAGTTAAATACACTGGTTGTACGATACATTATGTAGATAAAGGTGTTGATACTGGGGAAATTATAGATCAAAGAATTGTGAAAATTTTAAAAACAGATGATGAAGAAAAATTAGCTAAAAAAATATTGAAAGAAGAGCATATTTTATATATAAAAGTTATAGAAACTCTAGAAAAGGAATATAACAATGGCAAAGATAGATAGTAAATTTCAAGAAAGCTTTTATTCTAAATTTATTAAATTTACTATAATCTCTTGCATTGTTGTAACAGTTCTTCTTTTTCTATTATGGTTTTTTTTAATATTCTAGTCACCTAGTTGATTGAATATCTCTCTACTTGAAAAAAAATAACCAATTTCTATGTTCGCATTTTCTTTACTATCTGAGCCATGTACAGAATTTTCCTCTACGGATAAACCGTACTTTTTTCTTATGGTACCATCATCTGCATTTGTTGGATTAGTTGCTCCCATTAATTTCCTGTAATTATTGATAACATTTTTACCCATGAGAACTTGTACAACAATTGGACCTGATGTCATGTATTCACACAAATCATTAAAGAAGGCTCTTTCTTTATGAACGAAATAAAAACCTTTAGCATCATTTAGTGAGAGGTGTAACATCTTCTGTGCAACAATTCTCATTTTTTTTTTTTCTATTAAAGCGTTAATTTCACCAGTTAACCCCCTTTTGACGGCGTCTGGTTTGATGATTGATAGTGTTAATTCCATTAAGAATCTCCTTAGTTACTATAGATTGCTTTCCATTTAAATCTATCAAGCTCATAAAAACATTTAATTGTTTTTACTTTATTACTTAATTTAGCTGATATTATTGAAAAAATTTCTTTGTTTACTTCATCATATGAAAAAAAGAAGAATTTTTTTAGGTAAGAAATTTTTTTTATTTTCACTTTGGGTGATATAAGAATAACATCAAAATCAAGCAAACCTTTCATTTTAAGGTAATCTCCATAAAATAAAATTAATTTATCCTTTGGATATAATTTTTCAGCGAAAGTTTTGTGAGGTAAAAATTCATTTTTTTCTTTCGTCCAAAGATATTTATCTAAGAGATTCATTTCTAATTCATTAGATAAATTAACTACCACTTTTTTATCTCTAAGTTTTTTAACTAAAGAGTTAACAATATAACTAAAATCTGACTTAACATAGTAAAGGTTAATTTCGTGAAAGTTATTCATAATTTTTTCTTACAAATTCATCAAGTAAGCGTACACCAAATCCAGTACCCCCAGGCCTTGAAAACTTTGTACCCTTTTTGGACCAAGTGACTCCCGCAATATCTAAATGAGCCCAACTAGTTTTACCTACAAATCTTTTTAAAAACTGCGCAGCAGTTATACTCCCTGCCCCTCTAGTTCCTGTAATGTTTTTCATATCGGCTACAGGACAGTTTAACAATTTGTCAAATTCTTCATCCATCGGCATTTGCCAGACTAATTCTTTAGTAGTTTTTGAAGCATCAATAAGTTTTTTGGCAAGAAGGTCATCATTTGAGAATAGCCCAGCATATCTTTCGCCTAGAGCTACAATTATTGCACCAGTTAAAGTCGCTAGATCAATCATAAGTTCTGGTTTGAATTTTTTATTTATATACCATAGCACATCAGCTAATACTAATCGTCCTTCAGCATCTGTATTTAAAACTTCAATTGTTTGACCAGATAATGATTCAACAATATCACCTGGTCTTTGAGCGTTACCATCAGGCATATTTTCAACCAAACCAACAGCTCCTATAACATTTGCTTTTGCTTTTCTTAAGGCTAATGTATACATCAAACCCGCAACTACACCTGCGCCTCCCATATCCCACTTCATATCTTCCATACCAGAGGAAGGCTTGATTGAAATACCCCCAGTGTCAAAAGTTACCCCCTTACCAATAAACGCTAAAGGTTGAGATTTTTTTCCTCTAAGACCATTCCATTTCATTATCATTACTCTTGCAGGGCGAACCGAGCCTTGAGCAACACCCAATAAAGCGTTCATTCCAAGTGCTTTCAGTTTTTTTTCATCAAAAATTTGAATCTCAACTCCGACTTTTTTTAAGTCTTTACAAAATTCAACAAATTTTTGAGGATATAGTACATTTGCAGGCTCTGAAACTAAATCTCGTGTAAGAAAAATACCATCAAGATTTTTAACTTTATGATTTATATTTCTCTCTAATTCTGAACTGTATTTTCCATCATATCCAAGAATACGAACTTCATCTATTTTAAAGTCTTTTTTTGAAACATTTTTATATTTTTCAAATCTGTAGTCTTTCAATTTAAAACCAATAAGAAGATTCTCAATAATTTCTTCTTTTTGTTTTTTATCATCAAAATTTTTATTAAATAAGATCATCACTTTTTTAGTTTTTTTACTTTCAAGATATGATAGCAATCTGCCAAAAAAGGCATGTTGTATAGAAGTGTCTTTTGAATGCTCAAATCTGACGTAAGTAAACTGAGAAACAAATTCATTTTTTTTTTGGTAATTCTGAATATTTTTGTATAAAAAGGTTTCAGTAATTTCTTTTTCTTCGGTTTTTCCGGCCAAATAACTGTTTAGGATTTCTTCAGAACTTTTATCTAGATGATTATTAGAATTTACTTTTTTATTATCAGGTGAGATAATAACAAGATGGTATTTTTGTTCAGAGAGGTTTTCAAAATTAATTTTCATTTGTCTATATATTATAAGGATTAAGTATTATAAATAATGTATATTGTTTTTTAAAAAAAATTCAATGAATTTAGTCGATAGATACATTTTTAAACAACTATTTAATAATTCACTACTAATATTAATATTTATTATTTCAGTATTTTGTCTAGCAAAAAGCGTTCAATTAATTGAGTTGATGATTAGTAGAAACCTTCCTTTTCTAATCTTCTTCAAACTCATAATGAATTCTATTCCTCAAATAATTCCAATTTTATTTCCTATAATAATATCTTTATCTATTTTTTTTGTTTACTCAAGAATGAATAATGATAAAGAACTTATAGTGCTTCAATCTTCATGTTTTTCAAATATTGATTTAATAAAACCAACAATTCTTTATAGTCTAATAATAGCAATCGTTTGTTCATTTTTTTCAATTTATCAAACTCCAGAATCAAATAAAAACTTCAAACTACTTTTATATACCATCAAAAATGACTACTCCTCAAGTCTTCTGCAAGAGGGGGTTTTTAATACGATAGGTAAAGATTTTACAATTTTTATAAAAGAAAGTAACAATGATGGTTTAAAAAACATATTCATCCATGATACAAGGGACAACGAAAAACCATCAACACTTATAGCAAAAAAAGGCAAAATAATAAATACTGGCAATTCTACAAAAATTTTTTTGGAAGAGGGTTCTCAACAATTTCAATCAAAAGAGAAAAAACTTTCAATCCTTTATTTTGATGAATACTTACTGAGTATCAGTCAGAATAAAACTGATAACTTCTTTAATAGATGGAAATCTCCTTCAGAAAGATCTATGTTTGAACTCAGAAACCCAAACCCTGATTCTCTTGATGATAAATATAATCTTCAAGCATTCAAAGCTGAAATAACTGTAAGATATGCTATACCCATAAATGTGGTAGCATTTAGTATGCTAATCGTATGTTTTTTACTCAGTTTTAAATTTGATAGAGTTGATAACATCTCCAAAATTTTAAAAGTTTTTGGATTAATTATATTTTTACAAGTGATATCAATTACTTCATCAAATTTGTCAATTAAATTTGATGGAATGCATTTTATAAATTTTTTACCCTCAATTTTCTGCTTACTTTGCTCATGCTTTATTATTTTAAAATCTAAGAGATTAATTAATGGTCACAAATAAATTAGTACTTAGATATCTATTAAAAGAAAATCTTTTTTCTTTTTTATTGGTTTTTTCATTTTCATGTCTTCTTTTTATCTCCATTGATCTCATTGAATTAATAAGAAGAAGTTCAACAAAAGAAATTGAATTAAGCATTTTAGTGAAAATGGCGTTTCTTCACATTCCAAGCTTATTTCCAATAATTTTACCTACCGTATTCCTGCTAAGTTCAATGCATACATACATGAAATTAAATAAAAATAGCGAATTGGTTGTTCTTAGAGCCTCAGGTTTTTCAATATGGTTTTTAATTTTACCAGCAGTTTTTAATGCTATTTTAATAAGCATTCTTTATGTTTTTGTATTTAACCCAATCTTTGCATATATGAATATCAAGTTTAAAAACTATGAAAGTAATTTTTTCAAGGGAAGTTATGGGTTATTTTCAATATCGGAAACAGGTTTGTGGCTAAGAGAAAAAACTGACAACTTTGAATATGTTATAAATGCACAACATTATTCTTTTGAGAATAATACATTAAAAAATGTAAAAATTTTCAAATTTAGTTCAGAAAATAAATTTTTGGAAAGAATTGATGTTCAGGATGTTAAGATGCTTGATAAAAAATTGTGGGAACTAAAAAAAGGAATTAAACTTGAAATAAATAAGCCTCCAGAGTTTTTTGACATTGAAAATATTGCAATAAATTTAGATGCTGAAAAAATTGAAAAAAACTTCAGGCCTCCAGAAACCGTAGGTTTTTGGAGATTAAACGATTACATTAGTAATTTAGAATCCTCTGGCTTCGCAATTAAAAAGCATGTGATTTATAAAAATTACCTTTTTTCATTTCCTTTAATTTTGATCTCAATGGTTTTATTAGGTTGCTCGTTATCAATAAAAAGGGAGAGGATAAAAAAAAATCTAATTAAAATATTGTATGGTCTCATTATTGGATTAATCTTCCACTTTTCTTCTGATTTAATTAAAACCTTTGGACAAAGTTCAGATCTAAATATTTTTCTCACTGTGTGGGCCGCGCCCTTAATTTTTAATTTTTTATTACTTAGTTCATTAATACATCTTGAAGATGGGTAAAATATTATTTATTTTTTTTTTAGTAATAAGCTTTCACTGCCAATCAAATGAAAAGCTTGAAATCAACGCTGATCAATTTACTTATGACAAGGAAAACACTAGAATTTACGCTACAGGAAATGTTGAAATTATTGACAAAGAATTTAAGCTTTATGCCAATAAAGTTTTTGTAAATAATGAATCAAAAGTTTTATCAGCTAGAGAAAATATAAAAATTTTTAACGCTGACGGAAGTATATTAAAGGCTGATAAAATTGTTGCTGATAACGCGCTTGAAAATGCTTTAATTGAGAATAATCACCTTTATATTCCTAGAATTGATAACGGGAAAAAACAATTTTTAAGACTAGCAGCAAAAAAAGTAGAAAGAAGAAATAAAGACTGGGAAAGATTACAATATGGAACTTTCACCGCATGCGAATTATGCTATAATGAAAAAACAAAAAAATATGATCCACCTTTAATTCAAATTAAAGCAAAAAAAATTATTCATGATAAGAAAAAACTTGACGTAAAATATTATGATGCATTTCTAGATGTTAATGGTAAAAGTGTACTTTATCTTCCATATTTTTCTCACCCATCACCACTGTTAAAAAGAAAAAAAGGATTCTTACCACCAAGTTTTTTTCAAACTCATTATTTTGGACTTGGAGCTGACTTACCATATTACTATCCCCTCAGTGATTTCAGTGATATAACTGTAACACCAAAATTTTCTCAAAAAAAAAATCCAGCTTTACTCATACAACACAGAAAAAATTTTAAAAATGGTGAAATGAAAAACGAATTTAGTGGAACGATAGAGAACCAAACAAACAATCAAATTAAAGAAGATAGGAAAAGAGGTCATATTAACTCTGAAGGAATTTTTTTTCTTAACTCTAAAAATTATGCTAGCTATAAATTACAAAGAGCAACCGATAGAAACTATAAAAATACTTATAAATATAAATATGACCATATTCTTGAATCAAATATTAAATTAGAATCTCTTAGAGGCTATAATTATTACAGTTTGCAATCTTATCTTTTTCAAGATAACAGAAGAGAATTTGATAGAAAACAAACACCCAGAATTCTTCCAAGACTCTTATTAAATTGGAGTTCTCCACCTCTTAATAATACATTAAACTATGATACCAATATTGAATTTATAAACTTTTATAGAACTGAAGGAGTTGAAAGTAAAAAGTTATTTATAAATCAAAATTTTATTTTTCCAACGACGCTTAATGATGGAACGTTATTAAAATTTGGTGCACATTTGAATGCAGGACTATATAATGTAAAAAAGTTTGAAAACCCAGTCAGCAGTAAGTTTGAAAACAATAAATATAAAAATAATATTTTTCCTCAGCTTTCTTTAGAGATTTCAAAGCCATACTTCAAAAACAGTAAGAATATTATAAGTACTTTTACACCAAAAGTTTTGTTTGTAAAAAGTACTAAGAATGCATTTAATAGAAAAATACCTGATGAAAGTAATATAAACAATTTTGATCTTGATTTTATTGATTTATTTAACATTAATAGAATGCATGGTACCGATAGATTAGAACAATCTTCTAGAATAGATTATGGTATATCTTACACTAGTACTATAAAAGATTCTTTTAACGACCTTACTACAATACAAGTTGGGCAAAGCCATCAATTTGATAGAAATAAATATTTAAATAAAAATACGGGAATTAATGAAAAATTTTCAAATATAGTTGGAAATTTCACCTTAAAACCCGCCAAAGCCATAAACTTAAATTCATACTTTGTTATTGATAAAGATAATTTCTCAATTAAAACAGCATATACAAATCTACTAATTAAACAAAAGAACTCTTATTTATCTCTTGGAAATAGTAGGTATTCGGCAGTTATTAGCGAAGACGGTGAACACTTAATTGATGGAAAAAATCAATTTTCAGTAAAATATGACCAAAAATTTTATGATTTTTGGAACTTTACAGTATATTCAACATTTGATAAGAAAGGCAAATTAAAGTTATATAATTATGGGACGAAATTAAAATATGAAGATGAATGTTTTGGAATGTCATTCTCATGGACAAGACAATATACACATAACCCAGAAGACCCTACATCAAATAATTTTGCTTTTTTATTTAGCCTTAAAGAAATTATGGAAAGTGATCTTTAACATTATTTTTTTTTTTATCCTTAAAATCATTTTTTTTGAGAAAAATCTGTTTGCTCAGGAAAAGTTTGAAGGAATGATAGTTAGTATTGATAAAGAAATCATTACAACATACGATCTTTCACAAAGAATTAAATTGGCTCTAAAATCTTTAAACCTTGAGGATAGTATAAGTAATAGGGATTCAGTAAGAGAAAGGATGCTTGAACTTCTTATATTAGAAAAAATTAAAAAAATTGAAGCAAAAAAAAATGATATTAGTCATACAGATGAGGAGCTTATTAATTTTACATCAAATATTTATAACTTTTCTAAAGATGACTTTAATGGTTTCAAATCTTTTTTAGAGAGTGAGGGTTTTGATATTGATATTTTACTAGATCAAATGTCTTCAGAGTTATTATGGAAGAAATTTTTACAAAAAACAATTGCCTCAAAAATCATTATTAGTGAACAAGAGATTCAGGACTCTTTTGATGAACGCACAAAAAATAAAGGTAAGTATGAGTTTGACTATAATGAGGTTCTGTTTATGAATGATTCGCCTGGAAACTGGGAAAAATCAGAAAAAAAAATGAAAGAATTTTTAAAGTTACTAGATAAAGGAATTACCTTTGAAAACCTCTCTAAAAAATTTAATGAGATATATACTATGGAAAGTCAGAATAGTAGATGGGTAATTGAGGACAATATTGATAATAAAACCAAAGAGTTACTTAAAAAGATGAAAGCAGGTGAAATTTTAAGCTTTCAGGATACTGATGGATACAAAATAATGAAACTTAATAAAAAAAGATTCTATGGAAGTAATAACATAATGTTTTCATTCATAAAGTTGTCAGCCCAAGATGAGAGTTCGCTTAAAGAAATTAAAAAGAATGAAATTGAGTGTAGTATGATCACTGAAACTTTAAAAAATAATGTAGAATTAATGAAATTTGAAAACATCATGTTTGAGGAAATGAATAAGATTTTCAAAGAGAATCTTGAAGCATTAGAAGAAGGTGAGATGACAAATGTTTTAAAAAAAGAACCTGAATTTATGAGACTCAAATTATGTAAAAAGCAAGTTGATAACAAAAGTGCTATCTCTAAAATTGACATAGAAAAAATAATCTACACTCAAAAATTCAACCAAATGGCAAATACTTTAATATCTAACCTTAGAAAAAATACTAATATAAAGTTTTTTAATAAATAAAAAATAATGAAAAAAAAGCCGATTGTAATTTCTATGGGAGAACCATCAGGAATTAATTCTGAAATTTTAGTTAAAACATGGATAAACAGAAAGAAAGAGAAATTGTTACCTTTTTTTGTTGTTGATGACAAAACTAAAATTGAATTTGTTATTAAATTTTTTAAACTTAATGCAAAAATAAAACTAATTAAAAATCCCAATGAAACATTAGAAATCTTTGATAATTACTTACCTGTTTATGATATAGGAAATAAAATAAATTTTAAGTTAGGTCATCCTGATAAAAAGAATAGTAAATTTATAATTGACTCTTTAAAAACATCCTTCAATTTTGTAAAAAATAAACAGGCATCAGCTTTGATTACTCTCCCAATTTGTAAAAAAACAATGAGAGAATATGGTTTTAATTATAATGGCCAAACGGAATACATGGGATATTTAGCTAGAAAATTTATAAATCAATCCTCAAATGAAATAATGATTTTAACAACAACTAAACCAATTGATTCTGGAAAAAACTTAGTTGTAGGTCTTGCAACAACACACATACCATTAAAAAAAACATTCAATAAAATAAAGGAGGAATTACTAAGAGAGAAAATAATAATTTTCAATAATTCTCTAAAAACTATATGGAAAATAAAAAGTCCATTAATTGGTGTTTTAGCACTAAACCCTCATGCAGGAGAGGATGGTGTTATTGGAGAAGAAGAAAAAAAAGTTATATTACCCGTCATTAAAGACTTGAAGAAAAAAAAATTTAATTTACACGGTCCCTTGAGTGGTGATACCTGTTTTTTTAAAAATAACAGAAAAAATTATGATGGAATGTTTTGTTTGTACCATGACCAAGGATTATCACCAGTCAAAACACTTGATTTTTTTAATTCTGTAAATGTAACCGGTGGGCTTCCAATTTTGAGGGTATCTCCAGACCACGGTCCTGCCTTTGATATTGCAGGAAACAACCAAGCACATGCTAATAGTTTAATAGCTTGTTTAAAATTTGTCCAAAAATATTCATGAATGAAGAATTCAAACATAAAAAAAGTTTAGGGCAAAATTTTTTAATAAATAAAAAAATTCTAAAAAATATTACTTCATTGAAAGATCTTAAAAATCAAGAAATTGTTGAGGTTGGTCCCGGAAAAGGCTATCTAACAGAATTTATAATTAAAAAAAAACCCTCAAAACTTATTCTTATAGAAAAAGATCAAGCGTTGAAAGATGTACTTTCACATTTAGTAAAAAATAAGGATGTAGAAACCAAACTAATCATCGGTGACGCTTTAAAAATATCAATTAATAAATTATCAAACAAAAAAGTAATTCTTATTGGTAATCTACCCTACAATATCGCGACTACTCTTATTCTAAATTGGTTGAAATATATCAATTCCTTTAAGTCTATTATTGTTATGGTTCAAAAAGAGGTTGCATCAAGGCTTTCAGCTGAAGAAAAAACAAAACATTATGGAAGAACGTCTGTTTTAATTCAGGTGGTAGCTGATGTCAAAGTTATATTTGATGTAGCACCAGAAAATTTTTTTCCAAAACCAAAAGTTCATTCATCAGTAATTGAAATTACTCCAAAAGAAGATATTAGATTTGATTATAATAAACTCGACAAGTTTCTAAGAATGTCGTTTATGCATAAAAGGAAAACTTTAAAAAACAACCTTTCTAAAATTAGTTCTAATATTGAAGAAAAGATATTTAAATGTGGGATAGATCCAACTCTTAGACCTGAAGAAATAAGTCCAAATCAATTTATTAAACTTTCAGAGAAATTACTTTAAAAGCTTCTCAATAAAACTAAAGATAAATTTTTGTCTATCTCTTTTTTTTCT
Source organism: uncultured Alphaproteobacteria bacterium (assembly GCA_902537615.1). GTDB lineage: Bacteria > Pseudomonadota > Alphaproteobacteria > Methylaequorales > Methylaequoraceae. Next base: position 42,284 of record CACBBU010000008.1, read on the forward strand.
CTCTGCTTTTAAAATTGTAACGATTTCATCAGTACATTTTTTTAGATCATCATTTATTAAAACGTAATCATATTCTATCCAATGACTAATTTCTGATTTTGCTTTACTCATTCTTTTGTTCACAATCTCAAGAGAATCTTCATTTCTTTTTTTTAATCTTTCTTTAAGAATCAATTTACTTGGTGGTAAAATAAAAACTGAAACTATATCTGTTTTAGAAAAATTAGATAATTTCTGAGCACCTTGCCAATCAATATCAAAAAGCACATCAACTCCTATTAGTAAATTTTCTTCAACAAAATTTTTTGGGGTTCCATACAAATGGTCAAAAACTTTGGCATTCTCAATAAAAAAATCCTCAGATTGAAGTTCCTTAAATTTTTTTTCAGCAATAAAAAAATAATCTTTTCCATCAATTTCACTTTTTCTTTTTGGTCTTGTTGTGTACGAAATTGACATTTTAAGATCTTTAATTTTTTTTAAAATCTCTTTACAAATTGTAGTTTTTCCTGCTCCTGATGGAGACGATAAAACTAACATAATGCCTTTTCTATTTTTTTTCATCTTTTGAGGCCTTTATATTTTTCAAATGTTGCTTATAACTAGAGGAAAAGTAATGCTCGCCATCTTGATTTTTTGCTACAAAATATAGCAAGTCGCTTTTTTTTGGAAGTGTAGTGGAAAGAAGAGAATCTTTCCCAGGAAAACCAATAATTGAGGGTGGTAGCCCTTTATTAACATAGGTATTATGAGTTGATTTTAACTTAAGGTCCTTTCTTGTTAAATTCCTTTTTAACTTATATTTTCCTTGTGTAATTGCATATATAACGGTTGGATCTGATTGAAGTTTCATATTTTTATTTAAACGATTGTAAAAAACTCCAGCTATTAAAGGTTTTTCATGTTTTACTGAAGTTTCCTTTTCTATTATTGATGCTAAGATAAACATTTCGTTAATATTTGAAATAGGTATAAACTTGTCTCTTTCTAACCAAACTTTTTGGGAAAAATCATTTGATATTTTCTGTATATCATTAAGAATTCTCTCAGCAGAATCAGTTATTTGATAACTATAAGTATCAGCTATTATTAAATCACTTATGTCATCGTATTCTATAGATGATTTAGGATCAATTTCTTTGAGAATGTTCAATAATTGGTATTTATAGGAACCCTCAATAATTGTGAGTTTTCTAAAAATCACATCGCCATTAATTAATTTTTTTGTGACGTCATAAATTGAGTAATTTTTTTTAAAAATAAATTCGCCGTACCTTAATTTTTTTTCTGAAAAGCTTAATTTGACCCAGATCTTAAAAATATAAGTATTTTTGATTATTTTTTTTTTTAAAAGTTCTCTTGAAATTTGTTCCAAACTCATCCCAGGCTTTATGATTACGTTTGGTGTATTCAAAATATTATGTTTCTCAAAAATAAGTAGTGAAAAAGAATTTAGCAGTATGATGATTAGAAAAAAAAATGTAGCTTTAGACACAATTAATTTTTTTTAAATATCAACGAAACGTTAGTACCACCAAACCCAAATGAATTAGATAAACAAAAATTATTTGTATTATTAATACTCTCATTAGGTACAAGATTTATCCCTTTGCAATCTGAAGATGGGTTAGCTAAATTTAAAGTTGGCGGGATAACCTTATTTGTTAATGACAAAATCGAAAAAATTGATTCAATTGCTCCAGAAGCTCCAAGTAAATGCCCCGTTGACGACTTAGTAGATGACATATATAAGTTTTTTTTATTGTTTTCAAAAATTTTCTTTACTGCATTAAACTCTATCTCATCACCTAAAGGAGTTGAGGTACCATGAGCATTGATATAATCTATTTGATCAGAAGAAATCTTTGCATCATTTATAGCCATCTCCATAGCTCTAAAACCTCCACTACCGTCACTTGCAGGCGCTGTTGGGTGATAAGCATCACCAGTTAATCCATAACCAATAATTTCTGCATAAATCTTAGCTGACCTTTTTTTCGCATGTTCTAATTCTTCAAGAACTAGCATTCCTGATCCCTCAGATAATACAAAGCCATCTCTGTCTTTATCCCAAGGTCTTGAGGCAACTTCAGGATTATCATTAAATTTGGTTGATAGTGCTCTCATTGCACAAAAACCAGAAATACCAAACCGAGTACAAGCCGCTTCTGTGCCGCCAGCTATCATTACATCGGCATCTCCATAAGAAATTATTCTAAATGAGTCTCCTATTGCATGAGCACCAGATGCGCAAGCAGTGACGACTGAATGATTTGGACCTTTTAGATTATATTTTATAGAAATATGACCAGACGCTAGATTAATAAGACAGGAGGGAATAAAAAATGGTGATATTTTTCTTGGACTTCTTCTTAAATTATCTGAACTCATTCTAATCCCGTCCAACCCCCCTATACCTGAACCAACCATAACCCCTGCTCTTTGTGAATCTCTTTCTGAGTTTGGTATCCATCCTGAATCCTCAATTGCTTCTTTTGCAGAAATCATCGCAAATTCAATAAAAGGCTCTATTTTTCTTCTATCTTTGGAATTTAAAACATTTTCAGGGAATAGATTAGAATTTCCTTCTAACGGAACTTGCCCACCAATTTTTGAAGTTAAATCATCAATTTCAAATCCCTCAAGTTTTCTAATCCCTGATTGAGAGTTAATCAGTTTTTCCCAATTTAGATCAACACCATATCCAAGTGGCGTGCACATTCCAATTCCTGTTACGACCACTCGTCTCATATTCTAATTTTGTGATTTTTCTATATGTTCAATTGCGTCTTTTATTGTTGTTATTTTCTCTGCAATCTCATCTGGAATTTCTATATTAAATTCCTCTTCAAAAGCCATAACCAATTCAACTGTATCTAAGCTATCAGCCCCTAGATCATCAACAAAACTTGCTGAATCAACAACCTTGTCTGCCTCTGCACCCAAGTGCTCAACAACAATTTTTTTTACTCTATCTGAAATATCACTCATATTTATCCCTTGCTATTAAGTTAAAGTTATATTAATAAATATTTTTTTTTTTAAATCAAACATAATTATAACATTGCCATACCACCATTAACATGAATTGTTTCACCTGTAATGTATCTTGATTCATCTGAAGCTAAGAATTCAACACAATTTGCAACATCATCTGGCGATCCGATCATTCCCAAAGGAATTTTATTTAGAATTATTTTTTTTTGCTCCTCATTTAGGTTTTCAGTCATTTTAGTTTTTATAAAACCAGGAGATACACAATTAACTGTTATATTCCATTTAGCTAACTCCATAGCTATAGATTTTGTCATACCATTTATACCAGATTTAGATGCAACGTAGTTAGCCTGACCTAAATTACCGGTATGTCCTACAATGGAGGTGATATTAATAATTCTTCCCCATTTTTTTTTTATCATTAGCTTTGAAATAGAATTACTTAATAAGAAATTTGAATCCAAATTCATTCTGATAACATGTTTCCATTTTTTGTAATTCATTCTTATAAATAAGCTGTCATCGGTGACTCCTGCGTTGTTGACTAAAATATCAATATTTAAATTCTCTGAAATAATTTCTTCAATCATTTTTGTAATTTGGTTTTCTTCTTTCAAGTCGCAAGTTATTCGTTTAATAATTGATTCGTTATCTTTCATAAAGTTTTTTAATTTTTCCTCACTTCTGGATACAATTACCAAATTGTAGTTTTTTATTAATTTTCTGCAGATCGCCTCACCTATTCCACCAGTCGCGCCAGTTAATAATACATTTTTTTTCATAGATTTTCTCCATGTAACTTAATAAAGTTTTCAATATCATTTATTGTTGTTAAGTTTAGCAAGTCTTGATCAATCTTCATTCTCCTATTCAACCCTGTAAGTACTTTACCTGAACCTATTTCTATTATTTTGTCAATTTTTGATTTTGATACTTTTATTATACTTTCTCTCCATCTAACTCTCTTGTAAACTTGTTCAATTAATTTTTTTTTTATTTCAGAGGGTTTATCAATAAATTCAGCAGAAACATTATTTATAAATTTTATTATTGGTTTTTTAATATTCACATCTTGTAATGCTTTTAACATGACATCGGCTGCTGGTTTCATTAGTGAACAATGAAAAGGAGCACTCACTTGTAAATCAATAATTGACCTTGCTCCAGATGAACTCAGTATTTTAGAAAATTTATCAATACTAGTCTTGAATCCAGATAATATAATCTGACCCGGACAGTTATCATTCGCTATTTCACATAAAAAATCTTTTTCTTCTTCTAATTTATCAAGTAATTCTTCAATTATCTCAAGTTCAAGCCCAATAACGGCAACCATTCTTGTTTCAATATTTTTTACAGAATTTTGCATTGAATTTCCCCTAATTCTTAACAATTTTGCTGTAGAGGATATATCTAGTGAACCTATGCTGCAAAGACTTGTGTATTCTCCTAAAGAATGACCTAAAACAATTTCTGTAAAATCAGTTAATTTTTTACCTACTTCATTTTCAAGAACCCTTACCAACGCCAAACTAACTGCCATTAAAGCTGGTTGTGCGTTAGATGTTAATTTTAATTGTTCTTCATCACCATGAAAAATTATTTTTGAAAGTTTTTCATTTAGTGCTTCATCAACAGCATCAAAAACTTCTTTAGCTTTCTGATGGTTTTTATAAAGTTCCGAGCCCATTCCGACTATTTGGGAACCCTGACCAGGAAAAATAAAGGCTATTTTTTTCATAATAACTTTGTAAAAAAAAAATTGGTTACTTTGCAAACAAATTTATTAATGTTATAAGCTTGTTTAATAACCTTGCTAATAATATTAGCTAAACTTGTTTTTTCAAGTTTAACCTTAAGGATTATATATGTTGTATGAAAGTGTTTTTATATTAAGCGGTCAATTATCACCAAAATCGGCTGAAACCAAATTTAACTCATTTACAGAAAAAATAAATAAATCTGGTGGTAAAATTCTTAAAACTGAATCTTGGGGTCTACGATCCCTTGCTTATAAAATTAAAAAGAATTCTAAAGGATATTATTATCTTATAAATAGTGAATGTGATGCAAAGGTATTAAATGAGCTTAATAATTTAGTTAAACAAGATGACGATTTTTTAAGGTTTTTTAATCTAAAAATCAAATCCGTAGATAAAAACCCATCTCAACTTGATGAGAGCAAAGCAGAGGACAAATAATTATGAAAAGTAAAGCATTTGACAACACTTCATCTAAATTATTATATAAGAAATCATGTCCATTATCTGGAAAAGACGCCCCTATTGTTGACTATAAGAATATTTATGTTTTAAAAAAATACATTACAGAAAAAGGAAAAATTCTTCCTAGCAGAGTAACTCAGGTATCCACAAAAAAGCAAAAAGAACTTACACTGGCTATAAAAAGAGCAAGATTTTTAGCTTTACTTCCATATGTCTCTAATTGATGTTTTTAAAAAAGAATAAAGATTACATAGTTCTTTTTTATTCAGTAATTCTAATTTTATCATCTGAAACTCTAATTTTACGTTTATCTCCAAACCTTTTTCCAATTTTGTGTTCTATTCCGTTGATTTTCGCTGGTCAAATTATTTCTGATAAAAATTTTTTTTTTTCAATTATTATTACTAATTTTGGATTTTTTTTTTTATATATAAGTGGTGCCCATTTTTTTGAACTAGAATTTTCGCTAAGATTTTTTCTTAATTACTTTATCACATCAACTATAATTTTTTTTCTTTTAAGACTTTTAAATTCTTATAAAAGAAATTTAATAAGCAGTGAAAAAGTAATTATTTTTTTTAATCTTTTTATTTTATCACTTTTACTAATTTTTAATTTCTTCTATTACTATCAAATTGATCATCAAGAACTTAAAGAATTTATTTCTCAATTTTTTTCTAATATCGCACAAAGCTCTGATATTAAAGAAAATATAATTAGTGATGAAGGAGTTGATTTTTTAATAAAAATAATACCTTCTCTAAATGCTTTTGTCTTAATGACCTTCATAATAATTAATTTTTTTTTTACAAATATAATTTTAAAAAAAATAAATTTTCCAAGAAATTACACAATTGAATTCAAAAAGTTTTTTTTACCAGCAAAAATTTTCTTTATTTTTAACATTTTAGTTTTTTTAACAATTTTATTAAAAGGTGACTTAAAGTTTTATTTTTTTAGCGCAGTGATAGTTTTAAGTTTTTTGATTTTTTATCAAGGTTTAGTTTATTCATACCAATTTTTAAATTCATTTGATGTAAATAATTTTCTAAAAATTTTAATTATCTTTTTACTTTTTATTTTTTTAGGTTATGTTCTATTTTTATTAATATTTTTAAGCGGATATTATATAAGCCTTAAGAGAATAGTAACGAAAGTGTCAGAATAAACGAAATGGAAGTTATCTTACTAGAAAGTTTAAATAAACTAGGTGGTGTTGGTGATCTAGTTACTGTGAAAGATGGATATGCAAGAAACTATCTGATTCCTCAGAAAAAGGCATTACGTGCAAATGATGAAAATAAAGAATACTTCTCAAAAATAAAACAAGATTTAGTTGAAAAAAATAAAAAGATAATTGAGGAAGCAAAATTAACAGTACAAAAAATTTCTAAGTTAGATGTTACTTTTATCAGAAATGCAAGCGACAATGGGCAACTATATGGTTCGGTTTCACCTAAAGATATTTCTAACTATTTCGTTGAAAAAAAGGTAAATATAAAGCCATCAAATGTTAATTTTCATGATGCGATAAAAAAAATTGGTATATATGAAATTAATATTAGATTACACCCAGAGGTTGGCTGTAACTTGAAAATAAATATTGCAACCTCAGAAGAAAATGCAAAAATTCAAAAAGATGAGCTTCAAAAACCAAGAAAAAAAGAAGATGACGCTAATTTAGAAAAAGTATCCGCTGAAAAGAATGTATCATTAAATTCCTCAGAAAATAACGAAGAAAAAAATATTACACAAAAGACTAAAGAAAGAATAAAAAAAGATACGCCTAAGAATGAGGAAAAAAAACTTGATGAAACAACTGTTAAAACAAAAACTAATGAAAATAAAATTGAAAGCGAAGCTGAGTCAACAGAAAATAAATTAAATAAATCAGAAAAGGAAAGGTTAACAAAAAAAAAAGATAAAGAATAATTTTTTTTTTTTTCACAATTTTAAAAACTTTCAACTTTCTCTCATGTTAATAATAAACTTTCTTATATTATTAATAGGACTACTTCTTGTTGTTAAAGGTGCGGATTTTCTTATATCAAGTGCAGTAGCAATTGGAAAAAGGTATGGAGTTTCTGATTTTTTTATTGGCTTAATTGTAATTGGATTTGGAACATCTCTTCCGGAACTTTTAGTCTCAATTGATGCCATAATTAAAAAGTCACCTGAAATTTCCATAGGGAATGTTATTGGCTCTAATATATCCAATATTCTTTTAGTTCTAGGAGCGGGACTTTTAATATCAAAAATTGACTTAAAAAAAATATCTAAATTTGACAATTTTTTTCATTTAATAGTTCATATTTTTTTTCTTCTTATAATTTGGTTATTAATATTTGACTACAAGATCGGCATAATTTTTTTAATACTTTTCTCTTTTTACATATACAAATCTTTTAATAATTCGATATCAAAAAACGAAAATGAATTAGAAACCAATGATTTTTTAACAAAAATGGTTTTTAAAAAGCCATTAATCATTGGATTACCGACCATAATGTTTTCAATCATTTTAACTTTTTTTGGAGCAGAGTTCACAGTAGACTCGGTAATTGAAATCTCAAGTTTCTTTGGAATTTCAGATTCTTTTCTTGCTTTAAGCTTAGTAGCTTTAGGTACCTCTTTACCAGAAATTATAACATCAATTAGGGCAGCACAAAAAAAGATGTCAGAATTAATAATTGGAAATATTATTGGTTCCAACATATATAATCTCTTGCTTATTCTTGGCTTTGTTTCTTTATTTGAGGCCTTCAGTTTTCCAAAAGATGTTTTATTTATAGAGGTCATTTTTCTTTTTGTTTGTTCAGTTGGTTTTTTTCTTCTTCTTTACTTAAAAAATGAATTAAGTAAAAAATTTTCATGGATTTTTATCAGTTTTTACTTTTTTTACTTATTGAAACTTCTTTTAACAAACTTCTAATAGTTTTACACGTTTTCCACCTAATTCACAGACAGAAAATTAATGCTTATAAAAATTTTTTTGTTAATATGTCTCAATGGTTAGTGATCAAAACACAAAATTAAAAAATGTTCTTACTAAGTCAAACACCAATATTTCCAGAGATATTCCACTTAATGTTGGAGCAGAACAATCACTATTGGGTGCTATTCTTTCAAATAATTTAGCTCTTGAAAAGGTTGAAGATTTTTTAGAGTCAAAGCATTTTTCAAGTAAAATTAATTCTATTATTTTTGATTCTCTAAAGAGACTTATAACAAATAACCAGGTTGCTGACTTAACTACAATTAAAGTTTTTCTAGAAAATAACGAAGACTTCACAGCTAACGGAGGTATGAGATATCTCCTTGAGATTGCTGAAAATTCTGTGAGTATAATTAATGCCAAGCAGTATGGTGAACTGATTTATGATCTGTATTTAAGAAGAGAATTAATTGATGTAGGAACTGATCTTGTCAATAAATCTTACTCAGACTTTCAAGAAGAAAACTCTAATTCAATTATAGAAAAAGTTGAATTAGATCTCTTTAATTTAACTAATGACGGAGATAAACAAAGAGGACCAAAAATTTTTACCGATGTTTTATCAGATACTTTAGACTATGCTGAGAAAGCTTTTAAAAAGAGCTCAGATGTTGCTGTTCTTAAAACAGCTCTTAGTGACTTAGATAAAAAAATTGGAGGTCTTCATAAATCTGATCTCATAATAATTGCTGGTAGACCATCCATGGGAAAAACAGCATTCGCTACAAATATTGCATCAAATATTTGTATGGATAAATTAAATCTTAAGAAGAAAAATAATGTTTTATTTTTTTCACTAGAAATGTCTTCGGAACAGCTTGCTACAAGACTTTTATCTGAAATGTCAAAAATTCCTTCAGAAAAAATACGCACTGGCAATATTTCAAAGATGGATTTTGAAAACCTTCTCAAAAATAGCGAAAAAATTAAGAATCTTTCTTTATTTATTGACGATTCTCCAGCTCTTACATTATCAGCAATCAGATCAAGATCTAGAAGGCTCAAAAGAAAAGATGGGCTTGATCTAATTATAATAGATTATTTGCAACTTATTAATAGTGAGAGCAGAAGCATGAACGACAATCGAGTGAAAGAAATTTCTGAAATTACAAGAGGATTAAAAGCAATTGCAAAGGAATTTAATATCCCTGTTATAGCTCTTTCACAGTTGTCAAGAAAAGTAGAAGATAGAGAAGAGAAACGACCACAACTTGCAGATTTGAGAGAATCTGGTTCCATTGAACAAGATGCAGATTTAGTTGTATTTTTATATCGAGAAGAATATTATTTAGCAAGAACTGAGCCGCCAGAAGGTACCGAAAAACACATTGCATGGACTGATAAAATGGAGAAAATTCACAATATTGCCGAAGTAATTGTTGCTAAAAATAGACATGGCCCAATTTCAAGAGTTAAGTTACATTTCAATGCCTCAAACACTAAATTTTCCGATCTGGCCGAATCATCAATTGACTAAAATTAATAATGAACAATACTATTATTAATGAAAATGGATTATTGAAAATCAACCTTGACTTTTTAGGTGACAATTATAAAAAACTTAAAAAAAACCTTAAGAAATCAAGAATTGGATGTGTTCTTAAATCCGATGCCTACGGTCTAGGGTTAGTTGAAGTAACTAAAAAACTTGTAAAAATTGGATGTCAAGATTTTTTCTTGACTAACTTAGGAGAATCTCTCAAAGTTAGAAAAGAATGTAACAAATCAAACATCATTTTATTAAATGGTTTAATTAATCTCACAGAAAATGAAATTAAAAAAATCTTTCACAACAAAATTATTCCTACAATAAATTCATTGGATGAATTAAAAAAGTTTTATGAATTATCAAAAAACCAAATTCCTATCCCAAAAGTTACTCTTCATTTTGATACTGGAATTAATAGACTAGGCATTGATCAAGTAGAAACAAATCAAGTAATTGAATATTGTAAAAAATTTCAAATACAAGTATTTTGCGTAATGTCGCATCTTGCATCAGCCGATGAAAAACAAAATCAGTTTAATAATGAGCAAAACCTTAAATTTAAAAAAATTATAAAAGACTTTCCTGATGCAATTCATAGTATTGCTAACTCACATGCTATTATTAACTTGAATAAAATTGAGTATAATTTGGTTCGAACTGGCGGATGCGTTTTTGGAACAATTGAGACCAAACCATTCAAAAATGTAGTTGAGCTTTATGCTAAAATCCTACAAATAAAATTTATTGAAAACTCTAAGCAGAGTTATGGATATAATCAAACGTTTCAATCTAAGACAAAAAAAAAAATTGCAATAGTTGCTTTTGGATATGCTGATGGCTACCCAAGAATTCTTAGTAATGTTTCATATGTATATTTTAAAAAAAAGCTCCCTATCATTGGTTCAATTTCTATGGACTACATGATAGTAGATATTTCTGAATTAGGCGAAAATGAAATTCAAGTTGGTGATTTCGTTGAATTGATTGGAAATAATATTTTATTGAGTTTTGTTGCAAAGAAATCAAAAACTATACCCTACGAAATTTTAAATAATATTGGTAATAGAGTAAAAAAAATTTATATTGAGAATGAATGAATTAGTACTTTCTCAGTTTTATGAATATTATTTTAAAAGCAGGCAGAATTTTTTTTGGGATTTTTTCATCAGTTGGCGAAATAGTATTGTTTTTTTTTGATTGCTTAAAATATTCAATTCTTGATAAATTTTACCCAAAAATATTTTTACAACATTTAATTAAGATAGGCTATAACTCCTTACCAGTTGTTGGATTAACTTCTATTTTTACTGGGATGGTTTTAGCTCTTCAATCTTATACAGGGTTTTCAAGATTCTCAGCAGAAAGTGCTATCCCTAATGTTGTTGTACTGTCTATTACAAGAGAACTTGCTCCCGTCCTTGCTGGACTAATGGTTGCTGGTAGATCCGGCGCAGCCATAGCCGCTGAAATAGGAACCATGAAAGTAACCGAGCAAATTGATGCTTTAAAAACCCTGTCTACAAACCCGTATAATTATCTTTTTATCCCTAGGATATTAGCTGGAATAGTTTCATTACCTTTTTTAGTTTTTGTTGGAGACATTATTGGAGTGTTTGGTGGATATTTGATTTGTACAAAGGTTTTGAACTTTAACCCAGTTGTTTATTTACAAAACACTTATAATTTCGTTCAGTTTCTAGATGTATTTTCTGGTTTAGTTAAGGCATGTGTGTTTGGTTTTATTATTTCTTTAATGGGATGTTATCATGGATATAATGCAAAAGGGGGAGCTCAAGGTGTTGGTTTATCAACTACATATTCAGTGGTTTCTTCATCAATTCTAATCCTGCTAACCAACTATATTTTAACTTCATTCTTTTTTGATTTATGAGAAAGTTAAAAATTAATATTAATAACATTTCCAAAAAATTTGGCGATAAAATTGTATTGAATAGGTTAGATCTGAAAGTTTTTGAATCTGAATCATTGGCTATAATAGGTGAATCTGGTTCAGGTAAATCAGTACTAACCAAATGTATTGATGGACTACTGAGCTTTGATACTGGAACAATATCTTTTGACCAAATTAAGAATATTAAAAACTTATCATTCCTTCAAATGAATAAGTACATGTCAAAGTTTGGAATTTTATTTCAGAATGCTGCTCTTTTTGATAGCCTAACTATTAAAGAAAACTTAATGTTTGCTAACAAAAATGATAATTTTTCAGAGATTTTAAATGAAGTATCACTTCCAAAATCAATCCTTAAAGAGTTTCCATCCAACCTTTCAATTGGAGTTCAGAAAAGGATAGGGTTAGCAAGGGCAATTCTCCAAGACCCTGAAATACTTATTCTTGATGAACCTACTACTGGTCTTGATCCTATAATTGGAAAACAAATTAACATACTTATAAAAACACTTGTTAAAAAAAAAAAAATTACAACTATTACAGTCACTCATGATATGGAAAGTGTTTATGAATTTTCCGATTATACAGCATTTATTAAAAAAGGAAAAATTTCTTGGTATGGTAGATCAAAAGATATAAATAAGAATGGAAATTTATCTTTAAAAAATTTTATTAAAGGGATTTATTAATATTGGAGTATTTATTTGGAAAATTACCTAATCTTTGATCTTTTCATACTGTTTTTTATTTTAGTCTCAGCTTTTTTCTCATTTTTAAGAGGCTTTTCTCATGAATCCCTATCATTAATAAATTGGATCTTGGCATTACTGGCATCCTATAACTTTGGTGGAAAGTTTACTAACCTTATAAATAAATTTGTAAATAATTTATTTTTCTCTAATGGAATTTCATATCTATTAACTTTTTTAATAATATTTATTTTTTTTTCGATTTTAACAAAAAAAATTTCAAGTTTAATAAAGAAAAGCCAGGTTGGTTTTGTAGATAGAACGGGAGGATTTTTTTTTGGTATATTAAGAGGATACTTAATTATTTGTTTATGTTTTTTTTCATTTCACTTTTTTTACAAAGGAGATAAGTTTGAATGGATTGAAAAATCAAAATTTAATTTTGTTACACTTGTAACAAACGAAAAAATCATAAACTTTCTTGAGGAAGAAAGCGAATTTGCAGAAACGTTAAGAAGTGAAATTGATAAAAAATCGGAAGTTTTATTTGAAAAAAGCATTGACTCACAAATCAAACTGAAGAAGTTGATTGATAAAGATAAAAAAATTTATAATGACGCAGATAAGAAGAGTCTGGAATATTTAATTGAGAATTCAGAATAACATGAAGTTTTTTTTTCATAATAAAAAGCCTAAAGATGAGTGTGCAGTATTTGGTATTTATAATCATAAAGACGCTGCTAGTTTAACTGTTTTAGGTTTACATGCTCTGCAACATAGAGGACAGGATTCTACAGGAATTGTAACCTCTGATATTAAAAATTTTTATGCTCATAGAGGAATGGGTCAGGTCTCTGATGTTTTCTCTGAATCAAATGTAATAAAAAAACTAATTGGAGAAATTTCTATAGGTCATAATAGGTATGGAACAACAGGTGAGTCTGCGCTTAAGAATGTACAACCACTATTCTCAGAGCTTAACTTTGGTGGTGTAGCTATTGCTCATAACGGAAACCTTACTAATACACAAAAATTAAAGAAGCAACTGATAGATTCAGGGGCAATCTTTCAATCAACATCAGACACAGAGGTTGTTCTTCATTTGCTTTCAACAGCAAAAGGTGATTTTTTAGAAAGATTAATCTATTCACTTCAATCAATTAATGGTGCGTATTCTTTTCTTTTGATGACCAAAAACTCTTTAATTGGTGTAAGAGACCCATATGGTATTAGACCGCTAGTTTTAGGGAAGTTGGGTGATGCATATGTCCTAAGTTCTGAAAGTTGTGGTCTTGATATAATTGGTGCACAATTAATCAGAGATGTTGAACCTGGTGAAATATTAATAATTAAAAACAATAAAATAAAATCAATAAAACCCTTTAAAAATACTCAACTAAGGCCTTGTTTATTTGAATATATATATTTTTCTCGCCCGGATAGTATTTTTGAAGGAAAAAATGTTTATGATGTAAGAAAAAAAATTGGTTATCAACTAGCAAACGAAAACTTATCGGATAAGAAAATTGTTGATGTTGTTATCCCCATTCCTGACTCAGGTAACGCATCAGCTCTTGGATTTGCCGAGAAAATAAAAAAAAAATTTGAGTTTGGAATTATTAGAAATCACTATACTGGAAGAACTTTTATACAAGATTCAAATTCAATTAGACACTTAGCTGTTAAGCTAAAGCATAATCCGAACCTTGCATCACTTAAAGGTAAAAACATTGCACTTATTGATGACTCAATTGTAAGAGGAACAACTTCAATTAAAATAGTTGAAATGCTTAGAAATTCTGGAGTAAAAAAAATTCACATGCGAATTGCCAGTCCACCAGTTAAATATCCTTGTTACTATGGGATTGATACTCCAACTAAAAAAGAATTATTAGCATCAAGGTATACAATTAAACAGATAAAGGATTATATTGGAGTTGATTCTCTCAAATTTATTTCACTTGACGGGATATACAAAGCTCTTGGATTTAAAAAAGGTAGAGATAAAAATAAGCCAGAATTTACTGATCATTATTTCAGTGGAGATTATCCTGTAGAACTAATTGATCAAAAATCAGGTACCCAGCCCTCTCAACTTTCGCTACTTATAGAAGCCAAGTAAGTTTAAAAAATGCCTAATTTAAAAAATAAAAGAGGGATTATTTTTGGTGCCACAGGATTTATAGGACAAAAACTTTCTTATGAATTATCAAAATTAGGTTGTAAGTTAATCTTGCACGGAAAGTCAATTGAAAAATTAAATGAATTAGATAACAAAATTAAAAAAATAAAGATAAATCAAATTTTGGTTCAAGGAGACCTAAATAATGAAAATTTTTATAAAAATCTAGCTTATTCTATTTCTTCAAGATTCCGACAGATTGATTTTTTGTTTATTTTAATCGGATTATTTCAAAGATTAAGTCCTTTAACACATTTTTCACACCAAGAATGGAGCAAACTAATTGAAATTAACATTAATTGCTACTGGAGAATACTTAAAGAATTAGAACCGATAATTAAAGGCTCCACGAGTCCTAAAGTAATTTTTATTAATAACTCAGAAATTTCTATTGGTAAACCTTATCATAATATTTTAAGTATTTCACAAGCAGCACTAAAAACAGTTGCTAATATTTATAAGTCTGAAAATAAAAAACTTGGAATAGACACAAGAATTATTGAAGTTCCAAATTTAGCAAATGGTATAACTTCTATGACTGTTGGCGAAAAAAAAGAAGTTGAGAAGAATTTTACAAAAAAAATTATTGAAGAGTCATTTATTTAGAATTCTTTAAAAATTATGAAATTTATCCATACAAAGTTTTAGTTATACTTTCATACCATCCAAACGCCTCTTTTGATTCTCGTATTCTTTCGTTGTTTAATCCATCTTCGGAGCTTTGAGAACTACCAAGAGAAACAATTTTATCTTTTGTAGTATTTAATTTATACCATGAGGTTATAGAAAAGGCTCTATCATTTGATGAAAAGCTATAACAGGTATTTAGAAAAACTGGGTTTAAATAACCTTTTTGTAAAATTCTATTTATTAAATTTAATGACAATATTTTTGCTTGGCTTTCAGCGGAAAATGCTGATTTTGGCATATCACCAGCATCAACAGAATCACCAACAGCATATATATCTTTAAAATTTGATAACTGAAATGTTTGTGGGTTTATTTTGCACCAATTACTACTGCATAGTTTAGAATCAAAAATAATTTTTCCTGCTTTTTGTTCAGGTATTATATGAATAAAATCACCTTCTATTTTCTCTCCATTACTATTAAAAACTTTTTTTTTTTCAAATCTTGAAATTTGACCTCCTTTTTTTTTACTAACCCACTCTATAGAGTTGCCATATATTTCTTTCCATTCTTTTAAAAAAATATTTTTTTTTGTAAATGAATTTTTAGAATCAAAAATTAGGATCTTAAATTTAATATTTTTTCCTGTTAGAAAGTTTGCTATCATTGAGGCTCTTTCATAAGGTGCAGGAGGACAGCGATATGGATAATCGGGTGCGGATATAATTACCTTGCAATTATTTTCAAGAGAATCTAACCTCTTTTTAAAATTAGTTATTTTATTTTCTCCGTCCCAACAATGGGGGATATTTTTGTCATCGTCTACCGAATAACCTTCAATTTGTTTTTTTTTGTATCCTATTCCAGGAGACATTATTAAAAAATCATAATCTAGTGATGACTTACCATCAAACAGAATCTTTTTTCTTTCGGCATCTATAAATTTAAATTCACTAACAACAAATTTTATATTTTTATTAAATTTTGGTTTAAAGGTTATGTTTGATTCATCAATTAGGTTACCAATTACTAAATTTGAAAAAGGACAAGTCTTTATCCATTTGTTTTTATCAACCACCACTAAATCAATTAAATCAGTGAAATTTGAAAGATAGCTGATACATGAGGCTCCTCCAAAGCCTGCACCCAGAACTACAACCTTTGGTTTGGTTTTAGCGTAAAGCTTTTTTGCCGTGCTTATCTGATTGAATAATAAAAATAAAGACAACTTGAAAACAGAATTTATAAAAAATCTTTTTTTTTTAATCATAAATAATCTTCGCTATTTCTTTGATGTCATTTACTGAGAGTACTTTTACTATTCTAGACATAATTGAATTATCATTATTTTTTTTATAGTCTTCCATTTTTTTAATAAATGTTTCTTTGTCTAAATCTTTAATGGATTTTATATAAGTATTACCCGAATAATCTTTTCCATGACAGGATTTACAATTTTGTTCAATGACTATTGGTTCAACTTCATTTGAAATTGAATTTTTAAAGCTAAATAAAAGTATTATAAAGAGAAAATTTATCATTTTTGATTAAAAGGGTTTTTAGATTTCTTATAAATTATTTTAATAGGCAAACCTTTTAGATTAAAACTCTTACGGATATTATTTTCTAAAAATCTTTTATAATCAGGTTTAATAGCCTTAATGTAGTTCACAAATATATTAAACTTAGGAGGAGCTGTATTAACTTGAGTTACATATTTAAATTTTACAGAGCGACCTTTATGCAAAGGGGGTGGAGTTTTTTTTACAAGATCACTAACCCAACTATTAAGTTTTCCTGTAGAAATTCTTTTTTTCCATATAAAGTTTTGATTCACAACAGTTTTGAATAATGAAGAAATTCCCATCTTTTTTTTTGCTGAGATAAAGCAAATAGGTAGACCACTAATTTGTGGGTTTAAATCATAAATTTTTTTTTTTACGGATTCTTCGTATATTTTTTTATATTTATCAATTTTATTTATTACAATTAACATACATCTATTTTCATCGTAGACTAACTTAATGACTCTTGAATGCAACCTTTCAAAATAATCATCAATATCCATAACTATCAAAATAATTTGAGATAACCTTATTTTTTTTTTTGTTTGATCTATAAAATCTTTATTCAGTTTTTTTGACCCACTTAAATCTTTACTAAAACCCGCAGTATCAATGATTTTAAAGTCTAATTTTTTTTTCTCAATTGTAATCTCAACAGCATCTCTTGTTAGATATGGTGTTTCACCAGTTATTGAAACATCTTGACCACTTATAGTGTTCATTAAAGTTGACTTTCCAGAATTTGTTTTTCCAACAATAGCAATACTTAATCTTTCGGAGATGTCAGAAGAAAATTCTTTTACTTCTTTTTTAAATTTTAGATTTTGAAAAATCTTTTCTTCTAGAAGATCAATAGATATCATATGAGCTGATGAAACCAAGATTGGTAAACCAAAACCAAATTTTTCAATATCGTTAACTATATCAGAGTTAAAGTTTCCCTCAGTTTTATTAAGAACAATTAATTTTTTTTTTCCACATTTTCTAATTAAAGATACTAGTCTGTGGTCATCGTCACTTAATTGCTCTTTTGCATTAAAAACTAATAAAATCAAGTCACTTTTAGAGATTTGGTCTTTGGTATATTGAATTATTTTTTCTTCAATCTTATCTTTTGGTTCAAAAAGTCCTGGAGAGTCAATTAATGTGACTTCGTGATCAAAAAAAACAAAATTCTTTTTTTTTATATCTCTTGTATATCTTGGCCTATTATCAACTAAAGCTAATTTTTTTTTAACTAATGCGTTGAAAAGAGAAGATTTGCCTACGTTAGGCTTACCTACGATTATAATATTATTAGTCATTTTAACTCAAAATATATAATGAACCTTCTTTTGAAATTAAATAAATTTTTTTATTAACTTGAATTGGCTCAGAAATAAAACTTCCTTTAAGTTTAATATTACTTAGTGTCTTTCCAGTAAAGGGAGATAGTGAAAGAACGTTCCCCTCTGAGGAAACTACTAATAACTTATATGAACTCAATAAAGGACCTGACCAATTTATTTCAGTTTCACCCTTTTTTGATTTTAGTTGAACTGCCCAAAGAAGTTTTCCTGAAGCCTTATCTATACTCATTAATTTACTATTAATATCAATAACATAAATCGTTTCTCCAGAAATTACCATAGGACTTATTGATGACAATTTAACATCCCAAGATTTTTTTCCTGTTTTTAAATCATATGTTAATAATTTATTTGAGAAGGTAGGTACAAATAGTTTTCCCTTTTCAATACAAATTGGTGACTGAATATCATTAATGTTTGTTTTTGAAAAAAAATTAGTGGTGCTTATGTTATCAAACCAAACAATAGAACCATTACTTTCATCAAGAGCAAATATTTCACCTGAGGAATAAGAAACTACTATTATTCCTTCATCTAAAGCTGGTTTTGAACCACCTATTATTGATAATTCTTCAATATTTCCAAGATGACTCCAAACTACATCTCCGTTTGTTTTGTTTATTGCGTAAAGTTGATTGTCATCGGAAACTAAAAATAGTTTATCTTCACTAATTACAGGAGGACGCGAAAATTGAATTCCAAACTTTTTAAACCATTTTAATTTTCCATTAGCTGCATCAACTGAGTAAATATTTCCTAAACCAGTAGAAAAAAATAATGTATTATTATCTAAAAAAAAACCAGAAACCAAAGAAAAATTCTCATCCTTTTCAAATTCAAGTTTAATATTCCAGTTTAGTTTTCCAGTTTCTAAATTTTTTGATACGATATTGAAATCGTTATCAGAATAAAAGATTATATTTTTAGATATTATAGGAGGGGTTATATACTGAATTTTGTCTAAATTAATATCTCCTAGTTT
>CACBBU010000009.1 GCA_902537615.1 uncultured Alphaproteobacteria bacterium
ATATTAATGAACAAATTTTTTTTACAACAGAAGTTAAGGGAATTTGTAATGAAGAATAAGCAAAACCAAAATTTTTTTTTCTTGTTGATACTAATCTGTTTAATATTTTATGGAATGTATTCAAACTATAAAAAGAAGATTGAAAGAGATTCCTCAATTTTAAGAATTAGTGAGTTTTTAAAAACTAACTCTATCGCATAAAATTTCGTTTACAAAAAATGGACTACTACCCTTTTTAGGCGTCTTCCATGATTTTTTACCTTCCTTTTCAAAAAACATTTCTCCTAGTCCCATATTTTTTTTGAATGCCATATATTTTAATTCTCTTATACTTAGGTTTTTGCAATTAATTTCGGATAAAACTTTGAGTGATAACATTCCATTAGGTTGTTTTTTTTTATAATTTACAAGTTGAGCGAAAAGTATTTTGTTATTACTTCTTTCAATTGAGTCTGTTTCTATATACAGGTCTCCTGAGCTTATTGAAAAAAGTTTAAACAACGCTGCATGAGAATTAATTGAAATAAGCCAGAATGTTATAATGAAAAAAAAATATTTCATAGTTGTAAGAGATAGTATAATTAAAAAAAACAATGTTCAATACCTCAAAAATATTAATTTGTTACTTTACACTTTTTAAAATTCTGCAAGCAAACGAACTTATGGAATGTATTACTCAAAGACAAAGTGGATTTCATTTCTTGGGTAAAGACTATTATGAAATCATTAAGTATCTTGGCTTGGAAAGATTCACAATTTCAATCTCAAGAAAAAGAAAAGATATTGTTAAAAAACAAAGGGAGGCTAGTCAGTCAACATCTAATAAAAATTTTGCAAACATAAAGAATGTCCATTTCCTTGAGTTAATTGTTACTAATTCTAAAAATCACCCCAATGTTTTTCACTGTTCATGGAGGTATAGAGTAAACGTTGATAAAATTTCAGATAACAATTATGAATGCATTGAGCAAAAACAAAAGAAAGATTTGTTTAGTTTAGATTACATGGGAAATTTTTCCTACTCATCAACTTTTGAACTATTAAATAAAAATAGCAGGAATACTCTTCATTCAATTTTTGGTGAATGTAAAAAAATAAAAAAGTAGACTTCTATTTTAACAAAATTTAAATACAAATAAATAATAGTTGGAGATCATTTATGACAAAATTTCTTTATAAGATTCTTGATTATGCAAATATAGAGCACCATGATTGTGAAAATGTGGAAAAAAATCTTAATGTAGAATATGGTGAGAAAGGTTTTGAACTTTTGACAGTAATAGATATGGGGGAAAATAATAGTAACAAATACGGAAAAAGTTCTCGTTACAGATATATTTTTAAAAAAAATGAAAATTAAAGATTTAAATAATAGGGATTTTGAAATTAAAGATCTTACCAGTTTTATTCGTCACATTAAGACCTATCACAGTCATGGCACTTCTTTACATGAGGAAAATGGTTTTTTTTTTAAAGTTGATGATAAATTCAGGAAATTCATATTTTCATTATCAAACGAGGAAAATAATAAATGAATATTTTTTTATATGATAGTCTTTCCAAAGAAAAGAAGGAATTTGTCCCTATTGATTCTAAAAAGATAAGAATTTATGCATGTGGACCAACAGTTTATAACTATGCTCATATTGGTAATGCCAGAATGTCCGTTGTTACGGATCTGTTAGTCAATATTCTTAAAACAAAATTTAAAAAGGTGGTTTTTGTTTCTAATATAACTGATGTAGATGATAAAATTATTGAAGCATCAATTAGAGAAAAAAAGCCCATTAAGGAAATAACTACAAAATATCATAAAATTTATAACGAAGATATGAAAAGGATAGGAGTAAAAAAGCCTGATTTTCAGCCCAAAGCAACTGATCATATCCAAGAAATGATAGAAATGATAAATAAATTATTAGAAAATAATTGTGCTTATATTGAAGACAATCACGTCCTTTTTGATGTGAGTAAATATGAGTACTACGGCTGTCTTTCAAAAAGAACAAAAGAAGAGCAAATTGCTGGAAATAGAATTGATGTAGGAGAATATAAGAAAAATTCTGAGGATTTTGTATTATGGAAACCAAGCAAAAAAAATGAGCCAGGGTGGAAATCTCCTTGGGGTTATGGAAGACCTGGTTGGCATATAGAATGTAGTGCAATGTCAGAAAAATGCTTAGGTATTCCGTTTGATATTCATTGTGGTGGTATTGATTTAACATTTCCTCATCATGAGAATGAAATTGCTCAGTCATGTTCAGCCTTTAAAAAAAATTCCGATCCTCAAAGTTTTTGTAAATATTGGTTTCACAATGGTTTTGTTACTGTTGATGGTGAAAAGATGTCAAAATCACTAGGAAATATAACCTTGATAAATGATTTACTTTCAAAATATTCAGGCCCTGTAATAAGGCTTAGTTTATTATCTTCTCACTATAGGCAACCTCTTGATTGGTCCACGAAAATTTTAGAGCAATCAAAAAAAACTTTAAAAAAATTTGAAAATTTTTTTGATAAAATTCCTTCAGAATTTTTTTTAAAAGATTCTAACAGTAATTTTGATAATGAGTTTTTAAACTCACTTTACGATGACCTTAATACTCCTAGAGCATTAGCATCATTAAATAAACTCTTTGATAAAGTAAAAGACCCAAAAAAAGATGACAAAAAAATAATTTTATCATTAGCGAAGTGTTTTCAGCTACTTGGTATTAATTTAAATAAAAATAAAAATAATGATGAAAGTAATTTCGTAACTAAAAGTGAAAAAAAAATAATATTTGATTTAATTCAAGAAAGAGAGGAGGCAAGAAAATTAAAAGATTTTGAAAGGGCTGACAATATAAGAGATAAATTAAAGAAAATGAATATAAATATTGAGGATTCAGTAGAGGGAACGAAGTGGATAAAAAATGAATAAAAACCCTTTGGTTTTTTTTTGTATTTTTTGTGTGAAAGCCTACAGTTATTTACTTTCACCAATTATAGGAAAAAATTGTAGATTTTTTCCTACCTGTTCTGAATATGCTATTGAATGTTTTCGTAATTTTGGTTTTATTAAGGGAGGATGGTTATCAATAAAAAGAATTTTAAGGTGCCATCCTTGGGGAAATTTCGGTTATGATCCTGTTTTAAAAAAAAAAGATTTGAAAATAATAAAAGTATCAAAAGTTTTATTACAAAAATTTAGAAAAAAATATTTATATGAAGGTTTATCAGATAATTTTTCAAAATATGAAGAAGATAATTTTAAAACTACTATTCACTTAGCTTTATTGATTGAAGATGAGGTTATATCTGGATTAACTTTAATAAAAACAAAATTTAATAATAACGATGCATTTCAAATTAGAGGAATGTTTACTATTACAGATTTTTGTTATAAGGGATATGGTTCGAAATTAGTCAAACATGTTAAATCAAAATTTTTAATTAATGAAATAAAATATTTATGGTGTAACTCTCGATTTGAAGCTATAAATTTCTATAAAAAAAATAATTTTAGAGAAACAGGTAATTTTTTTACAAAAAATAAAATTGGTAAACATAAAAAACTTTATTTTAAATTATGAATAAATCTCAACTAAATGTTTTTGGAAAAGTACTTAAGACTTGCTCTTATGACCCATTAACTGGTTTTTTTAGAGATGGTTGTTGTAATTCTTCAGCAAATGATAAAGGAGAGCATACAGTCTGTGCTATTGTGTCTGATAAATTTTTGAAATTCTCTCTTTCAAAAGGAAATGATTTAATTACACCTAGAGAAGAATTTAATTTTCCCGGTTTGATGGATGGTGACAGATGGTGCTTATGCGTTGATAGGTGGGTTGAAGCTTATCAAAATGAATGCGCTCCAATGTTAGTTCTTGAAGCCACAAATGTTGATGTTTTAAAAAAGATTGATATAGAAATACTAAAAAAGTTTGCATTAGATATAAACTAAAATTAATATCATTTGACCATGAAAAACTTATTAATTATTTCCTCAACTAAAAACTCAAATTTCCAATTGTCACAAGAAATAAAAAGTTTTTTTGATAAAAAAGAAAATATTTCTAGTTCTGTCATATCACTGGAAGAACTTGATCTACCTCTATTTAAGCCAAGTTTAGAAGAAAATTTTAAAAAAAATAACTCTTTTCCAATTGATATTGAAAAAGTAAAAAATAAAATTTTGTCCTCTGATGCACTTATATGGTGTAGCCCAGAATATAATGGGGGAGTATCGCCTATTTTAACTAATGTAATAGCATGGATTAGTAGAGCTACTGAGGATTGGAAAGATGGCTTTAAAGATAAACATTCGCTAATTTGCACATCCTCCGGAGGCAATGGTTTAAATTTTATTAAAGGATTTTCATTACAATTGAATTATTTAGGTTCGCATGTAATGGAAGAATCTATAGTTAAAACTAAGAAAAAAGATTTAAATATAAGTGAGTTTGAAAGTATTTTGCTAAAATTCCATGCTAAATTTTCTTCATAATTAAATAATTTAATAAATTAGTCGTTATAAATCTTGCAAGCTTGCTTTCCATTAACTGCAAAAAAGGGGTGTTTACACCCCTTTTTTTTTTAAAATAAAATTGTATATATATTCATATGAAAAAAATTTATGGTTCACTCATCCATGGAAAGTGGATTAAAGGTTCAAATTTTTTGAACGTTTCAAACCCATTCAACAACAAAACAATTACAAAAATCTCTACTTCAAATATTACACAAACGATTGAGGCGATTAAAAGCTGTCAATTAGGTTTTAAATCATGGTCAAAATATAGCGCAAAGGATCGTTCAGAGATTTTAAAAAATTTTTATTCTTTAGTAAAAAAACACAGAACAAAAATTGCAGAAATTATTACTCTTGAATCTGGTAAACCAATTCAAGAATCAATTGTAGAAGTAGATTATGGTGCATCTTTCATAGAATGGTCAGCTGAACAAGCCTTAAGAATTAAAAGTGATATTTTTGAATCCCCTGAATCAGGTAAAAAACTTTTTACCATTAGAAACCCTATAGGGGTTGTGGCAGCAATTACTCCATGGAACTTTCCTTTGGCTATGGTTACTAGAAAAGTATCCTCAGCAGTTGCTGCTGGATGTGCAGTTATTTTAAAACCATCAGAATTGACTCCAATAACCGCTCTTGAGTTAGGTTTTCTTTCACTTGAAGCAGGCTTTCCACCTGGTGTTTTTAACATTGTTAATGGTGAGCCTAAAATGATAGGAAAAGTTTTATCAACAAATCCTATGATAAAAAAAATTACTTTCACTGGTTCTACAGAAGTTGGAAAGCTTTTAATGAAAAATTCCTCCTCTACTGTTAAAAATATTTCCTTGGAACTTGGCGGAAACGCACCTTTTATAGTTTTTTCTGATGCTGATTTAGATGCAGCATTAAATGGCTTTATGATGGCTAAGTTTAGAAATGCGGGTCAAACATGCATATCAGCAAACAGGCTGTTTGTTCACAAGTCTGTATCAAATATTTTTACAAGTAAATTACTTGAAAGACTTAAAAAATTAAAAGTAGGTGATGGAATGAAAGGAAGCGATATAGGCCCTTTAATTTCAAATGAAGCCCTTAAAAAAGTTATTAATCATGTTAGCGATGCAAAGAAAAATGGAGCAAAAATATTATTTGGTGGTAATAAACATAAGCTTGGTGGACTATTTTTTGAACCTACACTTATCTCAAACGTAAAAAAAAAAATGAAGGTTTTTCAAAAAGAGAATTTTGGTCCTATAATACCATTAATTGAATTTGATAGTGATGATGAAGTAATCAATATGTCAAATGAAACAAATTACGGGTTGGCTGCTTATTTTTATACAAAAAACTCCACAACTATTTGGAAAAATTTAAATAATTTAGATTATGGAATGTTTGGAATTAATTCTGGAAAAATATCAACTTACTTGAACCCGTTTGGTGGATTAAAGGAGTCAGGGATTGGAAGAGAGGGTTCTTTACAATGTTTAGATCCTTTTTTAGAAACTAAATTTGCGTTATGGAATTATGACTGAAGAGAAATTTGACTTGTTTGTTATTGGGGGAGGTTCTGGAGGTGTCAGAGCAGCAAGAGTTGCTTCATCTAACGGATTCAAAGTTGGTTTAGCTGAAGGATGGGATTTAGGGGGGACCTGCGTAAATAGAGGTTGTGTTCCTAAAAAATTATATTCTTATGCATCTCATATTAGTGATGACTTTGACTTAATGAGCTCCTTTGGATGGTCAGTCTCCAGTAAAAAATTTTCTTGGCAAAAGTTGGTTGATAATAAAAAAAAAGAACTCTCTAGATTAAGTCAAATTTATTCATCATTGCTTATAAATTCAGGTGTTAAATTATATAAAAGTTATGCAAGTTTTGTAGACCCTAATTCCATTAAAATTGGAAATAAAATAATACATGCTAAGAAATTTCTCATTGCTGTTGGTACTAAACCAAAAAAACTGAATTTCTTAGCTTCTGACGACATTGTTACTTCTGATGAAGCTTTTGATTTAAAGGAATTACCAAAAAGTATTATGATTTTAGGAGGAGGTTATATAGGAGTTGAATTTGCTTCTATTTTTAATGGTTTGGGTGTTGATACCACAATTTGTATCAGAGGTAATAAAATTCTTAAAGGTTTTGATGATGATGTAGTTGACCACCTAATGAATAATATGAAAGAAAAAGGAGTTAAATTTATTACCGGAGAGTTTCCTTATGAAATTAAAAAAAAAAGAAATTTGTTTTATGTAAGTTTTAACAAATCAAAAACAAAGGAATTTCATTTAGTAATGGAGGCTGTAGGGAGAGAAGCAAATGTAGAAAACTTAAATGTTAAAGCTGCAAATATTAAAATTTCAAAAAATTCATCAATTGTTGTCAATGATTATTTTCAAACATCCAATAAAAAAATCTATGCGATTGGAGACGTAATAGACAGAATTCAGCTAACGCCAGTTGCCATAGCAGAAGCAATGACTTTAATTCAAAACTTTAAAAGGAAAAAAAAAGAAAAATTTAATTATAATAATATACCCACTGCTGTTTTTTCAAACCCTAATTTTGCATGTGTAGGTTATACAGAAACAGAAGCAAAAAAAAAATTTAAAAATATTGAAGTTTTTAAAAGCGACTTTAAACCTCTTAAATTAAGTTTATCAGATTTGAAAGAAAGAATTTTCTTAAAACTCATAACTAATAAATCAAATGATAAGGTTGTTGGTCTTCATTATTTAGGAGAAAATGCTGCAGAAATTATTCAAGGGTTTTCAGTTGCCTTGGTTAAAGGTTTAAAAAAACGTGATTTTGATAAAACTGTCGGAATTCATCCATCAAGTGCAGAAGAAATAGTAACGTTAAAAAATTAATTACAAAATATTTAAGGTTTGTAATTTAGTTTATAATCATTATAAATTATTGTATGAAACATGAATGGACACCAGACAGTTGGAAGAAAAAAAAGGCGCTTCATCAACCAAACTACATTGATAAAAAAAAGTTTGATATAGCTATAAAAAAAATGAAAAAACTTCCTCCATTAGTTTTTGCTGGAGAAGTCAGAAGTTTAAAAAACGAATTAGCAAAGTGTGTTGATGGAAAAGGTTTTTTGCTCCAAGCTGGTGATTGTGCGGAGAGCTTTGCAGAGTTTCACCCAAACTACATTAGAGATACCTTTAGAGTTATAATGCAAATGGCAGTTGTGCTTTCATTTGCATCTGGAGTGCCGGTGACAAAAGTTGGAAGACTAGCTGGTCAATTTGCAAAACCTAGATCTTCACCAATTGAAGAGAAAGATGGTGTAAAATTACCTAGTTATTTGGGTGATATGATAAATGGCATTGAATTTAATGAGAACTCAAGAGTTCCTGACCCTGATCGTATGTTACAGGCTTATAATCAAGCTGCATCAACTCAAAATCTTTTAAGGGCATTTGCTTACGGAGGATATGCAGACCTATCAACTATTCAAAATTGGAACCTTGATTTTGTTAAGAAATCTAAACAAGGTTCAAACTTTAAAATTGTTGCTGACAGGATTTCTGAATGCCTTAGGTTTATAGATGCTTGTGGAATAAATAATGAGAATGTTAGACAACTGAGCGAGACTAGCTTTTATATCTCTCATGAAGCTTTACTTCTTCCTTATGAAACAGCCTTTACGAGAGTTGACAGTACAACAGGAGATTGGTACGACGTATCAGCTCATATGGTTTGGATTGGTGATAGAACCAGACAATTAAATGGTGCTCATGTAGAATTTTGTAAGGGGATTAGTAATCCGATTGGAATAAAAGTTGGCCCCACAACTGATAAAGACGAGCTTTTAAAAGTAATTAAAGCATTAAATCCTGAAAATGAGAAAGGAAAAATTGTTTTGATCGTTAGAATGGGCTCAAAACTAATCGATGATTTGCTTCCTCCAATATTAGAAAAAATAAAGAGTGCCAATTTAAATGTAGTTTGGTCTTGTGACCCAATGCATGCCAACATAGAAAAATCCAAGAGTGGTTTTAAAACAAGAAATTTTAATAATATTTTAAATGAGGTAAAGTCATTTTTTAAATTACACAAAAAAAGTGGTACATATGCAGGTGGTATTCATTTAGAGATGACTGGTCAAAACGTCACAGAGTGTATAGGTGGATTACAGAAGATTTCCGATAAGGATTTAAGTAGTAGATATCACACTCATTGCGATCCCAGGTTAAATGCTTCTCAATCCCTAGAATTAGCCTTTACAATGGCTAATTATCTAAAAAATCTAGGATAATTGGAGGAGAAAAAAATAAATTTATTTTTGTTACAAAAAAGTTCTGTTTTAGGTGACTTAGACAAAAATTTTAAGATTATAGAGAAATCTTTTAAAAAATGTGTTTCTAATAATTGTGATTTTTTTCTAACAACAGAATTGTTTTTAACAGGTTATCCTCCACAAGATCTTATATTAAGAGATGATTTTTTAAACAAGGTTCAACTTTACAAAAAAAAAATAAAAGCGTTAACTAAGAATAAAAGTTCAATTCTTTTATTAAATATTCCCGAAAAAACTAACAATAAAATTTTTAACACACTTTTTCTTTTTAAAAATGGCTCAATAATTTATAAAAAAAATAAGTCTGTATTACCAAATTATGGAGTTTTTGATGAAAAGAGATATTTTGATTTAGATAAAACAAATGTTCCTGATTTTACTTATAAAAATAAAAAAATTAGATTTCTAATATGCGAAGAAATGTGGTCAAAAAATTTGATGATTAATAGTAATAAAAATATTGATTACCTAATCTGTATAAATGCATCACCATACGAAATAAATAAATATAATGAACGAAAAAAAATTGTTGCAAGAAACGCAAAATTTTTCAAAAGTAATGTGATTTATTTAAACTATGTTGGTTGTCAAGATGATCTAATTTTTGATGGTGGAACATTTGTCATGAATAAAAAAGCCGAGATTATTCACCAATGTGAATTTTTCAAAGAGTCAGAGTCAATCGTAAATATTGAAAGAATTGAAAACAACAAAATAAAAAAAATTAACTACGATACTCAATCCCAAATTTATTGCGCCTTAATTTGTTCTCTTCAAAGTTATATGAAAGATAATAATTTTAAAAAATCAATTATTGGATTGTCTGGAGGAATTGATTCTGCTTTATGTTTAATGATCGCAGTTGATGCATTAAAAAGCGAAAATGTAAAGTGTTTTTATTTACCAACAATCTATAATTCCATACAAAGTGAAAGAGATGCTTATAAACTTGCAAAAAATCTTAATGTAGATATTGATACTATATCAATTGAAACGCTAAGAAAAAAAATAAACTCTGAACTTAAACCTTTTTTTTACAATAAACCGCAAGATATTACTGAGGAGAATCTTCAGTCAAGATTAAGAGGGTTATTACTTATGTCTATATCAAATAAATTCAATTCACTTTTAATTACCACTGGAAATAAGTCCGAGCTAGCAATAGGTTATTCAACTCTTTATGGTGATATGTGTGGGGGATTTTCCTTAATCAAAGATCTTTATAAAACTCAAGTTTTTGAGCTTTCAAAATGGAGAAATAAAATTATACCAGACTTTTGTAATTTTAAAAAAAAAGGGTTAATACCTGAAAGTATTATTTTGAAAGAGCCATCTGCTGAACTAAAAATGAATCAAAAAGATGAGGATTCTTTGCCAAAGTATTCTGTTTTAGATAAAATTTTAGAATTAATTGTTGATAAAAATTATGATTTACAATCTATAAAAAAATATGGTTTTAATCAAAGATTAATAAGAAGAATTTGGAATATGTTAAAAAATGCTGAATTTAAAAGGTACCAAAGTGCTATAGGACCAAAAATTTCTTCTATGTCTTTTGATAAAGACAGAAGATTTCCAATAACAAATAAATTTAATATTTAAAATGTTAAGATTTGCTCCAAGTCCAACAGGTTACTTGCATATTGGTAATGCCAGGGTTGCTGTTTTAAACTATTTTTTTTCACTTAACACAAATAAAGATTTTTTTTTGAGGATTGATGACACTGATAAACAAAGATCATCAGAAAATTATGTTGAAGCTATAATTGAAGATTTATCATGGTTAGGAATTAAATTTTCTAGAATAGTTAGACAATCTGAAAGAGAAAAATCATATAGAGAAACTTTTGAGTTTTTAAAAAAAAAAGAACTTATATATCCTTGCTTTGAATCTCCTGAGGAACTTTCACTTAAGAGAAAAATTCTTTTAAAACAAGGAAAACCTCCAATATATGACAGAGAGTCTCTGAAGCTTACTAAAGATCAGATAAGTTCATTAGTTTCATCAGGAAAACTTCCTCACTGGAGGCTTAAATTAGACAATGATCCAATTTCTTGGAAAGATGAGATTTTTGGTATTGTTAAGTTTGATAATCTGTCAATATCTGATCCAGTGCTTTTCAGGTCAGATGAGTTACCCCTTTTTACAATAACATCAGTCGTTGATGATATTGAATTTAATGTTACCAATATTTTAAGAGGCGAAGATCATTTAACAAATACAGCTGCTCAGATAAAATTATTTAAATATTTAGGTGCAAAAGCACCTTCTTTTGGACATTTTCCATTAATGAGATCTAAAACGGGTTCTGGGTTATCAAAAAGATTCAATTCATTCTCCTTGCGAGACCTAAGACAAAAAAAGATTTTTCCAATTATTATTATAAATTACTTAAATAAAATTGGTTCAAATGTGCCAATTGATGAAATATCAAGTTTTGAAAAGCTCGAAAAAACTTTTAATATTAACTCATTTTCTAAAAATTCAGTTCTTTTTGATGATAGTGATTTAGAAAGATTAAATTCTAGATATTTAAAAACACTTACTTATGATAAGTTGACAGAGAGCTTTGATGTTAAATACAATGAAAAGTTTTGGAATGTAATAAAAACTAATGTTGATCATCTTATCGAAATTGACGAATGGTATGAAATTTTAAATTCTAATCACAATCAAAAAATAAAAATTGATATTGATCTTTTAAAACTGATTAAAAAATATTTACCAGATGAAATTAATGATAATGCTTGGTCAAAATGGACGGAAAAAATAATTTCACAAACTAATGTAAAGCCCAAAACTTTGTATATGGATCTAAGGTTTATTTTAACTGGAAGAAAGTTTGGACCAAGTATGAATAATTTACTAACTTTATTTAAAAGAGAAGAAATTTTGAGAAGGATCGAACTAAATTGTGAGTAAACCTATTATAAAACTTTACGATAGTACTCTGAGAGACGGCGCACAAACTAAGGGTGTAAACTTTAGTTTGGATGATAAATTTAAGATTTATAAAATACTTTCTGACATAGGTATTGATTATATTGAAGGAGGTTGGCCAGGCGCTAACCCAACTGACGATAATTTCTTTAAGAAAATATCACGTCAATCAAAGTCAAAATTAGTAGCTTTCGGGATGATGAGAAAGTCAGGTAAAAGTGCTAGTAATGATCCAGGCCTTAATGCAGTTTTGAATTCAGGTGTTTCTTCGGTTTGTCTTGTTGGAAAGACATGGGATTTTCATGTAAAAAATGCACTTAAAGTCTCATATACTGAAAACTTAGATATGATAAGTGACTCTATTTCTTACGCATCAAAGAGACTTGACGAGGTAATGTTTGATGCAGAGCATTTTTTTGATGGTTTTAAACATAATAAAAAATATTCTATGAACACACTTAAAAGAGCACTTGAATCAGGAGCTAGATGGATTGTTCTGTGTGATACAAATGGAGGTACGCTGCCCTATGAGCTTCCAGAGATAATTAATGAGGTAAAAAAGATTATTCCAAAAGATAAATTGGGTGTCCATTTTCATAATGATACTGATAATGCAACAAATAATTCTTTGGAAGCAGCACGGCTTGGAGTAAAACAAATTCAAGGAACATTTAATGGTCTTGGTGAAAGGTGTGGTAACTCAAACCTCGTCAACGTTGCATGTAATTTGGTCTTGAAGATGCACTTTAAATGTAATATTGAAAAGAATATAAAGAAAATTACCTCTGTAAGTAGAATGATTGATGAGACTTTAAATAGACAGTCATCAAGAAATTTGCCTTTTGTTGGAAGTGCTGCATTTGCGCACAAAGGAGGTTTACATATTTCTGCTGTAGAAAAGGATCCAAGGTCTTATGAACATATAGATCCTGAAAGTGTAGGTAATGAAAGAGTTTTGGTTGTTTCCAATCAGTCTGGTAAGACAAATGTAATAAATAAACTAAAAAAATATAAAATTAAAATAAAGGGTAAGGAACAACTAATTTTAGAATTTTTAGAGCTCATAAAAAAACAAGAGTTTTTGGGTTACGCTTATGATGGCGCTGAAGCAAGTTTTGAATTATTAGCAAGAAGAAAATTTTCAAAATTCAAAGAATTTTATAGTCTTGAAAGCTTTAAAGTTTCAGATGAAAAAAGAAAGAATTCTAAAGGAGAGCTTTTTCCATTTTCTGAAGCTAGGGTAAAAATTTTTGTCGGAAAAAAAGAGTTTTATAGTGCCGTTGAGGGAAATGGGCCAATACATGCTCTTGATAAGGCTTTAAGGCATGCATTAATAAAATACTATCCAAGTTTAAAGAAATTAAATTTGATTGATTACAAAGTAAGAATTTTAACCCCACAGGATGGAACAAAAGCCCTTGTAAGAGTAAGAATTGAATCTTCTAATCAAAAATTCAAATGGTCAACTATAGGTGTTTCTTATAATGTTATAGATGCTTCCTATATCGCTCTTCATGATAGTATAACATACCATTTATTAATGACTTAAATAAAATGCATTTCAATAAAAACTTTTTACCTGAAATTGTTTTAGTAAATACTCAGTTACCGGAAAATCTTGGTGCAACAGCTAGATGTATGCTTAACTTTCAATTTGATAAATTGAGAGTTATTAGTCCTAAATTTTCTTTAGATAATGAGAAAATTATACCTGTATGTGCTGGCGCGGATAAAGTTATTAAAAAGATAAAAATTTTTGAAAAATTTTCTGATTCAATCAAGGATTTCAATTACGTAATTGGAACATCTAATAGAGTAAGATCACAAAAAAAAAAAGAAATTAGTTTTAGTAAACTTAAAAACATAATTTTAAAAAATTATAAAGTGGCAATTGTTTTTGGTCCTGAAAAATCAGGTTTAGATAATGAAGATTTATCATTGTGTGATTATTCTTTAAAAATTGATTCTAATAAAAAATTCTCCTCACTAAATCTGTCTCACGCTGTAGCAATAGTTTGTCAAAATTTATTTACATTATTATTAAAAAAAAATGATGACAAAAAAGGAAAACTAATAGAA
Organism: uncultured Alphaproteobacteria bacterium; assembly: GCA_902537615.1. Taxonomy (GTDB): domain Bacteria; phylum Pseudomonadota; class Alphaproteobacteria; order Methylaequorales; family Methylaequoraceae. Next base: position 13,832 of record CACBBU010000009.1, read on the forward strand.
AACATAGCAAAAAAAAATGAACTTCTATCTTTTTATAAAATCTTAGAGGAAAGCCTAGACAACTCAAATTTTTTTAATGTTGAAGAAAGAAAAAAAATTACATTTCAAAAAATAAAAAATATTTTTTGTAAATATAAATTGAGCTCAGAGGAGGTTAGGACATTAATTTCAATATTCAAAAAATTTAGTTAATTTTAATGTCAAATAGAATTGACATAACTTTTAATGAAAGTATATTCACATGACAATGACAAGGATTTTAAAATCTAAATACAAAATTGACAGACGTCTTCGTTGCAACTTATGGGGAAGGCCCAAGAGTCCATTTAACAGAAGAGATTATCCTCCTGGATTGAATGGACAAAATAAAAGAAAAAAGCCCTCTGATTATGGCACCCAATTAATGGCAAAGCAAAAATTAAAATGCCATTATGGTTATATTACAGAGAAGCAATTTAGAAATATTTTTCAAAAAGCATCGCAAATCAAAGGTAATACAAGTGAAAACCTCATTGAACTTCTTGAAAGACGTTTAGACGCTGCTGTCTACAGAATGAAATTTGTTACAACCATATTTGCTGCCAGACAATTCGTAAGTCATGGTCATGTAAAAGTCAATGGGAAAAAAGTTACAATACCTTCATATAACCTTCAGGACGGTGATGTTATAGAGGTAAAAGAAAAAAGCAGAGACATGCCTATTGTATTAGAAGCAATAAGTTCAACGGAAAGAGATACTCCTGAATATTTATCTGTTGATTATGATAAAATGAAAGGAACTTTTGTCAAAGGACCAAAACCTGATGAGGTTCCATATCCGGTTGTAATGGAACCTAATCTAGTAATAGAATATTATTCAAGGTAGCGAGCTACACAGCTTGCTTATTATTCTCTTTCAAATATTCCAATATAATTTGTGGTGATGACATTTCGTAAGGGTCATCTTCACAGTTATCTTCAAACCCTGGCTCAACAAATGATTCAATAATTTCACAATTATTAATCAACGCTGCATAACGCCAAGACCTATAACCAAAACCAAGATTATTTTTTTCTACAAGCATCCCCATTTTTCTGGTGAATTCTGCATTCCCGTCAGGTATAACTTTAACCTTATTAATTTTGTGATGTTTTGCCCAAGCATTCATAACAAATGAGTCATTAACAGAAATACAATAAATTTCGTCTATACCGATTTCTTTAAAATCATCGTATAATTTATCAAAATCTGGTAATTGATAAGTTGAGCATGTTGGCGTAAATGCACCAGGTAGAGAAAAAAGAATAACTTTTTTATTTTTAAAGAAATCTTCTGTGTTTTTGGTAACCCATTTAAAAGGGTTGTCTCCACCAATGGAGTCATCTCTAATTCTAATATTAAAATTAACATTAGGTAAACTTTTTATCATAATTATATCCTTTCAAATTTAGAATAATTCTAATCGTAATTATTAGAATATTTCTAAATAAAAAAATAATATTTGTCTATATTTTTTTTTATTTTTTTATAATAGTAATAGTAATGACAATATCTGCACTAATAGTCGCTAGGAACGAAGAAAATAAAATTGAAAAATGCTTATCTTCCTTGAATTTTGTTGATGAAATTGTTGTTATACTTGATAGATCAACCGACAGAACTTTTAAAATATGCAAAAAATTTAGCGATAAGGTTTTTTCTGGAAAATGGTTGTGTGAAGGACAAAGAAGAAATTTTGGAATTGAAAAATGCTCATCTGAATGGATTTTTGAGATTGATGCTGATGAGATAATAACAAAAGGCCTTGCAATAGAAGTTAAAAAAAAAATTAAATTAAACAAATATGATTATTTTTATGTTCCATTAATGAATCATATTTATTGTAAGCCTATTAAGTTCGGTTGGATGGCATGTCTTGCACCAGATGGCAAGTTTTGTTTCTTTAAAAAAAAAAAAAAAATTTGGCATAAAGGTCTAGTTCATCCCTCTTATTCACTTAAGGGAGTTAAAGGTCCTATGTTTAAAAATTATATAAATCATTTTATGTCAAAAGATATTACTGAATTATTAGTAAGGTTTAACAGAAATTCATCTTTACATTCTATTGAATTAAAAAATAAAAATTTAAAAAAATATTTTTCTTTCAGAAAGATTTTTTCAAGGTTTATTAAAAGTTTTTTCTTCAGAAAAGGCTATAAAGAAGGGAAATTGGGCTTACTAATCTGCATTCTGAATGCAATATATCCCTTGATTTCAGCTATTAAGGCTAGGGAAAATGAGATTTAAGATTCTGAAATTTCGTAGCTAATATTATTGTCTTCAAGAAAGCCTTCAATTTCTTTATTTTCTAGCATCTCTCTTAGAATATCGCACCCACCAATGAATTCTTTATTAATATAAATCTGAGGAATTGTTGGCCAATCTGAAAATTCTTTAACACCTTCCCTCAAATCATTATCTTCAAGAACATTGAAACTAGAAAATTTAACACCAAGATAATTGAGTATATCAACAACTTGGGCAGAAAAACCACATTGAGGAAAATCTGGTGTTCCCTTCATAAATAATACAACTTTATCACTATCTATTAAATTAGAAATTTTTGTTTTAATTTCGTTCATTACTTTCTCCTTATATTTCTTTTGTTGTTAACATTAAAGCATGTAAAGTTGAGCCCATATGTTTGCCCAATGCCTTATAAACTAATTGATGTTGTTTAATTTTAGAAAGTCCCTTAAATCTTTTAGATTTAATTTTTGCATGATAATGGTTGTTATCACCTTTAAGGTCTGTAATTTCTATTTGAGCATCAGGAATCTGTTTTTTTATCATCTCTGTAATTTGTTTCGCAGTTAGAGTCATTTTAAATATTCATTAAACCATTTATTATTTAATTTTATAAGGTTTTTTACTGGAATTTCAAAACAATTTGTGAATTCCAAGTAAACTCCACTGACAATCCCAATTTTTTCAATTTCTACTTCTTTTTCAATGTATTTTTTCAAATTAAAATTTTCTTCAACAATAAGTATATATCTAGACTGATCTTCTCCAAAAATCCATTTTTCAGGTTTTGAAAGAAATTTTTTTGGTATCTCCACTTTTATTCCCATTTCATTACTTATGCAAAGTTCTGCTAAGGAAACACCAATACCTCCTTCTGATAAATCATGACAACCAATAACTCCATTAGTTTTTGAGATTAATTTTTTGACAAATTCTCCGTTTTTTCTTTCTTTTTTAAAATCAACCTTGGGTGGAGGGCCATGATTTAACTTATGCATTTGATGAAAAAGAGAAAGTTCTAAATGTCCGAAAGTTTTTCCGACTAAAAAAATATTTGCATTTTCTTTCATTTTAAATCCTTTTGCATTTTCAAGTTTTTTAATAAGACCTACTCCTCCTATGACGGGTGTAGGCATTATAGAATTCTTGTTTGTTTCATTGTACAGAGAAACATTTCCAGAAACTACTGGATAATTCAGTTTTTCACATGCATTTTTAATTCCCTGAATTGCTTGTTTAATTTGATACATAATTTCTTTTTTTTCAGGGTTTCCAAAATTGAGATTATCTGTTATTGCAATTGGATTAGCACCAGATGCAATTAGGTTTCGCCAAGATTCAGCTACCGCTATTTCAGCTCCAATTTTTGGATCTGACTGACAATAAACAGGGTTACAGTCACAGGTAATCGCAACTGCCTTTTGTGTTCCGTGTATTCTTATTACTGCAGCATCAGATTTTTCAGAGGATAAAATTGTATCACCCATAACTGATGAATCATATTGTTTAAATATCCATTTTTTAGAGGAATGATTTGGACTTGATAAAATTTGCATTAAAATTTTTTTTAAATTTTTTTTTATAACTTTTTTAGGTTTAATTTTTTTGCTCTTTTTCTTTGATGGTCTGTTATATTCTGGCGCAGATTCCGCAAGTGGTTTAATAGGGAGTGAACCTACCAATTTTTTTTTTAAGTATAATTCCATATTTCCTGTATTAGTAAGTTTTCCAATTTCAACAGCTTCTAATCCCCATTTTTTAAAAATTTTGAAAGTAAGCTTTTTTTTATTTGGTTTAATAATTAGTAACATTCTTTCTTGCGTTTCTGATAACATCATTTCATAAGGTGTCATGTTTTCTTCTCTGCATGGAACTTTTTCTAAGAAAAGTTGAACTCCACAATTACCTTTAGATGCCATTTCAAATGACGACGAGGTTAAGCCAGCTGCACCCATATCCTGAATTGCTATAATTGCATCATAACTCATAAGTTCTAGACAAGACTCCAAAAGAAGTTTTTCCATAAAAGGATCGCCAACCTGAACTTGAGGTCTGTTATTTGTTGAGTCATCTGTGAATTCGGCAGATGCCATTGTCGCCCCGTGAATCCCATCTCTTCCAGTTTTTGACCCTACATAAATAATAGGATTTCCTATACCTTTTGCTGTAGAATAAAAAATTTTATTTTTATTAACTAAACCAACACACATTGCATTTACGAGAATATTGCTATTATAACTTTCATGAAAAAAACACTCACCACCTACAGTTGGAATACCAACGCAATTACCATAGTCACCAATTCCCTTAACAACTCCTCTTAATAGATTTTTTGTTCTCCTATTACTTGGGTCGCCAAATCTCAATGAATTGAGGTTTGCAATTGGTCTTGCTCCCATTGTGAAAACATCTCTCATTATACCTCCAACACCAGTTGCTGCTCCCTGATAAGGTTCAATGAAAGATGGATGATTGTGACTTTCCATTTTAAAAACTATTGCGTCATTGTCACCTATGTCAATTATACCAGCATTTTCTCCGGGTCCACATATGACATTTTTACCTTTGGTAGGCAAAGTTTTTAACCATTTTTTCGTTGACTTATATGAACAATGTTCACTCCACATTACTGAAAAAATCCCTAATTCTAATAGGTTTGGTAATCTTCCAAGAATCTTTTTAATTAAACTATATTCCTTTTTTGTTAGATTGTGCTCTTGTATTATCTTGTTAGTAATCTTTTCCTTCATAGCATTTCGTATATTGATTTAAAAAAACCCTTTCCATCTCTACTTGAAAAATTTTCAATCGCTCTTTCTGGATGAGGCATAAGACCAAGCACATTTTTTTTTTTATTAACGATTCCCGCAATATTATTTTTTGAGCCGTTAGGGTTAAAATTTTTGTCTTCTGAACCCTCTTTAGAAGTATATTTAAAAATAATTTGCTCATTATCCTCTAACTCTTTGAGTTTTTGATCGTTAACAAAAAAATTTCCCTGAGAATGAGCAATTGGAAAACTAATAATTTCACCTTTTTTATAACTACTGGTAAATTTATTTTTACTAGTCACTTTAAGAAAAACATCCTCACACTTGAAAAGTTGGTTAGAGTTTTTAAGAAGTGCACCCTCAAGTAAATTACACTCCGTTAGTATCTGAAAACCGTTACAAATACCAATAATAGGTATACCTTTTTTAGAGAGTCTTATAACCTCAGAAATTGCAGGGGATTTTGTGGCAATTATTCCTGCCCTTAGATAGTCACCATAAGAAAATCCACCGGGTAAAAAAATTATGTCAGTTTTTTCTATATTTCTAGTTTGATGCCATACTAAATTAGGCTTTATTCCTAAATTTTTCTCAACAGCAACCATTAGGTCTCTATCACAATTAGAACCAGGAAAAATAATAATTGAAATTATTTTTTTTTTTTTCACTAGTTTAATTCTTTTTGATTATTTTAAAATTTTCAATAACAGGATTAGAAAGAAGGTTTTCACTAATTTTTTCTATTTCTTTAAAATAGTCCTTGTTGTCATCAACATATATATCAAAGAATTTACCTTTAATTATTTTTTCAATAGATTTATTCCCCATATTTTTTATGGTTTGCATAATAGCTTCAGCTTCGGGATCTAAGATTCCTGGCTTGAAATTTACGAATACTCTAAAAATCATTCTTTAGAACCTTTTTGAACTCTTTTTCAGATAAAACACCTAATCTATAGGCAACTTCTTTATAAGCAATATCCACCTCACCAAGATCTTGCCTAAACCTGTCCTTATCAAGCTTTTTATTTGTCAATATATCCCATAGTCTACAATTATCAGGACTTATTTCATCTGCAAGCATTATTGAGTTATCTTGACCAGACCAAAATCTTCCAAATTCGATTTTAAAATCTACTAAACGTATTTTTTGTGAATAGAAATATCCAGTCAAAAAATCGTTTATTCTCGCTGAGGTTGATATGATTTCCTCTAATTCTGAGTGTGTTGCCCACTCAAAAACTATTATGTGTTCCTCTGAAATAATAGGATCATTCAGTTTATCATCCTTAAGATAAAATTCTATAATTGGCCTTGGTAGAACTTTTCCTTCCTCAATTCCTAAGCGTTTAACTATTGAACCTGTAGCTATATTTCTAATTACAACTTCTATTGGAATAATTTCTAACTTGTGAATTAATTGCTCTCGCATATTTAATCGTTTTATGAAGTGATTAGGAATATTTATATCGTTTAGCCTAGTCATTAATAATTCAGAAATAAAATTGTTTATTACTCCTTTACCGGGAATAATAGCTTTTTTTTTATTGTTAAAGGCCGTAGCGTCGTCTTTGAAATATTGAATTAAAGTATTTGGTTCTTTTCCCTTATAAATTACTTTCGCTTTTCCTTCGTATAATTTTTTTTTTAACATTATTTTTCAATTTTATTAAAAATATGGTCAATATTTTTAAAATGGTATTCAAGTTCAAAAATTTTATCAATTTCTTTAGATGAAAGAAAATCTTTAATACTTTTATTTTTTTTTAGTAAGTCTTTAAAATTCTTGTTTTTATTCCAAGAGTCCATTGCAATTTTTTGAACTTTTCTATAGGCTTTTTCTCTAGTAAGTCCTTTCTCTATGAGTCTGAGTAAAACCCTTTGTGAGTTGTAAAGTCCTTTGCTTTTATTAAGATTGTCAAACATACTCTTTTCGTTGACTATTAAATTTTTAATTACATCAGACATTCTGTTTAAGGAAAAGTCTAATAAAATGAGAGTATCTGGAAAAATTACTCGTTCTACAGATGAGTGAGAAATATCTCTTTCATGCCATAAGGAAACATTTTCCAAAATTGGTAAAATATTGGCCCTAATGATTCTTGCAATACCTGTTATATTTTCTGATAAAACTGGATTTTTTTTATGGGGCATCGCCGAAGAGCCCTTTTGCTTGTCAGAAAAAAACTCTTGTACTTCTCTTAGTTCACTTCTTTGAAGATGTCTAATTTCTATAGCTAGATTTTCAAGTGATGAAGCGATTATAGCAATAACAGAAAAAAGATGTGCATATCTGTCCCTCGGTATGATCTGCGTAGAAACTTCTTCTGAGCGAATTTTTAATTTTGTGGCAACATAATCTTGTACAAAAGGATCAATATTTGCGAAGGTACCAACTGCTCCAGATATTGCACAGACTGAAATATTCTTTTCAGCTTCCAAAAATCTTTCATATGAACGTTTAAATTCAAAATACTTGCCTAGCATTTTGAGTCCAAATGTTGTTGGTTCAGCATATATTCCATGACTCCTTCCAATACATGGTGTTTTTTTATATCTAAGAGCCTTTTCCTTTAAAACTTTTAATAATTTTTCTAATTCTTTCTTTATTATTAAACAGGATTCCTTTAGTTGGATAGATAATGCGGTATCTAAAATATCTGAAGAAGTAACTCCTTTATGAATAAACCTTGAGTCGTCACCAATATTTTCTGACAGATTAGTTAAAAATGCAATGACGTCATGTTTTATCTCTTGTTCAATTTCATCTATTCTATTCTCATCAAATTTGGCTTTTTTTTTGATTACTTTAAGTGATTTTTCTGGAACTTTTCCTAATTTATTTAGAGCTTCACAAATTAGAATTTCAATTTTTAACCAGATTTTAAATTTATTTTTAGGTTCCCAAATTTTTGATATTTCTTTTCTTGAGTATCTAGGTATCATTTTTTTTAGTATGGTGGGAATGAGTAATTTTTTTTTGAAAGGGTAAATATTTCATAACCATTTTTTGTAACTCCTACAGAATGTTCAAATTGAGCAGATAAAGATTTATCGCAAGTTACAGCAGTCCACCCATCACTTAAAATCTTAACTTTGTATCCACCTATGTTTATCATGGGTTCAACTGTAAAAAACATACCTTCTTCTAGCTTAACACCTTCTCCTTGTTTACCAAAATGAAGAATACTTGGTTGATCGTGAAATACTTTGCCAAGACCATGCCCACAAAAATCTCTTACAACTGAATAATTCTTTTTTTCTGCAAATGATTGTATCGCATAACCAATATCACCAGTTGTATTACCTGGCTTTACTTGTTCTATTCCTCTCATCATTGCTTCAAATGTTGTTTCAACAAGTTTTTGAGCTTTAATTTTTACATTTCCAACATAAAACATTCTACTTGTATCCCCATGCCAACCATTAAGTTTTGGCGTAACATCAATATTCAATATATCTCCTTCTTCTAAGACTTTATTTCCTGGTATACCGTGACAAACAACATGATTCACAGAGGTACATACAGACTTTGGAAATCCTTTATAATTAAGAGGTGCTGGTACTGCTCCTCTTTCAATCTGATAAATATGACAAATTTCATCAATTTCTAATGTTGAAATTCCTGGTTTTATATAATCAGTAATATAATCTAAACATCCCGCAGCCAAAGCACCTACCTCCCTCATACTTTTAAATTCTAGCTGATTATGTATTTTGATGTTATTGGTCATAGAAAAAGAATAATGTATAGTAAAAAAATTAAAACTAATAGAAAAAAAAAATGAAATCAAACAGAAAAACTTTTGGTATTATAATTATAGGAAATGAAATTTTGTCCGGAAAAACATTAGATACCAATTCACACTTGATTTGCACCGAACTTCATAATATTGGTTTGGTTTGTAAAGAAATAGTAACAATACCTGATATTGAAAAAATTATTTCAGAAAAAGTTAATTTGTTTAGACAAAAATTTGACTTTGTTTTTACTACTGGTGGAATTGGCCCAACTCATGATGATAAAACGTCAAATGCAATTGCAATTGCTTTTGGTGACTTGCTAACTTTAAACAAAGAAGCAAAAAAAAGACTGGAAAAACACTATTCCGATGACTTGTTAACTAATGCTAGATTAAAAATGGCATATGTTCCCTCAAGAGCTAAATTAATTGACAACCCAGTCAGTATTGCTCCAGGTTTTTTTATAGAAAATGTTTTTGTTTTTCCAGGTGTTCCTAAAATATTGGAGGTAATGTTTAAGGATATATTAAAAAAATTTAAAAAAAATAAAAAAAAATTCATAAAAAAAATTATTACAACTACTTTGTCAGAAGGTATAATTGGAGAATATCTTGCAGATGTACAAAAAAAATATAGTGACCTTGAGATTGGAAGTTACCCCTATTTTAAGAAAAACACTTTTGGAGTTTCTTTAGTTATAATAGGAGAGACTTCCAAGAGGGTAAAAGAGGTTTGTGATTTATTAATTAGCTATCTTGAGAAAAATAATGGAAACCCAAGGTTATTTTAGTTTTTCCAACAATATTTTTTTTGTGTGAAGAGCAGTTTCTTCTTTTATTAAATCCGGTAATTCCTTTTTAATCCAAAAATTCAATGACTCTTTGAACATTTTTTCTAAATCATTTTCTAAGTTTTCTTTATTAATTTCATTAGACGGCAAATTTTGAGATTTCTTTTGACAGTTCTCAAAATTCAAATCCCTCCAACTATTTTTTGAATGAGAATTATTTTTTGGTAAAACTACATCTTTTTTTTTTATTGTTTTATTGAGGGTTAGCTCATTAAAATCTTGTTTTTTTAATGGATTTTCTGTACTGGATTGATTAATTTTATTGAGCTCTATTATCTCATTTGTTTCTAAACGTTCTAATCTTTCTTCGTTTTGTGCTTCTAAAATCAGTTCTTGAATAGAGTAAAGTATTTCTTCTACTTTTTTTTGATTGTTCATTAAAAAATATCTTATAATTATGTTAAAGTAATGTAATAGTTTTTATTATTATATGTCAAATATTACGTTCCAAATTATACCATTTGCTTTCATTTTTATAGTAATCTTATTTTTTCTTGCAAAAAAAAAAAATATTAAAAAAGAAATTATTGTTTCTAAAGGAACAACATTAACTGACTATGGTGAGTATAAAGATTTTTTTGAGAATGCAGAAAAAAAATTAGTAGCTTTGAGAGAACTTTATCGCCAAGAGTTGATAGACGTAAATATGTATGTAAAAAAAACTGAATTAGTTGCTGAATCCATTTCTAAGCTGACAGGAAAGAATTTTAAAGAGTTGGTAGAAACAAAAAATGAACATATTTACAAAAGATTAAAAGATGATATTAGTAAAAAAATAGAAAAAATTCCTTCAAAACAAAATATCGGTGATCTTGATAAATTAATAAGTGATGTTGATAAAAGAATTGAAATGGGCCTAAACTATGAACGATAACAAAAAAATTTTAGACCAAGTAAAAAATGCAGTATCACCTAAAAAATCTGATGGAAAAAAATTAAAAAATAATGAAAAATTTAGTAATAATTCCAACGAAACTAAAAAATTAATTGATATTTGGATAAAAAATAATGCAGAAAAAATTACTAAAGAAATTATAAGTGAAAATATAAAAAAGCTTTTTAAATGATTACTTTACTTAGAAAATTTATTTAGTAGATTCTTAAAAACATTTGTACATTCATGAAAAAAAATCAAAATATTAAATATTGCGAGCGTGCTGAAATTGGTAAACAGACAGGACTTAAAATCCTGCGGGTGGTAACACCCTTGTGGGTTCAAGTCCCACCGCTCGCACCAATTTAAAAAATATATGTTATAATGAACCATTTTATTTTTATTTTAGTCTTATTTTTTAATCTAAATGTTGTTTCAAAAAATATTGATGAAAAAATTAAAAATTTTTTGCTCAATAACCCAGAGATAATTTTACAGTCGTTAGAAAATTTTGAAAAAAAACAAATTGCTGAAAAAAAAAAACTTAACAATCAAATTATTTTAGAAAATAAAAAAAAAATCTTTGATTCCAGTAATGGTATGTACAGTGGAAATTTAAAAAGCGAAAACGTAATAATTGAGTTCTTTGATTATAATTGTTCCTATTGTAAAAAAGCACACCAAGATATTTTAAAAATTAAACAAAATAATAAGAATGTAAAAGTAATATACAAAAATTTTCCAATTCTTTCAGAAAATTCAAAAAAATTAGCAGAAATATCTGTGGTTATTGCCAAGGAAAGTAATAAAAAGTTTAATAAGTTTCATGATTTAATTATGAGTAAAAAAGGACCAATTGATAAAGCTCAGCTAAAAAATATTCTTGATGATCTAGGTTATGATTACGAAAAACTAAAAAATAATTTGAATAGTGAATATATAAAAAAACAATTGCTAGATGATCGTAACCTAGCAGAAAAGTTATCCTTAAGAGGAACTCCAGCTTTTATAGTTAATAATAAGTTATTTTTTGGCTATATTGGTTATGATGAATTAATTTATCATTTAAAAAATTAGCAGTATAAATTATTTTTTGAATTAGTTTTAAATTTTGCCGCAAAACCATTACTGTATAAAATTTTTTTACCGTATTGACTCAAATATATATTGTGATTTACCAGTGCATTCATTTCTCTTAGATGTTTTTTTGTCCTATCGTCATAATCTGCAAAAAAACTCTGATCATCCTGAAGAACATGAATTATTTCATGTAGTAAGATACCTCTATGACAAACATCTGTGAGAGGCTTTAATTTTTTTGACAAGTAAACTGTGTATTTTGGCTCAACAGGAGTATAGGCTAAAATTTCACAATTATTTTTGCAAGCGAGTTGAGAAAGTTCATTTTGTTCTAGAAACTTAATTTCAGGTATTTTTTTTGGATTTATATAATCTGTATTACTTGTTATCCATAGAAGTAATGATATTATTAGTTCATTAAGATTTTCAAATTTTTCCATATTTAATTAATAGTATTTTTAGATGAAAAGTAAACTCTTTAAACACATGTCTTTACCCGAAATGTATACACTAGATGTGGATAAAGACAACAAAATATATTTCGAAGTAAGCGGAAAAAAAGACGGTATACCTGTTTTTTTTGTTCATGGGGGACCAGGAGGCCACTGTAGAAGTGAACATCATTCATTATTTAACCCTGAAATTTTTAAATCTGTCATTTTTGATCAAAGAGGATGCGGTAAAAGTACGCCATATAGATCACTCAGTGGAAATAACACGGCAAACTTAGTTGAGGATATTGAAAAAATAAGAGATTTTTTAAAACTAAAAAAATTTTTGATAATTGGTGGATCCTGGGGTGCAACATTAGCTTTAAAATACGCTCTTAAATATCCAAAAAACATATCAGCAATTCTTCTACGTTCAGTTTTTTTGGGAACTATGAACGAAATTGATTGGGCATTTATTGAAGGTCCCAAAATTTTTGCACCTAAACTTTTTGAAAGTTTTTCAAGTAATGCAAATTATGCTAAAGATCTAATTTCAAAATATTACGAGGAAATATGTGTAAAAAACTCAAAGATACATTCTTGGATTTGGCATGATTATGAAAGAATTCTTTCTCAAATAAACCCTGATAATTCAATGTTTGAAGAAAAAAAAAAAATTGAAGAAAGAATTGGTCTGCCTAATTCCCCTTTTATGGAACTTCATTATATTAAAAATAATTTTTTTATGGATGATAATGAAATTTTAAATAATGCATCTAAACTTAAGAATATACCTGGCTATATTATTCAGGGGAGATATGACTTAATATGTCCTCCAGTAAACGCTTATAATTTGAGCCAAAAGTGGACGAGTTCAAAACTTACAATAGTCAATACAGCTGGTCACTCTTCATCAGATGAGGGCATAATGGAAAATATGCAGTTAAGTCTTGAAAAATTAATCAAGGCAACTTAGTTCAAATTTCACATATTCATTTTTTTCTGTTGTTTTAATTTTTTGATAAAGCTTTGTTTTTTTAAAATTGTGTAATTTGTTTAGTGACCAAACGGCTGTTCCTCTTAATAGCGGTTCTTGATGTGTTACGTATTTTGTAACACTAGAACTTAAGCTTTGAATTTTACTATTTCCTGACGCTATTAAAATATTTCTTATAAAGGAAATCCAACCAATCCTGAGAATTGGTGATTGATAAAAGTATTTTTTAAAAATATTTTCGTTAAAATTTAAAAAAAACTTAAGATCTTTTTCTTTTTCAAGTGCTAAAAAATTTTTATTTTTCGTAGGTTCTGAAAACTTATTCCATGGACATATGGATAAGCAATCATCACAGCCATAAACTTTATTACCTATTTTTTCTCTTAGACTAATAGGTATAGGTCCTTTGTATTCAATTGTTAAATATGAAATACATTTTCTTGCATCAATTTTAGAGTTTTCATATAAGGCATTTGTTGGACAAATTGTTATACAATCATTGCATGAGCCGCAGTTATCCCTTGAGGGTTTATCATGATCAATATCTATGGATAAAAAAATTTCTGATAAAAATAACCATGAACCAAATCTTTTTGAAACTATATTTGTATGCTTACCCTGCCACCCAACACCAGTTTTTTTTGCAAAATATTTTTCCATGACTGGAGCTGTGTCCACAAAAATTTTACAATCAAGATTAAACTCTTTATTAAACCAATTTTTAAATTCTTTTAATTTATTTTTTATTATAAGATGATAATCTTTATTTTTTGCATATACGCTTATATTTGCTTTTTCTTTTAAGTCATTTATCTTAAGTGGGTTCTCCTGAGGGGCATAATTTAAGCCAACTACCATAATAGTTTTAACTTCTTCCCAAACTTTTTTTGGATTTTTTTTTTTCTCGTAATGTCTTTCTAGCCATTTCATTTCACCGTGGTGATTTTTATCAAGAAAATCTTTTAATTTTTTTGATGTTTTTAAGTCTACAATAGGTTTTGAAAAGCCTACTGAATCAAAACCAATATCAAAGATTTTTTTTCTAATTTTTTTTTTAAGCTTGCTCATTTGTTTTTATGTTAATAATTATATTTTAAAATGAAAAAAAGAAAAAAAAAATGTGTTATATTACTAAGTGGAGGATTAGATTCTTCAGTTGTGTTATCTATGTGTAATCAATTGAAATATGAAATTCATGCAATTTCTTTTAATTACAAACAACGGCATGCAAAAGAGCTTGATTTTGCTAAATGGCAAGCAAAAAAAAATAATGTTCAATCCCATAAAATTTTTAATATAGATTTGTATGGTGGATCTGCCCTTACGGATGATATTAAAGTTCCGGAAAATAAAGATGTTGCTTCAATTCCTTCAACGATTCCTGTAACTTACGTTGCAGGAAGAAACCTAGTTTTTTTGTCTATTGCTGCAGGTTATGCAGAGTCGCTTGACATTGATTATATTTATTTAGGGGTTAACTCAGTAGATTATTCAGGATATCCTGATTGTAGAAAGGAATTTATAGTTTCTTTTGAGAAAATTATAAATAACTGTACAAAAAAAGGGCTTGAGGGAAGGAGTTTTAAAATTAAGACCCCATTAATTAACTTGAGTAAGCGTGAAATTGTATTGGTAGGGAAAAAAAATAGTGTTGATTTTTCAAAAACATCAAGTTGTTATAATCCAAAAAATTCAAAAAGTTGTGGACTCTGTGATTCATGCTTGTTAAGAAAAAAAGGCTTTGAAGAAGCAAAAATTAAAGATCCTTTGGTATATGATGTATAGAATTAAAGAAATATTTAAATCAATTCAGGGGGAGGGCTTTTTCTCGGGTAAAGAAGCATTGTTTTTAAGATTTACCGGCTGCAATTTATGGAATGGGAGAAAAAAAGACAAAAACAAATCAATTTGTAATTTTTGTGACACAGACTTTCTGGGTATTGATGGAAAAAATGGAGGTAGGTATAATTTAGAAAAACTGATTTCTTCTATAAAAAAGATATGGCATTATACTTATACTTCTGAAGAAAAATTTATAGTCTTAACCGGAGGAGAACCACTACTTCAAGTAGATGATTTACTCGTTAAAAGATTAAAAAAAGAAAATTTTTTTGTTGCAATTGAAACTAATGGAACCATCAATACCAATTTAAAATTTGATTGGGTGACTGTTAGTCCAAAAGAGGACGCTGAATGGAACTTAAAGAAAGGCGATGAGCTTAAAGTTGTATATCCTCAACATAAATTTGATTTAAAAAAAATTAAAAATTTAGATTTTAAATATTTTTTTCTCCAACCAAAAGATGAAGAAAAGAATCAAACCAATATTTTAAAAACAATTAATTATTGTAAGTCTCACAAGCCATGGTTTCCTAGTTTTCAGATTCATAAATCTTTGGGTATTAGTTAGTTATGATCATTTATAAAAAGTATTACTTTGATGCTGCACATTTTATGACCAATTTTAAAAAAAACCATAAATATACTGAGGTTCACGGACATAGTTACGAAATGATTATTAAGATTTCTGGTAATTTAGATGAAACTAACAATTGGGTTCTCAATTATGATGAAATTGATGAGATAGTTAAACCTTTATTAAAAAAAGTTGATCATAAAACACTTAATGATATTAAAGGTTTAGAGAAACCTACCAGTGAAAATTTAGCAAAATGGTTTTGGGAAAGAATAAGTAAAAAAGTTGTTAATCTTGAAAGTATAGAGATTATAAGACCGAGGATTGGTGGTTGTATTTATTTAGGGGATTAAACTATCTTCCTGTATACGGGTAAATTTTATTATCTTCAACGTGTAAATCTAAAGGTTTTTTTCCTGATTGATAGAATATATCTATAGGAATACCTCCTCTAGGATTCCAAAAACTACTAACTCGTATCCATTTTGGTTTAATAAATTTTTCAATTTTTTTTGCAATTTTTAGGGTACAATCCTCATGAAACCCACCATAGTTTCTAAAGGAAAATAAGAATAATTTGAATGATTTGCTTTCTAATATTAATTTTGAAGGTACATAATCAACTATAACGCAGCCAAAATCTGGCTGAGACGTAATTGGACATATACTTGTAAATTCTGGTGAAGAAAATCGTATTACATAATCTTTATCTGAATGAGGGTTTTCAACTCCGTCTAAACAGAAGTCGTCAGGATTAGTGTCTTCTTTAGAATTTTTCTTGATACCAAGATACTTAGTTTTTTTTATACTTCCCATGATGCTTCAAATATTTTTTTTTAAGTTCTTTAAATTTTTTTTTTATTATTGAATCTCTAATTTCCACCATCATTTTTTTATAGAATGCAATATTATGCAAACTAAGAATCATTGATGATAATATTTCGTTGCTTTTTGTCAAATGGTGAAGATATGCTCTAGAAAACTCTCTGGATACTTTAGAATCACTGGAACGATCAAGCGGATCTTGGTCTTTAGCAAATTTTGCATTTCTTAAATTTATTTCACCATCTTTTACAAACGCTCTTCCATTCCTACCAAATCTAGTTGGAATTACACAATCAAACATATCAATACCTCTTTCAACAGACTCAAATATATCAACTGGTCGACCAACCCCCATTAAGTATCTTGGTTTATCAATATTAATTATTTTCACCGTACTCTCAACTATATTAATCATTTCTTTGTGTGATTCACCGACAGACAGTCCTCCTAGGGCATAACCATCAAAATCAATTTTCTCCAATTTGTTATAACAAGATTTTCTTAAATCATTGTACATTCCCCCCTGAATAATACCAAAAAGTCCGTACCCATCTCTTTTATTGAATTTTTTTTTACATCTTTTAGCCCATTCTATACTTAAATTCATTGAATCTTTTGACCTTTTATACGACGCTGGATATTCTGTACATTCATCCAATACCATTGATATTGTTGAATTAAGTTTTTCTTGAATTAAAATTGATTTTTCTGGAGTTAGTTTGTAAGTATTTCCGTCTAGATGAGATGTAAAATGAATGCCATCATCTTCAATTTTTCTTAATTTAGAAAGGGACCAGATTTGAAATCCACCTGAATCAGTAAGGATTGGTTTCTTCCAATTCATAAAAGTGTGTAAACCACCAATTTTTCTTATTAAATTTTCTCCAGGTCTTAACATTAAATGGTAAGTGTTTGCTAAAATAATTTCGATGTTAAGGTCAAGTAAGTCTTTTGGAAAAATAGCTTTAACTGTTGCAGAGGTTCCAACAGGCATAAAAACTGGCGTTTTTATTGTGCCATGTTTTGTTTTAATAAGACCAGCTCTTGCTGTATTATCATTATGTTCAACTTTGAAACTAAAGTTTTTCATATTTATTCCATATAAGACAAGCATCTCCATATGAGAAAAATCTCAATCTATTTTTTATTGCATAGTTATATAGTTTCAAAGTTTTTTTTTTTCCTAAGAGAGCAAAAACTAAAAGAAGTAAGCTTGACCTGGGTGTGTGAAAATTTGTGATAATTCCATCAACTGTGTTAATTAAAGAACCAGGCTTAAGAAAAATTTTTGTTTCACCCTTGAAAGGAAGAATTTGTCCATTTGTGTCTTTTGAAGATTCTAAAATTCTTAGTACTGTTGTGCCAACAGCAATTATTCTTCCCCCATTTTCTTTTACTTTATTAATTCTGTTTGCAGAATCTTTTGTAATTTCACCAAATTCACTATGCATTTGGTGATCTTCAACGCTTTCAGTTTTAATTGGAAGAAAAGTTCCTCCATTTACATGAAGTGTTATGTTGATAAAATTAACTTTTTTGATTTTTAAATCTTTTATTAATTTATTGGTAAAATGTAAACTAGCTGTTGGGGACGCAACGGCACCATCCTTCTTTGCAAAAATTGTTTGATAATCTTGGAGATCATTTTCATCAATTGGCCTTTTTTTATTGATATAAGGTGGAAGAGGAATTTTTCCAAAATCATTTAATTTTTTTTTAAGATCCTTCGTCTTTAAATTAAACTTAATTAAAAAAGATTTATAATTTTCATCAAACTTTTCATCTATGATTAAAGCAAAAAATTCTTTATCAAAAATTATTTTATCATTAATTTTTGGTTTATTATTTGATTTGATAAAAACATTCCAAATCTCTTTGTTTTGATCAATTGTTTTATTTAAATTAACTGAAACTTTTCTTTTTTTTATAATTCCATTTAAAAAACTATTAATAACTTTAGTGTCGTTAAAAACAATGGCATCATTAGGTTGAATTATATTTATTATTTGTTTAAATTTTATTATTCTAAATTCATCTTCTACAATAACTAGTTTTGACTCATCACGAGGTTTAGCAGGTCGAGTAGCTATCAGGTCATCAGGAATTTTAAACTCTAAATCACTAAGTAACATTTTTTTCCAAAAATAGATCAGTAGAGATAATCAACTATATTTTTAAGGAAACTTTGACACTTAATAATTTGTGCTTCCTCTATAAATTCGTTCGGTTTATGTGCTTGTTCAATATTTCCGGGCCCACAGACTATAGTCTCAATCCCTAATTTATTAAATACTCCTGCCTCTGTTCCAAAGCTGACTGTATTTATTGAATTAGATTTTAATTTTTGAAGAGCCATTTGAATAATTCTTTTTTTTTCTTCTGTTTTTAATGGAGGAAAATCATTTGTATTTTTGAAGTTAATAGAACATTTATTGTTAATTTTTTTCATCTTTGATTCCAATGATTTTAAGAAATTCTTAATCTGTTTTAAAATTTTTTCTGAATTTATTTCGGGTGTATCTCTTATTTCAAACTCAATTTCACAATATTTTGGAATAATATTTAAAGCTACGCCTCCTTTAATTAAACCGATATTAATTGTTGAGTAAGGAGGGTTATATTTATTGTTTTTTGAAGAAATAGATATTTTTTTTTGCAAATCTTTCAAAAACTCAATGAATTCCGAGCAAAAATTTATCGTATTAACTCCATTATGTATTAAAGAAGAGTGCGCTTCTACTCCATTGAATTGAACTAAAAAATTTTTTTTTCCTTTGTGTTCATTGACTACTTTCATTTCTGTAGGTTCTCCAACAATACAATAAGTCGGTTTAGGCCTTAATTTTTTTATAAAAGGTACAATTTTTTGAATACCTACACACCCTATTTCCTCGTCATAAGAAAAAATTAGGTGAATTGGTTTTTTAAGATTTTTAGTATTAATTTTTGAAACTAAATCCAATGATACAGCTATGAAACTTTTCATATCACATGTACCTCTACCATAGAATCTATTTTTTTTACTTATTAGTTTAAAAGGATCACTATTCCAATTCTGACCCTCCGTAGGAACAACATCAGTATGACCAGAGAGCAGGATTCCACCGTCTTCATTGGGCCCTATCCTAGAATATAAATTGAACTGTCCTCTAGACCCTTCCAATAATTTACATTTAATATTTGATTTTGATAAATAATCCCTAATAAAAAACATAAGTTCTTTGTTACTTGTCATACTTATTGTTTTGAAGGAAATTAACTTTGAAAGTAGTGTATTAAAGTTCATTAGTTTAATTATTAAATTGTTCAGTTATAATTCTTTCTTCCATATCGTGGCCAGGATCAAAAAGGACATTCATGAATTTTTCCTTTTCTAATTCAATTTCAAGTTTTGTTATATCTTTAAACTCCATGAAATCCGCTTCAGCTCTGACTGGCCTAGTTTTGTAATCAAGAGATAGAAGTGTAATCTTTGCATTATTATTCAAAAGTGCACCTCTCCATCTTCTTGGTCTATATGGACTTATGGGTGTTAATGCTAAAACATCAGTACCGACTGGTATTACAGGACCTCTGAGAGATAAGTTGTAAGCAGAACTTCCTGCTGGAGTAGAAATAAGACAGCCGTCTCCTAAAAAGTCAGCAATTCTAGTCTTATTATTTACTTTAACTTTAATTTTTGCAATTCTTGGACTGTTTCTAATCATTGAAACATCATTAAATGCTAAACCTTCTTTTATTTTTCCTTTTACGTCAAAACTTTTAATTTTTAATGGATAGAGTTTGTAAGGAATTGCTTCCGATAACCTTTTTTCAAGATTATTTTCTGCATATTGATTCATCAAAAAACCAACAAAGCCTCTGTTCATTCCATAAATAGGTATTTTTTTACTCAAATAGTCGTGCAGACACTTGAGAATTGTCCCATCACCTCCCAAAGCGACAATAATATCAGCTTTATCGGGTGGAACATTTTTATAAAGTTTTTTTAGTTTTTTTAAAGCTTCAATAGCTTCAGGTTTTTGCGATGCCACGAAACCAATTTTCCTAAATTCCATCAACCACCTGTTGTATTCATATATCTATTATTAATATATGTTTTGTCATTGATTGAGAATAAATGTTTTTCTGGTTTGTTAAATATAACATTTTTTAATTTTTTGGATATATCATTATCGTCAAATTTTAGTAAATCCACTAAATTAGTAGACCCGTTATCACCAAGACATGGATAAAGAACGCCGTTACTTGTAACTCTTATCCTATTACATGTTGAGCAAAAATTATCTGTTAGTGGTGAAATGAAACCTATAATATTTGAGAGTTTATTTGTTTTGAAGTACCTTGAAGGACCATTTGATTTAAAAAAAATTGGGTCAAGGCCAAACTCTTTTTTTATTTTTTCTTTTGCAAAAGAAACTGGTAAAAACTGATTAGATCTTTGTAAATTAAGTTTGCCAACAGGCATTACTTCTATAAAGGTTTGCTTAAAGTTGTTGTCAGCACACCATTTTACCATTTTTAATATTTCATTTTCATTAAAATCTTTCAAAAGAACTGTATTTATTTTCACATCCAATTTATTTTTCTTTGCTTCATAAATTCCATTTAAAACCTCCGTTAAATTTCCACCATTAGTAAGGAATTTAAATTTCTTTGAATTCAGAGAATCAAGAGAAATATTTATTTTTTTAATACCTAGGTCAGAAATTTTTTTTGCATATTTTTTTAGTTGTGTTCCATTTGTTGTTATAAGAACCTCTTCTAATCCTTTTTGTTTAAGCGAACAGATGTATTCAAGAAATTCACCTATGTCCTTTCTTATAAGCGGTTCACCACCAGTTACTCTAATTTTTTTTATTCCTAAACTTATTAATATCCTTGTAATTCTTTTTAGATCATTCAATGATAAAATTTCTGATTTGGGGTAAAGAAATGTATTTTTTTTTGGCATACAATAATTGCATCGTAAGTCGCATCTATCAGTTACGGATAGTCTTAAATAATTAACTTTTCTTCCAAATTTATCTATCATAATAAATATTTATTAATTATCTTAGTATTAAAGAACGAATTAATAAATGAGTTTAAGGATTTTTTAAAAAAACATGAAAATAAAACCTAACCCCAATAATGATAATCTTACTAGAAAAATTTTTGGTATCAATGAAGAGTTTAGAAAAAAAAAATTAGATGTAATTGAGGAAAAGCCTCTAACTTTATATTTAAATGATCAAGAAATAGTGACAATGATGACAGTAAGTGATTATCCTGAATATCTAGCAGTAGGTTATTTACTAAACCAAAACATGATAACCAAAAGAACTAAAATTGAAAGAATTGACTATGATAATGATTTAAATGTTGTTGTTGTTAGAACTAAAAAAAAAACGAGTTATCAAGAAAAATTAAAAAAAAAAATTATTACATCAGGTTGTGCGCAAGGTACAATTTTTGGTGATCTGATGGAAAACTTTAAAAAAATTAAATTTACTAACAAATCAATTATTAAGGTTTCCTGGATCTATCAGTTATCTAAGGCTATTAACCTAACTCCAAGCCTTTATTTAAAGGCTGGAGCAATTCATGGTTGCGTACTCTGTAAAAGAAACAAACCTTTAATTTACATGGAAGATGTTGGAAGACATAATGCTATTGATAAAATTGCAGGTTATATGATGTCAAAAAAAATATCATCCTTAGATAAAATCTTCTACACCACGGGTAGATTAACAAGTGAAATGGTAATTAAGTCTGTCAACATGAAAATTCCTGTTATTATTTCAAGATCAGGTTTTACAGCATGGGGGGTTGAGCTAGCAAGACAAGCTAATCTAACATTAATTGGAAGAGCAAAAGGTAAAAAATTTGTAATACTGTCAGGAGAGGAAAGAGTTGAAAGATCCTAATAAAAAATTATTTGGTTTAATTTTAAACGGAGGACTATCAAGACGAATGGGGAGTGATAAGTCTAAAAAATTAATTTCAAATAAATCATTAATAAGTCTAGTTGTTGAAAGAGCTGAGTCACAGGTTGATTACTTAGCTATTAATTCAAATCAAAAATTTTATGATAAAAAAATTGAAATAATACCCGATTGTTTTTCAGGAAATTTAGGACCACTTGTAGGTGTTTTAAGTGGTCTCAAATGGTTAAAAAAAAATCAGAATTCTTTTGATAACTGGTTAGTAATTTTTCCAGTTGATTCTCCTTTTTTTCCTGAAAATTTGGTTCAATGCTTTTTTGAAAAATTAAGAGATGAGAAAATAGTAATGGCTGAATGTAAAGGTAGACTTCATCCAGTTTTTTCTATGTGGCATACTGATAACTTGAAATTATTAGAGAAATTTTTGATTGAGGGCGGAAGAAAAATTGATCTTTTTTCAAAAAAAATCAAAACTAGGGTAGTCAATTTTCCTTTTATTGGATATGATCCCTTTTTTAATGTCAATAATTTAGACGATTTAAATAAAGCTGAAGGTATATTTAATAAATTAGGAGGAACCAATTAATGAGTTTTTACAATACTCTTCATAAAAAAAATATTATTGCGAAACCAAATTTCAATAGATGGTTGGTTCCACCTGCTTCAATAGCAATTCATCTATGCATAGGCTCTGTTTATGCATGGAGCATGTTTAACCCTGCGTTGGTAAAGATTCTTGGCGTTGTAACTTCATCAGGTGATGATTGGAGTTTGGGTCAAGTTGTTTGGATTTTTTCAGTTGCAATTGTTTCATTAGGGTTAGCGGCGGCATATGCTGGTAAATGGTTAGAAGAAGTTGGACCGAGAATGGTTGGTTTTGTTTCTGCTTGTTGTTGGGGTGGAGGATTCATAATAGGTTCTCTTGGTATATTTCTTCATGAACAGGGTGTTGAAATCGCCATGTCTCTGCCAATGATAAGTTCAGAACCAATAGTTTTAAAATTAGGATTGTATCTCCTTTATTTAGGTTATGGGGTAATAGGAGGGATTGGTTTAGGATTGGGATATGTTTCACCAGTATCAACTCTTATAAGGTGGTTTCCAGATAGAAGAGGTATGGCAACCGGTATGGCTATTATGGGCTTTGGTGGTGGAGCAATGATAGCAAAACTATCAATAGACCGTCTACTTGCTAAATTTTATAAGGCTCCAGAATATTTAGGTTCGGAAGATTCAGTTAGCCTTATAACTGAGAGTGGTAGGAGATTTGTTGAGATATCCGGGAATCTTACGGAGGTTGTTGTTGTAACTATGAATGATATTGCTAAGATGATTGTTCCAGGTGATCCCGGCGTATATATTGTTGGAACTGGTTCAAGTGGGGCTGCTCAGACTTTTTTATTTCTTGGTATTGTTTACTTTATTATAATGACCATCGCAGCTTTTTCATACAGGGTTCCACCTGATGGATGGGCTCCAAAAGGTTGGACTCCACCAAAAGATTCAAAAAAAACAAGATTAATCACAAAAAATAATGTTCATATTGACCAAGCACTTAAAACACCTCAATTTTATTTTCTATGGGTTGTTCTTTGCTTTAATGTTACAGCTGGTATTGGAGTAATAGGTGTAGCTAAAACAATGATGATAGAAATCTTTACTCCAAGTCTACCGGTGATAGTTACCGCGGGTTTTGCTGGAACTTACGTTTTAATGATAAGTGTGTTTAATATGGTAGGCAGAATTTTTTGGGCGTCAATGTCAGATTTTATAGGTAGAAAAACAACTTACTTTATATTTTTCTCCTTAGGTTTTCTTTTATATATGTCTATTCCGTTTACAGCAAAAGCTATGAGCGTTAACCCAGCTGTCACATATTTAATTCTATTTTACGCTGCTTCTATGGTAATTTTTACAATGTATGGTGGAGGGTTTGCTACAATACCTGCATATCTGGCAGACATTTTTGGAACAAAATATGTAGGTGGTATTCATGGTAGATTATTGACTGCATGGTCTACCGCTGGTGTACTTGGACCAGTGGCAATAACTCAGTTAAGGCAAGGTTCGGTTGAGACGGCAATTCAGGACTTAGTAAGTAAAATTTCTCCTGATAAATTTCAAGAAATATACGGAGCATCAGTTGACCAACTCTCATTACTTGTCAAACAGAAAACCGTAACAATATCAAATTTAATGCAATATATGCCGGAAGGAACTATTAACCCATCAACAACACTTTACAATACAACTATGTATGCTATGGCCGCATTACTTGCAATTGCGTTTGTATCTAACTTATTGATAGGTCCAGTGGACAAAAAGCATCACATGAAGGAACAATAGAATTTAAGCAATCACCTTTGCAATTTTTGCTGCACAATATTTAAGTTCGGGAATTTTTCCATCAGGATCCAATGCTTGATTTGTCAGAAGATTTGCTGGTGCATTTTCAAAGCAAAAAGGCATAAATACCATTCCGTCAGGTATCATCTTATCAAATCTTACTTTTACCTCTACTTTACCTCTTCTAGTTGAAAGTACGACTGTTTCATCATGTGAAAAGTTATTTTTTCTCATTTCATTTTTTGACAAGTGAACAAAAGGCTGGGGCTCTATTGTATTTAAAACTTTTGACCGCATTGTCATTGATCCAGTATGCCAGTGCTCTAGTAATCTTCCTGTTGTTAAAACTAGAGGGTAGTTTTTGTCGGGAACCTCGTCTGGAGAAATTAGTTTGGCTGGTACAAGTTTTCCTTTCTTATTTTTGGTTGGAAAACCCTCACCAAAAATAACCTCATTTCCAGGTTTGTTTTCTCCATCAGAGGGATATGTAACAGCACCTTCATTGACTAAGCGTTCCCATGAAATATTTTTCAAAGATTCCATACAACCACTTAGTTCATCATACACTTCGTCAGGACCTTTATAGTTCCAATTTAATCCCATTCTATTGGCAAGCTCTTGGATAATCCATAAGTCCTGTTTAGCCTCTCCAGGTGGGTTGATCGCTTTTCTAGCCAATTGGACACGTCTATCTGTATTTGTAAAAGTACCTGTTTTTTCAGGAAAAGCTGATGCAGGGAGAACTATGTCAGCCAAATAAGCGGTTTCTGTAAGAAAAATATCCTGTACAACTAAGCAGTCAAGCCTTGCAAGAGCTTCCCTTGCATGATTTGCATTAGGATCTGACATCGCAGGGTTTTCACCCATAATATATAAACCTTTAATTTTTTTTTCATAGATCGCTTCCATAATTTCAACAACTGTCAAACCTGGGTTAGGATTAATTTCACAATTCCAGTATTTTTCAAAAAACTTAACATTATTAGAATCAGCAATCGGCAAATAGTCTGGGAGAACCATAGGAATCAGACCTACATCTGAGGCACCTTGAACATTGTTTTGTCCTCTTAATGGATGCAGCCCTGTTCCTGGTCTACCAACATTACCAGTTGTTAGAGCCAAAGATATTAAGCATCTAGAATTGTCTGTTCCGTGAATATGCTGAGAAATTCCCATACCCCAAAAAATCATGGCAGATTTTGCGTTAGCAAATATCCTGGCTGTCTCTTTAATTTCTTCAGCATCAATTCCACATACTTGACTCATTTCTTCTGGAGTGAAGTCTTTAACATGATTTTTTAGTTCTAAGTAGCCATCAGTATATTTTTCTATATATTGTCTATCAACTAGACCTTCTTCAATTATTGTATTTAGCATTGCATTCAAAAGGGCAACATCAGCACCTGGCTTAAATTGAAGGCTTTTTTCTGCAATTCTAGAAAGATCCTGTTCTCTTGGATCTAGAACAATTAACTTAAGTCCATTTTTTTTTAACAGCATTTTTAATAAAAGTTGCAGCAACAGGATGATTTTGAGTTGGACGACAACCGATAAGTATTGCAACCTCAGCATTTTTTACTTCAGAGACTGGCGCAGTTACTGCGCCGGTACCAATTGCCTCCATAAGTGCGGCTACAGATGATGCGTGACACATTCTCGTACAGTGATCAACATTATTATTTCTAAAACCAACTCTAATCAACTTTTGAAACAAGTAGGCTTCTTCATTAGAACCTTTTGCACAACCAAATCCAGCAAGTGCGTCATCTCCTCCTTTAGCGTCTCTTATTGAAGATAATTTGCTTGCAGCAAGATCAAGGGCTTCTTCCCATGTTGCTTCCCTAAAATGAGACAATGGGTTCAGTGGATCAAGTTTTTCTTTAGGGTCTTTTTTAATACCCTTTTTTCTTATTAATGGCTTTGTAATTCTCTCTGGGTTGTGGACATAATCAAAACCAAATCTTCCTTTAACGCAAAGTCTATTGTGATTCGCTGGTCCTTCCCTTCCATCAACAGATACAATTTTTTCATCTTTTATATTGTAGGTTAATTGACATCCTACACCACAATATGGACAAAGAGAGTCAACCTTTCTATCAGCATTAACTACTTTTTTACCATTTTCATTCAATAAGTTTGATTCCATCAAGGCACCAGTAGGACATGCTTGAACGCATTCCCCACAACTAACACAAGATGAATCACCCATTGGATCGTCAAAATCAAATATTACTTGAGAGACGTGACCTCTATTTCCCATTCCAATAACATCATTAACTTGAACTTCTCTACATGCACGGACGCACAAATTGCAATTAATACATGCGTCAAGATTTACGGCCATTGCAACGTGAGAGTTATCGGATTCCGGTACAATTTTGGATTCTCTTTTATCAAAACGACTTTTTTTTACTTCTAAATCGTCGGCAATTTTCCAAAAGTGAGAATCAGGATCGTGACAATCTGTTTTTTCAGGTTGATCTGTTACTAATAACTCAAGAATCATTTTACGTGACTTTTCAGACCTCTCATCAGTTGTAGAGACTTTCATACCTTCAGAGGGCTTCCTAATACAAGATGCTGCTAAAACTCTTTCACCTTCAATAGAAACCATACATGCTCTGCAGTTTCCATCAGCTCTGTATCCGGGTTTATCTGAATAACATAGGTGTGGAATAGTTAACCCGTTTTTTTTTGCTACTTGCCAAATTGTTTCGTTTTCTTCAGCAGTAACCTCTTTGTCATTTAAAAAAAATTTAGTCATTTTACACTTTTATTATATATGATCTTTAAAAAAATTTAAAGTACAAGTGATTGGGTTTCCTGCTGCTTGTCCTAAACCGCATATTGAGGCATCTCCCATTGTTTGGACGAGTTCTTTAAGAAGATCTTCATTCCAGTTACCTTTTTCCATAAGTTTAACAGCTTTTTCTGTTCCAACTCTACATGGAGTACATTGTCCGCAACTTTCATCGTTAAAAAATTTTAATAAATTTAACGCAACTTTTTTAACGTCATCTTGGTCTGAAAAAACAACAATGGCTCCTGAACCAATAAAACAACCGTGTTTTTCTAGTGTTCCAAAGTCAAGTGGAATATCTGCCATTGAAGCCGGAAGAATACCCCCGCTCGCACCACCAGGTAAATAACCCAAAAACTTATGACCATCAATCATACCACCGCAGTAATCATTAAGAAGTTCATTCATCGTTATTCCGGCAGGAGCAAGCTTAACACCTGGTTTATTTACTCTTCCAGAAACGGAGTAACTGTGTGGACCTTTATGGCCAGATTTTCCCTGACTACTATACCATTTATGACCATTTTTTAAGATATCTGGAACCCAAAAAACAGTTTCTATATTATGATTTAGTGTCGGTTTACCAAAAAGGCCAACTTTTGATACAAATGGAGGTTTATGTCGGGGAAGTCCTCTTTTACCTTCAATAGATTCTATCATAGCAGATTCTTCACCACAAATGTACGCTCCAGCACCTCTTCTTATATAAATTTTTGTATTTGAACCTATAATACTGGTTTCACGAAGCTTTTTAAGCTCATCTATCATTTTCAATCGTATACCTGGGTATTCATCTCTCATGTAAATGTAAATTTCTTTTGCTTCAACTGCCCAAGCTGCTATCAGCATGCCTTCAAAAAATTTATGCATATTTTGTTCTAGATAAAGCTTATCCTTAAATGTTCCAGGCTCACCTTCGTCACCATTAATGGTCATTAATCTTGGTCCAGGCTCCATTCTTACGAATTTCCATTTTTGGCCAGAAGGAAATCCCGCTCCGCCCATACCTTTAAGGCCTGATTCATTTAGCTCATTAATAACACTATCAACGCTTATTTCGTTGGTGTAGCATTTTTTAAGTATTTCATAACCTCCTGAGTCAACATATTTTTTTAAACTTATGCCCTCAATGATTTCAGGGTGAAAATGTTTTTTTGATATAACCTCTTGAATTTTTTCAAGATTTGAAAAATTTACGTGTTTATGCCCAACTTCGCATGCAGGCGCTTTATCGCAAAGACCCATGCATGGTGCTCTAAGAACTCTCACTTTTTGATCATCTAAGCTGCCCTTTAATTCCTTAATTAAATTTTCTGAGCCAAAAAGTTCGCAAGTAAGGCTGTCGCAAACTCTTATTGTTACTTCTTGAATTGACGGATCTTCATCCTCAATTACGTCAAAATGGGCGTAAAAAGTAGCTACTTCAAAAGATTCTGCTAGTGGTATCTTAAGTAATTTTGATAATGCAGCGAGGTGTTTTTTTCTTATTTGACCGTATTTATCTTGAATAAGGTGCAAGTATTCAATTAAGAGATCTCTTTTTAGAGGTAACTTACTAATTAACTTTTTTATGTCTTCCAGAGCAGAGTCTTCAATTCCTCTTCCCTTTGGATAAAAATTTTTTTTTACTTTATCTAACATGGTTGTATTTAAATTAGGATATATATAATAGCTTTACGATCTAATTTAAGTGATATTTAAAATTTTTTTTATTTTATAGGATAAATTACCACCTTCAAATAAAAAACCTCTTATTTGTGCATTTTTTGCTGCTAAAACATCTATATCTTTGTCACCTATCATAAAACAATTATCTCGGTTTAAATTATACTTCTTTATTGCCTCGTCAATCATTCTTGGTGATGGTTTCCTTCTTGTTTTTGAAATGTGCGCTTCTGGAAGTTCAGTAGCAAAAAAAAAATCATCAATTTGTACGTTATGTTCTGATAATTGAACATTTATCCATTTGTGAAGATTATTTACATCTTGTTTAGAAAAAAAACCTCTAGAAACTCCAGATTGATTTGAAATAATTATTATTAAATAATTATTTTCTTTTAGAATTTTTAAGGCATCAATTGCTCCTTCAATCCATTTAAAATCCTTTATTTTACTCACATAACCTTTATCAATATTTATCACTCCATCTCTGTCTAAAAAAGCTGCCTTTTGAGAAAATTTAAATTTTACTTGATTCATTTTTTTTCAAATATAAATATATTCCATAAATTCACTTTATTCTTATGAAAAATAAAAAAAAACCCATATATGAACCGAATGATTCAGAAAAATTCATGAATCCAAAACAAATTGAGTATTTTAAAAACTTGTTATTAGCATGGAGAAAAGACATTCTTCAGGAATCCACTAATACACTAGATCACCTTAAAGAAGAATCATCTAATAAGCCAGATAGTGCAGATAGGGCTTCTATTGAGTCGGAAAGAAGTTTAGAATTAAGAACTAGAGATAGAGAAAGAAAACTTCTTAATAAAATTGATAAAGCATTAAGAAAAATAGATGACGGAACTTATGGTTTTTGTGAAGAAACTCTCAAGCCAATATCAATTGCTAGATTAAAAGCAAGACCCATTGCTACCCTATCTATTGAAGCTCAAGAAACGCATGAAAAATTTGAGAAAATCTACAAAGAAAAAGAATATTAAAAATATATGTTGATTAGTTATTTTAGGATGTTAATATAAAATAGAACATTAATAGAACATCATGGATAAACTTAAATCATTAGAATCAACCATTAGTCAAATAGAAAGAAGTTATGGCAAAGGCTCGGTCATGAGGCTTGGGGAGAGAGAAGTTGTTGAAATTGATGCAATTTCTTCAGGTTCACTTAGCCTAGATGTTGCCCTTGGTATCGGTGGTCTGCCTAAAGGTAGAATTGTTGAAATTTATGGTCCTGAGAGTTCAGGAAAAACAACTTTAGCTTTGCACGTTATTGCTGAAGCTCAAAAAAATAAAGGTACGTGCGCTTTTATTGACGCAGAACACGCCTTAGATCCAATTTATGCAAAAAAACTTGGAGTTAATACTGACGAAATGTTAATATCTCAGCCTGACAACGGTGAGCAAGCCTTAGAAATTGCTGACACACTTGTCAATTCTAGCGCCATTGATGTTCTAGTTGTGGATTCAGTCGCTGCATTAGTTCCTAGAGCTGAAATAGAGGGTGACATGGGTGACTCTCATATGGGTCTTCATGCTAGATTAATGAGCCAAGCTCTTAGAAAACTCACAGGTTCCATTTCTAGATCACAATGTTTAGTTATCTTTATAAATCAAATCAGACAAAAAATTGGGGTAATGTTTGGAAACCCTGAAACGACAACAGGTGGAAATGCATTAAAGTTTTATGCTTCAGTAAGAATGGATATTAGAAGAATTGGGGCAATTAAAGATAGAGAGGAAGTTGTTGGAAATCAAACGAGAGTTAAAATTGTTAAAAATAAACTTGCTCCTCCATTTAAAACTGTTGAATTTGATATCATGTATGGTGAAGGCATTTCAAAGACAGGAGAAATTTTAGATTTAGCGTCAAACTATGGATTAGTTGAGAAATCTGGAGCATGGTATTCTTATAATGGTGATAGAATTGGACAAGGCAGAGAAAATGCTAAGAATTTTTTAAAAGAAAACCCTGAAATTGCATCAAAGATTGAAAAAGAAATAAGATCTTATGGTTCAGAAAGTAAAGGTAATGAAGAAAATGAAAAAATAGATGTGGTCGAAGAAGAAATCGCAGTTGATTAATAACTGCAATTATTCTTATAATAATCACATAAATGAAAAACTCGGATAACATATCAGAAAATATTAGAAAATCTTTTCGTTCATTTTTCAAAAAACATAATCATACTGAAGTACCTTCGTCATCTTTAATTCCAAGAGATGATCCCACCCTGTTGTTTACAAACTCAGGTATGGTACAATTTAAAAACTATTTTACTGGTCAAGAAAGCCCAATTAAAAAAAATATTATTTCTATTCAAAAATGCTTGCGTGCTGGTGGTAAACATAATGATTTAGAAAATGTTGGAAAAACACCAAGGCATCATACCTTCTTTGAAATGTTGGGAAACTTTTCATTTGGTGAGTACTTTAAAAAAGAGGCTATTTACTTTGCTTGGAATTTTTTAACTAAAGAATTAAGCATTGATAAAAAAAGGTTAATCATCACTCATCATAAAGAGGATATTGATTCGCAAAAAATATGGAAAAAAATTTCTGGCTTTTCTAATGATAAAATTATTTCAATTGAAAGCGAAGATAACTTCTGGTCAATGGGTGACACGGGTCCATGTGGTCCATGTAGTGAAATTTTTTTTGATAATGGCGAAAAGCTTAATGGAGGACTCCCAGGAACAAAAAGTCAAGATGGTGATCGTTATGTTGAAATATGGAATTTAGTTTTCATGGAATATCAAAAAAATAAATCAGGTTTTAAAAAATTATCTAAAAAATGCGTTGATACGGGCATGGGTTTGGAAAGAATAACTGCACTTCTATCTAAAAAAAATAATAATTACGAGACAGATTTATTTGATTTTGTTTTTTCTGATATTCAAAAAATTGTTGATGTTAAAATGACCGAAAATACAACAGTTCCCTTTAGAGTAATATCTGACCATATTAAATCAATTTGTATGTTAATGTCTGATGGAATTATTCCATCTAATGAAGGCAGGGGATATGTATTAAGAAGAATTATTAGAAGAGCAATTGTTCAAAGTAACAAAATAAGGGAAGGGTCTCTTTTTCTAAATAAGCTTGTTAAAGGTGTAGTTGATAAATATTCAAAAAATTATTTTGAATTGAAAAAGTCACAAAAATTTATAGAGGAAAATCTAAAAAATGAAGAAATTAAATTTTCAGAAACTCTTCAGATTGGTTTGTCAATTTTAAATGAAGAAATAAAAAAACTTAAGTCAAAGCAACTCTCAGCCGATCTTGCTTTTAAGTTATTTGATACATATGGATTTCCAGTAGATGTAACTCAAAATATATTAACTGAAAAAAACATTAAACTTGATATGAATCAATATCAAGAGATTGTAAAAAAAAATAAGGAAAAACAAAAAAATTCATGGACAGGAAGTGGTGAGAAATCTTCTAACAAATTTTTTCTTAAACTTAAAAGTCTTGTCAAAAAAACAGAGTTTGTGGGTTATAAACAAACTCAAACTAAATCTGAATTACAATGCATAATTAGTGATGAAAACTTTTTAGACGAGGTTTTAGATAATGAAAATAATGTATTTTTAGTTTTCAACAAAACACCTTTTTACGCAGAATCAGGTGGGCAAATTGGAGATTCAGGTAAAATCACAACCGAAAGTGGCGAATTTGTTTGTAATATTTCAGATACAAAAAAATCAGATGGAGAAATTTACCTGCATCAAATTGAAAAAAAGAAACAAAAAAACATTGTTAAAGGAAAAAGATATATTCTAACAATTGATAGTGATAGAAGAGAAAAAATTAGAAATAATCACTCTGCTACTCATCTTCTTCATGAATCTTTGAGAAATATTTTAGGGGAACATGTTAGTCAAAAAGGTTCATTAGTTAGTGACCAAAAACTAAGATTTGATTTTACATACAATAAATCACTGTCTAGTAAACAAATCTATGAAATAGAATTATTAGTTAATAAAATAGTCAGATCGAACTTGAGTCGTACTGAAGAATTAATACCTGTTCGTGAGGCAATTGAAAGTGGAGCAATTGCATTATTTGGAGAAAAATATCCGGAAAAAGCAAGAGTTATTTCTTTCAACTCAGATGATAATAATGTGTTTGTATCAAAAGAATTGTGCGGTGGAACACATGTTGATGCTACGGGTCAAATAGGTGCTTTTAAAATTTTGTCGGATTCATCAATTTCTTCAGGAGTAAGAAGAATTGAGGCTATTACAGGTGAGGAGGTAGAAAAACATCTTAACGAAAAAATATCTCTTATTGAGGATATAAAAATGCTTCTTAAATCTAATGAAAATAATATTAAGGAAAAATTAATAAATATTCAGACTGATTATAATAAATTAAAAAAAGGAGCATCCAGTAAAATTATTTTCTCAGAAAAAGAAATTATGGGCAAAAACCCACAAATTTATTTTAATAATACTATTAATAACCCCAAAGATTTAAAAAACTTTTCAGATGAAATAAAGAAAACTTTCTTAGATGGTATAATTATTTTAGTTTGCAAAAAGAATGATAAAATTTCATTAGTAGTGTCAATTACTTCAAGTATCCAAAAAAAATACGATGCTGTTAAGTTATTAAAAAAAATAGTAGAATTTTTAGGCGGAAAAGGTGGTGGAGGAAGGAGTGATTTAGCTCAAGGTGGCGCTCCATATTCTAAAAAATTTGAGGGATTAAAGAATTTTATTTTAAGTATTACTTAACTTATTTAACTTTTTACTTAAAATTTGAAATAGTTGATTTGTATTAATCCATTTTTGATCTGGGCCTATCATTAAAGCTAAATCCTTCGTCATAAAACCGCTCTGGACGGTTTCAATACATACCTTTTCTAAATTTTCTGCGAATGTTTTCAATTTTTTATTTTTGTCTAAATTTGATCTGTGAAGTAAACCTCTGGTCCATGCGAAAATTGAAGCAATAGGGTTGGTTGAAGTATCTAATCCATTTTTGTGTTGTAAATAATGACTAGTTATAGTTCCGTGTGCGGCTTCAGTTTCAAGGATTTTACCACATGGACTTAGTAAAACCGATGTCATAAGTCCTAAGGACCCATATCCCTGGGCTACTAGATCAGACATAACATCGCCATCATAATTTTTACAAGCCCACAAAAAACCTCCACTCCATTTCATTAAACAGGCAACCATATCATCTATTAACCTGTGTTGATAAGTGATATTATTCTGTAAAAACTTTTTTTTGTATTTTTTTTCATAAAGATCATCAAAAATTTTTTTAAATCTTTCGTCATATTTTTGAAGAATAGTATTTTTTGTTGAAAGAAATAGAGGAATGTTTCTGTTTAAGGAAAAATTAAAACATGACAAAGCAAATTCTTTTATTGATTGATCAATATTAAAATAGCTTAAACCAACTCCAGGTGATGAAAAATCATAGATATGTTCATTAATAATTTGTTTTTTATCAAAACTTTCAAACCTTAAAAATAATCTCCCTTTTTTGTTTATACTAATCTCTTTTGATTTATATATATCTCCAAAAGCATGTCTTGCTATAACAACTGATTCATTCCAATGATTTACAAATTTGGGAATATTTTTAAGAATTATGGGTTCTCTAAAAATTGTACCGTTAATTATATTTCTTATAGTTCCATTTGGAGAGGGGTACTTTTTTTTTAACTTGTATTCTTTTACTCTTTTATCATCTGGTGTTATAGTTGCACATTTAACTCCAGTTTTGTATTTGTTAATTGCATAAGCTGCATCGTGAGTAATTTTATCAGAGGTTAAGTCTCTATTAATAATTCCAAGATCAAAAGTAACTAATTTAATATTAAGAAAAGGTAAAATTAATTCTTTTTTTATCTTTTCCCAAATAACATTTGCCATTTCGTCACCAGAAATATCCACTATTGGGTTTTTAACTTCTATTTTTGGCATAATTTTTTTTAAACTCAGACTTTAGTTCTTCTAATTTGCATACTTTAAAGTTTTTTTTTAGTTTCTTTTGATCTAATAATTTTTTTTCACTCATACTTTTAAATAATTCTTCAAGAGGTGTCCAAAAAAAATTATCATTTACTAGATAAATTTTTTTATCAATTTCATTTAGCAAATTTTTATTGATAACTTCAAGAATTTCGTTCAAAGTCCCAATTCCTCCTGGCAAAGCAATAAAAACATCTGATTTATTAATTATTAATTCATTTCTTGAGGAGAGATCCTTTGTAATAATTAATTCTGAAAAATATTTTGAGTTTGGATATTCATCATATAAACTTTTATTAAAAATACTTATTATTTTTGAATCTCTCTTGAATACATTTTTTGCCAGCTCAAGCATTAATCCTGTTTCTGTTCCACCAAAAATTAGGTTAAAATTTTCTGAACAAAACCATTCTGAAAAGTCCTCAACAATTTTAAGATTTTTTGAGTCACTACCTAACTTTGATCCTAAAAAAACTGCTACATTTAAATTCATAAAAATAAAGATGGTGGAAAATAAGAATTTAGTTATATTATTAAATTAAAGATATTATTAAAATGAAAAAAGAATTTTTATTGTTATCAGTACTTATCAGTTCTGCTATTCTTGTATACTTAATTTACCCTATTTCAAACTTAAAACAATTAGACAATCAAAATGTTTCTAAAATAGATAAAACAGAGAAAATTAAGACTAATCAGTTTGAGTTAAATAACGATAATATTGATCTAACATTTGATATAGTTAGATTAGATAAAAACGGTGATGTGGTTATTGCAGGGAAAACAATTCCAAACATTAAAGTTGATATTTTAGATGGTAATGAAACCCTAGCATCTGTTTTTTCTGATTCAAATGGCGATTGGGTTTGGATTAGTGAGAATCCTTTGTCTGAGGGAATAAAAAGATTTAATTTAAAACATTTTGATGGAGAGGATGAATATTTTTCTGAACAAAATATAATAATACTGAGAGAAAATAATAATCAATCAACATCTAAAATTCTTAGATTTTCTAAAAATAGTAGTATTGAAATTATTAATAATAATGAAAAAATTCTCGGTTTAACTCTTGATATCGCAGAATATCTTGATAACGATATCTTAATGTTGACTGGAAAAACTAAACCAAATTCATTGGTAAAACTTTTTTTATCCAAAAAATTTATTAAAGATTCACGATCAGATGAAAATGGTATATGGAAGATGAAATTAAAAAATTTTAATCTTACAGATAATAATTTAATGGTATCTACAGAAATTGAAGGACAAAAAATCATATTAAAAACAAAAATTTTTGAGGAAAAAATTGATCCTGATTTTATTTTTGAAAAAGAAGTTACAGTTAAAAAAGGTAACAGTCTTTGGAGAATTGCAAGAAAAACGCTAGGTGGAGGAATGTATTACTCAGAAATTTATAAGAACAACATTAATGAAATTGAAAATCCTGACCTAATTTTTCCAGGTCAGGTTTTTAACATACCAAGCATAAAAAATAATTAAATATGGATGAAAAAAAACAATCTAGTTTTAAAAGTTTATTGAATCAATTGGAGGACTTGAAAAAATTTGTACCTGCTATTAATACTGCAGGATATCCTTTTATAATTTTATTTGCTTTAGTTGCACTTATTTTATCCTTAATTTCTGATTTTTTAGGTTGGGTTGGTTTCATATTAACACTCTGGTGCGTTTATTTTTTTAGAGACCCTGAAAGAGTTATTCCTGAAAAAAAAAATATACTTGTTTCGCCTGCTGATGGAAAAATTTTGTTTGCTGGTGAATCAAAAAGTCCTGATAATTTGAGTGACAATAAACAACTAGACTTAAATAAGATTTCTATTTTCATGAATATTTTTAATGTTCATGTAAATAGAATTCCTATATCAGGAAAAGTAATTTGGCTAAAGTATGTTCCAGGGACTTTCTTAAATGCGTCATTAGATAAATCAAGTGAGGACAATGAAAGGATGATCGTAAAAATTGAAGTTTCAAAAGGAGTCTTTATTTATGTTGTTCAAATTGCTGGACTTATTGCAAGAAGAATTAAATGCGACCTGACTGAAAACGAATCTGTTAAAATGGGTCATAGATATGGGCTAATCCGTTTTGGAAGTAGAGTTGATGTTTATTTCCCCAAAAACTTTAATATATTGGTGAAAGAGGGTCAAACTTCAATTTCTGGGGAAACTATTTTAGCAGATTATAATTTAACAAAATCAAAATAATCTTATCTTAGTTTAATGACATGAAAAAATTATCTTTAAGAAGCTTGATACCTAACTTATTTACATTCATTTCACTTACTTTAGGTTTGACAGCTCTTAAGTTTGCTATTGAGAATAAATGGCAAATTTCAGTATCTTTGGTAGTCTTTGCTTCTTTTCTTGATAATATTGATGGAAAGATTGCTCGATTACTAAAGTCTAACTCAAATTTTGGTGTTGAACTTGATTCCTTGTCAGATTTGATAAGTTTTGGAGTTACACCTGCAATAATTGTTTATTTATGGTCTGAAGCCATGTCTATTCAGGGTATGTGGGCTATGGTAATTTTTTATGCTATTTGTTCAACTTCAAGATTGGCTAGATTTAATATTTCCTCTCAAGAAACTGAGATCAATTCAAAAAAAATCAAGTTTTTTTCTGGTATATCAACCCCAGCAGCAGCTGGACTTACACTTCTCCCTTTGATGTTTAATTTTAGATTTAACGTTGATTTTTTTATTAATACTTATTTCTTAAAGTTTTATTTAATTATTCCTTCTATATTAATGATTTCTAATGTACCAACGTTTTCTTTAAAGGGTATTAAATTTGAAAAAAAGCTTTTGCCTTTTGTTATAATTTTATTGGCAAGTTTTCTATCATTACTTCTAACTGACTTTTGGTTGGCTATGATTATTCTAATAACGACATATTATTTAAGTATTCCTTTAGCTATTTATGATTTTAAAAGGACTTAAAAAACTTACTTTTTTCACCTATCATTATCAGACAAGGAGTAACCACTAAAGTGAGAACAAATGAAAACATAACTCCAAACACAATCGCATTTGAAAGTTGAAGCCACCATTGAGAACTAGGGCTATTGAAATTTAATTGAAGTTCAATAAAGTTTATATTTAAACCTATCGCCATTGGTATTAAACCAAAAAATGTAGTTAGAGTTGTTAATAGGACTGGTCTTAATCTTTGAGCACCTGTTCTTAGTATAGCACTTTTAATATCTTCACCTTTTTTTCTGAGTTCTTTGTAAGTATCCAATAAAACAATATTGTTATTAACTACTATGCCTGCTAATGCTATGACACCTATACCACTCATTATGATACCAAAGGGTTTGCCAGATATTAAAAGACCTATCATAACACCAATTGTTGAAAAAATTATTGCGGAAAGAATAATAAAACAAAAATAAAAACTGTTAAATGTTGCTATCAAAATTATGGTTATTAAAAAAATTGCTATGAAAAAAGCCTTTGTTAAAAAAATTTTTGCCTCAATCTGATCCTCCTCCTGACCCGTAAATATGACCTTTGAAGATAACTTTTCTTCTATTAACCATTGTCTTAACTCATTAACTTTATTGCTTGGTAACTCTCCTTCAACAACATCAAATTTAATATTTTTTGACCTTTGTAAATTGTACCTTGAAATATTACCTATTTTTTTTTTTGCACTTCTTTTTATAAAAGAACTTAATGAAACTGGACCATTTTTTCCTTCAATAAATATTTTGTCTAATTCATCTAACGTTCTAAAAGCTTTATCAAATCTGATTACTATATCTATTTCTTCATTACTATCAATTGGCATAATGTCAGTCACTTTTAAACCATGAGTCAACATTTGAATAGAATTACTTACCATTTCTATATCTACGCCTTGCTTTTCTGCCTTTACTCTGTCAATTGACAATTCCCATTCTACTCCAGGAATATTGAGGTCTGTATCTATATTTTGGACCCATTTTTTTTTTTTTAAAAATGTGTAAAGCATTGAAGTGTCGCTAGAAA
Organism: uncultured Alphaproteobacteria bacterium; assembly: GCA_902537615.1. Lineage (GTDB taxonomy): Bacteria > Pseudomonadota > Alphaproteobacteria > Methylaequorales > Methylaequoraceae. The sequence goes on from CACBBU010000009.1 coordinate 52,850, forward strand.
GTTTTTTTGAATTATTATTTACAATTTCTATTTCAACATCTTTATCTTTAGGTGGCCCGTCTTGTTTTTCAATAAATTCTATGTATATTCCAGGGAACTTTTTTGTAGATTGCTTTAATTCATCAATAACATATTTTGATTGGGGTCTTTTCTTCCAGTCTACTAATTCAATTTTAATAGACCCAATTACGTCTTCTGATTCATTTCTTTTATCTCCTTTAACAATTCCACTTCTTGAATAAATATTTTTTATAGATTGATTTTTTAAAACTTCTTTTTCTATTTTTTCAACAATATTATCCTTTTCTAGTGCAGAGAAATTTCCTCTTGCGTGAATAATAATCTCGGCATAATCCGGTTCAATTGGCGGAAAAAATTCAAAACCTTTTCCTAACTTTAAATACAAAGTTTGAATAAAAATTAATATTGTAATTGTTAGAAAAATTAATTTTTTTGGATTTTCAAGTGTATAGTCCATAAAATTTAGATACCTTCCTTGAATACCTTTAATTTTTGATAAATCTCCATCTTCTAGTAGATTAAGATTCTTTATTTTATTTTTTGAAAGTTCTTTATCATTTCCAATTATTTGTCCAACTACTGGAATAAAAACTAAAGCCATTGTTAATGATGATATTAAAACTGCAAGTAAAGTTACAGGAAGAAAAAACATAAATTCTCCAGCTATTCCAGGCCAAAATATCAATGGAAAAAATGCTGCTAGTGTCGTTGACGTTGATGCAATAACAGGAATTGCCATTTGCTTTGCCGACATAATAAAGACTTCTTTTTTACTTAAACCTTCGTTTGATCTTCTATTTGCATATTCAACGACAATGATAGCTCCATCAATTAAAATACCTACTGATAAAATCAATGCAAATAATACTACTACATTAATGGTAACATTGAAAAAAGATAAAATAATCATTGACATTAAAAAAGAAAAAGGAATTGAGAGACTGACAAGCAATGATGATTTTTTTCCCATAAAAGTATAAATAACTAAAAAAACAATTAAAGTTGCTAAAATCACATTATTTTCTAAGTCGTTGACCATTGACACAATTTTTTCAGACTCATCTTGAAAAAAGTCTAAGCGTATAAAGTCTGGAATATAATTATCTTGAAGAACAAGTTTTTTTATTTTCTCTATGACATTAATTATGTTTTCGCCAGTTCTTTTTGATATTTCAAGAATTACAGCTGATTCACCATTATTTCTTGCATAACCTGTTTTTTCGCGAAATGTATCTCTAACTTCAGCAACGTCACCTAAAGTAATTACAGAATTAGAATCGGATTTTATTGGTATACTTAATAAATCTTTTCTATTTTCAATGAGACTGGGAACTTGGACATTAAAGCTTCCTTTGTCGTTGCTAAGTGTTCCAGCAGCTACCATAAAGTTACCTTTTGCTATTGATGAAATCACATCCTTATTTGTCAATCCGTATGTTTCAACAATCCTAGGGTTTACAATTATTTCAATTATTCTTTCATTTTCTCCTAAAGATTTAACTTCTAAAACTTCAGATATTGTCTCAATATCCTCCTTTAATCTCTTTGCAATAATATCAAGTGTACGTAAATCTACATCTCCGGAAATAGCAATGGCAAGAACTGGGAACCTGGATAAATTTACCTCAAAAATCCTTGGTTCTTCTGAATCACTAGGAAGCTTACTTTTTACTAAATCAATTTTTTCTCTAGTATCAGACATTGCTTTTACTGAGTTAAACCCAGCGTCAAACTCTAAAACAACATTTCCTCCTCCTTGATAGGAGGTTGATGTTATTTTCTTTAACCCTTCAATATTTTTCAATTCTTTTTCAACAAGTTTGACAAGAAGTCTTTCAGAATCCTCTGGCGAAATTCCTTTATGAATTAAAGAAATATATATAACCGGCAAACTTATATCTGGGTCTGACTCCTTTGGTAAAGTATTGTATTGATAAATTCCGAATACTATGAAGAAAAATAAGATAGTTAAAATTAACTTTGAGGATTTCAAAAGTTTATTGAACATTTTCTTCAAATTTAAAACTTATTAAATCTCCATCGTTCACATACTCGCTTCCTTGAGTAATAATCAAGATATCTTCGGTGATAAGTTTTTTTAATTTAATCCAATAACCATTTCCAACATCACTCAAAACTTCAATTGGTAAAAAAGATACTTTATTATTGATAATAACTTTTATTCCCAAGATTCCCTTGTTATCAAGGCTTATTAGAGAAGAAGATATGAAGAAAGCACTGTAATTTTTTGTACCTATTTGTATTTCTGATGATAAGCCGCTAATTATACTATTGTTTTCGTTTGGAAGTTTAATTTGTACTTTAAAGTTTCTTGTAAGCTTATCAGAAGTTCGTGAAACATAGTTTACTTCACCTTTATAAAAATTATCTGAAATTTTAACTGATGCCGTTTGGCCCTTTTTTATTTTATCAATCTCCTTTTCAGTAATATTTATTGTTATAAAGATTGGATCTAAATCTACAACCTTGGCAATTGGATCTCCTTTTTTTAAATAATCTCCAAGTTCTACATAACTATCTTCAACAATGCTATCAAAAGGAACATATATTTTGGTGTTATTAAGCTTTACTTGACTTTTTTCATAAAGTGCTAGAGCTTTTTCAAAGTTAGTTCTAGATTCACTTAGTTTAACCTCGGATCTGAAGCCTTTATTAAATAGGTTTTCCGCAACCTCATATTCTTTTTTTCTTTGATTTA
>CACBBU010000010.1 GCA_902537615.1 uncultured Alphaproteobacteria bacterium
TTGAAAAAAACTATAAGAGTCATTAAAAAGATAGATGATTCATTTCCCAATCAAATAGTATTAGTTTTGGACGGAAATATTGGTCAAAATTCGATTAGGCAGGCTGAGGTATTCAAAGAAATTTGTGAGATTGACAGTTTGATAATCACAAAACTTGATGGAACAGCTAAAGGTGGTGTTATAGTTCCAATAGCTGAGCTTTTAAGAATCCCAATTTTAGCAGTTGGAACTGGTGAAAAAAAAGAGGACTTAATAGATTTTAATGCAAAGGACTTTTCTAAAGCATTATTAGGTTTAGATTAAAACTTTTAAAAAGAAGAATTTTTTATATTTAATATCATATAATTTTTGCTAAATTACATAAATTAAGATGAAACTTGAAACTTTTAAAAAATTACATGGTTTTTTTATTGAAGACCTTAAACTTAATCAAACTGAGGAGATTGAAAGGAAGATTACGGAAAGAGATATTGATAGTTTTGCCAAATTAACAGGTGATGATAATCCAGTACATACAAATTCAGATTTTGCAAAGAAGACACTTTTTAAACAAAAAGTAGCTCATGGGTTTTTATCGGCAAGCTTAATATCCACGACAATTGCAAAAAAACTTCCTGGACCAGGAAGCATTTACTTAAGCCAGAGTTTAAAATTTCTAGCACCAGTATTTATAGATGATTTAGTGAAAGTTAAAGTAACTGTTCAAGAAATTGATAATGAAAAAAAAAAAGTTAAATTGCTCACAGAATGTTTTAAGTATGAAAAAAAAATAATCTCTGGAGAGGCGATAGTTCTTGTGAATTCAAAAAAAGATTTTAAAAATAATGAAAGTCTTTAGATCATTCTCCGTCCCAAAAAAATTTAATGATTCTGTTATAGCTATTGGAAATTTTGATGGTCTTCATTTAGGTCATCAAGAAGTAATAAATGAAGCAAAAAAAATTTCTTTGAAACTAGACAAAAAGGTTGGAGTTATGACTTTTGAGCCGCATCCAAAATCTTTTTTCCAAAAAAAATATGAATTTTTTAGACTTACACCTTTTCGTATGAAATACGAACTTTTAAAAAACAAAAAATTAGATTTTATGTTAAATATAAAATTTGATAAAAGTTTTATGAAGATATCTTCTTTAGATTTTATAGAAAAGATTTTGTTAAATGATTTAAAGGCAAGCCATATTGTAACCGGTTTTGACTTTGTCTTTGGAAATAGACAGACTGGGAATGTTGACTTTTTAAGAGATTTTTGTAGGTCATCAAAAAAATTAAAATTTACTGAAATTGAAGAAAAAAAAATAAATGGTTCAGAGGTTTCCTCTTCCCTTATTAGAAAGTTATTAAGAAGTGGAAAGGTAGAAAAGGCCAATACAATTCTATCAAGAAAATGGACAGTGGTCGGAAGAGTTTTAAAGGGAGAAAAAAAAGCTAGAGAAATTGGATTTAAAACAGCAAATATGAGCATTAATTCTTATTGTGACTTATGTTATGGTGTTTATGCAGTTACTATTAAACTGCCGGTAGGAATTTCTAGTAAAAAGTTTTACGGAATTGCAAATTATGGTGTCAAACCAACCTTTATGAAAAAAACTCCAATATTAGAAGTTCATATATTTGACTTTGGCGAAGAAATTTATGGAAAAAAAATTAAAGTAAGCTTTTCAAAGTTTATAAGAAAAGAAAAAAAATTTGAATCAGTTGAGAAATTAAAAGATCAAATTATAAAAGATATCAAGCTAGTAAAAAAAAAATGGAATTTTCAAAAACAATTAATCTTCCAAAAACTAACTTTTCTATGAAAGCTAATTTATCGGTTACAGAGAATAATTGGCTGAGATTTTGGGAAGAAAATAAAATATACAAGCATCTTAAAAAAAACTCTTCCAACTTAAAAAAATACACACTTCATGATGGGCCTCCATATGCTAATGGCGATTTACACCTAGGACATGCGCTTAATAAAATTCTTAAAGATATTATTTGTAGAATAAAGTTTCTGAATAAATTTGACGTAGACTATATTCCGGGATGGGATTGTCATGGCTTGCCAATTGAGTGGAAAGTTGAAGAGGAATTTAAAAAAAAGGGTAAAGAAAAAAGTGAAGTTAAACTTGATCAGTTTAGGGAAAGATGCAGGTCTTTTGCCGAACATTGGGTGAGGGAACAAAAGATTCAGTTTCAAAGATTTGGTATTCAAACTGATTGGCAAGAAATTTATTTAACAATGAATAAGGATTCAGAGGTCAGGATTGTTGAGGAACTTTTAAAATTTTATGAAACTGGAGATTTATATTTAGGCTTTAAACCAGTGATGTGGTCGGTTGTTGAACAGACAGCATTGGCAGAGGCAGAAATTGAATATCATGAAAAAACTTCTAAGTCGATATATGTGAAATTTCCTGTAAAAAATTTAAGACAAACATCTGTATTGATATGGACTACTACTCCGTGGACGATTCCATGTAATAGAGCGATAGCATATTCAAAAAACCTAACTTATAAAATTATAGAATTTACAAAAGAGGAAAGTGACTTAAATATCAGAAAAGATGAAAAAATAATTATTTCGTCAAGGTTAATTGAAGACTTTGTAAAAATTCATTCACTAAAAGATTTTAAAATTATGAAAGAAGTTACTCACGAAGAATTAGAAAATCTCACATGTCAACATCCGCTTCAGGAAAATGGATTTGTTTTTGATGTTAAAATTTACCCTAGTGATCATGTAACAGATGAAACTGGAACTGGTTTTGTGCATATTGCTCCAAATCATGGTGAGGAAGACTTTAGTGTAGGTAAAAAGTTTGGGCTGGGTAATATAAGTACTGTCAATTCCAAAGGTATATATGAAGATAATATAAACTTTTTCAAAGGAATGCATGTTTTTAAGGCAGATGAAATAGTTATAAATCAATTAAAAAGGTTTTGTAATATTATTAGCTCAAATGACTATAGGCACAGTTATCCCCATTCATGGAGATCAAAGGCCCCATTGATATATAGAGCTACATCACAATGGTTTATTTCAATGGAAAAAAATGATTTAAGAAAAAAAGCAGCGAGGGCTATTGAAGATGTAAAATGGATACCTACCAATAGTAAGAATAGAATTTTATCTATGATCACTGAAAGACCTGATTGGTGTGTTTCAAGACAGAGAAATTGGGGTGTTCCAATTACAATTTTTATTGAAAAAAGTACACAACAGCCATTATTAGATTTAGAAGTAAATAAAAAAATACTTTCAGTACTAAAAAAAAAAGGTGTTGATAGTTGGTTTGAATTAGACAATGAGCAGTTTCTGACTGAAAATTATAATCCAAATGACTTTACCAAAGTAAATTCAATTTTAGATGTCTGGTTTGACTCAGGTGCAAGTCACGCGTTTGTTTTGAGAAATAAAAATATTGATAAGGCCGATTTATATCTTGAAGGGTCTGATCAACACAGAGGTTGGTTTCAAACCTCGCTTTTAGAATCTTGTGGTCTTTATGGCGCAAGTCCCTATAAATCTGTATTAACACATGGCTTTGTTATTGACGACAAAGGAAAAAAGATGTCTAAATCCTTGGGTAATGTAATTTCTCCAAAGCAAGTAATTGAAAAATATGGTGCTGATGTGTTAAGAATTTGGGTTGCAAGTTCAAATTTTACTGAAGACGTGAGAATAAGTTTTGAAAATTTAGATAGACATTCTGAAAGTTACAGAAAAATTAGAAATTCAATAAGGTTTATTTTAGGAAATTTAAATGGATGGAATCTTAAAAATAGAGTTCCTTTTGAGAAACTCCCCGAGTTAGAAAAGTATGTTCTGCATAGACTTTGGAATGTAAATGATGAAGTCAAAAAGATGTTTGATGAATTTAACTTTAGCAAAGCTTTTCAGACTATTTTAAATTTTTGTAATACTGAGCTTTCAGCATTCTTTTTTGATATAAGAAAAGATAGTTTATACTGTGACAGCAGTAATTGTATTTCAGTAAATTCAACAAAAACTGTAATGAGTTTTTTGTTTGAAAATTTAGTACGTTGGTTGTCTCCGATAATACCGTTTACTACCGAAGAGGCTTGGCAGTCGTGGAGGAAAGAAATTGATAATGGTGAAACTTTGAGTTGTCATTTATTGACTAGCCAAGAGTTACCATCCTATTGGAATGATAAAAATTTGGAAACTAAGTGGAAAAAAATTCTTGAATTAAGAGATGCTTTTTTATTTCTCCATGAAAAATTGAGAAACGCTAAACAGATTAAGTCAACTATGGAAGCAGAAGTTTATTTTTTTTTCAAAGAAAAAAATCTTGAGGATATTGTTGATCTTCAAAATTTAGATGAAATATTAATTTGTTCAAATGTATCTTTTTCTAATGTAAGCGATGAAAAATTTGAAGAGTTCAAGGAAAATAAAAACATACTCGTGAAAATTAAAAAAATTGATGGATATAAATGCCCAAGATGCTGGAAAATTTTTAAAGATAAATTTAAAAATGAGCTATGTGTGAGATGTGAAAAAGTTGTTGATGAAGATTTTTGAAACTGTCAATAAAGAGTTTTTGGCATTTATGATTACCACTTTATTGATCATTACTGATCAAATTACAAAGTATTTTGTAGCTTTACATAAAGCTTCATTATACCCACCAATGGAAATTTTTTCGTGGTTTAATTTTGTATATGTAGAGAATAAAGGAATAAGTTTTGGAATTTTGTCAAAATTTAATATTTCATTTTATTTAGGTATAATTTCTTTTTTGATAAGTTTTTATATTATTTATTTATTAAAAAATTCAAAAAAAATTACTGAAAAAATTGCTTTCTCATTAATTTTAGGTGGTGCAATTGGTAATGGTATAGATAGAGTTATCAGAGAATATGTTATTGATTTTATTGATATTTCTTTAAATAATTTTCACTGGCCAGCATTTAATATCGCAGATTCATCAATTACAGTAGGTGGAATATTGTACTTTTGGTTTATATTTTTAAAAAAAAACCATTAAAAATTGATAAAATCCCCTTTGCAAAGGGGAAAACTAATGATATGACTATATTTAATTGTAACAAAATGTTTGTGTTATATTTTATTTGAACACTATATATAGTATATAAATGAGTATTTTTAGAAAGTTTGTAAAGTTTTGCTTACCTTTATACTTGTTTCTTATGTCTTCATGCTCTTCAATTGAATCCACGCTTGATTCAACATGGGATTCAATAAGTGAGGCTGGGGATTATATTTATGATTCGGTGAATTTCTGGGAAGAAACTGAGCCTGAACAAAGTGAAGCAATTATAATTGAGGAAGCAGTTGAAGTTCCAGATTACGCTATGCCTGATCCAACAGCACAAAGTTTTCCAGTCCAGCCAAGCTTTTCCCAACAGCAGGCTCCCACGCAACCTTATTATGACCCAATTTATAGAAGTGCTAGACAATATTATTTTGTTGGGCCGAATGGTACACCAATGTTAGCCCCTCAGCCACCACCTTTTCCTCAATACTCAATAGATCAGGTTTCACCGGTTCTCCCTTACTCTTATAATAATAATTTAAATTTTGTTCCACCGGCAGCACAGATGCCTGATAACTCTAATCTTAAATTAGTGCCCGAGAAACAAATTCCTAGAATGTTAACTGAAGATGAGGAGATGGAGCTATTCGGAATTCAAAATAACTGCATACAAGTTGCAAAGGACTTAGTCAACGGAGGATATGTCTGTGATGACTTTGATTAAGGAAAAAAGTTTAATACTTTTGACTTTGTTATTTGTATTTGTTTCTTCATGTGAAACATTAGAAGAATTAGCGGGCTTAAATAAAGTGGAGATGGATGATTCTTTGTATGCAGGTACTCCAGATTTAATTCTGCCACCTGATTTTAATAAAGATCCAGTATCTTTAGTTACTCCAAAAAAAAACTTAAATCAACAAATTGCTCAACCGAATTATCAGCAAATATTGCCGTATCAAACAGTGAGCCCTAGAGTTACAAACTTCTTTTCACCAAAAATAAATGTTGAGTCTTCCTCAACACCATCAGATTCTTTGGAAAGATTTAAACAAAACAAAAGATTTACCATTGGTGAATGGGTATACAGCCAGTACGTAGACGGCTTTAAAAGGGGAAATATTTACTACAGACCAGTGTACGACAAAGGTTATAACTTTTCTAGAAGATATGTTCCTGATAGAAATGTGGCTTCATTTCAAAACCCAACAATTGCACCAAATGTAGAAAACTATTTGCTACCTAATAACGAATTTATCCAAACCTCTCCCACTCCAACAGAATACGATAGTTTAGATCAATTACCTGTTTTAGACTAAATGAGATCAGTTTTATTCATTATATTTCTTTTTTATTTCTCATTTTCATTTAGTAACGAGAAAACCTCCCCACATCTTTTCAAATTAAAAAATGGAATGGATGTAATTATTATTGAAAATAAAAGAGCTCCAGTTATTGCACAGATGATTTGGTATAACTTTGGATCGGGAATTGAAGAAAAAGGAAAAAGTGGATTAGCTCACTTTATGGAACATTTAATGTTTAAGGGAACCCGAAAATTTCCTGATAATTATTACTCTAACTATATTTCTAAGGTTGGCGGAAGTGAGAATGCTTTCACTAGTTATGATTATACTGCTTATTATCAAGTATTTCCAAAGTCAGAATTAAAAAAGATGATGAAAATGGAAGCCGATAGAATGACAAATCTTACACTTACAAAGGAAAATGTTGAGATAGAAAAACGAGTTATACTTGAGGAAAGGTTTCAGAGAATTGAAAGTGATCCTTCGTCAAAGCTAGATGAATCAATGAGATCCATTTTATTTCCTAATCATTATTATGGAAGACCTATAATTGGTTGGAGACATGAAATTGAAGGGTTGACCTATGAAGATGTTTTAAGTTTTTATAAAGACAATTACAAACCTAACAATGCTATACTAGTTTTATCTGGAGATGTTGATTTAGAGAAAGCTAAAAAGTTAAGTAAAAAATATTATGGAAAAATTAGAAAAGGAAAAAAAGAAAAGAAACTCAAAGTTACTGACCCTGATTTGGATACAAATATTTTTGTAAAAATGAAACATTCAACAGTTAAGCAACCAATCTGGAAAAAATTTTACAGAACAATTTCATATAAGTCAGATGTTCAAAGTTCTATAGCGCTTGACATGGGTTTAAAAATTGTGGCATCAGGAACAGCTAGCTTGCTTTATCAAAATCTTGTTGAAGAAAAGAAAATTTTTTCAGTTGTTGGAGGCTACTTTCAAGGGCTTACAAAAGGAGAGGGAAATGTTTATTTATATGCAATTTCAAAAGAAAAAAAACCATCAAGTGAAATTGATAGTATCATAATGAATGAATTTAGAGAAATTATAAATGAAAAATTAACTCCAAAAAGATTTGAAATAGAAAAAAAAAAATATTTCTTTGACACAATCTATAAAAAAGATGGAGTTTTAAATCCTGCGCAAATTTACGGTGAGGCCTTAACAGTCGGGCTGACATTAGATGACATTAAAAAATGGCAAGAAAGAGTTGATAATATCAGTCTAAATGATGTTAAGAAAGTTCTAGAGGAATTATACGATAATGGAAATTATGTCATAGGAGAATTGTCAAATTGAGGGCCATTTTTTTCTTTTTTTTAACCTTTATTATCTTTTTAAATAAAAATAGTTTCGCAATCCAGTTTGAGTCACTCAAAACGAAGAATGGCATAAAATTTTGGTTAATTGAGGATAAATCACTTCCACTAGTGAGCATGAGTTTTTCTTTTAAAGGGGGGTCTATTCTTGACCCAATTGGTAAAGATGGAGTTATGAATTTGATGACTTCTTTACTTGATGAAGGTACTCAAAATTTCACTGCTTCTGAATATAGACTTTTTAAAAGAGAAAATGGGATTAAAATTTCTTTCTCCTCAAGTAAAGAAAGGGTTGAGGGAACTTTTCAAGTTGTTAAACCTAGATTACAGGAAGGGTTTTACTTGTTGTTTGAATCAATAAATAAAGCTAGATTTCCAATTAATGAAATTAAAAAAGTTAAATCTCAAGTTAAGGCTAGTATAAAAATTGATAATTCAAATATATCAACTATCGCGTCTAATAAATTCAATGAATTTTTTTTCAAAGATAAACTAATTGGAAGGAATACCAAAGGTACTCTTAAAACGCTAAGTACTATTTCAAGAGATGATATTGAATCAATATATAAAAGCTCTTTTATTAAGGATAGACTTGTTATTGGTATATCTGGAGATATAGATCCAAGTCTTGCAAAAAAATATGTTGATTATGTTTTTGGAGATTTAAAGAGTGAAAAATTTAAAAATCCAATCTCAAAACTAAAAGAATTAAGCGAAGGTAGGAAAATAATTAAAATGAAAACTCCTCAAACCACTGTTGTTTTTGGACAAAAAGGTTTAGGAAGAAAAGATGAGGACTATTTTGCTGCAAGAGTTATTAATTATGTACTTGGAGGAGGAGGCTTTCAATCAAGGTTATATAAGGAAATTAGGGAGGCCAACGGATTAGTTTATTCAATTTATTCATATTTAATGCCCTATGAGTACGCAGGTGTTATTGTTGGAGGTTTTCAAACACGAAACGAAAATGTGGGAACAACCATAGAGAAAGTTAAATCCGAATGGAAAAAAATCAAGACAAATGGAATAACAAAAACAGAATTACAAAATGCTAAAACGTATTATAAGGGTTCATTTTCAAGAAACTTTACCAGTACTATGTCTATAGCAAGTTTATTAATGATTGTACAATATTATGATTTAGGTGAAGATTATTTTCGTAAAAGAGATTTGATAATTGATGATTTAAAGCTTAATGAAATAAATAATTTAGCAAAAAAATTATTTGATAGTGAAAGTCTTTTCTTTATGATTGTAGGTGAACCTAAAATTTAATCATATGCTTTTTTCACAGTCTTCCTTCAACCTTGATGTTTTTAAGTCTGAACTAAAATCAAAAGATTACATTTCCACTAAAGAAAAAATTTTAAAGGATATTTCATCAAAATCATTTGGTTTTTTACAAGATATTTACAGTGATAATTTAGATGAAATAATTTGTTTAGCAAAGCATCTCAGAAGTTTTGAAAATGTTTTATTTTTAGGAACAGGCGGTTCTAGCCTAGGTGGTAAAACTCTTGTCTCAACTAAGAAAATTTTTTTTTCTAAAAATTCCTCTCCAAAATTATATTTTTTAGAAAATATTGATGAATGGTCAATTTTGAGATTAACAGAAAGAATAAATCTACAAAAAACAGCTATAGTTGTTATATCAAAATCCGGAGAGACAATTGAAACACTCAGCCAATTTTTTTTTTTAAAAAACGTAATGAAAAATATTAATAATTTTAATAAAAAAGTTTTTATTATTACTGAAGAAAAAAAAAGTACATTAAAAGAAATTCAGGAGGAAGAGAACTTTAAATTTTTTGAACATAAAAAGAATATTGGAGGGCGATTCTCTGTTTTTTCAATAGTTGGTCTTTTACCTGCATCTCTAGCTGGCTTTGAGATTTCAAGTTTTAGGGAAGGTGGAAAACTCTTTTTAAAACACTTACTTAATGATGATTCTGATTTTTTTGATAATCATTTTTTTCCTGCTTTATCTTTAATTTATCTAAATAAAAAAAACTATAATATATCAGTTTTTATGCCTTATTCTGACAGACTTGATAATTTATCTTTTTGGTACAGACAATTATGGGCCGAAAGTATTGGAAAAAATAAAAGGGGGATAACACCTGTGAACGCTTTAGGTACAGTTGATCAGCATAGCCAGCTTCAGTTATATCTTGATGGACCATCAGATAAATTTTTTACATTTATTTCTGAAAAACAAAAAAAACAAAAAAAAAAATTAGACTGTAGCTTTGGAAAAGATAAAAAATATCCATTACTTCACAACAAGTCACTAGACAATTTGTTTCACTTTGAATTGAAAGCAACAATTGAAACTTTGAAACAAAAAAAAAAACCTTTAAGATTAATTGAACTAGATGAAATAAACGAAAAAGTAATAGGCTCATTAATGATGTTTTTATTTTTAGAAACTATTTTTTCGTGCTACTTCATTAATGTAGACCCTTTCAATCAACCAGCAGTTGAAGAGGGAAAGTTTTTAACCAAGAAATTTTTAGAAAATGAATAAAATCAAGATACTTCCAGATGAAATCATTAATCAAATTTCTGCTGGGGAGGTTCTTGATCGACCTTCATCTGCTGTCAAGGAACTTATAGAAAATAGTATTGATGCTAGTTCAAAAAAAATATCAATATTTGTGAGAGACGGCGGAAAATCAGAAATTATCGTTATAGATGACGGTAATGGAATCTCAAAACAAGAACTTGAGTTAGCTGTTACAAGACATGCAACCTCAAAATTAAGCGAAAAAAAAATAGATTCTTTATCTTTTCTAGGGTTTAGGGGAGAAGCACTACCTTCAATTGGCTCCGTATCTGAAATGACAATTAAATCTAATAATAATAATGATCAAAATGGAACGATGATTGAGATTACATCAGGTATTAAAAAAAAAATAAGGCCTGTTAATCATAGAAAAGGAACAACGGTATCTATTAAAAAATTATTTTTTTCTACACCAGCAAGATTAAAATTCTTAAAGTCAGATAACTATGAGTCACTTTTAATAAAAAGAACAGTTCAGAAACTAGCACTATGTAACTTTCACATTGATTTTGACTTAACTATAAATAATAAAAAAGCAATCTTAACAAAAAATCAAAAAAGCGATGATAAAAAAAAAATGTTGGAAAGAAGGTTAGCAACACTACTTGGGGATGAATTTCTTGAAAACTCTATTTTGATCAATGAAATTTCTGAAAACTTTAAATTTAGAGGTTATTTGGGAGTACCAACTTTTCATCATTCAAATACCAACAACCAATTTTTATTTGTCAATGGAAGAGTTGTTCAAGACAAGTCAATGAATGTTATTTTTAAATTAGCTTATAGGGATTTTATGTCCTACGATAGGTTTCCTCAGTTGGTATTATTTATTGAATGTCCCCCAGATGAAGTTGATGTTAATGTTCATCCAACAAAAAATGAGATGAGATTTAGAAATTTAAATTATCTTAGATCAAAAATACTTAAAATTTTTAAATCAAATTTGGCAAATGCTGGGCATAAAGCAAGTACTTTAAATACAGTTAAAGCTATAGAAAAATTTTCCTTTAAATCCAATCAGAAGACTTTTTTACAACTAAAAGATGAAAAATTTAATGATGAGAATCTTGATAATTTAAACAATAATTTTGACAAAAATAATATTAATGAACTGGATGATAAAACAGCTTCACCTTTTCCACTCGGTTATGCAAAAAGCCAGTTTCATAAAACTTATATTATTTCAGAAACTGATAAAGGAATCATAATAACAGATCAGCATGCAGCTCATGAAAGACTGGTTTATGAAAAGTTGAAAAAAGATTTTTTTGAAAAAAAAATAAAAACTCAGATTTTACTTATTCCTGTGGTAATTGATATTGACTCTTCTGTTATTAAAAGTATTGAAAAAAAGCTCAAACTGGCCTCTGAATATGGTGTTAAGATGGAAATTTTTGGTAAAACATCTGTCATCGTCAGAGAGTTACCTCATATTTTAGCCAACTGTAACGTTAAAAAACTTGTCATTGACCTAATTGAAGAATTAGTTGATACTAATGACTCAAAGTCTGTTGAAAATGAAATAAATAAAATCTGTTCAAAGATGGCATGTCATGGGTCTATTAGAGCTGGAAGAGATCTTCAAATTGACGAAATGAATGATTTACTGAGAAAAATGGAATTGACTCCCTTTTCTGGTCAATGTAACCATGGTAGACCTACATATGTGGAGTTAAAAATTGGTGATATAGAAAAATTGTTTGGTAGAAAATAGTTTATTTTGTTTCAACAAATAAAAACAACGAATTAGATACTTTTTTTTTTTTGATAATTCTTAAACAAAATGATTCATTTTCAAGGGTAGAGTTTGACAACTCTACGATTCCTAATGATTTATTGCTAATGAGACCTGCATTTCTTATGGATTTTAAGATTTCAGGAACTTTAAATTTATTATAGGGCGGATCTAAAAAAAAAATATCTGCTTTAAATGTACAAGATTTTAGTTTTCTAAAATCTAACTTGTAAATTTCAGCAAACTTTTGAGCGCCAATTAATTCTAAGTTTTTTTTTGTTAAATCAATTGCAATTTTAGAATTATCTATAAAGCACACTTGTTTAAATCCTCTTGAAATGCATTCAATACCTAAGCTTCCTGTTCCACAAAAAAAATCTAATACTTTCATATCATCAATCTTTAAATTTTTTTTTGAAAGTATTGAGTTCAAGGTATTAAAAATCATTTCCTTTGCTCTATCAGATGTTGGTCTGATTAAATCATCAGAAGGTGCTATTAATCTTGTACCTTTATGTTTACCAGAAATTATTCTCATTAGAAAAATTTAGTTGTTTTAAAAAATTATTTATTTTTTTTTTTTCAATTTCCTTCACATTTCCCTCTTTTAATTTTTCCAATAAAAAAGGACCATATTGAATCCTTTTTAATTTTAAAACTTTAAGCCCAAAAAAATTCATGACGTTTCTTATTTCTCTTTTTTTTCCTTCATAAAGCTTTATTTTAAATTTATGATTTAAATTTTTGCTGTAAATTATACTTAAATTAGATATTTCATAAATTATACCTTTTATATTAATTTTTTTTTTTTTAAAATTGTGAAAGTTGTTTGGTAAACTTCCTTCTACTTCAACAAAATAAATTCTCTCAACTTTATTAGAGGGTCTTTCTAAAAAATTGGAAAGTGAAGGGTTATTTGTAAGTATTATTAATCCCTCAGAATTAATATCAAGCCTTCCAACGGTCACGACTCTTGGAAAATCTTTTGAAAGCAATCTGAAAAGACTTTTTTGTTTTTCTTGTTCTTTATTTGAGCAAACATAACCAACTGGTTTGTTTAAAAACCAAATTCTTGTATTTGGTTTTTTTAATTCTTTTCCTAGTACGCTTAATTTTTTTACTTTTTCTTTTTCTATGGAAAATTCTTGAAATATTTCACCATTGAGTTTGACTTTTCCCTCTTTAATCAATAATTCTGCTTCACGTCTAGAGCAAATACCAGCGTGCGATAAAATTTTTGCAATTCTTACTTTTTGACTTTTCAATTTTTTCTTGAACTTTCAACTAATGCTTTAAAAATTTCTAAATCTTTATCATCAATTAAAAATTCTGGATGCCATTGAACGCCTATACAAAATTTGTGATTTGGATTTTCTATTCCTTCAATTACTCCATCTTCAGTAAATGAATTTACTTCTAATCCCTTTCCTAAATCGTCTACAGATTGATGATGGGCGGAATTAACAAACATCTCTTCAGATTTTGTAATTTTATATAGATTGGATGTTTTTTTAATTTTTACTATATGACTTGGTTGATCTCTGGGGTTTTCTTGTTCGTGTTTAATATTAGACTGAATTTCATCAGGAATATGTTGAATAAGGGTTCCTCCAAATACTACGTTTAACAATTGCTGACCTCCACAAATTCCTAAAAGTGGAAGATTCATTTCTACTGCTTTTTTAGTAATTTCAAATTCAAAGAATGTTCTTTCTTTTTTTAATTTAACAAATTTACTAGAAATTTTCTTACCGTAAATCTCTGGGTTAATATCAAAGTCTCCTCCTGTAATAACTAATCCATCAATCAGATTTAAGTATTGATTTATATTTTCTTTTGAGTGAGGAAGAAAAATAGATGTTCCTCCAGCTAGATCAATAGATTCTGAATAATTTTTTCTTGCTGCATACCAGGGATACTTTGAGTAAGTTTTTGATTTTTCCTCATCCAAGGTTATTCCAATAATAGGTTTTTTCATTGCTATCAAATTTTTTAAATTGGTGTTAAATTATTATATGCAAAAAAAATGTAAAATCTGTATAAAAAATCATGAGATAGTAGTTAATTTAAAAAACACCACTACTGCAGAAATAATTTGGAAAAGCTTACCTCTTAGTTCAGATATTAATTTATGGGGTGAGGAAGTATATTTTTATACTAGCATAACTAGTGTATTAGAAAATGATGCTAAAGATGTAATATCATTTGGAGAAATTGCTTACTGGCCTGTTGGAAAAGCGATAGCAATTGGTTATGGAAAAACACCTATTTCTAAGCTAAACGAAATTCGACTAGCAGATAAATGTAACATTTGGGGTGAAACGGAATACGATCTTAAAAAATTAAAAGATTTAGGATCTGGAGAAAAGGTAGAAATTTTTAAATGCTAAAAAAAAGTCACATAAAATTAGCACTTAAAATAGCAAAAGAATCGTTTAACAAAGAAGAAATTCCAGTTGGTTGTGTTATATTTGATAAAAAAGGTAAAGTTATAAGCTCAGCTTCAAACTCTTCTATTGAAAAAAAAGATCCAACCGCTCATGCAGAAATTTTAGCTATCAGAAAAGCATGTAAAAATTTAAATCAGAATAAATTAAATGGATTATCACTATTTGTTACTCTTGAGCCATGTAAAATGTGTGAATATGCAATTTACCAAGCTGGTATAAAAAAAATTTTCTTTGGTACCTATTCAGAAAATAAATCCTTAGAATATAAAAAGATTAATTATCAGACTGAAAATAATGGCTATCAATTTTATGGAGGAATTGAAGAAAAAGAGTGTTCAAAGCTTTTAAAGAAATTTTTTAAAAAGCTAAGATAATTAAAAGTTTTTAAACCCAATATCTTTTCTATAAAAACCATCTTTCCAATTTAATTTTTTTAAAACTTTATATGCACTTTTTCTGGCTTCTTTAATATCTTTACCTATTGAAGTAACTGATAATACTCTTCCTCCATTTGAAACTAAGTTGGAAGACAAAGTTTTTGTTCCTGCATGAAAAATAATAGTTCTGTTGTTATCTTTAATTTTTTTAAGATTTGGAATTAGTTTTTCTTTTTCATAAGATTCAGGATACCCTTTAGATGCTAAAACAACACAAACCACAGATTTTCTAGAGTTGGTTATTTTAATTTCTCCTAACTTATCTTTGGTAATAGACGACAAAATTTCCAAAAAATCTGTTTTTAGTTTTCTGAGTATTGTTTGACATTCTGGATCTCCAAAGCGTACATTATACTCAATAACGTAGGGTTCTTTATTTTTAATTATTAAACCAAAAAATAAAATACCTCGATATATAAAATTTTCTTTTTTTAATCCTAAAAAAGTTTTTTCAATAACATTTTTAATAATTTTCTTTTCTAAATTTTTACTCACCTTTTTTGATGGTGTAAAACAACCCATCCCACCTGTGTTTGGACCACGATCATGATCAAAGGCTCTTTTATGATCAAGAGCATACCCTAATGGTAAAAAGGTGTTTTTATCAATAAAAGAAAAATAACTTATTTCAAAACCATCAATAAACTCTTCAATTATTATTTTTTCTCCAGCGTTACCAAATTTTTTTTTTTTCATCATTAATTTTACTGTATCTTCTGCTTGATTTAAATTCTTACATATAACAACTCCTTTACCCGCTGCTAAGCCATCTGCCTTTATTACAATTGGAAAATTTACTGTGTTTAAATAATCCAAAGCTTTATTTAAGGATGTAAATTTATGATATTTTGGAGTTAATATTTCATTTTTTAACAAAAAAGATTTTGCAAAGGATTTTGAAGTTTCAAGTTTTGCTGCTTTCTTTACTGGTCCAAAGGTTTTAATCCCCTTATTTTGGAGATAATCACTTACTCCATTAGCTAAATATTCTTCTGGGCCAATAACAACTAAATCAATGGAGTTTTTTTTACAAAAATTAAGAATTTGTAATTTTTTATTTAAATTCAAAAATTTACATTCAGCAATTTTCTCAATACCTGCATTACCAGGTGAACAAAATAATTTTTCACATTTTTTAGACTTTTTTAAAGCCCAACAAATTGAATGCTCCCTTGCACCACTTCCTAAAACTAAAATATTCAAGAAAAAAAATCCTTATTATGATATTACATAGAATATGAAAGTACTTTCTAATGTTATAGATTATACTGTAACTCAGCTTAATAAATCTATTAAAAATATAATTGAATCTAGCTTTTCGGCATTGAGAGTTGTTGGTGAGGTATCTCAAGTAAAAAAACACTCTTCAGGACATGTTTATTTTACTTTAAAGGATAAAGAAAGCTCATTATCAGCAATATGCTGGAGGTCTAACGTAAATAGACTTAAGGCGAAAATTGAAGAAGGTGCTTCAGTTATAATTATTGGGAGAATAACGACATATTCACCTCAGTCAAAATATCAGTTAATAGTAGAACAAATTGAGTATCAAGGAGAGGGGCACCTACTAAAAATGTTAGAGGATAGAAAAAAAATGCTTTCAGAGGAAGGTCTTTTTGATGAAGACAAGAAAAAAAAAATCCCTCCTTTTCCTTCATCCATAGGCGTTATTACATCTGAATCCGGTGCAGTATTTAGTGATATTATTCATAGAATTAGAGATAGGTTTCCGCTAGAAATCACTCTATATCCAGTAAAGGTACAAGGTGAATCATCTGCAATTGAGATTTGTAGTGCGTTAGATTATTTTAACAGTTACAAAAAAAATAATTTTAAAGAACCGGATGTCATCATTATAGCAAGAGGAGGAGGAAGTTTAGAGGACTTGATGCCATTTAACGAAGAAAAGTTGGTGAGAAAAATTTTTAGTTCTTCTATTCCAGTTGTTTCAGCAGTAGGTCATGAAACTGATATTACGCTTTGTGACTTTGTTTCTGATATTAGAGCACCGACACCAACAGCAGCTGCAGAAATTATTGTTCCCGAGAGAAAAGAAATTTTAGATAGATTTGATCAAAAAATTCTGTATCTAAAGAAAATAATGAGTTCTTTTATAGAAAAAAAGAAAAATCAAATCTCAATTTTAAGAAATAGACTTCCTGATCCTAAAACTAGAGTCAATTTCTACTTTCAAAGTTTAGATTTTTTTGAGCAAAAACTAATTACTGAGGTAAAAAATACAGTTTCAGAAAAAAAAATTTCATTTATTGAGAATTCAGGAAAACTAAATTTAGAAATTTTTTTTCATAATTTTAAGGTTTTAAAAGAAAAAATAAGCCTTTTAACTAATACTTTATCTAAACGAGTTGTTAATTTATTAAATACAAAAAAGCAGTATTTAAATTCTTCAATTAAGCACTTAGATATTTTATCACACAAGGAGACCTTAAGAAGAGGATTTGCTGTTGTAAAAAATAAAAATATTATTGTGAAAAGTACAACACAAGTTGCCGTGGGAGACGATTTATCGGTAGAATTTTTCAAAAACGAAATGAAGGTAAAAAAAATTAAATGAAAATATCTGCTTTTTTTATTTTCTTTTTTTGTATTCATTCAACATCTCTACAATCAAAAGATTTCCCAAAAATTTTTGGTTGTTTTTGTGAAGGTGGAATTATTTTAGGAAAAATAAAGAAAGGTGACACTATTAAAATTGGGGAAAAAAAGCTTGATATTTTTGATAATGGAGAATTCGTTTTTGCTTTCGGAAGAAAGCATAAGAGTCAGATTAACATAAGTTACAATGGCGTAAATAAAACCTTTGCTGTTGAGAAAAAAAAATACAAGATAGAAAGAATAAGTGGTTTACCAAGAGGAAAAGTTGAACCCAATAAAGAGGATTTAGCAAAAATTAAGGTGGACCAAAAAAAAATTTTTAACTCAAAATCAATTGGAGAGTTTGAAAAAATCTTTGATGAAAAATTTATAATGCCAGTTGAAGGAAGGTTAACAGGTTTTTTTGGAAGTCAAAGAATTTTGAATGAAAAACCAAGGCGTCCACATTATGGAATTGATATTGCTCAAAAAAAAGGTTCGCCAATAATTGCGCCATCATCTGGAAAAGTAAAGCTTATTGCTAAAAATATGTTTTTTACGGGAAATACTTTAATTTTAGACCACGGTCTTGGCTTGATTTCTATTTTTGCACATATGGATGAGATCTTTGTTAGTGAAGGACAATATGTTGAAATAAGACAAAAAATAGGTTCTGTAGGTATGACAGGAAGAGCTACCGGTCCTCATCTTCACTGGGGAATTTATCTTGAAAACACTCCTGTAGACCCTTTAACAATTTTAAATTCATCATTTTTTTAATTTGTGCAAAAGAAATTGTCTGAGTTTCTCTGAGTCATTAATCCTTAAGTTTAAGTCAGCCACACATAATTTTTTTTTAAATTGATTAGGAACTTTTACAAAATCTTTTCTGGTGCACACGATTGAAAGTTTTTTTTTTTCTGATTTTTCAACTATATTTTTTATTTCATCAATTGAAAATTTATGATGATCAGGAAAAGATATAAACTCATCAACTTTAATTTTATGATCAATTAGACTTTCATAAAAATTTTGATTATTTCCAAGTGCACTAAAGGCAATTACTTTTTTCTTTATATTTTTACTAAAACTTAATTCTCTAAAACCTGTATAAATTTTTTTATGTAAAATAAATTTATAATTTTTTTTGTTAAAATTTTTGTCTAAAATTATTACAGCATCGCATAATTTAAGTGCATCATTAGTTGGTTGTCTAAGAGGTCCTGAAGGAAAAAGAAATGTATTTTTTATTCCATAAGAAGAATCAATAACTAATAATGAAATTTTTTTTCTAATATTGATACTTTGAAGACCATCATCTAGAAGAATTAGATCAGCACCATTCTTTACACAGAACTCTGCACCTTCAATTTTATTTTTTGATACACATGTCAACCCAAAATTTGCGTGAACAAGACTTTCATCTCCAACATTGTGATAATGCATCGTTGTTTTTACAACTAAAGGTCCTCGTTCTTTTCCTAAATATCCTCTGGAAAGAACAAAAATTTTTGAAAAATCATTAGACAATAATTGTCTAATTTTTATAACAAGTGGAGTCTTACCTGCTCCACCCATTACTAAGTTACCAATACATAGAACTGGTTTTCCAACTTCCACCTCTTTTTTTAATACTCTATAGATTAGATATCCAAGGTAATAAAATAAAGACAAAGGTAGAAGTAAAAAACTAATTATGCTTTTTTCTTTCCAAAATAGGGGAGCTTTTAACATTTTTTTAAATTTAAAAACCTTTTAATATCTTTTTAACTTTAAGGGCTTCTTCCATACATAGATTTTTAAAATTATTTATCGTTTGCTTTTTCAGTTTTTTATTATTTAAAGTAATACTGATTTTTTTTGCTAAGTCTCTATGGTTATTAACTTCAAATCCAGCTTTTTTTTTTAAAATTAATTCCTTTATTTGATTAAAATTAAACATTTCAGGTCCAAAAAATAATACGCAATTATAATTAGATATTTCAATTGGATTATGTCCACCGATTTTCTTAAAAGATCCACCAACTACTGCAACATGCGAAAGTTTGAAAAACAGATTTAATTCACCATAAGTATCTGCCACATAAAAATTTTTTTTGTAAATATTATTTTTATCTCTAGACCTCAATGCGAAATTAATGTTGTTATTTTTTAAATTAAACATTATTTTTCTTTTCTTATTTACATGCCGTGGAATAATTATAAAAAATAAATTTGAAAATTCTTGCTTCAAATAATTATAACAGTCTATCAATACAAGCTCCTCTTCTTCATGACTACTAAATAATGTAACAACTATTTTTTTTGAAAGAATTTTTTTTAGTGAAAGATATTCATTTCTATCAATTTCATGAGAATTATTCATAAATTTTAAATTTGATATCAGTTTTACTCGTGAAACACCTAGGCACTCAAAACGATTTTTAGACTCTTGATTTTGCACAAAACAAAAATTAATGTTAGAAAAAACTTTTTTTGAAAAAAAAGAAATTTTTTTCCAAAAAAAGTATGATTTTTTTGAAATTCTTCCATTTAATATTGAAAAATTAATATTATTATTTTTTAGCTCTGAAATTATATTTGGCCAAATTTCTGATTCCATGAAAATAGTTAGGTCTGGTTTCCAAAGTTTTATAAAGCGTTTAACTATAAAGCTTATATCAAGAGGAGTGAACGTGATAATAAAATTATTTTTTAGATCAGATATTAATTTGAATGCTGTGAGGGTTGAGGTAGTAAAAAGTATTGTAGTGTTAGGATTATTTTTAAGTATTTCTCTAGCTATAGAAATACCTGACTTTGCTTCCCCAATACTTACACCATTAATCCATACTAATCTTCCCTTAGGTCTTTTGATTTTACCTACACCAAATTTTTTTAATAAGCTATGTCTATTTTCTTTAGAAAAAAAAAACCTTAATACAAAATAAAAAAAAATGAGGGGTGAAAGAAAGTTTGATGTATATTTATAAAATTTAATAATCATTTTGATAAATTTTTTGAAAGCATGGTTACTCTATCAAGTTCATTTTGGACAATTGAAATATTTTGATTTAGTGATTTTTTCTTATCGTAAGTGATTGGTTTACCCCAAATTGCTACAAACTTATTAAAAGGATAGACAAACATAAATTTGTCCCAAGAGCTAAGTTGTTTAAAAAATTTTGCTGAGTAGCATAGAGGAAAAATAACAGAGTTGGTTTTTTTTTGCATTGAAATTAAACCTTCTTTTATTTTTTGATTTGGACCTCTTGGTCCGTCAGGTGTGATCCCCACGATATTTTTTTTATTCAGCTCATTAATAATTTGTTTTGCTGAAGATATTTTATTTTTCCTAGATGATCCTTCAATGGTATCAATTCCGAGATGAGAAACAGCACATGAAATAATTCTTCCATCTCGATGACTTGATATTAGCATTTTGAAATTATTTTTATATTCCCAGCAAAAAGGCGCCATTAACAATCTATTATGCCAAAAAATAACAATTATTTTTGAATTTTTTTTTATGTGATTTTCTAGTTCTTTATTGTTCCTTACATACCATAAGGAAGTATGGAAGCAAATTTTTATGTATAAAGAAATCAAAAAACCGATAATATTCTGAACATATTCATTTTGCAAAAATTTTTTTATCATTTTTATTCCTTAAATTGAAGTTCATACAAATTTTTATATATTTTTGAATTTTTTAAAAGAAAATTATGTTTACCAACTGCTTCAACTTTACCTCTATGAAGTAGGATAATTTTGTCAGCATCTAGAATTGTTGAAAGTCTGTGAGCTATTACTAATGAGGTTTTATTTTTCATAAGTTTTGAAAGTGAAATTTGAATTTTCTTCTCTGACTTAGAATCTAATGATGATGTTGCCTCGTCTAACAATAGAAAAGGTGAATTTTTTAAAAAAGCGCGTGCGATTGCAATTCTTTGTTTTTGGCCACCAGATAATCTAACACCCTTTTCACCAACATATTCATTAAATTTATTAGGTAAATCATCAATAAATTCAATACAGTTAGCTTTCTCGCAAGCAGTTTTAATTTCTTGGAAATTCGCATTTTGCTTACCATAGGAAATATTTGTTTTAATTGTCTCATCAAATAGAATGACATCTTGACTTACAATAGAAAAATGGTCTCTCAAAAATTTGAAACTTAAATCTCTTATATCAACTTTATCAAGAAGAATATTACCCTTTTCAACATCAAAGAATCTAGGTATTAAATTTAACAAACTTGTTTTACCAGCTCCAGAGTGCCCAACAAGTGCAACTTTCTGACCTTTAACAATTTCAATATTTATATTTTTTAAAATAAGATTCGGTGAATTTTCGTATTTAAAATGTACGTTATTGATCTTCAAATCATAAGGGTTACTGACTTTGAGTATATAATCTTTGTTTGGATTTCTTTCAATTACTGAGGGTTTTTGATCTATAATTTCAAAAATTCTTTCAGCAGATGCCATTGATATTTGTAGTGTAGCATTCAATGTTGCAAGAGACTTTAATGGCTGGTAGGCCATTAGAAGTGCGGTTAAGAATGAAAAAAAAGTTCCTGGTGTAGTTTCACCATTAATTACCTGAGTTCCACCCACAAAAACAATTAATGCAACGGCCAACCCTCCAAGAGTTTCCATAAGTGGTCTTGAAATAGAATTTACCTTTGTTGATTTTAAAGTTAGGGAAAACAAATTTTCAATTTCTTTTTCAATTTTACTGGCTTCAACTTTTTCAGCATTAAAGGATTTTATTGTTTTAATACCTTGAAATGATTCCGTAAGTTTTTTTGTTAGAAGGCCAAAGCCAACCTGAGTATTTTTAGATATTTTTCTTAATCTTTTTCCTATCCTGGAAATAGGGTAAATTGCAAGAGGAAATATTAACAATGTAATAGTTGCTAATTTTAGATCATGGTGAAACATAACCCCTAGAAGAAAAATAAATGTTAGAGAATCTTTAACAATATTGATTATTACGTTATGAACTCCTCGTGAGAGCGCACCAACATCAGCTAAAAATCTTGACACAAGAGTACCTGAGTTTGTTGCATTAAAGTAAGATAGGTCACATTTAAGTAATGTTGCTAGCATATGCCGTTGAAGGTCAGCAACTATTTTATATCCTACAAAACTCATAAGAATTGATTGAAAATATGACGCAGCACCTTTTAAAAATGCTATTAAAAGGATTACAACGGGAATAACTATAATGAAATCTCTATTTTTGTTAATAAATATGTCGTCAAGAACTGGTTGCATCAACCAAGCATTGGTTGCTGTTGCTGCAGCCACCAAAACCATGCAAATTATTGATACAAAAATTTTTATATAATGTTTTTTTACGTAAACACTAAAAAGTCTATTAAGGATCTCTTTTGTGGTAATTTGTGCATTCATTATGAATAATTAAATTTTCTTTTAAGATCTGAAATAATGTTATTATTTGCGGCCATTACGGAATTAATATTTAGATTTTGAGTATTGTAAATAATTTTTTTCCCATTGGTTTCCATTATCTTTCCATTTGCCTCCCTTATTAGTAAATCAGCAGCAGCTAAATCCCAATCATTTTTTTTTGTTAAACTAATGGCAATATCAATTTTTCCCTTAGCAACTAGAGCTATTTTGTAGGCTATGGATCCTATTTTTTTAACTTCTTTAAAATTAAAGAAGTTATGAGATTTTAATATGTTTATTTCTGAATTACTTATAGCTAATGAACAAACATCAAAATTTCTTGCTGAATTAACTTTAATTCTTGTCTTATTACAAAAAGCTCCTTTATCTTCTTCTGCATGAAAGAATTCTTTTGTTGTAGGGTTATATATAATTCCCATAATTGGTTTAAAATTATTTATTAATGCAAGTGATATTGTATACTCAGGTTTTCCTAATATATAGGACCTAGTTCCATCAATAGGATCTAGACACCAAAAAAAATCAGTTTCAAATCTTGAGTTGTCATCTAATGATTCCTCAGACAACCAACCAAAGTTAGGAGTTTTTTTTTTAAAAAAATCTAATAAAAAATTATTAATTTCAATGTCGGCATTAGTTACTGGCTGATTTTCTGACTTGTACTTAACTTTTATTTTTTTTTGTAAACTTAACGCTATTTTCCCTGCTTCAATGACTGCAAATTTGCAATTTTTTTTTAATTCGTCGGAAACTATTGTTTTTTTCAATTAAATTCCACCAACTGTGAGGTTTTGAATAAGCAACGATGGTGAATTTATGCCAAAATTAAATTCAAGATCGTTTGCAGGAATAAGTGATTCAAAAATATTTTTGAGGTTGCCTGCAATCGTTATTTCAGACACAGGATAAGTAATTTTTCCATTTTCAATCCAAAACCCTGACGCTCCTCTACTGTAATCACCATTAGACAAGTTGACAGAACTTCCCATTAATTCAGTAATAAGTAACCCTTTCTTCAATGATGATATCATATCTTTTTTTTTTTGCTGTCCGTTGTTTAGATATAGATTCGTGTAAGATGCTGACGGAACTGAAGCTATATATCTCGTTCCATGACCAGAGGGTTCCTCTTTAATCTGTCTAGCTGTACTTAGACAATTAAAGAAAAATTTTAAAACACCATTCTCAATTAATTTTTTTTCTTCAGTCTTTATGCCCTCTCCATCAATAACCCTGGATCTTAATTTTCTTTTCATCAAAGGATCGTCAATAATATTAATATTTTCATTAAAAATTTTTTTATTTTTTTTTTTTTTTAGAAAAGTTGTACCTTTAATAATTGACGATGCATTACATGCACTAAATAGGTTACTTAAAAGACTTGAAGCAACTTTAGAGTCATAAATAACATCACATTTACATGTTTTAATTTTTTTTGAACCAATTTTTTTTAAGGCATCTAATGCAACCTTTTTTCCAATTTTATTAAAGTCTCCTAAATCATTAAAAAATACTTTTGATTTGTAATCGTAAGCTCTCTCCATATTGCTTTTATTTCCTGCAAGCACGGCTAAAATATAATCACTATGAGTTTTTGTAATTTCTGATTCTAATCCGTTGGAAGCCATTAAAATATAGTTACTCTTAGTGTATGAAAGTTCTGCACCTTCAGAATTTATTATTTTTTTATTATTTAATGCACTTTGCTCCAAAAGTAACACCTTGTCGTTAATTTCTTTTTTATCAGGTTCATACGTATCAAATAGTTCGAGACTTTCTAAGTCCTTTTTATTCGGTATTGAAACTTGTTTGGTATTTGCTAATCCACAGAACTCGTCTCTCGGCACTACTTTTACCATTTCAATAACTTTCTCAATGAGGTTGTTTATGTTACTGTATTCAATGTTTGTTGATGATATAATGGACTGCCTTTTTTTAATTATAGCTCTTATGCCAATTTCATTTGTAACTGATTCTTCTGTTTTTTCTATTTCTCCAAGCCTGCAAGATGAACTTTTATTTTTAGAACATGAAAAAACAACATCAGCTTCCTCAACACCCTTTTTTTTTAATTTTTTTAAAATATCTTGTAGAAAATTTTTATCCATAAGTTAATAATTTATATTTGAATTTCTTAGAATTTCAACTTAAACGAAAAGTATTTTATAAAATGAGTTATTGGGTAGTTGGAGGAACATACAAAAATACAGATTTTGACGAGCTTGAAGTTGGTCAAAAGCTTCAAAAACACGGTCCATTCAACTCATATGAGGCTGCAAAAGTTGAATGGAACAGACTTTCCTGGATTAATGTTGATAGTTGTAATACAAGGTTTATAATTCTTCCTCATAAATAATTCTGAAGAAAAATTACAGTCGTTATAACAGCTCCTACATAAACGTTAAAATCAAAGATAGATTTATAAGATTTTTTATTCTTAAAATTTACGTATTCTATTATATAACACAAAAAAACTGTTGATGTTAAAATTACAGTTTCTGTAATAGAATTTTGTTTTTTTTCAAGAATGCTTAAATTTAGAAAAATAAAGCTGATAAAAAAAATGAAAAAAATTGTAATTCTAGGTTTTCTTTCCAGATATATTGCTAAAGATTTCACCCCTACCAATTTGTCATCTGAAAGATCTTGAAAGGCATATATTGTATCGTAAGCAATTGTTAAAAATATACCTGATAAATATAAATATATAACACCTAGGTTTAGTTGATCGTTTTGTGTTAAAAAACCTACTAATACCCCCCAATTAAAAACTAAACCAAGAATGACTTGTGGAAAATTAGTTACTCTCTTAAAAAGAGGATAAATTACAACTAAGGGAAAGATTAATAAACCAAAAAAGATTACCTTAGCATTGAAATTAATTAAGATTACAAAACCAATAATTAATTGAAAAATAATAAAACACAAAACATCAAAGTTACTAACTAAATTTTTTGCTAAAGGTCTATTTTTTGTTCGTTTGATTTTTTTGTCTAAATCTTTGTCAAAAAAATCATTGATGCAGCAACCGGCTCCTCTCATTACGAAAGAGCCTATAAATAATAAAAGTAATGTAAATAAATAATTACCACTAAAATTTGGGTTATATAAAACTCCCCAAAAGCATGGCCACATTAAAAGAAAAGCTCCGGTTGGATAATTATATCTACCTAATACTAATAAAGTATTGATTTTTTTTTTCAATTTTCTAAACATAAGTCAGGAAATTCTTATAATCATTCGTTTTCGTTGATAGTCATAATTTTTTAATGAAAGTACTAAAATGCCAAAGATAAGATTGTTTTTCAAAGAAAATTTTATTCAAAATAAACCACTCAGTCTTGATAATAATAAATTTCATTATTTAAAAAATGTAATGAGAAAAAAGGAAAATGATAAAATTTTTATTTTTAATGAAAGGGAGGAGTGGTGTGGAAAATTGCAACTAGTAGGTGAAAAAAAAGTTATTCCAGAACATTTGATAAAAAAACAGAAGTCGTTCCAGATATTTGGCTATGTTTTGCACTTATAAAATCTAAGAATATAAACAATCTTATAGAAAAAGTTACTGAGATAGGGTTGAAAAAAATTATTCCGATTGAAACATCACATTCAGAAAAATATACACCAAACTATCAAAGATTAAAAAAAGTCTGTATAGAAGCTGTAGAGCAAAGTGAGTCTTGTAATGTTCCAAAAATAGAAAAAAAAAAAAAACTTTGCAAATTGTTTGAAAATTGGGATCGAGATAGAGTGATTATTTTTTGTGATGAAGAAAGACGAGGAAAAAATATTTTAAAAATACCAATTCAAGGGGAAAAAAAAATTGCCATTTTTATTGGTCCTGTTGGAGGTTGGAGTAAAGATGACAGACAAGGTCTAAAAAATTTAAATTTTTTTAATGTTACATTAGGAAGTAATGTTTTAAAAGTAGATACTGCTTGTATAGTTTCTTTATCGAGTATCAGGAACTTATTATGAATTCTACACTGAGTAAAAATTTATTAGTTCAAATATTTTCTGACGGTTGTAAAAAAAAATCTAAATGGAGGATAGGGACAGAACATGAAAAGTTTGGATTTAAAAAAAAGTCATTAGAGCCTATAAATTTTAAGGATATTAATGAGATTTTTTTAAAGTTAAGTAAAAAGTATAACTGGGAAAAAATTTTTGAGGGATCGAATTTAATAGCTCTAAAAAAAAACCACGCATCCATAACACTTGAACCAGGAGGACAAATTGAACTTTCTGGGGCTCCTATGGAAGATCTTTTTGAAACTTGTAAAGAGGTTAATCAACATCAAAGTGAACTAGATGATATTTGTAAGGAAATGGGTATTGATTTTTTGGGCATGGGACTTTTACCTAAATGGCAAATAAATAAAATAAAATTGATGCCAAAAAAAAGATATAAAATAATGAGTAACCATATGCCTAAAGTTGGATCAAAAGGATTAGATATGATGTTTAGAACTGCAACGATTCAAGCAAATTATGATTTTTCCTCCGAGTGTGACATGATAAAAAAAATGAGAGTTTCTCAATCCTTACAACCAGTAATAATTGCACTTTACGCAAACTCACCTTTCATAGATGGAAAAGTAACAAACTATAAAAGTTTCAGGTCATATATATGGACCAAAACTGATAAAAAAAGATGTGGAGTATTACCCTTTATATATGAAAGTTCTTTTTCTTTTGAACGATACGTTGATTATCTTCTTGATATTCCAATGTATTTCATTGTGCGAAATAACGAATATATTAACATGACAAGATATACGTTTAGAAACTTCTTAAAAAAAAAAGTTTTTAATAAAACAGAACCTACCCTTGCAGATTGGAAAGTTCATTTAACAACTGTTTTTCCAGAAGTCAGGCTGAAGAGTTTTATTGAATTAAGAGGAGCGGATGGAGGGCCTTGGTCAAGAGTGTGTGCTCTTCCTGCATTTTGGACTGGAATCTTGTATGATCAGGAAAACCTTGATGTAACATGGTCTGAAATTAATCATTGGAATTATTCGGAAATTCTAAATTTTTACCAAAATGTAAGAAAGAATGGACTAAATACTTTTACTCCAGATGGTGAGAAGTTATCAGACTTTGCAAAAAAAATTATTAAAAAATCAAATGATGGTCTAGTTAGAAGAAATATCAAAACAGACAGAGGTAATGAATCAGTTTTTTTAGAACCACTTAAAAAAATATTAGAATCGGGAAAGTCACCAGCTGAAATGTGGAAAAAATTATTTATTAGTGAATGGAATTATGACATTGATATGCTGTATGAGACAAATTATTTTAAGGTGTTAGAAAATGAAAAAGTTTGAATCTTTGCAAGAATTAAGAAAGAACATTGATGAAATTGATCTAAAAATCCTTGATCTAATTCAAAAAAGAAAAAATTTAGTCACAGAGGTAGTTAAATTAAAAAAAAGAGACCAGATAGTTGATCAAAAAAGGATTGAGTTTATTTTGAATAAACTAAAAGTTGAGGCTTTAAAAAGAGGGTTATCTATTGAATTTATAGAGGAAATATGGACTTTGATGATCAAAAATTTTATTAAGTACGAGGAAGAAATTTTTGACGAAGTTCATAAAAAATAAGTTTAAATAGTTCCTCCGACAGTAAGTTTTTTGATTTTAAGGCTGGGTTGTCCTACACCGACAGGTACCATTTGTCCCTCTTTACCACATGTTCCAATTCCATTGTCCAATTCAAGGTTATTCCCAACCATTGTAACTTGTTTCAAAATATCAGGGCCATTTCCAATTAACGTTGCCCCTTTGAGGGGGTTCCCAATCTTTCCGTCAATGATTTCAAATGCCTCTGAGGCACTGAAAACAAACTTTCCAGAGGTAATGTCAACCTGACCACCACTAAATTGAGTGGCATATATTCCTTTTTTTGTTGATTTTATTAGCTCATCATGCTCATATTTTCCAGGAAGCATGTATGTATTGGTCATTCTTGGCATGGGAATGTGCGAATAGCTCTGTCTTCTTCCATTACCAGTTGGTGATTGTTTCATGAGTCTAGCATTTAATCTATCATGCATAAAGCCTTTAAGCTTTCCCGCCTCAATTAAAACTGTATTCTGTGATTTAGTACCTTCGTCGTCTATTGTTAGTGAACCTCGTCTGTTAGGAATAGTCCCGTCATCAACAATTGTAATCTGGTCGGATGCAACAGGCTTTCCTATTAAATCATAAAAAGCAGATGTTTTTTTTCTGTTAAAGTCTCCTTCAAGACCATGACCAATAGCTTCGTGAAGAAGTATTCCAGGCCAGCCCGGACCTAGAACAACTGTTTGTTCGCCTGCGGGGGTAGGTTTAGCTGATAGTTTTAGCCTTGCTTGATTGAAAGCACTATCAACTGCACATTTCCAACTTTTTGAAAGAAAAAGATTGTCATACATATACCTTCCTCCCATACCGTAGGAACCTGTTTCTATCTTACCATTTTTTTCAACTGAAATATTTACATTTAATCTAACTAGAGGTCTGGAATCATAAAAAAAGTCACCACCTTTTTTTGAGATTTCAATATTTTGATAACTTCCATTAAGCGATATTGAAACTTGTTTGATGGTTGATGAAATTCTTCTTGCATAATTATTTATTTTTCTTAATAAGTTAATTTTCTTATCCAACCTAAACATTGAGATAGGATTGGTACTTTCATAAAGAGCTTGGTTACTTCTTAAATTATTTTTATTATAACATCCAAGCTTGATATTTTTATTTATTGACCCTAATCCTTGATTTAATGCGTCCTCGTTTAATTCCGAACTATGATAAAAATTTATTGAATCACCCTGAACGGTTCTTAGTCCAAAGCCTCTATCTTGGTCGTAACTAGCATTTTTAACTTTATTGTCATCAAATAAAATGTTTTCTGAGAAGACTTCCTCAACAAAAAGTTCTCCATCATCAAATTTTGATAAAAGTCCATCAATTTTTGATAAAACTATTTTATCGTCCCAGTTTTTTTTTTTAATTACACTCATTAAGTTTAATCCATATTTTTAAAAATATTTTTGATGATCATTTATGTTGTAAATGTCCACATCCTTTATTATTATTTATCCAGCAAAAATAAACACTAATAAATTTATTTATGATTGTTTTTTAATAAATCATAACTATATTGTTAACATATATATATAAACAGATAATGCACAATATTTTATTTTTTTTTACACTAGCCTTCATCTCATTAATGAGTGGTGAAACATTTTCAAAGGGTCAACCATCTGAATGGCAGATCAGCTTTCAAGATGCTGCTTCTCCACTAATGCAGAGTTTAATTGATCTCCATGACTTCGTTTTTTGGATTATAACATTTATAACAATCTTCGTCTTTTTTTTACTTGCATATGTTTGCATTAGATTCAGTGCGAAAAATAACAAGAAACCAACTACCACTACTCACAATTCTTTATTAGAAGTAGCTTGGACAGTCATCCCTGTATTGTTACTTGTAGTTATTGCAATCCCTTCCTTCAAACTTCTTTACAACCAAAACGATTTTTCTAAAATTGATATGACAATTAAAGCCACAGGTTATACTTGGTATTGGGGCTATGAATACCCCGATCACGATAGTATAACTTTTGATTCATTTATGCTTACTGAAGATGAACTAGAGGAGGGCCAACCACGTCTTTTGTCAACTGATAATCAATTAGTTGTCCCAGTTAATACCAATATAAAAATGCAAATTACGTCAGATCCTGCTGGTGTAATTCACTCTTGGGCAGTCCCCTCTCTTGGTGTAAAAATGGACGCAATTCCTGGAAGACTTAACGAAACTTATTTTAACATTAACGAACCGGGGATGTACTATGGTCAATGTTCTGAATTATGCGGGCCAGGTCATGGTTTTATGCCAATATCCATTAAAGCTGTTTCACAAGAAGATTTCGCAAGCTGGGTTGAGGAAGCAAAGGTTGAATTCGCGAGCGACAATAACGATGTTATAGTATCTAAATAGGGAGGAATTATGTCAAGTCACGCACCATCATTTTTTACACGATATTTTTATTCTACAAACCACAAAGATATTGGAGTTTTATATCTTGTTTTTGCAATCATTGCTGGCTTAATTGGCGGCATATTTTCTCTTTTGATAAGAATGGAGCTTGCTGAACCTGGAATGCAAATTGTAGGCGATGATTATCAAACATACAATGTGTGGATCACCTCACATGGCTTATTAATGATATTCTTTATGATAATGCCTGCCATGGTAGGTGGCTTTGGTAATTACTTCGTTCCACTACTCATAGGTGCGCCCGATATGGCATTCCCGAGAATGAACAACTTGAGTTTTTGGTTGTTAGTCCCTTCATTAATTCTACTTGTCGGCTCAGGTTTTGTTGAAGGAGGAGCAGGTCCAGGATGGACATTATATGCACCGCTCTCTACATCTGGTCATGGAGGACCTGCAGTAGATATGGTTATATTGTCAATGCACCTTGCAGGTGCTTCATCAATTCTCGGAGCAATAAATTTTATTACCACAATATTTAACATGAGAGCACCCGGTATGACTTTGCATAAGATGCCACTATTTGCTTGGTCAATTCTTATCACAGCTTTTTTACTCTTGCTATCGCTTCCAGTTTTAGCTGGTGCAATAACAATGATGTTAACTGATAGAAACTTTGGTACAGCATTCTTTAATCCTGAAGCTGGCGGAGATCCCGTTTTATTTCAACATCTGTTTTGGTTTTTTGGTCATCCTGAAGTTTATATTTTAATACTACCAGGGTTTGGCATCGTAAGTCATGTTGTATCTACCTTTTCAAAAAAACCAATCTTTGGTTATCTAGGCATGGCTTATGCTATGGCTGCAATTGGTGTAGTCGGTTTTGTTGTCTGGGCACATCATATGTATACAACTGGTCTTGACGTTGATACAAGAGCTTATTTTTTAGCAGCCACTATGGTTATTGCGGTCCCAACAGGTATAAAAATATTCAGTTGGATTGCAACGATGTGGGGCGGCTCAATTGAGTTTAAAACCCCAATGCTGTTTGCAATCGCTATGATATTTTTATTTACACTTGGGGGTGTCACAGGAGTTGTTCTAGCTAATACAGGAATTGACGTTGCTCTTCATGACACATATTATGTAGTGGCACACTTTCATTATGTAATGTCTATGGGAGCACTATTTTCTATCTATGCGGGTTTTTACTATTGGTTTAGTAAAATGTCCGGAATTGAGTATAGTGAGATTTTAGGAAAAATTCACTTCTGGTTAACATTCGTCGGAGTTAACATAACATTCTTTCCAATGCATTTTTCTGGCTTAGCTGGAATGCCAAGAAGAATTCCAGACTATCCAGATGCTTTTGCAGGATGGAATTATGTATCAAGTATTGGAGCATATATCTCAGTTTTTGCTGCATTCTTTTTTGTGTTTGTGATTATTGAAGCATTCCTTAGAGCTAGAAAGGCATCAAAAAACCCATGGGGCGAGGGCGCAACTACATTTGAATGGAAATTAAGTTCACCTCCTCCTTTTCACTCTTACGATGATATTCCTAAGGTGAAATAGTGATTTTTTAGGTGCTCATTTGAGTTCAAAATCCGTCATAAGCGAATTAAACGAGTCAGAGACTCAAAGCTCTTTAGAAGACTTCATCTCTCTTCTTAAACCAAGAGTTATGTCACTTGCTGTCTTTACATCTGTAAGTGGTCTACTCCTGTCGCCTGCAACACTCCATCCTTTTTTATCTATTCTTTCAATTTTTTGCATATCATTGGGTGCTGGAGCATCAGGTGCGATTAACATGTGGTTTGACAGAGATATTGATAAAATGATGGAAAGAACAAAGAATAGACCTATTCCTTCAAAAAAAATTATGGCTGGAGATGCACTTGGCTTCGGTATTATCTTATCACTTGTTTCTGTAATTATCCTGGGGTTATCTGTTAATTATTTTGCTGCCTCTTTGCTAGCGCTATCAATTAGTTTTTATATTTTTATCTACACTGTATGGCTGAAAAGACGAACGCCACAAAACATTGTTATTGGAGGAGCTGCTGGAGCTTTCCCACCTGTTATAGGTTGGGCCTGTGCAACGGGAGATGTAAGTACCTTTCCGGTTATTTTATTTATTTTAATTTTTATATGGACCCCACCTCACTTTTGGGCACTTGCTTTATATAAAGACACTGAATATTCAAGAGCTAAAATTCCAATGCTACCGGTCATAAAAGGTCAAAGGAAAACAAAACAACAAATTTTAATTTACTCACTTCTACTTTTTTTTGTATCATTATCACCTTACTACTTTGGATTTTCAGGTAAAATTTACCTCTACTTATCTTTAATATTAGGAGTTTATTTTGTCTACTTAGCTTATAAAATTTTCAGATCTAATGATAAAAGCAAAACTATTTATGCTCCGAGGTTATTTAAATTCTCAATACTTTACCTTTATTTGGTTTTTTTAATTCTGGTAATTGACAAGTATGTATAGATCTATGGATAAAAAAAAAAAAAAAAATATAGCTTTAGGACTGTTCCTTTTCACATTGGCAGCTATTTTTTACTGTGTAACTTTGTTGAAATTTTAAAATGCAAAAACATAAAATAAAATTTCACGCCACATCACTGGTTTTTTTCGCTCTGTTCATGCTAACGATGAGCTATGCAGCCGTTCCGCTCTATAAACTTTTTTGTCAGGTAACAGGCTATGGCGGAACCCCCATGATAAATAAATCAAATACTACAAACGGAGAGTTCGGCGAAATAAAAATAAGATTTGATTCCTCAACAGAAAAAAACTCACCGGTTGTCTTTAAGCCACAAAAAAAAATAATAAAAGTTAAAATAGGAGAAAACAATTTGGCTTTTTACAATGCTAAAAACAATACAGACTTCCCCTTAAAAACTATGTCTGTTTTTAATGTAACGCCGTTAAATGCAGGTAAATACTTTAATAAAATTGAATGTTTTTGTTTTGAGGAACAGAAATTGTCACCCAATGAAGCTGTAGAAATGCCTGTCTCTTTTTTTATTGACCCTTCAATAAAAGATGATAAATTTATTAATGATTTGAGTGAGATAACTCTGTCCTATACAATGTTTGTAAGAAATAAGGAAGAAAATGAGTGATAATCAAAAACATCCGTACCATTTAGTTGATCCTAGCCCTTGGCCCTTGGTAACAGCTGCATCACTTCTTATCTTAGCCTACGGTTTTATTACATTTATGCATCAGGATAAATCCTTGCTTTTTATAATTGGGACAGTTGCTTTAATTGCATCAAGTATTTTTTGGTGGAGGGATGTTGTCTCCGAGTCAGAAGGTGGAAAGTTTCACAACAAAGTGGTTCAGATAGGTCTAAGATATGGGATGATTCTTTTCATAGCTTCTGAAGTAATGTTCTTCTCTGCTTGGTTTTGGGCGTTTTTTGATGTTGCTTTTTATCCGGGTGAAAATAGTCAAGAGTTAATTGGACGTCAAGAAGCTTTAGGAGGTGTTTTTCCACCTGAAGATATTGAATTGATACCCCCTTTCGGGATACCTCTATTAAACACCTTTATTTTATTAGCTTCTGGAGGAACAGTAACATGGGCTCATCATGCGTTGAGAGAAAACGATAGAAAAAACTTTCTCATATTTTTATTTTTAACAATACTCTTAGGACTTATTTTCACAGGTTTTCAAGGATACGAATATCTTCATGCAACTTTTAGTATTGATGAAGGTATTTATCCTTCAACTTTCTACATGGCAACAGGCTTTCATGGTGCTCACGTAATTATTGGAACAATCTTTTTAATTGTTTGCTTCATCAGAGGTGCTAAGGGGCACTTTAAACCCGAAAAACATTTAGGTTTTGAATTTGCTGCATGGTATTGGCATTTCGTTGATGTTGTTTGGTTATTCCTATTCACATTTGTTTACTGGTGGGCTTCTTTTTAGCCTTGCCATAAATGATTTTTAAATTTAAAAACAAAGAATATATTTTTGAGACAAAAGCAATACCCTTAATTGCCTTTGTTGTTGCTCTATCAATTTTACTAAGTCTATCAACTTGGCAATTTAAAAGATTAAAATGGAAAAGTAACCTTGTTGACATTAGAGTTTCTATGTATGAGGGTCAGGTTAAGCCACTAAATGTTATAAGTGAACCTTCAAAATCTGAATTTCAAAAAATATCAATTAATGGAAAACTTTTAAATGAGTTTGAGTTTTACATGCCAGCGCTAAGCAAAAGGGGGAATAATGGTTTTCACATATTAGTTCCTTTCAAAACCGAAGAAAATAAATTTATAATTTTTGATACGGGTTGGGTTCCACTTTTAAAAAAAGATAGAGAAAAAAGAATTAATAATATTGATAACGAAGAAAAGGAATTTCTTGCAGTTATTAGAATTCCAGGAAGAAAAGGATATTTTCAACCAGATAATGATCCACAAAAAAATTTTTGGTTTTTTGTTGAACCTACATTAATGGAAAAACAGCTTAAATTTAGCCTTGAAAAAAACTTTTATATTGAAGCAATCAATAATGGACCTAATGGTTTTCCCTTAGGAAACCAAACTAGGATATATCTAAGAAACAATCACCTACAATATGCTCTTACTTGGTTAATGATAGCTTTCGGGCTTGTCGGAGTGTATTTATTTGCAAGTATAAAGAAAAAATAATGCTTTATTCATCAACACGTGGAAAAGACAATAATAAAAATTTTGTCCAAGTAATGTTGAATGGACTTGCAAAAGATGGAGGATTATATGTCCCTAATAACATACCTAAAATCTCAAAAAGAAAATTACATGAGCTAAAAAATCTTTCATATGTAGATTTAGCCTACGAAGTAACAAAAGATTTCGTGGTATCCAAGGATATAACAAAGGAAGAGTATAAATTAATTCTAAAAAAAACCTATAATAAAAAATTTGGCGAAGAAATCATTTCTATTGATAAATTAAACAACAATGAATTTATATTGAATTTATTTCATGGACCAACATTTGCTTTTAAGGACTACGCATTACAGTTGTTAGGAAATTTATACGATTATATATTAAAAAAAAAAAAACTAAACCTTACCATAATCGGAGCGACTTCAGGAGATACAGGCTCTGCGGCAATATATGGATGCTCAAAGTCCAAAAAAATAAATATGTTTATTCTTTTTCCTAAAAATAAGGTAAGTGAGATACAGCGAAAACAAATGACAACATTTAGTGCAGCTAACGTTACAAATGTTTCGGTGAGAGGGAACTTTGATGATTGCCAAAAATTAGTCAAAGATCTTTTTAATAAAAATACTAAAAGTATGGAATATAATTTTGCTGCCATAAATTCCATTAATTGGGTAAGAATTCTTGGTCAAATTATTTATTACTTTTGGTCCTATTTTAAGGTAGAAAAAAATATGATCCCAATTAACTATGTAGTGCCAACAGGAAATTTTGGGAATGTTTACGCTGGTTTCATAAGTAAAAGAATGGGTTTGCCAATTAAAAAGTTAATTGTGTGTTCAAATAAAAATGATATTCTTACCAGGTTTTTAAGTAATGGTGTTATGGAAAAAAAGCTTACGCGCCAGTCTTTAAGCCCAAGTATGGATATACAAGTATCAAGTAATTTTGAAAGACTAATTTATCACTTTTTAAAAAACAGTAAAAAAGTTTCTAATTTAATTAATAAGATGGATAAGAAAGGAAAATACTCTGTCTCTAAAAAATTATTGACTGAAATTTTAAAAGAATTTAGTGGTGGATCTATTTCAGATAATAAGACAAAAAAATCTATTAAACGAATTTATGAAGAATTCAATATTGTCACTGATCCACATACAGCTGTAGGCTATTCTGTTGGCAAATCATTACTTAAAAATGATGAAAAAAGAGTATATCTTTCAACAGCTCATTTCTCAAAGTTTTTTGATACAGTAAGTAATTCGTTAAAGATCCGTCTTGTATACCCTAAAAAAATGAAAAAAATACTAGAGAAAAAAGAGAGTTTTCTAACAATCAGTAATGAAATAGATGAGATAAAAAAAGTCATTGATGATAAAACCTCACAAATTTATGCATTTCCAGAGTAAGATGAAAATTTTGTGAAATCTATTCCAGTCCTTTCAATAGCAGTTTTCCATTTTTCTTTTGAATCCATATCAAAAAGAAAATCAAGCTCTTCATTGATATTAATCCAGCTGTTTTGTTTTATTTCATTTTCAAGTTGTCCAGGTCCCCAGCCAGAATAACCTAAAGAAATGAAAAATTTTCTTGGACCTTGATTTTTTGCAATATCATTTATTATTTCAGTGGAACATGTCATTTTAACTTTTTTTGATATTTTAAGAGTATTTTTGCTTTTATAATCACTTGAATGAAGTATAAACCCATTATTTTGACTTAAAGGTCCCCCAATGTGAAAAGAAAAATCCTTTTCAAGGTTTTGAGTAGTATCCTTGATATGCAACTTTCTGAAAAGTTCTGCGCCTTTTATATTTAAAATTTTATAATTTAAAACAATACCAACTGCCCCATCTTTATTATGATGTGTGATATATATTATACTTTTTGAAAAGAAAATATCTTTTAGCTGTGGTAATGCACAAATTATATTTCCCTTTAAATATGAGCTTTTCATAGTTAAATTATTACAGATAATTTTCTTATATTCAAATAGAAGATAAATATGTTGGTTTTTTTTTTAATACTCTTTTTTCTATTTACACATACTGAACCTAAAGCTGAGGAGAGCTTTGATCAGCACTCCTTTTTGGAAATTGTTCCAAAAGATAGATTATTATACCACAAAAATTACTTTTACTTTGGTGTGAAAATTACTCTTGAGGAAGGTTGGAAAACATACTGGAAAAACCCTGGTGAGGCAGGGGCCCCATTATCAATAGATTTTAATAATGATTCTGAGATATTAGAAAGTGAAATATTATTCCCATTTCCTCAGAAATTTACAGATTATAATATTGAAACAATAGGGTATGAAAAAGAAATAATTTTTCCCGTTAAATTAAAATTTACTGAAAATAAAAAACAAATAATCTCTAAAGTAAATTTACAGTATTTAGTTTGTAAAGATATTTGTATACCAATATCAATTGAAAAAAATCTTAATCATTTTTTAGATAAATCTAATCAAGACATAAAAAAAAATATTCTCTTCAATTACTTAGAAAAAGTTCCTAGGAAAGATACGAATTATTTTTCAATTAAGGATTTAAAAAAAATAAGTAAAACAAAGATTAACTTTAAAATTGATAATTTTAATCATGATAAAATAGATGTTTTCGCTTTTTCTAATTTATCAAATTTGTCTACCAAAATTTCAAAAAAAGAAAGTTCTTATTTAGTA
>CACBBU010000011.1 GCA_902537615.1 uncultured Alphaproteobacteria bacterium
GACAAACTAAAACTTCAATTATTTTAGTTACTTTTTTTTATTATATAAAGTTGATACAGAAAATGTCTTATTATATAAATTTTATTAGAAAAAATATTGACAAAACTATCAATAGCAAACTTTGGAGAATTTATTATATTTTTATCTTTACTCTCCCACAAATAATCATCAAAAATAACAACACCTCCCTCTTTAACTAGTTTAAAAGAACTTACTGCATCAAAAAGAACATTTTGAGAATCATGAGCTCCATCAATATAAATAAGATCAAAAAAGTTTTCTTTACCCTCAGCAATAAATTTTGATAGTTGCTTGTAAGACTCACTTTTGTATTTAAAAAAATTTACATTTGGATTAATTTCATTGGCTAATTTTATATTTTTGTC
Source organism: uncultured Alphaproteobacteria bacterium (assembly GCA_902537615.1). Lineage (GTDB taxonomy): Bacteria > Pseudomonadota > Alphaproteobacteria > Methylaequorales > Methylaequoraceae. The sequence continues at coordinate 387 of CACBBU010000011.1, forward strand.
AAAATTTTTTTCTATAATTTTGAAGTCAATATTTTTCTCTCTTAAATCATCGTCCCCTTTCCATGTATCTAAACAATGAATTTGACCTTGAGTCAGTTTTTCAGAAAAATAACATGTGCTTTGTCCTTCAAATGAACCAATTTCAAGGATTTTTTTAATTGAAAATTTATCAAATATTGGGTCTAAGTTTTTTTGAACAACTGCATGCCAATTTGTATTAAAATTAAAACCTCCTTGGATAGTCTCTTTGGAAAATTTTCTCTTCCAATTTAGGTTAAAATTTAAATCTTTAGAACTTGATTCTTCTAACATTAAGAAAAAACAGCAAATTAAATGCCAACTCTAATTCTTTTCTCTTAATAATATTTTTTTTGATTGCTTAGAATTATAAGTTTTTGTTATACTCTTCAAATCATTGAGATTTAGTTGATATTTTGATTTTAAGTTACAATATTCTATTTTATGTCAGTGTTTGTATCACTTTTAAATATGAAGAAAGAATAATATGAAGACAGGAAAAGTTAAATGGTTTAGTTCTACCAAAGGTTATGGATTCATCACGCCTGATGAAGGTGAAAAGGATGTTTTCGTCCACTACACTGCTCTCGAAAAATCTGGTGTTAGTTCCTTATCTGAAGGTCAGAAGCTAAGTTACGAGATTGAAGAGAACAATGGGAAGTTCTCAGCCGTTAATTTAAAATTATCTGAATAACTAAATTTTAATACTGCCAGCCTACCACAAAACTGAAACTATCAGCCATCTGGATACCATTATAGTCCCTGTAGACAGGAATTATTAGTTCTAAAGCTATTCTGTTATTTTTAAGGTAGTTACTGTAATTAATAAAATTAAGTCCCAAACCAAGGTTTACTTTATTAAACCCTTGATTTTTTGAATCCATTGCAGGATTCATCCTTTTATTCATTTCAGTATCAAATCCCTCCATTTCTCCCTTATACTGATAGTTAATCTTTAAGGAACCACTTAAGTATTCAAAAAATCTATACGAAACCCAGAGGTTTAAACCAATGTCTTCTCCATATTTATAACCATAGTCATTTTTTCCTGAAACTGGTAACTTAAAAAAAAACTGTTCTCCAACTTTCAATTTTCCAAATTCGTTGAGATTATTTATTAAAAAAAAACCATCATAAGTGCCTGTCCCATTTTGCATTGCATAACCAAGTCTAGCATCACTTGACATCGGGGTCACATCTCTTTCATTTATACTACCAGTTGGAAAACTGATCCCCAAGCCAATATGGTTTTTCCATTTTTTTGAATCTTGAATTTTGGAAAGAAAACTTAATCTTATATCACCGAATCCAGATGAATTAACATCAAAGTTTTTTCCACCTGCCATTGGCATTCTTTGAGTTGTCATTTCTTTATTGTTAAAACTCCCCATTAACATCAATGTAATGTGATCTGATGGCGCATACATTGCTCCAAACATATGCATATCCATTGACATTGAATGAGGCGCATTCATATAAGTTCCAGAGCTATTACTTGCACCATTAGGTGACGACATTGTACGAACCTTGCTTATTTTGTTATTTCCCTGAAAAAGGTTCTTCATTTCCATCTTCATCAGGCGATATGAGAACATACACTCATTTTTTTTATGAACATGGTCTCCCATAATTGATATAGGTCCATGAGAATCAGCCAATATTTTTTCATGTGCTAATAAGCTTTTAAAACTAAAACTAGCAATTATGATTAAAAGAATAATCATTAAAACCTCCTAATTGTTTAAATTAATATTTTTAAATCAGGAAAAAAAAGGAGGTGAGTTTGTTCTTGGGAAAATTTCTAAATTAAAATTATTACTATTTATTATAAATTTTATCTTTAGTTTAGATACTTGGTCAAAATTATTTTTTTCAGAATTTGGCCAGTTTTCATCAATTAAACCTTGAGAAACACAATGAAAATCACATTTGAAGCTATTTTCTTGTTCTTTATCTTGTGTACAAATATTACTATCATCTTTATGTTCATATGATGCAGCAATACCGATTTCTAATGTAATTAAGTATATTAAACTAAAGACTATTCTTAATAACATGTTGCTTAATAGCATGTTTGAACTGAAAAATCACCTGCCTTATTTATTTATAGAGGTTTATTTAATACTAATTTTGGTTTTGTATAATAATCTATTATTTTATCAAACCTTTTATCCAAGGAAAACCTATTATCTTCTTTTGGTATAGCGAGAGTATTAAGAGTTGCAAGTTCATCAAAATAGTTTTTTTCATTTGTAAAAAAGTTAGATTTATTAAAAACTTTGGAATATGCCCAGTATGCATCGTAATCATTCTCAAGTAAAAACCTATTAATTTCATTAGGATAATGTTGGTGATTTTCAATCCACAAAATTGGTCTAAATTTTTTTAAAAAATTTCTAGCTCCTTTTAATATATCTAATTCCATCAACTCAACATCCATTTTAACGAAATTACACTTTTTAATTTCAATTAATTTGTCAAGATTTATTACCTTAACTTTATATTTTTTATTTTTAATATTTTTTGTAAATGAACTACTTTCATATTTAAAGCTTACACCACCAAAGTTTCCAACCTCTGAATAATCAATGTCATTTAATTCTAATTCTTCTTCTTTGATACCCACACCAACATTAAAAACCTTAGTATTCTTAAGGTTATTTTTATTTACGTTATCTTGTAAAATATCATAGATTAATTTTTGTGGCTCAAATGCATACACCTCGCCTAACTTTCCAACTTTTTTTGAAAATGGAACTGTAAAAGCACCAATATTTGCACCTATATCAAAAACTACATCACCTTTCATAATAAACTTTGACATTAGTGATAATTCAATTTCTGAAAACTCACCGTATTCTCTAATAGCAAGACCTATGTATTTATCAAAGTGACAAAAACTAAAGACTCCATGCTTCGCTTTAACTTCACCAATATAATTTGCAAAATTATTCATAAGAAAATTTTTGCAAACAACATGCCTATATGAATTGTTTATATTTATAAATTAAGTTTAATGACTTACTTCAGATGTTTTTCGTAAAAAAATTTACCATTTCGGTAAATATCAATTCTTTCTATTTCACCTTTTTCGTCATAGTAAGTCCAATTAGAACTAGGTTTATCGTTTTTATAAGTTACCTCTGATCTTATTTGCCCATTCTTGTGAAACATCTGAAACAAACCATCTTTAATTTTGCCATCAATATAACTTAATTTCCAATATATTGATCCATCATCATGAAATTCAAACCACTCACCTGTCTTTTTTCCCTCAAAAAATTGTCCACTCATTGATATTTCACCATTTTCATGAAATGTTTGAAAAACACCATGTTGTTTTCCATCTTTAAAATGATCAATTAGAGAAACGGAGCCTGATTCGTGAAAGTTTTTCAAGATCCCTGTAAAAGGTTTATCATCAACTTTATTGTAAAAAGTATTTCCCCTTTTTATTAATTCGTTCCACGAATTAATTTCAACATTAGAATGTCCAGAAAAAGAAAATAAAAAAACTATAAAAAAAATTTGCTTTATCATTTTAAAAATAATTATTTCAACTTTTTGTAAAGTACAAAAACAAGAAGCCACATGCCTACTACAACTAAAATCTCAACTAGTGTCATTTAAATATAGTAACCAATAATTTACATAAGACAATATTAAGAGAAAACAAATAATCCTAGACTAAACAGATTTACTTTTAAAAATACTTTTTTAATTAGTAAAATACTTTAAGCATAAACATGAAACTTCTTCCGGGCAATTGTACATGTGCTTTTTTTGACTCAAGATGACTTCTTCCAACAACATCAAGTAAGTTAGAAGCTGTAAACATTAAATGACCCGAGAGATCAGAATAGTTAAAGTCTCGTGTTAAGTCAAAATCTAATCTTGAGTGCCCCCCAGTCCTTGTTTGAAATGGTCCTATAAATTCTTTATCAAAATAATGATAGTATTCTAAATTTGCATCCCAGTCATCATTAATAACCTTGACACCAAAATTCATCTTTGTTTGAGGAATTCTTGATAAAGCTTTGTCATTTGAATTTCTGTAACCTTTTAAGAAATCAATCATAATATTTGAAATGATATCAAAGTCAGCGATTTTTGCAAAAGCATACTGACCACTTAATTCTAAACCGGTGAATGTTGCATTATATTGAGAAAAATTAACATTATTCATATCTTCACCCTCTACCTCTGTAGTAGTGCCATCTCTATCTGCTGCAATAAAATCGTCAATATAATTATAGTATGTTTCAATCTTTAGGTTATCAAGACCATCATTATAAGTATATCCTATAGAAAAATTATAAGAAGTTTCAACATCCATATTGCTATCTCCGACCTCAAATTGTTCTAGTGCGTGATGCGGACCATTAGCAAATAATTCAACAGCATTAGGTGCTCTTTCCGTAAAATCAAACCCACCAAAAACTGTGTTATTAGAAAAAATTTCTCTTTTAATTGTTGAAGAAAATGCACCAGGAAAAAATCCTTTTTCCATGCTTGTATTTTTTAAATTTACTGATTCTACACGACCTCCGACATCTAGATCAAAAAAATCAAATTCAAAGCTTTCAAGAGCAAATAATGCAAAACTAGATGTTCTTGTGTGCACTAAATGACTTTCCTCTTGCCCCAAGGCTCCTTGATCATAATTTTGAAAGTGAAATCCAATCAACCCTTCGCTGTTTTCATCAATAATTGAATTGTGGTTAAGAGAGGTTTTAATTTCATATAAATCACTAAAAAAATTAATGTTGTGGTTATTTCCATCGCCAGTTCTTTCAGAATGATTATATTCAGATACTGTACCTTGTAAGTTAAACCTGTTAAAGTAGGTGTTATTAAGTGAAAATGAAGATTGAAAATTAGCTGTATTTTTAGTCGGGTTTAAAGAGGTCATGTTCTCTTCACCTTCAGGACCAGGGTTACCGTAAACAGCTTCAAGTTTATCTAAAGAAAACCCAATATAATTCTCACCATCATTATATGTTAAACCCACACCACCTGATGCCATAAATTTAGAAGAATTCGCTTGTTTATTTGAGGTGTTAGCTAAATCATAAGGACCTGAGCTTAGTCCACTACCTGTAAGTCTAACTGTAAAGTTTTCAATTGATAGGCCAGCTTTGAGACTTCCTTTAAGTTCACCACCAGATGTACTGTAGCCAAAATTTGTCTCCACATTTTCATCCACTAATCTTTTGTCAATATCTATAAGAGGGTTTATTATATTAACAACACCTGCAAATCCGTTATTACCGTATAATAATGTTCCAGGACCTTTAATAATTTCAATTTTGTCAATAAGCATTGGATCATAACCAACTATATGATCCTCACCAAATTCAGATACATCTGTTGTGCTACCACCATTCTGTAGAATTTTTACTCTTGAATTAGCCATACCCCTAATTATTGGACGTGAAGCATTTCCAAGTCCAGTTGAAGAGATTCCAGGTAAATCTTTTAACATATCACCGATCGAGTATTTTCTACCTTTTTCAATCTCATGACCTTCAAATAATATATTTCCTCTTTCAGCTTCAAAATCTTTTGTAGGTTTAATTTTAGAAGTAACAAATACGTCTGGTGCAATAAAAATTGACTCAAGTTTATCTGCTTTAACGGTAATTGAAAAAAATATAGCGACTGACAAAATTAAAATATTTTTGATCACAAGAAATTCTCCTTAGAATGATTTATTTTGTTATATTATAACACTTTAAAAAAATCAAGTTTTAATTCAGTGGAAAAAATAATTGTTGATTTTCAACCTTATATGAGGAGATTAACTGCATTGTTTCCGGCGAAATCAACCAATCTATAAAGATATTAGCTTTTTTAAATTTCACCTCTGGACATTTTTGAGGACTTACGGGAATAACTCCATAATAATTATACAAAAGTGGTTCATTTTCAACTAGTATTGTGTGGTTTTTTTTATTTTTAAAACTTAACCAAGTTGATCTATCAGATAAAATATAAGCTTCTTTATTAACCGCAATATTAATTGCACCACCCATGCTTTGTCCAACTGACAAGTACCATTTATCCTTTCTTGGGTTGGGGTCAAGACCAGACGAGCCCCATAGTGAGACTTCTTTTTTGTGCGTTCCACTGTCATCACCTCTTGATATAAAGTTAACTTCATTATTACTGATTGATTTTAGTGCGCTAATTATTGAATGACTTCCCTTTACTTTTCCTGGATCAAAATCAGGACCTATTAAAACAAAATCGTTATACATAAATTCTTTTCTCCACACCCCAAACCCCTCCTTTAAAAATTTTTCCTCTGACTCTTTATGATGTGCAATAAGAACATCTGCGTCACACCTTTCAGAATTTTTTATAGCTTGACCAGTACCTACCGCCACTACCCTTACCTCAATTTGTGTTTTTTTAAAAAAATTAGGTAATATAAAATCATAGAGCCCAGAATCTCTAGCAGATGTAGTTGATTGTAATATAATAAAATCTTTACAAATAACTTGATTATGAGAAATTAAAAAAAAAAGGATAATTTTAAATAACAATTTTTTTAACACTGTTACTATGAATCATTACACTCTAAATTTTTCAACTAAAAAATTAAAAATAAATATAAGCTTTTTATTAAAAATCCTTTTTTTTAATTTTTTTATTTTTAAGCATAGTTTAAGCTTTGAAATAAACGAAGTAGCAGAAGGTTTGTTCGTACATTTTGGTAAACAGGAAGATTCAAACGAAACAAATAATGGTGATATCGCAAACATTGGATTCATTGTCGGGTCTAAATCAATTGCAGTTATTGACACTGGTGGAACCCCTCAGATAGGAATGAATCTTTTAAAAAAAATTAGAGAAACTTCAAGTCTACCAATATCACATATAATAATTACACATTCCCATCCTGATCATTTCTTTGGAACCCAAGCTTTAATTAACGATAAAGTAATGGTTATAGGACATGAAAAGCTTGAAAGAGCATTAATCACCAACTTTGAATTTTACAAAAATCTTCAATTTAATTTAATTAAGCAAAAGAGTATAAAACAAACAAAATTAGTTGTACCAAATAAAACAGTAAAAGTTGGTAAAATTGAAACAATTGATATTGGTAATAGAGAAATTGAAATTAGAGCATGGAAAAGTGGTCATACTGACAATGATCTATCTATTTACGATAAGAAAACCAAATTTTTCTGGTCAGAAAATATTTTTATTCATAGAACCCCTTCAATTAGAGCAAGTATTAAAGGTTGGAAATCTAATTTAGATGAAATTCTCAAAATGGATATCAACACAATAATCCCTGGACATGGACCTTTAAAAAAAAAGAATCAAGCTATTGATCCAATGATGAGTTATTTTAATAGACTAATAAAAGAAGTAAGAAAGTTTCATAAAAAAGGGAAAACACTCAAGGATGCTCAAAATCTTGCTGCACAGAAGAACAAAGAAAAGTGGTTACTATTTGATTCTTATCATAGTTCAAACGTAACCAAAACATTTACTGAACTGGAGTGGGAGTAAATCTAAACAATATATAAAAAGAGTCGTTTAAATATTATGTTTCCGACAATTTTTAAACTTTTCGTTTATTTAAATATTATTTTTATTATTGCCGTAACAATTTTTTTGATTTTTTCAAAGAAAAATGAACCAAAAGTTTTTCCTGATAAATTTAGTAAAAAATATCTATTAAAATATCCAAGATTATAAAAAAAAATATTTACTATTTAGCGTCTAAACACTAAATTAACAAATATGAAGAATAGTAATGAGTTAGATCAGATAAAAGCTCTTGAAGCTAAAATTGACAGACTTCAACGATCAATTACTAAGTTAGAAAAAAAACTTACTGATCATATAGCTTTTATTGACAGAGTTTATGAACCACTGAGAAACCCAATCTCTAAAATTAAGAATTTTTTTGGCTAGTTTTTTAAACTTTCACTATGTTTGTTTTTTTTGTAAAGGTACTATTTTCAGCTGTAATCATCTCCTTTGCAAGTTGGTTGTCTATTAAAAAGCCCATTCTTGCTGGTTTTATAATTGCTTTACCTCTTCTCAGTATATTATCAATTGCATTTTCTTTCGCAGAACATAAAAACTTAGATAAAACCATATTATTTGCTAAAAGTATTGTTATTGGAATACCAGCTTCACTTACCTTTTTTTTACCATTTTTTTTTGCTAAGGCTTTAGGGCTAAATTTTTTAACCACATATTGTCTCGCCTTATTTTTTCTAATTATAGGATTTATTGCTCATAAGTTTATAATGAACTACTTTTAGCTAATGTATGAATTCTATAGAATCTTAAGAATTTTTATTTTTATAATATTAACTATTTTTACACTTTTGTTCATTTTTAATTAACTCTAGGATATTATTAGCATGAGTTATAAAAAAAAATTTTATGAAAAAAATCTTTATTGATTATGGAGAAAGAATAAATACTGCTATATTAGGAGTAATCAAAGACATACTCAAAGACCTTGAAGAATCAAAAATCTCCTCTAATCACTGCTTTTATATAACATTTAAAACAAAAAACTCTAAAGTAGAAATACCTAAGCACCTGCTTTCAGAATACCCTAATGAAATGACAATTGTTCTTCAAAATCAATATTGGAATCTATCAGTAAAAAAAAATAATTTTTCAGTAGCTCTTTCTTTTAATAAAAAAAAGGAAACATTAATAATTCCTTTTAGTGCTATTACTAAATTTTATGATCCTTTTGTCAAATTTAGTATTCAACTTGAATTAAAAGAAGAAAAAGGTAAAACCGATAAAGAAAAGAAAATTAAGAAATCAAAAACAACCAAAATTATTACTTTGGATGACTTTAGAAAAAAAAATGACTGATTATAGAACTGAAAGGGATAGTATTGGAAAGATTAAAGTTCCAAAACAAAAATTTTGGGGTGCTCAAACTCAAAGAAGTTTAGAAAATTTTAAAATTGGGTCTGACAAAATTCCCATGTTTTTTATCAAGGCATTTGCTATGCAAAAAAAAGCTGCAGCTATAAGTAATATTGCTTTAGATAAACTTGATCACAAATTAGGACAGGAAATAATCAAAGTTTGTGATGAAATAATGGAGGGAAAACTTGATGATCATTTTCCTTTATCAGTTTGGCAAACAGGCTCAGGAACCCAAACAAATATGAATCTAAATGAAGTTATAGCCAACAAAGCCAACCAAAATTTAGGTAAAAACCTTGGTGAATATTCTCCTATTCACCCCAATGATCATTGTAATATGGGTCAATCTTCAAACGATTCATTCCCAACAGCTATGCATATATCTATCAGCAAATTAACCATTGATAAGCTTTTTCCAGCTATAAATAATCTTATAAAAACTCTAGAAAAAAAAATAAGAGAATTCAAAAATATTATTAAAGTAGGAAGAACGCACCTTCAAGATGCTACACCTATAACTATTGACCAAGAATTTGGTGGTTATCTAAATCAGGTAAAAAATGCCTTTAAAAGAATTAAAATAGCGTATGAAGAAATCCTTTATCTTGCACAAGGAGGAACTGCCGTTGGGACCGGAATAAATACTTCAACTAAATTTATTAAGGGGTTTATCAAAGCAATTCAAATAATTTCAGATTTACCATTTAAAGAATCAAAAAATAAATTTGAAGCTTTGTCATCTCATGAACCCATAATTTTTTTTTGTAGTTCCATAAATTCACTTGTGATAGCATGCTATAAAATTTCCAATGACATTAGGCTTCTCGCCTCAGGACCAAGATGTGGAATAGGAGAACTCGTTTTACCTTCAAATGAACCAGGTTCATCAATAATGCCCGGAAAGATCAATCCTACTCAGTGTGAAGCCATGGCTCAAGTATGTCTTCATCTTATGGGCTTGTATAATTCAAATATTTTTGCAGGAAGTCAGGGACATTTTCAGTTGAATGCAAACAAAACTGTTTTATTATTTAATACCTTACGTATTATTGAGCTTTTATCTGATACAATAAATTCATTTAGTGATAAGTGTTTAAAAAATATTGTCGCAAACAAAAAAAAAATTGATGAAAATTTGAAAAATTCGTTAATGCTTGTTACTGCACTTAACCCAAAGATTGGATATGCAAAAGCAGCCGAGGTCGCAAAAAAAGCTTTTACCGAAAATATTACTCTGAAAGACGCTGCTATGAAACTTGATTATTTGAATTCTAGAGAGTTTGATTTTATCGTGGACCCAAAAAAAATGATTAAAGGCGATTAATTAGTAAAAAGATCTATTATTTTACTTGGATCAAATTCTTTTTTTAAATTTTTCTTAAAGAAATCATTAATAACATCAGGGTCAACAATTATAGACTTTTTTTCTTTCAAAATCTTTTTTACACCCTCATTAAAAATTTTTTGTTTTACTTCACTTAAATCGTAAGAAACTTTTGGCTTATCTGGTGGCCCTATCATACTAATCCCAACAGCTGGTAAGTCTTTGTATTTTACAGTTTTAAAATATGCTTTAGAATCTAAGGTTAAATAATCTTTTAATATATTAAAGTTACCACTAGAATTTAAGGTTAAATTTTTATGAAATGCTTTCAGTGGTTTTATATAGAAAAAACCGTCTTTAACATCAAATTTTAGTGTAATTTTTTCAAATTTTGATTCCTTACCAAAGTTTTTCTTATTTATAATTTTTATCAAGCCAGGAAAATCATTAATCGTATCAACTGTCTTAGCAATTTGAGCAAAATCCACTCCACTTACACTGATTTTACCAGTCACACAATTTCCATTTGAGTTAATAGACTTAATTATTTTCTCAAAATTATTACCTGAGACATTCCCTTTATAAGTCATTGAACAATTGATAATTCCATCAAACAAGTCAATTTTTGACAATCCAAAATACTCTTTCAATATTAAAAGTTTTTTAATATTTCCTTTTCCAGAAAATTTTTTATTAGTTAAAAAAAAACTTAAATCTCCATTAATCTTTGCATCATTAAAATTTGCATTGAAGTCATCAATTTTTAAAATATTGTTTGAAAGTTTTAAATCAAATTGAGTAGAGTTTAATAAAGCTTCTTGTATTTTTAACTTGTCCACTTTGAAGTTAAGATTAATTTTACTCCCTTCAACTGGAACATTTACTAGCCTCATTTTAGGAGTGAAATAAGAGCTTAAATTTCCAAATAGATTTGATATTTCATTTAAATTGACAAAATTACTTCTACCTTGCCCGTCTATTAAAAAAAAATTTCCAGAAAATCTTAGGTCCCCTCTGTATTGAATAATATTCATATCGTTAATTTTTTGCTGAATGATAAAATTAAAAAAATTGTCTTTTTCAACTAAGTCAAAAATCAGCTTTGAGGCTAACTTTGGGAACTCAAAGTCACCCTTAACTTTAAAACTAGATTCATTTTTAAAAATTAAATTTACATTTTTCAAAGAATTTTCGGAGAAATTAATCACTCCTTGTCTAATTTTTATTACATTAAAATTTTTAAGTTTTGATTTAAAATCATTTATCAAATTTTTATCTGTATTTTTTATGAAAACAAGGTTTCTATGCCTTGTGAGTTTATTTTTTTTGTCAAAATTTATAGTTGGTGAAAATATTTCAAGAGACTCAATTTCTGGCTTTAAATTAATAATTGAAGCCCAGGTAGCAACTAAGTTTATTTTATCAGCAACTATCTCAGTATTACTTTTTTCATCTAAATACTTAACTGAGTAAATTTTTAAGGTTGGTTTAGGAAAAAAATTTAAATTGATATTTTTATCAAATGTTAGATTAACTTTAAAATCATTTTTAAGTCGATCTTCAATTAAAGTAGCGATTTCTTTTTTATCAACAAAAAAAGGTATAATAGCGATAAGTATTAATAAGAGGGTGAAAATAAGGAAAGAAAATTTTATAAATCTAAGCACTGTTAATTAGATTTGAGATATCTGGGTCTATGCGGGCCTGATAAAATTATAAATTGTTCTTTATTAGCTTCGTTTCTGAATGATAGAAAAGATGGAGATTGGTTTTGATTTTTCCACAAATCATAAACTTGAAATGCTTGATTTGCATGCCTTTTACCTTTAAACCATTCATCATCCGCTATAACGGCCGCCGCTGCTCCTCCTAAGTGCTTGACATCCAAGAAAGTCTCAACTGAAATTGCATCCTTTATAGAAGCGCTCATTTCCAAAACCCTTTGTTTAAAAATTTTAAATGATTGGTTATAGTCCTTACCTTTCATGGTTCCTGAAGGTTTATTAAAAGACAGCTGATCTTTTCTAATCCAACCAACAAGTCCAGTTATTTCATCAAGAACATTTAACCACTCATCCTTTTCTTCTTTTAACACAAATTCTTTTCCAATTTCAATCGGATAGATTATTGGGGAGTTTTCAGAGGGTTGAATAAACATATTACTTAAATCTTTAACTGCAAAAACCTTTTCACTTGCAGAAAGTGAATTAAAGAAAAAAGTTAAAAATATAATTAAAATTTTAATGTGCATAGTCTTTAAATTTGAATTATTATTTAAAGAGCAATAAAAATGTTATGTCAACTAAATATATCACATAGATACAAATCCATTAATTTTGATCTAAGAAAAAAAAAAATATCTCTATTAATTTTTCACTACACAGAAACTAACGATTTAGCTGAGGCAATTAAACTTCTAACTGCTAAAAAGAGAAAGGTGAGTTGTCATTACTTAATTGATACAAATGGTTTAATTTATAACTTAGTAGATGAAAGTAAAAGAGCATGGCATGCAGGAGAATCTATGTGGAAAAGATCCAAAGATATTAATAGTAGATCAATTGGAATTGAAATTGTTTATCCAGGTGAATTCGTTAGAAAAAAATATAAAAAAAAACAAATTGAATCACTAATTAAACTTAGTCTGTATCTGAAAAAAAAATATAAAATTCTTAACCAAAATATTCTTGGACATAGTGATATTGCCCCAAAAAGAAAAATTGATCCGGGAATATTTTTTCCGTGGGAAGTTTTAAATAAAAGTTCAATTGGTTTGTGGACAAAAAAAAGACTAGATAATTCAGATTTAAATAAAGAAAGCATAAAACTTTTCTTGAAAAATTTACAAAAACTTGGTTATCCATACTTAAAAATAAACAACAATATTAATTTTAATAAGTCAGTGATTGAAAATTTTCATCGTCATCATCTACCTTATATGGTCAAATCAAAACCTAACGGCACAAGTCTTAACAAAACTATTGATCTTCTAAAAAAAAGTATTGACTAATTAGAAAAAAAAAATTCTTATAATATTACTAGACGGTTGTATGGTCACCTTTTTAAGGAGGAAAGTCCGGACTCACCAGAACACCAAAGCCGGTTAAAAGCCGGCGGGGGAAACCCTAGGGAAAGTGCAACAGAAAAAAAACCGCCATGAACAATGGTAAGGGTGAAATGGTAGGGTAAGAGCCTACCGCATTTGTGGTAACATAAATGGCTTTGTAAACCCCTTTGGGAGCAAGTCCAAAAAAGCTAAGTCTTAATGACAGGTGTGGTTCTGCACTAAGCATGGTAGGACGCTAGAGATTACTGGTAACAGTTATCCAAGATTAATGACCATAAACTCTACGATTAGTTGAGAAACAGAATCCGGCTTATAGACCGTCTAGTTTTTTTTTTTTGACTTGATAAGTGTCATAATATACCATATTATCCCATAATATCCCATATAGGTGATTTTATGGCTTTATTTTTATCTACTATAATAAATAGAATGGATTCTAAATGTAGGGTTTCAGTACCCTCCACTTTCAGAAGTTCATTAAAAAGTCAATCTTTCAAAGGAATAATTGCTTTTCCTTCATATAATAACAGGTCAATTGACGCTTGTGGAATTCAAAGAATGGAAAATATATCTAATAGTTTAGATAGTGAAAACTATTCAAGAGAGGAATTTGATTTAATTTCTATGTATTTTGGTGAAGCTGAACAATTACCTTTTGATAAGGATGGAAGAGTAACTCTTCCAAAAAAACTAATTAATCATGCCGAAATTGACAAAAATGTCATGTTTGTCGGACTTGGTCCAACTTTTCAGTTGTGGAATCCTGAATCATATGAAAAGAAAAAAATTAATATGATAAAAATTGCTCAGGAAAAAAAAATCAATCCACGTCTTAGGCCTATACCAAAAGGAATGTAATAAGGAGAATAATTATGACACTTCATCTTCAAATGCCATCTAAAGTAAATAATATGTCACCAAGAATCCTTGTTGTAGGAGTTGGAGGCGCTGGCGGGAATATAATAAATAGTATGAAAGAATCTGGTGTTGAAGGAGTTGAATTTTTAAACGTAAATACAGATAGTCAACAGTTAAAACATTCAAAAGTAGAAAAAACTCTTCAATTAGGCCCTTCATGTACTATGGGACTAGGTGCTGGTGCTGACCCTGAAATGGGAAAAAAATCAGCTGATGAAGTTGCAGGCGAGATTGAAGATTATCTAGAGGGAGCTCACATGGTATTTCTCACTGCTGGAATGGGTGGTGGAACTGGAACTGGCGCAACACCTGTTGTTGCAAGAATTGCAAAAGACCTTGGTATTTTAACTGTTGGTGTTGTAACAAAACCTTTTGAAATGGAGGGAAAAAGAAAAATAAAAAGGGCAAAAGACGGTATTATGGAGCTTCAAAAATATGTAGATAACCTAATTGTAATACCAAACCAAAATATTTTTCATCTTGCAAAGCCTCAAACTTCTTTCGTTGAATCACTCCAATTTGCCGACAATGTTTTAATTGACGGAGTAAAAAGTATTATAGATTTAATGGTTAATCCAGGAATAATGAATCATGATTTTGCTGACGTAAGAGCTATAATGAGCGAAACAGGTAAAGTTCACCTAGGAACTGGAGTCTCTGAAGGTGAAAACAGAGTCATGGAGGCCACTGAAATGGCAATATCCAACCCACTTTTAGAAAACAACAGTATGAAAGGTGCAAAAGGAGTACTAATTAATGTTACGTGCAGTGATGATACATCTTTACATGACATTGATTTAGCCATCAACAGAGTTCAGGAAGAATCGGATGATGAGGCCAACATAATTTGGGGAGTACAAAAAGACGAAAATTTTGGTGGAAAATTTAAAATATCTGTAATTTCAACTGGAATTGATTGCGAGAATTATTACAAAAACATTGTTGAAGAATCAAACGTAACAAATATAAGAGATGTGGAAGACTCTGTTGAAAAAAATATAAACGATAAAAACAAAAAAAATACTGTTTTACAACACAGAGAAACAATGCAAACCAGCTTCTTTGTAGACCTACAGGAAACATCAAAAAAAACAGAAGAAGATGATCTTAAAATTGAAAAAAAATCAGAAAATTTTACAAAAGAAAAAAGGTCAATTTTCTCAAAGATTTTTGGATTAAAAAATAACACCAAAAATGAAAATGACGCAACTAACCATGTACAAAATATTTCAGATGAGAACAACAAACTAGTAAAAAAAGAAAAAGAAACACTATCAAATATCTCTGATGAAAGTATTGAAGAAATTAAAACTGAATTTGAGATGATAGATGATTACGACGATTATGATAGACAAACCGAGACGCAAAATACCAAAGAAGACGACCTATTGCAAATACCGGCATTTTTAAGAAGACAAGCAAATTAAAAATGTATTCAGAACTAAAACATCATCCCGTCATGGTTGATGAAATTTTGCATTATTTAGCTCCAAAAAAATTAAAGACTTATGTTGATTGTACTTTTGGTCAAGGTGGATACAGTAAAAAAATATTAGAAAATGCTGATTGTAAAATTGTTGCCATTGATAGAGATAAAGATGCAACAGAATACGCTGACTTACTTAAAAAAAAATACCCTAAAAATTTTGTTTTTAACATTAATAATTTTAGTAAAATAGATCATATTCTAGAAAAAAATGACATAAAAAAAATTGATGGTTTGATTTTTGATTTAGGTATTTCAAATACTCAACTAAACAATCCAACTAGAGGTTTTTCATTCTCCAACAACGGACCACTTGATATGAGAATGGATATTGAGAACTTAGATTTAACTGCACAAAAAATAATCAATGAATTTGATCAACATAATTTAAGTGATATTTTCTATCATTATGGTGAAGAGAAAAAATCAAGACAAATTGCAAAAAAAATTATTGAATTTAGAAAAAAAAAACAAATTTTGACTACATTTGAATTGGTTGAATTAATTAAAAAAGTAAATATTTACAAAAAAAAACACCCTGCTACAAGAGTTTTTCAGGCTCTACGAATTTACATAAATGATGAGCTTAACGAACTGGATATAACATTAAAAAAAAGTCTTCTATTTTTAAAAAAAAAGGGGAAAATAATTACGGTAGCATTTCATTCACTAGAGGATAAAGTAATAAAAAATTTTTTTTTAAGAAACAAAGATTTTTTGAAAATTCTAACAAAAAAACCTATTACCCCTTGTGAAAACGAAATAAAGCTAAACCCAAGGTCCAGATCAGCAAGAATGAGAGTAGCAGAAATCTTATGAGGTTATTTTTTTTTGCAAATCTAATAATTTTAGTAATTGTAACTGTTGCAATTAAACTAACAGTGACAAATCAAAAAAATGAAGTAAAAATTCTTACACAAAAAATAAAAGAAATTGAAAAAGATATAGAAAAGCTGGAAACAGATTATGCTTATATTTCAAGTCCTAAAAAATTGAAAGATATTAATGATAAAGAATTTAAATTAAATCCCATTCAACATGAAGATTGGATTATTTTAGAAAATAAATAATGCTTCCAACAGACAAATATATTTATGAAAACGTCGTTCCATCAAAGAACAAAAACTTTTCTACAAATTTAAGTTTTAAAGATACGAACGATTTGTTTGAGCTAGAAAAAAAAAAAAGCTTAATTCAACATGCAAAAAAAATAAATAAATATATTTTAACAATTGTTTTAATTTTTTTTTGTTTAATTATTTTTAACCTTCAGAAAATTTTTTTTATCAGTAATGAGAGCTTTAATTCATTTTCAAACTCAATAAAAAAAGAAAGAGGTAAGATTTATGACAGAAATGGTGAATTGATTGCAACTAATATTGATACTAAAGATTTTTATATAGATACAAGAAAAATACTAAATAAAACTGAATTAAAAAATAAGCTCCAAACTATTTTTCCTAATAAAAAAGAAACTTATTTCAAAGAAATTTTCTCAAAAAAGCAATATGTAAAAATAAAACCTTTCATAACAATTAATGAAGAAAAACATTTAAAACAAATTGGAGACCCTAGTATAAATTTTCATAAATCTAGTAAAAGAATTTACTTGCAACACAACCTTTTTTCTCATTTAACCGGTTTCAAATCCTTAGAACTTAAGAGTAAAATTGAAAGAAACTTGGATGACCATTTAAAAAAAGGAACAGATGTATCTCTTACTTTAGATTTAAGAGTACAACATAAAGTTCACGAGGAATTATCTAATAGTCTAAAACTTTACAACGCTAATTCTGCTGTTGCGATTATAATGGATGTAAACAATGGAGAAATTATTTCATTAGTATCTCTTCCAGACTTCAATCCCAATCACCCAGAAGATATTAAGGCCTTCAGTGAAAACAATCTAGCTTTTGAGGCAAGATACGAGATGGGCTCTACACTTAAGATTTTTAACGCAGCACTAGTATACGAAAATAATTCAAAGCTTGAAGAAGAAAAATTTATAATAAAAAATGGATATCAAATTACACCAGACAAGCTTATTGAAGATGACCATATAAAAAAAGGTATACTAAATTTTGAGGAAATTTTTACACTATCTTCAAATGTAGGAAGCATCAATATTGTTGAAGAGTTAGGAATAAAAAAACAAAAAGAATTATTTAAAAATTTAAGTATTGATAATCAAATTTCACTCTATGGTCTTAATGTTGTAAAAAATAAATTACCACAAAATTGGGACTCTCAAGCTTCAAAATTTATTAGTTATGGATACGGAATATCTATCTCGCCCATAAGCCTTGTATCAACTTACGCTACTTTAGTAAACGGAGGTTACAAAATTAAACCTAAAGTAAATCTTAGTGAAAATTATCCAAGGGAAAGAATTTTAAAAGATACTACTTCAAGTAAAATCAACCTTTTACTGAGCGAAATTGTAAAAAATGGTACAGGAAAAAAAGCCAACGTTGATGGAATAAAAATAGGAGGAAAAACGGGAACTTCAAAAAAACTAGAAAACGGAAAATATTCAGAAAAAAAAGTTATAACCTCTTTTATAGGTGCGTTCCCAATAGATCAACCCAAATACATAGCTTTTATTCTTTTTGATGAACCAAGAAGGAATAAAAGTGAGTCATTAGAAAGCTTTGGAGGTAATACTGCTGCGCCTACTTTTTCCAGAATATTAAAAAAAATTTCACCTATTTTAAATAGAAATAATTACACAAAAATGAATTAAAGATGAAATTAGAAATAATTCTCAAAAAATGTCAATCACAATTTACTGTACAAAATTTCAAAAATATAGATTTGGTAGGAGTTAGTAGTGACTCCAGAGAAATAAAGGATAATTTTTTATTTGGTGCAATCAAGGGTAAAAAGTTTAATGGAGAGAGGTTTATCAAAGATCTAGTATTTTTAAAAAATTTAGTAATAGTTATCTCAACCAGGTCGAATTCAAAAATTTACAAGGTAAATAAAAATATAACAATAATACAAACTTATGACGTGAGAAAACTAATTGCAGAAATTTCTTATTTTTTTTATCCCAAATCATTAGATGAAACTGTTGCTATTACTGGGACAAATGGTAAGACAAGTATAGCAGAATACGTAAGGCAAATTTGGAGTTTTCAAAAAGTAAATTGTTGTAGTATTGGGACACTAGGAATAATTCATAATAAAAAAAAAGTTCTTGAAACTAATTTAACAACTCCCGAAGCTAGTGAAATTAACAGATGTTTGAGTTTACTATCTAAAAAAGGGTGTAAAAAAGCAGTTATTGAAACATCAAGTATTGGATTAGATCAAAAGAGGCTTTTTCCATTTAAATTTAATAAGGTAGTTTTTACAAATTTAACTACTGATCACTTAGATTATCATCAATCTTTTAATAAATATAAACATTCAAAAGGACTTCTATTTAAAGATTACATTGATAATAATTCCGTTGGAATAATTAATGCTGACTCTAACCACTCAAAATTTTTCTTGAACATTTGTAAAAAACAAAAAATTGAAATAATTGATTTTGGTTTAAATGCCAATTTTTTAAAAATAAAAAAAATAAAAAAAATGGATAGAAAATACAATGTGTTCTTATCTATAAAAAAAAAAGAATTTAACATTTTTTTTGAAAGTTTTAGCGTTTATGAAATTTACAACAAAATTTGTGCTTTATTGATTATTTTTGGAAAAAGTTTAGAAAAAAAAGATTTCCAGATTATAAAAAAATTAAAGAACCCCCCTGGTAGAATTGAAAAAATTAATAACAAAAAAAAACTTAATATATTTGTTGATTATGCACATACACCAGATGCATTGAAAAATGTTTTATCAGCATTAAAAAATTTTTGTAAAGGAAAATTAATAACAATAGTTGGTTGTGGTGGTGATAGGGACAAATCAAAAAGACCATTGATGACTGAGGAGGCACTAAAATTTTCTGATAAAATAATAATTACAGACGATAATCCAAGAAATGAAGACCCAAAAAAAATAAGAAATGAAATGATTTCAAAAATACCAAAAAAAAAATTAATTTTTATTAAAGAAATACCTAATAGGAAAAAGGCAATTCAGTATTGTATAAATATTTTAGGAAAAAATGATTTTTTGTTAATTGCTGGTAAGGGTCATGAGAACTATCAAATTATTAAAAATAAAAAAAAATTTTTTAGTGATAAACAAACTGTGAAGGAATTAATAAATTAATAAATATGTCTTGGAATCTTAAAGAAATTTATAAAGCTTTAAACAAAAAATTTAAACATACAGAAAATTTTGAATTTCAAAAAATTTCAATAGATTCAAGAAAAATTACCAATAAAGATTTTTTTATTCCTATTGTGGGAAAAAATTATGATGGTCATAATTTTATTAATGAGGTCTCAAACTTTGGCGTTAAAGCCTGCTTAGTTGAAAGGAAAAAAAATTATCTAATTAAAAATAGTTCAATACACAAAATTTTTGTTGCAAATACGCAAGAGTCTCTTCAACAATTAGCCTCTTATGTGAGAAAGAAAAACCAAAATCTTCATATGATTTGTATAACAGGAAGTAGTGGAAAAACTTCCTTAAAAGAATGGACTGGTAAAGTGCTCAAGGAAAAAGTAAATACTTACATAAATCCTGGAAATTTTAATAATGAAATAGGCATGCCATTGTCTTTAGTAAATATGCCTGCTAACACTGAAGTCTGTATCTTAGAACTGGGAATGAATAGCAAAGGGGAGATTAAAAAACTTACTAAAATTTCCTCACCCTCAATTTCTATTATTACTAATATAGGTTTGGCTCATATCGGAAATTTTAAAGAACCAAAGGATATAGCAAAGGAAAAATCAGCTATTTATGGTTATCTAAAAAAAAAATCATACGCCTTAATTCCAAATGACTCAGAATACTCTAAACTGCTGATTAAAAAGGCCTCAAGTAAAACTCAAAATATAGTTTTATTTGGGGTTAATAAAAACTCAGATGCAAGTTTTAAAAAAATTAATAAAAATAAATTTATTTTCTCACTTTTTGGAAAAAGTATGTCACTTAAAAAAAAAAACTATTTTAAGTACTGGGAGGAAAATACACTCATAATTCTTATTATTTTAAGTATTTTAAAATTTAATTTTTCTGATTTTAAAAATAGGCTTGAAAACCTAAAGCCATTAAATGGAAGAGGAGAAAAAATAAAAATTTTTAAAAATAAAAAAACCTTTTTTTTAATTGATGAAACTTACAATTCAAGCCCACATACTCTTAAACACTCAATTATTAACGCTAATAAAACTCTAGAACACGGTCAAAGGTTAGTACTCGTGATTGGGGATATGCTTGAACTTGGAAAATTTACAAAGGAATTACATTTTAAAATATTAGAAACAGTTAAAAAGGTATCACCCAAATTACTGGTGACTGTTGGTTCTTTTTCTAAAATAATTACTAAAAATGTTAAACCCGATCTTAAAGCTTTTCACTATAAAAGTTATCACAATGTATACGAAAGATTAATTGAAGAAATAGATGATAATGATATTGTAATGATTAAAGGGTCCAATTCAATTAATTTATCAAAAGTTTGTGAAAGATTAAAAGAAAAATAGTTTTATGTTTTATTACTTTTTTACGCCTCTAATTGAAGACTTTAATTTTCTTAACCTGTTCAATTACCTAACTTTTAGAGCTGGAGGAGCACTTTTTACTGCTTTTTTTATATCATTCCTTTTAGGATCAAAGTTAATAAAAGTTTTAAAAAAAATTCAAAAAGGAGGGCAACCCATCAGGAAAGATGGTCCAAAAAGTCATTTAATAAGTAAAGCCGGGACACCAACAATGGGTGGAATGTTAATTTTAATTTCACTTTTTTTTTCAATCATTTTATGGGGAGACCTTAGTAGCAATTTGTTTTGGCTAGTTTTTAGTATTACTATTTTATTTGGACTTATTGGAGCTTGTGATGATTATAAAAAGCTTAAGTCTAACTCTCCTGATGGAATAAATAGCTCTGTAAGATTAATTCTTGAGTTTACAATTTCTTTTATTTTTATTTTCATGCTCAATTCAACAATAAATCCAGAGTTAGTAAATATTGTTTATATTCCCTTTACTAAAGGTTACTTCATAGATTTAAATATTTTTTATTATCTTTTTGGATCTTTTGTAATTGTAGGATGTGCTAACGCTGTAAATCTTACTGATGGTCTTGATGGACTTGCTATTGGACCAATAATGATCTCATCATTATCATTTGCCTTCATAACTTATTTTACAGGAAACCTTATATATTCAGAATATCTAAAAATTCCCTTTATTAGTGATACTGGTGAGTTAGTAATAATTTGTGCTGCATTAATCGGAGCTGGGCTTGGTTTCTTGTGGTATAATGCTCCTCCAGCAATGGTTTTTATGGGTGACACTGGTTCGTTATCAATGGGAGGGACGATAGGAGCGATAGCAGTTGCAACTAAACATGAAATAATTTTAGTTATAATAGGTGGTGTATTTGTACTGGAGGCATTATCAGTTTTTGCTCAAGTAATTTCTTTTAAACTTACTGGCAAAAGAATATTTAAAATGGCTCCCATTCACCATCACTTTGAACAAAAAGGATGGTCCGAGTCTACAATCGTTATAAGGTTTTGGATTATAGCAATAATTCTCGCACTAGTTGGTTTGGCTAGTTTAAAACTAAGATGAAAGTTCAAAAAATTAAAAAAAGCTTCTTTATATTTGGTTTAGGAATCTCCGGTTTATCGGCAGCCTTATTCTTAAAACAACAATCACAATCTATTTTTTGTTGGGATGACAACTTAAAAAAAAGAATAAATGCTAAACAAAAAAAGCTAAATATTAATAACTACGACTCATTAGATTTTAAAAAAATAGATTATGTTGTTACAAGTCCAATTATTAATCATCGACTTAAGGGTTCAAGCCCAATTATTACAAAGGCTAAAAAAAATAAAGTAAAGATAATATCGGACCTTGAACTAATAGAGATTTTTAATATTAAAAATCTAAAAGTAGGGGTAACAGGTACTAATGGTAAATCTACTACAACTAAATTTATACAATCTAGTTTATTATCAAAGAAAAACAAGATTTTTGCCTGTGGTAATTTTGGTTTGCCGATAGGGGATGTAATCAGAAAATCTAACGCTAATGATATTTTTGTAATTGAAGCCTCTTCATTTCAACTTGATAAAATTTTTTCCTTAAAGTTTGACATCTCAATACTTCTTAATATTTCTAAAGATCACTTAGACTGGCATGGAAGTTTTAATAAATATATAAATTCAAAAATGAATATTTTTAAAAGTCAAAAAAAAGACAACTTTTCTATAATATGTATAGATGACAGTAATTGTAAAAAAATTGCACAAGATTTTAATAGAAGATTTTCTTCAAAACTTATTAAAATTAGCACAAAAAAAGAAATAAAAGATGGTATTTATCTAGAATTTAAAAACCAAGGGTTTTTTATAGTGAATAAAATTAGCAATGAAAAAATCTTTTTTAATTATAATACTTTAATGTTTGCAAAGGTTAAACATAACTTTGAAAATTTTCTAGCAGCCTATGTGGTTAACTTTTTGTTAAAGAAAAGTCCAAAACAATTTAAAAGTTCCTTAAAAAAAATAGTTGGTTTAGAGCATCGGTTAGAGCTTTTAGGAAATTATAAAAATATTTTTTTTTACAATGATAGTAAGGCCACAAATGTTGAATCCTCAAGAAATGCTATCAATTCGTTCAAAAGTATTTACTGGATTCTTGGAGGAAGAAAAAAAGTAGGTGGACTTAATGGCATTGATAAATCCCTAAAAAATGTAGAATACGCTTTCAGTTTCGGTGAATCAGGTAAGGAATTTAGCGAATACCTTTCAAAACAAGGAGTTAAATCTACTTATTATAACAAACTTAAAGAAGTCTTTCTAATTGCGGTAGAAAAAGCATTAAAAGAAAAAAAACAAATTAATTTAATTTTTTCACCTGCTTGTTCGTCTTTTGATCAATACAAAAACTTTGAACACAGAGGAAATGAATTTAAAGCTCTAGTTAATGGAACTATAAAAAGTGCAAAATAAAAAAAATGATATAATTGGTTTTTTTAGTAATTTAGACAAATTAATTTTTTTTTCCGTGATACTGTTAATGTTTGTTGGAATTTTTGCTGTGTTTAGTGCTTCAACACGTATTGATCAAAAATATGATCTGTTATTCAAAAAACATCTCCTTTTTTGTTTATTGGGCTTTTTCATGATTTGTTTTTTATCAAAATTTTCAATAAAGAGTCTAATTTTTATTAGTATATTTTTTTTTTGTTTTTCTTTACTTTTATCAATATCTACAATTATTTTTTTCCCTGAAACAAAAGGAGCTAGCAGATGGATTAAAGTTTTTGGTTTCTCCTTTCAACCATCTGAAATCATTAAACCTAGTTTTATAATTGTGAGTTCACTTCTATTATCAAGATTCAAAACTAAACATGACTTTTCCTTTTTAGTAAATGTTTTTATTTTTGTTTTAATAGGATTAATTCTTTTAAGACAACCTGATTTTGGAATGTTTTTACTTTTATTTTTTGTATGGATCATACAAATTTTTAATTCAAAGCTAGATTTAAAAATTCTAACTCCAATTATCCTTATTTTTTTAGGGGTATTTGTAACAAGTTATTTCCTTTTAGAGCATGTACGTTTCAGAATTAATAATTTTTTTTTTGGAAATGTAGGTGATAATTATCAAATAAACAAATCTTTGGAGTCGTTCGCCAATGGTGGATTATTTGGGCAAGGTCTTGGTAACGGGAATATTTCAAAGAGTTTACCCGATGCGCACTCGGATTTTATTTTTGCTTTAATTGGTGAAGAGTTTGGTATTTTAGCGATAGTTATTATTATTTGTTTGTATCTCACAATATACTTGAGAATTTTTTTTATTTGTCACAGGACGAATAATTTTTTTATACTTAATTCTACCTTAGGTTTAGGTAATATTTTTATCTTCCAGACTATTATAAATATCTCTACAAGTATAAATTTATTACCAACAAAAGGTATGACTCTCCCATTTATTTCTTATGGAGGTTCTTCTTTTTTGTCCAATGCAATTATTATAGGTTTTGTTATGGTACTGTTGAAAGTTGTAAAAAATGAATAAAATTATTTTTTTTGTTGCTGGTGGCACTGGAGGACATTTATTTCCTGCAATGGCAGTTGCGCAATCTTTTGAAAAAACACAATCACATTTTTTAATTGACAGTAGGACAAAAAAATTTTTATTAGGAAAAAATATTAAATATCATGTGATTTCATCAAGTAAATTAGAGAAAAATATTTTTAAAATAATTCTTTCAATTTTAAAGATTTTTTATGGTTTCCTTCATTCTTTTTATTTAATCATAAAATTTAAACCTTCATTGATAGTTGGTTTTGGCGGGTATACCTCCATACCATCTATACTTGCCGCAAAAGTCTTAAATAAGAAGATACTAATTCATGAGCAAAATTCTGTAATGGGAAAAACAAATAGATTCTTATCTAAAATTTCTACTAAAGTGGCTGTAACTTATGAAAATACTATTTTTGCTCAGAAATCTTCAATTTTTTCAGGAATACCAATCAGAAAGGTAAAAATAAAAAAAAAAACTTACCAAAAAAATAAAAAAACCATCTTAATAATTGGTGGCAGTCAAGGAGCTAGAGTTTTAAGTGAAATAGTGACAAAAATTATATCAAACTTGGATAAAAATCTATTAAAAAAAATCTTTATTATTCACCAAGTTAGAGATGAAGATTTAAATATTATGAAAAAATTTTATCAAAGTTTAAATGTAAAATTTAAATTGAGAACCTTTTTTAAAGATATATACAGCGAAATAAATAATTCAGACCTTGTAATAAGTAGATGTGGAGCCTCAAGTTTGGCAGAAATAGAGTTTTTTACAAAATTTTGTATACTTGTCCCACTTCCTAATTCGGCAAATAATCATCAATATTCAAACGCTGTTGAATTTAAAAAAACCAATAATTGTGAAATAGTAGATCAATCAAATATAAATTACAAAAAGCTTTTAAAAGTAATAAAATCAAATCTTTTTGAAAAAAAAATAAAAAAAATAAAACCTATTATAAAAACAAAAAAAATTTCTCTAGTAAACATTATAAATGATATGCTCAAATGATAAATGTTTAAAAAAAAACACATACATTTTATTGGTATTGGTGGAATTGGAATGAGCGGGATTGCTCAAGTTCTTCACAAAAAAGGTTTTAAAGTGTCAGGAAGTGATTTATCTCAGAACCTTATCATCAAAAAACTTAAAAAAAAAATGAAGATCTTT
Source organism: uncultured Alphaproteobacteria bacterium (assembly GCA_902537615.1). GTDB lineage: Bacteria > Pseudomonadota > Alphaproteobacteria > Methylaequorales > Methylaequoraceae. The sequence goes on from CACBBU010000011.1 coordinate 26,467, forward strand.
TCTTCTCATAAAGCTGAAAATATAAACAATGCTGATATGATTGTTTACTCTTCTGCTATAAAAAAAAATAATATTGAAATCCTCACAGCAAAAAAACTAAAAATTCCCGTTTTTTCAAGAGCTAAAATGTTGGCTCAAGTTATGAGGTTAAAATCATCAATCACAGTTGCTGGATCACATGGAAAAACAACCACAACCTCATTAATAGCATCAATTTTTGAAAACTCAGGTATGGACCCTACAATTCTCAGTGGTGGAATAATCAATAGTCTAGAAATTAATGCAAAACTAGGAAAAGGTGAGTGGATTGTGGCTGAAGCGGATGAATCTGACGGTTCTTTCATGTTTTTACCCTCTACAATAGGTGTAATTAATAATATAGACCTTGAACATGTTGATTATTATAGGAGCATGAAACATTTAAAAGATTCATTTTTAAGATATTCAGAAAATATTCCTTTTTATGGCTTCATTTCATTAGGTATAGATTGTAAAAACGTGGGGGAAATTAAAAAAAAGATTTATGGAAAAAAAATAATAACATACGGGTTTTCACCAAAATCTAATTATTCAGCGACAAATGTAAAAGTTATAAAAAAAAATAATTCTTTCTTCACTTCATTTGACATAGTAGAAAATTTTGAAAAAAAAAAAATTGTAAAGAATTTTTTATCTCCACTCTTAGGCGAACATAATATTAAAAATATTTTAGCATCAATAAGTGTTTCTAGAGGCTTAAAAATTTCATATCATAAAATTAAAATAGCACTTAAAAAATTTTCTGGAGTAAAAAGAAGATTTACAGTGCTCCATAAATCCAAGCATAATTTAATAATTGATGATTATGCACATCATCCTGTTGAAATTAAGGAAACCCTTAAATCACTCAAACAAATTACTAAAAACGAAATAATTTCTATTTTTGAACCACATAGATATTCAAGAATATCAGCAATGATTGATGAATTTATTCATTGTTTAAAAAAATCCGATCAAATTTTTATACTTCCAGTTTTCAGTGCTGGAGAAAAAAAAATAAATAACATTGATAGTGCTTTTTTTTACAAGAAACTCAAAAAAAAATATATTAAAAAAAAGGTATATTTATCTGAGCACGATAAAAATTTTTTTGATAAACTTAAAGAAAAAATGATTCCAGGTAATAACGTAATTTTTTTGGGTGCGGGGCTTAGTAGTAGAACAGCAAACCAATTTAAAAATTATTTAAAAAAATGTTAATATATCATTTTTTTAAGGACTTAGTTGATATTAAAATAAACTACGAAATTGGTAAAAAAACATGGTTTGGTACAGGTGGCAAAACTAAAATTCTTTTAGTTATAAATAATTTAAAGAGCTTAAAATTCCTTTTAAAACTTGTTCCAAAATCACAACCTATTTTTTTACTAGGTGCGGGTTCAAATGTAATAGTAAGAGATGGTGGTATTAATGGAATTACTGTTAAGTTAGGTAAGGATTTCAAAAAGATTGACTACATTAAAGGAAGAAAAATAATTGATATTGGAAGTGCTGCTAAAGATTTAGATATTTCAAGATTTTGTTATGAAAATTCAATAGGAAATTTTGAGTTTTTAAGGGGTATACCAGGAACGTTAGGCGGAAATATTAAAATGAATGCCGGTTGTTTTGGTTCTTCAATAAGTGACGAACTAATATCTTGTAGAATAATTGATAGAAAAGGAAATATTAAGAAACTTCTAAAAGAAGATTTAAGATTTGATTATAGATTTTCCTCAATTCCTGGGGATTCTATTGTATTAGATGCAAAATTTAAAGCTGTAACCAAAAATAAAAGAATTATTCAGCAAATGTTAAAAAAAATAAGTGATGAAAGAATATTGAGTCAACCTATAAATTCTAGGACAGGTGGAAGCACTTTTAAAAATACACCTACAGAGTCTGCATGGAAACTAATAGATAAAATTAATTTTAGAGGTAAGGTTTTAGGAGGAGCTAAGGTATCAGATTTACATACAAATTTTTTAATTAATAGCGGAAATGCTAATTCACTTGATCTAGAATTGTTAGGTGAGGAGATCAAAAGTAAAGTAAAGAAAAAGTATAATATAAATCTTGATTGGGAGTTAATAAGAGTTGGACAGTTTAAAAAAATTTAAAAAAATTCTTATTCTCAGTGCAGGTATTTCTGAAGAAAGAAATATATCAAAGCTTTCAGCTAAACATGTTTATGACACAATAAAAAATGAAACAACAACTAAAATTCTTAATGTTTCTGATAATGCCAATGAACTTCTAAAAGTAATACAAAAATTTAGACCTGATGTAATTTTTAATTGCTTGCATGGTTATTTTGGAGAGGACGGACAAATTCAATCAATATTAAATTATTTAAAGATTCCTTATACTCACTCTGGAGTTTTAACTTCTGCTGTTCTAATGAACAAAATTATTTCTAAAAAATTATTCAAAAGCATAGGTATTCGTTCACCCAACTCTTATGATGAATTTAATATCAAAAATCAAAAATTTAAATTTCCTCTCATTATTAAACCTATTAGTGGTGGTTCAAGTTATGGTTTAATAAAAATAAATAATAAAAAAAGTTTAGATAAGTATTTTAACGATAAAAAATTAATAAAATCTAAAATGTTAATAGAGCAGTTCATTGATGGAAGAGAGTTAACAGTTGGAATTTTAGAAAATAAGATATTAGGAGTTATGGAAATTAAGTTCAGTGAGGAATTATATGATTATAATAATAAATATATTAATATTGCGGAACATATAATTAACCCAAAACTTCCAAAAAAAATTGAAAAAGAATTAATTGAAAATTCACTAAAAGTTCATTCTTCTTTAAATTGTAATTGTATTAGTAGAGTAGACTTTAGATATAATGAGAAAGCAAATAAAACTTATTTGCTTGAAGTAAACACGCAACCTGGCCTGACAAAAAATTCATTAATTCCTGAAATGGCTAGGGAAAAAGGAATTTCATTTCTAAAACTTTGTAAGATCTTACTAGACAATTCTATATGCGAAATCTAATTTTTATAGTAACTATTTTTTTTTCACTTTTTATTTTCTATAAAAAAGATCTTCTTTTAAAGTTTCTTCAAAACTCTTTTGATAAGAAAATTTTGCAGATACAAATAGAAAATCTTAAAAATTTATCTCCAAAAATTATCTTTGATTCTATATATTTAAAAGAAGGAGACTATTTTTGGAAATTCAATCCTGAGAAGTTAAAAAAAGATTTTGAAAAAATTAGTGAAATAAAAAATTATAATTTTACTCTTAAAAAAAATGGTATTCTTCATATTGTTATCGTTGAAAAAAAACCCTACATGATTTGGACTTTCTCAAATAAAAAAAAATTTGTTGATAAAGAAGGTAATGTTTTAAGATTATCCGGCTTTGATAAAAGTGAATTAATTCAAATATCTGGATATTTAAATAAAAAAAAGTTCACTCAGCTTAATGTCGTATTAGAGGAAAAAAATCAATTTAGATCATCAATTAAAAAAATCTATTATTATGAAAATATAGGTTGGCAAATGATTCTTCATGATAAGACTTGTATAATTTTACCCGAAAAAAAATTGAACGATGTCTTAAACTTTTTTGAAAATAAAATTAAAAATTCTAAAATATATTATGAATATAGGTTTTATGATATGAGAGTACTTGAAAGGGTTTATTTAAGTAAAAAAAATAAATGTTTAAGTTCTTAAAAAAAAATAAACAATATATAGTTATTGACGCAGGCTCTCACAAAATCGCAGCAATATCCTTTCAAATCTTTGATAACAAACCTTTTGTAAATCGTATTGAACATCATAAAAGTAAAGGTATCAAAAATAATCAACTAAGTGACATTAATGAATTTTCCGCAGTAATTAAATTTCTAGTTAAAAAGATTAGTAACAAAACGATGAAAAAAGAGTTTTTTTGTAACATTACCGATCACAATTTATTAATTAAAAAAAAAAAAACAGACATAAACTCCGGTAAACTTGGAATTTCAAAGAAAGAAGTAAGAAAAGTTTACAGAAAAAGTCTAGGCGAAGCTGTTGAAAAAAATAAATATTTAGTACACTCTAATCCTAATAATTTCATCCTTGATGAAAAAACTGTTACACACAAACCATTTGGAAAAAAATGTAATAAATTGAGCTTATTAAGCTACAATATTTTTGTTAATGATTACAGCATTAAAAAATTATGCTCATCATTTGAAAAAAATAAAATTAATATCACTAAATTCTTTGAATCAGGCATTGCTTCCTCTATATCTTCACTAACTAAGCAAGAAAAAATTGATGGAGTTGTTTGCATTGATATTGGAGGAGATACAACAAAAATTGTTGTGTATTTAGAAAACAACATTATTTTTGTGGAAAATCTTGCTTTAGCCGGAAATAACGTAACCACGGACCTTAGTCATGGACTACAAATTACTGAAGAAACCGCAGAATTGACAAAAATAATGTACGGCTCAGTTATCTCAACATTTAATGAAAATATAGAAATTAATTTAGATTCAAGGAAAAAAAAAATAGTCAATAAAAATCTAATTTATGGTGTTATAAAACCTCGGTATGACGAAATACTAGAAATTGTTAGAGATAAAGTTTTTGATAATATAAACACAAGAATTGCGATCAAATCAATAGTATTAACAGGGGGTGCTAGCAAGATTCTGGGAATTAAGAACATTTGTGAAAATATTTTTAACAGAAAAACACGTGTTATAAAAAGCATTTCAGGAAATAATTCTTTTATTGATAGGCCAGAATTTAGTACTGCTTTTGGGATGATAGAATTAGTAAATCAGTTTAAACTACACAACGAAATGCCAAAATTTTCAAATAATCAGTTCACAAAAATTATTGATAAAATTGATAACTGGATTGAAGAAAGTTATGCGTAATTTTGAAACAAAATGAAATTTTTTGTGAATTGTTTAAATTTTCTCAATTTTTTATAGTTATTTTGTGTTAAAAAGAAATTTAAATGTTAGCGAAAAAATTAGTGCCTTCATTAGTAGCCCTCCTAAAATTGTCGCTGCAAAAAAACAAAGATCAATAAAAAAAGATATTTCCATCAAAGGTATAGGTTTACATACTGGAAATAACGTTTCAATGACCCTAAAACAAGCTCCGATTAATACCGGTTACGTCTTCAGAGTTAAAAAACGTAGCAATGAGATATTAGAACTAAAAGCAGATTTTAGGAATGTTGAATCAACCCAGCTTTGCACACTTTTGTCAGATAAAAAAGGCAACACTATATCAACAGTTGAGCATATTTTATCAGCTTGCTACGGTCTAGAAATTGATAATATTTTTATTGATCTTGACAGCAATGAAATCCCTGTTTGCGATGGTTCTTCTTATGATTTTGTACAAAAACTAGAAGATTCTGGTTTTACTGAACAGTCAGAATTCAAAAAATTTATAAGAATAAAGAATGTTATTGAAGTTAAAGATGGCTGTAAAATTGCTAGGGTATCTCCTTTTGATCAAACTATGATTTCGTGTGAAATTAACTACGATCACGAATTAATCGGAAAACAATCAATCTCAATAGTGCTGACGCCTGATATTTATAAATCGCAAATATGTAATGCTAGAACATTCGGTTTTTTAAAGGATGTAGAAAAATTAAGATCTATGAATCTAGCTTTAGGAGGTAGTCTGGACAATGCCGTTGTTTTAGATGATAAAAAAATATTAAACAATGATGGACTGAGGTTTTCTGATGAATTTGTAAGACATAAAGTGTTAGACTTTATTGGCGATATCTCGCTTTCTGGCTTCAGAATTCTAGGATCTTTCTATACTTCTCATAGTGGTCACAGCTTAAACATTATGCTTCTTAACAAGATTTTTGAATCAGAAAAAAACTGGGAATTAGTTTGTTCTAACTAATTTTAAAATAAACCTTTCAAAAAAAAAAAAAAAAATTAATAATATTGAACATGCTAAGACGTATTTTAGTATTCCCATTACTTGTGATAATGTTTTCTTGCTCCTTGACAAGTGAGACCAAAATAAATACAGGAAGTAACAAAAGCGATGTTACACTCTACAAAGAAGGAATGAGATATTTAAAAGCAAAAGACTTTGAAAACGCAGTTGAAGTTTTTACCGAATTGGAAATCGTTCATCCTTATTCTAGTTTATCTTCAAAAAGTCAACTTATGGCTGGGTTTGCTCAGTACATGTCAAATGAATATGAAGAAGCCATTCTTACTCTCACCAAATTTATTGAACTTAACCCCGACCATGAATCAATTCCATACGCCTTATATCTGAAAGCCTACTCTTACTACGAGAGAATGCCAGCAGTAAACTTTGATCAGAGAACATCTGAGAAAGCAATAGAAGAATTCAGAGAGTTAATTAATAAATTTCCAAAATCAAGATATGCAAAAAAGTCAATTATTCATTTAAATACTCTCAATAATCATTTAGCTGCTAGAGAAGTAGAAATTGCAAAATTCTATCAATCTCAAGGATTTTATCTAGCAGGTATAAAAAGATATAAAAAAGTCATATCAGAATTTAAAAAAAGTACGCATATACCTGAAGCAATATTTAGATTAATTGAGTGTTACACCTCTTTAGGGCTAAGTAAACAGGCAATTTATCTATACAAAATCCTTGAATTCAATTTTAAAAAAACTGAATGGGTTAAAGAAGCAAAAAGTTTAGTTTTAAAGAATGCTAATTTTGTTAAGTTTAAAAAAAAAGAACTTGATATTAAAAATCTTAATATTGAAGATTTTGATTTAATGTAAAATGATAAAGTTATTATCAATAAGAAATTTATTATTGATTGATGAAATTGATTTGTCATTAGGTGAGGGCTTATGTGTTTTAACAGGAGAAACTGGAGCAGGTAAGTCAATGATCTTAGATTCTCTTAATTTAATAACTGGTGAAAGAGCAAAATCTGGATTAAGACCAGAAAGTGGAAAAGTTTTAAGTATTTCAGCATTAGTTGACGTAGATAGTTTTGTTTTTGTAAAAAGTAAACTTAACGAACTTGGGATCAATTACGACAATGAAATTTTAGTAAAAAGAATAATTTCAGATGATGGTAGAAGTAAGTGTTTTATAAATGAAAACCTGGTAACATCAGGCACTTTAAAACTATTGTTTAATGATATCATTGAAATACACAGTCAATTTTCTGAGCAAGGACTTCTTGACACATCAACTCACATAAATATTTTAGATGACTTTGGCGCACATCATAAAAATTTAAATAGATTGAATTCTCTATGGAGCGATTTTACTGAAGCAAAAAAGGAGTTGGAGAGTTTAAATGAAGAAAAAAAAAATCAAGAAGAAATGAAAGAGAGTATTAAATATGATCTCAGTGAACTAAAGACATTAAACCCTGTTGCAAATGAGTTTCAAGATTTACTGAATAAAAAAATAGTTTTGCAAAATTCAGCTAAGATTACTGAAACTCTAAATTTTGTAACGAATACTTTTAATTCTGAAAACCCTCCAGGTATAGAGGCTTTATTTGCAAGAGTTTTAAAATCACTTAAAGGAATTGAACAATTACTTGATGATAATTCTAAAAAAGATATAGAAAGTTTAAATTCAATATTTCTAGAAACAAAGGAGGTTTCAAGTAATATTAATAATTTAATGAATCAAGATTTTAATATTAATAAATTAGAAGAAATTGAAGATAGAGTACAACTCTACAAAAAAATATCAAAAAAACACAACCTTAATGAGGATAATTTGGTAGATCTTTTTGAAAGTTTAAACACACAGCTAGAAAAAGTAACAAATTTTGATGAAGTACTAATCAAAAAAGAAAAACTCTGTAAGGAAAAAAAAGAAAAATACTTTAAAATGGCAGAAGAAATTTCACAATTAAGAAAAAATAGTGCTCAAAGTCTTGATAGAGATATTAATAAAGAATTACCAGCACTTAAACTTGAAAACGCGAAATTTCAAACTTTTATTGAATCCTCTGAGCCAAACAGTTCTGGAATTGATAAGATAACATTCAAAATCCAAACTAACCCGAAATCTGAGATGGGTTCAATTAAGAATATTTCGTCTGGTGGAGAACTATGTAGATTTGCACTTGCTATTAAAGTTATTGCACAGAAGAAAAACCAAACTGTTATGGTCTTTGACGAAGTTGATAGTGGTATAGGTGGGGCTGTTTCCTCTGCCGTTGGAGAAAGATTAAAAAACCTTGGGGGATCAAGACAGGTTATTGTTGTAACCCATTCTCCTCAAGTAGCAGCGTATGGCAATGACCATTTTGTTGTAAAAAAAATTAATAAGGGTCAAGATACCAAAATTAATGTAATGAAAATTAACTTTGAGGAAAAAATAAAAGAAGTTGCAAGAATGCTTTCTGGGAAAATGATAACAGAGGAGGCAATAGAAGCAGCAAAAAAACTTATTGAGAATTAGTTACTGATTTTGATTTTTTTCTTTAACCAATTACTATGTTTTTTATTAAGAAAATTTGACACTTTTGAGTAAATTTGGTTGTGATAATCACGTATCCAATCTTTTTGAATATTATTTAATAAGTTGAAATTAATTAATTTTAGTTCGTAGGGAAATAATGATAAAGTTTCAAATTCAAAAAAATTCTTAAATAATGATTTTTTTACCAAAACTAAATTCTCAATTCTGATACCAAAGGAATTATTTTTATAAAAACCAGGTTCATTAGAAATTATCATTCCGGGCTTAAGAGAAACATTGCTAGGGTTTTTTGAAATAGATTGAGGGCCTTCATGAACACCTAAAAAACTTCCAACGCCATGCCCAGTACCATGATTATAATCATGCCCATCATTCCACAAGTTATATCTTGCAATTGAATCTAATTGAAAGCCTTTAGTCCCAGCAGGAAACTTTAACATAGAAATATTTAAATGCCCTAACAAAACTTTGGTATAAATTAATTTTAATTTTTCAGGTGGTTTTTCACCTAAAAAAATTGTTCTTGTAATATCTGTTGTACCACCGTAATACTGACCACCCGAATCACATAAGTATAGTTCTCCATTTTTTAAAACTGAGCTTTTCCTGTTAGGTTTATAATGAATAATTGAACCATTTGCACCTGTTGCTGATATAGTGGGAAAACTTAAGGAAAAATAATTGGTGTTTTCTTTTCTAAATTCTTCTAATTTTTCTGCTGCCAAGAATTCAGTTAATTTTTTTTTTTTATAATTTTCTTCCAACCAGCAATAAAATTTAACTAGAGCAATTCCATCACTTAAATGTGCAGATCTAGACTGTAAAATCTCAACTCTATTTTTTTGGGATTTTAAAATCTTACATGGATCATCTTTGAAAAATAATTTGTTACCTCCTAAAGTTTTATAAAAAAAGTAAGAAAGTTGATTGTCAACCTGTATATTTTCTTTACTAAGTTTAGTTAATCTTTGATCAAACTGAGATATGTCATGTATTTTGATATTTTTATAGATTGATACAAAATCTCTAGGTATTTTTTTTTTGTTCACATAAAATTCAAATATTTTTTTTGTGATTATAGCTCTACAAAAAACTAATGGAGTATTTTCTAAATCATATCCTCTGATATTCAATAACCAGCACAAGGATTCTGAGGATGTAATAACTAAAATTTGATTGTCAACAGGCCTTATCTTTTTTAGTTTTTGTTCAAAAGATTCACCACATTTTTCCTTTTTTAAAATAAAAAATTTTTCTATTCCTTCTTTTGGTCTTTCTGACCAAATACAATCTATCAAATTTTTTCTATCATGAATAAGTTTACTATTTGATTGTTGAAGGCTTTTTGAAATTTTAATAATTAGGTTTTTGGAGAAACACTTGGTATCGGTAAGTATTTTTTTATTTTTAAAATCAGAAAAAAAATTAGTTAAGCTTTCTTTGTTTAAGTCCAAGATTTTGAAATTTTTTGGTAGTTCTTTGTTGGCTTGTTCTAAATATCTTCCATCAGTAAAAAAAAAATTCTTTTTTTCAGATAATAAAGCGTATCCATTGGAACCAGAGAAGTTTGTAAGCCATTTTAGTCTCATGTTATACTCTGGGACATATTCATTCAGATATTCGTCACTAGTTGAAATAAAATAGTAGTCGGCTTTTTTTTTTTTTAAAAAAGAAATTAAAGTTTTTAAATTATCGTTAATTAATTGCATATTTTTTAAAAATTAAAGATATCCAGCCTTCTATATATGTACTTTTTAATAATTTTAAATTAAATTTACTATAATAATTTACAATATCGTTTCTTTGACTATAGAGAATTCCTGACACAATTAAAAGCCCCCCTGTGACAAGATGTTTATTAAAATCTTTGGCAAGTCGTTTTAACGGAAGTAAAAGTATGTTGGATACTATTAAAGTAAACTTTTTCTTTTTCAGATAATTATTATTAAGATTATAACATTTATAATATCTAAAGTTAGAAATTGAATTCAGTTTTGCGTTAATCTTAAAGCATTTTTGCGATTCAACATCAATATCAGTTGCATTTATTTTTTTTTTAGACAATTTATATATAACAAAACTTAAAATTCCTGTTCCAGTTCCCACATCTAAAAAACTTAGTGTTTTTAATTCAACTTTATTTAAGATTTTTTCAAGATTTCTTATTGCTAAAAATGTACTTGGATGTGAACCTGTCCCAAAGGCAGTACTAGCAGGTATAACAATATTTTTTTTTATTATTTTTTTTTTTGAAGTTGAAATTAAAAATTTTTTTGTGTGAGTATGATAAGCATAACTCTTCGTATAATTAGCTAAACTATTAATTTTTAGTTTTTTAATTTTTACAACTTTTATTCCTAACAATTTTGAAACAAAAAACTTATCCCTAATCAATTCTTTTGTAAGAATTTCTACACTCCATTTTTTTTTTATTTTTTTAAAAATTAAATTTTCAAATAAATCTTCTAATTTTAATTCTCTGAATTTTTTATCTGAAAGATTTATTGAAATCTTAAAAAACATTAATATTTTTTTACAAAGTCTGAAAAGATACTCATTATTTCTTCAAATTTCTTGAACTTAACCTGTAGTTTTTTTCCATTGATTCCTAACACTTTTCCCTCCCCAAAATCATTATGTTTAACTAAAGTACCCACCGTAAATTCATTACTTTTTATGTAGTCAATTTTCTTTATTCTTTTCTCTTTCAAACTTTGATTAAGTTTTAATTCACAATTTTTTTTTGGCAATTCTGATAAGAATCTTGATGGAATAGATCGATAGATATTATAGTTATATTGTTTTCTAAAGTTAACGAATGAAATACTTAGTCTTTTTCTTGCTCTGGTAATCCCAACATACGCTAATCTCCTTTCTTCCTCTAAACCTTTATTTCCATTCTCATCAAGA
>CACBBU010000012.1 GCA_902537615.1 uncultured Alphaproteobacteria bacterium
TAATTCGAGGCTGCTCCTGTTCCATCCGCTAACGCTAGGTTACCATTACTGCTCATAGCTATTCCGTTCGCTACGTTGGCACTCGCTGCCGTACCGGAACCTGTCATTGTTAAGGTCTCGCCTCCTTGCAAGGCATCAAAGCTACTCAACGTTGAGCCTGCTGCTGCTGTTGTTCCATCATATTGTCTCGCTAATGTTGCGTTCAACGGACGCTGATTTACAGTTAACTGATGCGTTCCTCCACTTAATGTATAGTTACCCGCTAAGCCTCCATTGGATCCGTTACCTAAAGCAAGCGTACCCACTGACACTGTTTTATTCGATCCTACATCCTTACTGGCAATCGTTCCGGTTCCACTTAAAGTAAGTGTTTCTGATCCCACTAAGTTAGCATGGGTTGATAAATCTGAAGCTACTGCATTCGTTGTGGCATCATATAAACGGGTGCCGCTTACACCCACAGGACGTCTGTTAACTGTAAAGTTATGGGTTCCACCCGTTAACGTATAGTTGGAAGCTGCACCACCACTACCGTCAGCTATACTAATCCCCGACAGATTACTTATTGTATAACTACCCGCGTTAGCTGAACTAATCGTGGCTGTTCCGGAATGATTCAAGGCTTCTCCAGAGACCAGATTACTTAGTGTTATCGCTCCCGCTAACGCATTCGTGTTCGCATCATAGGTTTTAGATCCTGATGAGTTCAGAATTCTTTGGGTGATTGTATAATCTTGTGTTCCTCCCGTTAAAGTGTAATTTGATGCTAATCCACCATTAGATCCGTTACCAAGAGCAAGTGTTCCTGCAGATGTATCTGTTAGATTGTAAGTTCCTACATTCCTCGATGAAGTTGAACCTAGACCACTTGACATTGTTAATGTCTCAGTATTAACCGTTCCGGTTATTCCTGATATATCTGAGGCTGCTATATTAGTTGTGCCATTATATTGTCGTGTTCCTACAATATTAACTGCTTTTGGGTTTATTGCAAAACTATGTGTTCCTCCTGTAAGCGTATAATTTGCAGCCAAAGCACCACTAGATGCATTAGCTCCTGCTTGATCACTGATTGTTACACCTGATAAATTTGATATTGAATATGATCCAACGTTTTTATTAGATGTTGCCGCTGAGTTACTTAGTTGAAGCGTTTCTCCAGACACCTGGTTTGTTAATGTTATATCGCTTGCAGCAGCTGTTGTCGTTGCATTATATATCCTAGAGCTATTACTGTTTAATACTTTTTTATTTATAGTTAGTGCTGCCGAAGTCAGATTATAGTTACTTTCCAATCCACCGCTTGATGCTGAAGCTCCAGATTGATCTCCAAGTGCGATGGTACCCAATGTAACGGATTGAGAACTTCCGGAAACATTTTTACTCGCAACAGAACCTTGTCCAGTTAATGTCAGAGTTTCTGAGCCAACTAATCCACTGTAAGACTCTGTTGTATTCGAGTCTGTAGCATTAGATGAAGCATTGGTTGTGCCGTCATACTGGCGTGTTAGACCAATTGTAATAGGGGCTTTTGTAATATTTACTTGATGGGTACCACCAGTCAATGTGTAGTTAGCGGCTAAGCCTCCATTTGAACCGTTTGCCAAGGTGATTCCAGATGCATTAGACGTTATCGTAACATTATTTGCTACATTTTTCTTAGTTGCGGTAGAGCCTGCCGTCGTTGTTTGAGAACCAGTGACAACTGTTTCAGAACCTATTAAGCCCGTAACTGTTGGAAGTTCTGATGCAAGGACTACATCAGTGCCATCATAAACTTTACTTCCACTTAAGCCCAGTGGCTTTTGAGTAACAGTGTAGACATGATTACCGGATGATAGATTTATTTTGTAATTCGATGCTAATCCACCGTTGGATCCATTTCCAAGGGCAAGAGTTCCATTACTACTCAGTATTGAAGCACTTGAAACATCTTTACTATTTGCCGTTCCAGTTCCGCTTATCGATAATGTTTCACGACTGGAATGACTATCAGCAACATTTATAGGAAGGAAATAGGTTACTCCACCAGAAACAAGTCCTGTATTAAAATTGCTCGTATTTGATCCACTTCCGGGAGCTGTATAAGTTCCTTGTGCCGCCATTCTCGTAATAGTGGTAGATGCTGCATCTGTATTTCCATCATATGTTTTGGTTCCCGTGAGAAGTATTTCTCTTTGTGTAATGTCAATTTTGAGATTTCCACCTGTAAATGTGTAGTTTGATGCAGCGTGTGTTTGATCAGCCAGTGCCCAAGTATTAAGTGTTCCAACATTAATATTAGTTCCTACATCTTCACTATCAGATCGAGCAAATCCAGAGAAGAGAACGTTTTCACCAGAGATTAGATTTTGTATTTGAGCCTCTGTTGTGGCCGCGTGCACCTCATTATCACCATCGTAAACTTTAGTACCAGTAATGATTAAAGGAAGTGGGTTTATTGTTAAACTATGTGTCCCACCTGTAAGAGTGTAATTTGAACCAATTCCTCCGTTGGTTCCATTTGCAAGAGATAGGCCAGAGGTGTCGGTTATTGTCCTACTACCAGCACCGCCTGCAAGCAATGTTCCGGTACCGTTTATATTTAGTGTTTCACTTCCAACTGTTCCAGATGAAACCGATAAATCACTGGCAGCAGCATTAACTGTTCCATCGTATAGTCTAGTTCCGCTTACATTTACTGGTTTGGGTTCAATACTCACAGTCAGATAACCATTTATAGCAATGGTATTTATATTATAACTGCCCGCATCAGCACCTCCTAATGCTAAAGACCCTATATTGGCATTGGTTATTGCGATACTATTTCCAACATTAGCAGAACTTGCTGTTCCAGAACCTGAAATAGTAACGTTTGCCCCTGGATTACTGGGGTCAACAAGGCTTAAAATAGAGCCGGATACTGCAGATGAGGCGTCATACTGTCTTGTACCAGTTATGTATGCACTTGTTGCCGTTATGTCCACTGTATGTGTACCACCGGTTAATGTATAATTACTTGCAGTTCCCGTTCCATTTACTAGATTAATTCCAGGCGATGTTGCGTTAACGGTTATACCAACTCCAGGTGTAGATTGAGCTGCTGTTCCAGATCCACTGGCTGTAAGTGTTTCAGATGTTCCTGTTTCAACGGTCAAAATTGATCCGGCAACACTCGTAGAACTGTCGTCAGCACGCGACCCAGAGAGATTAACGATTTTCTGTGTTATTTCAGCCTCAACATTACCATTAATCGAATAATTACTAGCAGCTCCGAATCCATCAGCTAAACTCATTCCTGTAACTACATAACCGGTACCTACATTTGTTGACCCACCGGAGATAGTTCCTGTTCCAGATAAGGCTAATGTTTCGTTAAATACACCCGTTCTTGTTGCGGCATTATTGGGTGGGTTTCCCATCGTGGGGTATTCAAAAAAGACTGTGTCCCCGCTATCATAAGTAGCTGTAGTGTCGTATTGTTTTGTAAGCTTAACTTTCAACGGTCTTGGCTTAATTCTGAATGTCGTTGAATTAACATTATAATTATTAGGGTCACCAGCGACACCGCCACTTCCATTTCCATTGGTCAATGATATATTACTCATTGTAAACGACGTGTACGTATTTCCAGGATCTGCAACCATTGTGAAGAAACTGTCTGTACCTGCTGTAAACTGGAGATCTTCCCCCGAAACTAACCCAATAATCTCTAATCCACCAAATCCAGCGGAATCAGCTGCGGCTACGATATTTGTCGTTGCGTCATAGTATTTTTCACCTCTAACCTGAATATTTTTTCTTGAAATTCTTCCTGTAAGGGTTGGTGCAGAGGCGCTAGTTGTCAAACCAAAAACGTTTGAAAAGTTTGTGTGTGTTTTTGAAGCTATAGAATATGCTGCACTTCCTGTAACCGTTTGATTTCCTTGATTCACATTGTTGTAGGTAAATGTTGGGCTACTCAGAGTCACAGATAAGCCTGAGGGCAACCCTCCTGAAACACCTGTCACACTTGGGGATGAAGTATTAAAAGAAGCTGAAGCCGTTGAATTTGTTCCATCATAAGTCTTTGTAAGATGGTAAGACGTAAGATTAAATACTTGATAGTTTTTATATAAGTTTCCTGGGTTATAAGCACTGAGTAATCCACTTCCTGTTCCTTGAATAGCATCACCTGAAGAGTAATCATATTGAATAAAGTTTCCAGAAAAACCACCGAAATTTCCTCCGTTAATAGAAGTATCTGTGTTCGTAGCCCTCCAGATTCCATTAGGAGTGCTTACAGAACCACTTCCGCTGAGGTATTTAGATGTTATATTAACTGCTGTTCCGGTTCCGTTAGCCGTTAATGATGATCCACCAACGTTTAAGTACTTATTATTACTCGTGATATTAATTGCAGAAGAGGCAGTAAAATTACCTAGATCGCTGGGTTGAGAGTTATTAGTTGCAGAATCAGTAATTGTAATATCATTAGCATTTATAGTTGCAGATGATAAATTTACATCGTAAGAACCTGTCGTATTGGAGTTTCCTAGAGTTATATTTAAATCTCCTGTACCAAGATTTACCGTACTAGATATGTCGATATCTGAATATCTATTATTCCCTCTTCCACTTATAGATTCGTTATTGGCTTCAAGCGTTAAATTACCATTGGCAGTCGTTATGTTCGCAGATATATTGATATCCACACCTGCATTAAGTGTAAGGTCACCTCCAGAGCTTCCTGTTGCTATAATATCACTTTGAACGTAAATATTTCGCTGTGCCTTCAATATTACATTAGTTCCTGACGTTATAGCAGACTCAATAATAGAACTATTTACCCTATAGGAAGTTGTACCACCATCAGCATATTGATCAACATTAGTGAGAACACTAGTAAGAGTAGTTCCACCAAAGGAGCTATCTCTTACATAAATGTTACGTGGATCAAGAAGCAAAGTTCCACTGTTAAGGGAAACACCTTCTATATTTGCCCTTTTTAGGTAATTTTTAGAGGAAATTTCAACAAATCCTCCACCCTTATCATAAGACCGTGGAGGAGGGGAATCCACCAGAGATGAAATTAAAGGTTCTTTTGACCATATTGACTTATTGGGGGGATCATTATTTAAATCAATATGACTAGTCTTATTTGTTTTTAATGCAGTTTGCTTAATATCTGCACCTTTTGCATTGATAGTTCCATTGAAATCTGTCATTTCATCGGACCATATAACGGCTGTTCCTCCTTTTCCTAGGTCACTTGAAACATCAATATTTGTATCCGCTTTGACAATCGTTTGTTTGGAATTGTCAATTGGGGGTTGATCGCCAAAGCGAGAAACAAATCCTTTTTTAATTTTATTATCCAAATTGGTTAAATTTCCTCCCAAATAATCTCCACCTATCCTTACTTTTCCTCCCATTTGAGGGCCAGTTGCACTAATTTCTGCTTTTTCTATTTCTGTTTTTTCTGCTGTAACATCAATGTTTCCGCCTTTTCCTACGTTGGAATTAGCAAATATATCACCTGATACCTTGTTTTTAACCTTAGCTAATAACTGTGCAGTTCCACCTTTTAGTTGACCTGAAACGTCAATTACAGTTTTTGCTGATGTTCTGATAGAATTTTCAGACATAACTATAATTGAACCACCCTTATCTTTATTTCCTTTAGCAAATAAAGAACCGTCTAGCTTCAGATTCTCAGTGGTAAGTACTTTTATTTTTCCACCAGAACCACCACCTGCGTAAATATTACCTGTATGTGTTACGCGGTGACCTTGAACAATAACTGTTCCTGATGGTGACAAGGATCTTTTTGGTGCTGAAACATCTATATTTCCTGCAACCTTAATAGAGTTAGCTGATGGACTTCCTATAACAATTTTTCCAGGTTTACTATTAACACCTTGAGCTACAATACTTCCAGTAGAACCAATATTCACAGCTCCTCTACTTAACCCCATAGCAGTCGCTGCAGATAATTTGATCATCCCTCCATTAGCTCTCAATGTTCCACTGTTGTTTATAAGACTTTTTAATGTATTTCCTTCAATATCAGTTATTGTTGATAGTTTATGACTTGGTACAGTAACCTTCATCAATCCGTCACCAACAAAATCTAATGTTATTTTCTCACCCGCACCTAAGGCTATCTTACCTAATCTTGCACTGACAATTCCAGAATTTGAAACATACCCTCCTAGTAAAGCTGCATGCCCCCCGCCACCAATCGTTATTTTTCCAGAATTGATAACTCCTTTAGATTTGCCATTTCCTTTAAAGCTAAAGTTATCTTTTAAAAAGTCTTGGTCATTTATATCTAGTGTTGAAGCCGTGAATGATTTCGTATTTACTACACCATTTGGAGTAATTACCACTCCATTGGGGTTTATTAGCATTAATTTACCATTAGATTTTAATTGACCAGCAATTGATGAAGGAGTAGATCCCACAACTCTGTTTAAAGAAAAAGAGTTTGCAGATGGTTGATTAAAATCAACCCTTCCACCTGAATGTATTGAAAAACTGTCCCAATTTATAATAGTTTTGTTTGTTTTTGTGTTAACCTGGAGATGATCTGTTCCAGTACCAGTTATGCTTACCTTTCCGGATTGTACCACAGGGTTAGTTGGCATTTCACCTGAAATGGCCCAATTAGGTCTTGCACTTGCTATAGATGCTACCACCAGAGTGCTAACGATTATTCTTTTTAATTTTCCATCAACTTTATATATGACCATTTCCCCCAAAAGTCACAGATTAACTGTTTTTCTTTTCCTCTCTAAAACCTCATTGACATTGAAACTAGCAGATGCTTTTGATTCAACCGTACATCAGACACATCTTCAACATTACTTGTTGCCCAATTTTTTGAAAGTTCTATTTTTGCGGTAATTCTTTTATTAAAGAAATACTCATCACCACCGTTTATTTCTAATCCTAACCCCATTGATTTGGCTGCAGTTGCTGCCCTTTCTGTTGCTGTTGGCTGATTCACATAAGCAACACCACCAGCTCCATAAATATACGGAGATATTGTTAAATCTTTTGAGATCCTATTGTTGAAATTAAGTTGACCCCTTAAAAACCATACTTCCTCACCACTTATAGCACCCGAGCTAAATGCACTTAATTTTTCTTCACCAGTTATCCCTTTTTGTTCAGAATTTACCAAATCATTTAAAGTATATTGACCTCCTCCATTTACTTTAAATAGCAAATTATCGTGGGGACTTACTGAATATCTCGCATGTAGGTTAAAATGGGTAAATGTTGAAGTTGCTGTTGATTTTGATAGTGGTGTTCCTTGACCTACTTCACTGTTTGACCTTGAGGCGATATCCAGTCCTTTTGAAATTTCAGCATCTACACCCAGACAACCAGTTGAACATAAATTATAACTCAATCCCAAACGTGCTGCTGTTATTCTATCATGGCTGAGGTCCTCATCAGTGCCTCCAGCATTGGTTTGTTGTAATTCATCAGTCCAGCTTACTGTAGCCCTTGTGAATAGTGCTGAATTTCTGGAATATATTATTGGATATGATGCTGTAACTTGGGCTGATTTCATGTTTGCCTCCAAACCCAATGATTGTACTTCACCTCCTGGACGAGTCATACTTTCCAAATATGACAGACCAGTTGTTAATCCCTTATTTCCAATCGGAACCGATATTGAAAACCCTCCTGCACGAATTGGAACATCGTGTCCAGTACCAGACATACCTTTGATGGTTGGTCTTGCCAATCCAAATAAAGAAATTGTTTCTCCGAGCCCAAAAGCCGAACTAATATTAGTATTTGCTTGGCCTTGTTGTCTCCCCAGTTGTTCACTCTGCGAATTGTCAAATGAAATTCCACCAGATAGTAATTTATGTTCTGCCTCAATAACTAACCTTGTAGAACCTTCTTTAATGCCTGGGATAAGTGATGAAGCTAGGGTCAACCCAGCGCTATTGCTAGCTAGCAGCAGTTGTCTTTCAAGGAATTTGAGAGTTAAGTTTTTTTTGTTTATAAGCGGTTTAAGATAGGCGTATGTTCTTAAAGTTTGGGCTTTTGGTACTTTAGAAAGATCAATCTTTTCTATGAATCCATCAATAACTTTAAAAAAGACTGAAGCTTGTTCAGGCTCTAATTCTTGTACAGGAAGAATCACCCTTACCAATGGGTAGCCTTTTTGATTAAAATCTTTTTCAATTTCATAGGCAATGCTGTATAAATCATTAATGCTTTGAGGTACGCCAATAAGCATTTTATAATATTTATCCTTATCAATAATATTTTGAAGTTCTGGTGGAGCTAATATAATTAAGCTTTTCAAATTTATCTTTATGCCAGTGTCTTGTTGCTGCGTAACTTCAATCTGAGGTATTTCAGGGATTATCTTTTCTTGCTTTTTAAATTGATAGTAGTCTACACCTGGCGGTTTTTGGAACATTTTAGGCAACGCCTGGCTAGGTGTCTGAGGAGCTGCATATGATATTTTTGCATAAGCTAACCCAAACAATAAGAGCAAAAAAAACTGTGAAACCTTAACAAAAAATGTAGGTTTTAAACGTTCCAAATGTGAAAAACGAATGCCCATCAACACCAATCTATTTTAATTTCCAAACATGTGGATAATTACATTTAACCGTTGAAAAAGCAAGGTTTTTTTTGAAACTCTTTTTTACTTATCCACAGACTGTGATCTTAAATATATTCTTTGAAGAAAATTAGTTTAACCCCAAATAGGCCTGTTAATTTTTTTAAGGATATCTTCATGTAACCTTTTGTCTTCATCAGACAATTTCACTAAAATAGGCTTAGAGCTTGATGGTGTTTTAAAGTTTTCAGTAATTAATAATTGATTTTGAGAAAGATTAAGTCTTTCTTGTTTCCCCCCCAATAGTTCAATATAAACATCTTGCAGAAGATAACAGTCTGTAAGTGCTCCGTGTTTTTCCCGGTTTTCTAGGCTTATATTAAAACGTCTACACAAAGCATTAAGATTGTTCTTACTTCCAGGAAAAGCTTTTTTTGACATCTCTAATGTACAGATTGCTCTTTTAGGATTAATCATTTCTTTGCCAATTCGCTCAAGAGAATGGTTTATCATTGCCAAATCAAATGAAGCATTGTGGATTATTAACTGCGAATCCTCAATGAAATCAAGAAACTCTTGTGCTGAATTTTCAAATGTTGGAAATTTCTCCAGAAATTTGTTATTTAGACCATGGATTTGTTCAGCTTCATTTGAAATTATTATATTCCCAGGGTTATAATACCGATGATACTTTTCTCCTGTTGGTGATTCATTAACCATCTCAACACAAGCTAATTCAATAATTCTATCTTTTTCGGGGTTTAAACCAGATGTTTCTGTGTCTAATACCAGTTTTCTCATTAAATTACTTAGGCTTCCATTTTAACTTATCAATAACGGGCTGAATCTGGTCAAGGGTTTTATAGCGTATTGACATGCTTCCACTGTTATTATTTTTATGGTTGAATTCAACTTTTAACCCAAGTAAAACAGTCAATTCTCTCTCTAGATACTCAATATTTACGTTATTTGAGTTATCCTGTGTCCCATAATTTTGACTATTATTTGTTACTGCCTTGGTCCTCTTAATATGATTAACAAGTTTTTCTGTTTTTCTTACACTCAGCTCTTCGTCAATAATTCTATCAGCTACTTCTTTTGCCTTGTCCTCAGGAAGTGATACTAAAACTCTTGCATGTCCAAAACTTAGGTCACCGCCTGAAATATGCCTTTTTACGCTGTTAGGCAGTGATAATAATCGCAAAACGTTGGCTATATGGCTTCTGCTTTTGCCTAGTTGCGAAGACAATTTCTCCTGTGTATATTCAAACTTTAACATCAGCGAACGAAAGCCCTCAGCCTCTTCAATTATATTAAGATCAGATCTTTGAAGATTTTCTATGAGAGCAACGCCTAGTGCTGTGGAATCATCAAAGTCTCTTACTATAACTGGTACTTCATGGAGTTTTACGATTTGCGCAGCTCTCCAACGTCTCTCTCCCGCAATTATTTCATATGATGAGCCTTTTTCGTTTAGAGGGCGCACTAATATGGGCTGAAGAATACCATTAGAGCGAATAGATTCAGCTAACTCATCCAACTCAGTCTGGTCAAAATGCTTCCTAGGCTGAAATTTACCTGAGATTAAGTTCTGGATGGGAAGTTTGACCTGATCATTTTCGTTATTCTCTAAATTTCCTATTTTTTTATCAAGATTATTCTTAATAACATTAAGTGAAGGAAAAGACTTCTCATTCTTCTTAATGCTAGTGGCAGTATTAATTTTAGAATCTATTTTTGTTTTTACAACGGAGGCTAAGCCCTCATCACTAGATAGAAGGGATGATAGGCCCATTCCGAGTTTTTTTGGTGATTTTTTTTTGTCTTTTTTGTGAGTTTTGTTCATAAATTATCCTTAATTTTTCAAGCCTCCAAAATTTCCTCTTTTTAAAACCTCTGCAGCTAAGTTGACATATGCCTCGGAACCAATACAACTATGATCATACAACAATATTGGTTTGCCATGAGAAGGCGCTTCAGAGATTTTAATATTTCTTGGAATAATTGTGTCATAAACAGCAGAACCCATGACTTCTCTGACATCTTCCTCCACTTGAAAACTTAATTTATTTCTTGAATCATACATGGTCAACAATATACCATCTAAATCCAGCGAGCTATTCAATCCAGACTTGATATCCTTAATTACTCTGAGAATTTGGCTAAGTCCCTCTAATGCGTAGAATTCGCATTGGAGGGGAATTAGAACTTTATTTGATGCTGTTAAAGCATTGGTGGTTAAAAAACCAAGACCCGGAGGACAATCAATAATAATTGCCGAAAAATCTACAGGCAACTTCTCAATTGCTTGCTTTAAAATAAACTCATTTCCATCCCCATTGTTAACTTCATATTCTGCTTTTGCCAGAGAAACACTGGAAGGAACAACCCCCAAACCATTTACCTCTGTTGGCTTTATTGCATCAGCAAGTTCAACTCTTCTCGTCAAAACTTCATATGCACCAGGTTGACGTTTATTTGACTGTATAGCAAACCCAGTACTAGCATTCCCCTGTGGATCTAAATCAATCACTACACACGATTTTCCTGAAATTGACAAAGCTGTGGCTAAATTTACAGCTGTAGTGGTTTTTCCAACCCCACCCTTTTGATTTACTATTGAAAATACTGTACGCATATACTAATTATTTTTTTTCAGGTTCGTTATTTCTAGAGTAACCCCGCCCGATTTATCTAGTTGATTATTATTTTTAACAACTTTATATGAAAAGTTCCAGAGTTTTTTCGCATTTTCAATTTCTTTTTGATAAGTTTTGCCTTTAGGAAGAAGTAAAATCGTGTTTTTGTTAGACAAATGTATCAGAAGGCCCAACAAAACATGAAGTGGAGCAACTGCCCTAGACATAATAATATCATATTTTTCTTCTATTCTTTCCACTCTTTCATTAATAATTCCAACAGACAACATTAATTTTTGTTTTACAAGGTGCAGAAACTCACATTTTTTTCTGTTTGACTCTATTAAAGTCATTTTAACCTGATGTTTTTGGTCTGAAAGTATTAAAAAACAGGCTAGGCCAGGAAAGCCTGCTCCTGAGCCGACATCACACACTTTAATAATATCAGTAGTTTTTTTTTTAAAAGAAATAATTCTGTTAATTAGTTTTGCTGAGTCACCAAAATGCCTGGTCCATACACTTGAAATTGTTCCGGAACCAATTAGGTTTGTTTTTTTTTGAAATTTTAAAAGAAGATCATGATATTCAGTAAACCGAGTCATTGTTTCACGTGGAACATTATAAAGTTCTTGAAAGACTCTAGTCTGGTTAGAAATGTTCACGTTATTTTTTAATATATTTTAAAAGAATGGCAGCAGCTGCAGGAGTCATTCCAGGCAATTCCCTTGCCTCTCCGATGCTTTTGGGTTTATGTTTATTCAATATTTCTTTCACTTCATTTGATAAACCTGCACATTCATCTAGTTTTTTATTAAAATCTATCACCAATCCTTTTTCTCTATTTAATTCTTCAATTTCTGACAGATATCTTTGAGAATATCTTTCATAAAAAGAGTTGACCTTTATCTGCTTAGCTATGCGTTTATCTAGTGACAATCTTTTTAGTTTAGGCCATATACGAAATACTAACTCCCAACTGCTGTTTTTGTAACCCAGAATGTCATACGCTGACCTTTTCTTGCCATCTTGATTGATTTTTAAGCCTGCTTTTTGGTATATTTGTGGCGACGCAACTAATTCCTTTAAAATTTTAGTTGAATTGGAGAGTATTTCTTTTTTTTTCTTCCATTGTTTTTTCCTTGACTCCTCAACCGTGCCCAGGGATATTGCTTTATCAGTAAGTCTTTCATCAGCATTGTCAGCTCTAAGAAGAAGCCTGTATTCTGCTCTAGAGGTAAACATTCTGTATGGCTCAATCAAGCCGCCTTTAATAATATCAGAGGTGAGAACCCCTAAATATCCCTCAGAACGCTCTACCAAAAATTCCTCTTCATTAGATAAAGATTTGGCTGCATTAATTCCAGCTAGGAGTCCTTGTGCTGCAGCTTCCTCATAACCAGTTGTCCCATTTATTTGACCGGCAAGGTACAACCCTTTAATTTTTTTTGTCTCATATGTTCTTCTAATCTCATTGCTTTCTATACAATCATATTCAACAGCATATCCAAACTTTTCAATAACTGCTTTTTCTAAGCCTTTTATTGTTTTTAGAAAATCAGCTTGGACTTTTTTTGGTAAAGATGTTGAAATACCGTTAGGATAAACTATTCCGCCGCATTTGGTTTCTGGTTCCAAAAATATTTGATGCCTGCTTTTATCCGCAAATTTCTTAATTTTATCTTCAATTGAAGGACAATATCTAGGACCCCTTGATTTTATACTTCCGTTATAGATAGGGGACTTATAAATACTATCATCTATAATTTTATGAGTTTTTCTATTAGTATGCGTTATAAAACATGGTTTTTGATCAACGTTTAATTTTCTTGTCATAAAGGAGAAAGGCTCTGGATCTGAATCACCATGTTGAATAATACATTTTGAAAAATCAATTGAATCACCTATAATTCTTGCGGGAGTCCCAGTTTTAAGTCTAAAAGTTGAAAAATTATTTTTTTTAAAGAATTTTGAAAGTTTTTCTGATGAGCAACCACCAATTCTTCCCGCGCTCCATGCTTCCTGACCCATAAATATTTTTCCTGACAGAAAAGTGCCAGTTGTTAATATAATAGAACCACATGTAATTTTCCCCCTAGACTCTGTTTCAATTCCTTGGACAATTTTACTTTTTTTAACAGAGTTTACTAATATATTAGTTACCTCATCTTCAATTATATCTATCCCTTCATTTAAAATTATACTAGAGACATTCTTCTTATACAGATTTCTATCGATTTGTGCCCGAGGCCCCTGAACGGCTTCACCTCTAGTTCTGTTCAACATTCTAAATTGTATTCCAGATAAATCTGAAGCAAGGCCCATTATACCTCCCATTGCATCAATTTCTCTAATTAAATGTCCTTTTCCTAACCCTCCCATCGCTGGGTTACAAGACATAACACCAATATCACCTGCAGAAAAGGTTACAATGGCGACCTTAGTGTTTAGTCTTTTGGCCATAATAGCGGCCTCAACACCTGCGTGACCGCCTCCAATTACTAAAATATCATAATTCATAAAAAAAGTTCCACGTGAAACATTTTATTTTCCTATACAAAATTTATTAAAAACAACCTCTAACCTATCTTCAACATCACTTCTGCCATATAAAGTATCCAAAGAAGATAAAGTTTTAGATAAAAAATCGCTAGCTATTTCAATACTTTTAATATTTTTAATACACATTTCTAAATCATAAATCATAGATGAAATAACATTAATCTGAGCCTTTTCAAAGAAGTAATAGTTATCATTTAAATTTCTGTCAATTATTAACAAGTTTTTATTTATGAACTTCATTAAATTAATCAACATCTTGTAGTCACTTCTATTTACTTTACAAGATATAGAAAAAGACTTAATTTTTTTTAAATTACTGATTTGATTCATCCACCTTATTTTTCCACTATCAAAAGAATTCAAATCATTTTTATTGTATATAACAACTAAATTTTTATCTCCAAGTTTGTTAACGGTATTCTCAATAAAATCGCAATTTTTTTTTGAAAAAGAATCTGGTGATAAAACAAGAATAAAATTTTTAGAGGTATCTAAAATTTCAAGAGTTTTCTTCACCCCTTTTTTTTCAATTGAGTTATTTGCTTTTCTTAACCCTGCAGTATCTGTAATAGCAGCTTTTTGACCAAAGATTTCAAGTTGAGCAGTATTTTTATCTCTTGTTGTTCCTTTAATAGATGACGTAATTGCTTTGTTTTCCTGACATAAAAGATTGTAGAACGATGATTTACCACTGTTTGGCGGACCAAAGATAATAATATCCTGTCCATTATAAGCTTGCTGACAAGTATCAGAGAATTCTATCGCCTTTTTAGCATTCTGGACGAGTTTTTTTAAATTTTTTTCAACAATCATCAAATTAAAATCTTCTCCTTCCTCTGGAAAGTCAATAGCAGAGTCTAATATTGCAAGGTTTTCAGCAATTAATTCTCTCCATTCTTTGCAAATGTTTCTTGTTTGTCCAAAAGTCTGGTTTGACGCTACCACCCTTTGTTGCTCAGTTTCCGATGAAATTAGATTAGCTAGACCTTCATAGTGGATAAGATCATTTTTACCGTTTGTATAAGCCCTTTTTGAAAATTCTCCAGGCAGCGCGAATCTACAACTTTCAAATTTTTCAAGAACTTCAAATATTTTATTAATAATTGCTGTGCTACCATGAGTGTGAATTTCCAACATGTCTTCCCCGGTATATGACAAGGGGGTCTTGAAAAAAATAATTAGGCCACGATCAATAATCAAGTTTTTATCATCAAAAAAGGTTGTTAAGTACACTTTTCTTTCAGAAAAATTATTTTTTTTCGTCAATTTTTTTGCAACATCTAGGCAGTTTGGGCCTGAAAGTCGTATCACTGCAACCGCAGAACGTCCATAAGGTGTTGACAAAGCAAAAATAGTTTCTTTTTTTTCCATGACTTTCAGAATTATTTATTTAGGTTTACAATTATATATATAAAATTTAGTATTGTTGCAAAAAAGGATTTGTTTTTGATAAAACTTCTCGTAATCTTTTTAGCTACATTAGTATCTACCGAAGTTCATGGAAAGGTAAATTCCGGTGATACAGCTTGGATCCTTACATCATCTGCATTAGTGTTATTTATGACATTACCAGGGTTAGCCTTATTTTACGCAGGGTTAGTTCAATCTAAAAATGTCTTATCGGTTTTATGTCAGCACTTCGGAATAGCTTGCTTGATGTCAATTATATGGGTTATTCTAGGTTATTCTATTGCATTTTCACCAGGTGACTCAAGTTTATTTGGTAACTTATCAAAAATGTTTATAGAATTATCTTCTAACGCCTTAATTGGAGGTATACCAGAGGTACTGTTTGCAATGTTTCAGATGACATTTTGTATCATAACTCCTGCGCTGGTTATAGGATCCTACGTTGAAAGGATAAAGTTTTCTGTAGTTCTCATTTTTTCAGCTCTATGGTTAATTTGTGTGTATTGTCCAGTTGCTTTTTGGGTATGGGGCGGTGGATTCTTAGCACAAATGGGAGTAAAAGATTTTGCTGGCGGTATTGTTGTTCATACAACTGCAGGTTTAGCTGCATTAGTAGTTGCTCTTATACTAGGTAAAAGAAGAAATTTTAGCTCAAACACGATGGTACCTCCACACAGTCCGATCCTTACAATGATTGGAGCGTCAATGCTGTGGGTTGGATGGTTTGGATTTAATGGTGGCTCTGCTTTAGCAGCGGATCAGACTGCTTCAATGGCAATTTTAGTCACACACATTGCCGCTTCTATTGGAGCTTTTTCATGGATATTAATAGAATGGTTTCGATTTGGTAAACCTTCACTGGTAGGTATGGCTACTGGTATGGTTGCAGGTCTTGCAACTATTACACCAGCTTCTGGTTTTGTAGGAATACAAGGTGCGATTATACTTGGCATAAGTGGCGGAGTATTGTGTTATGTTGCTGTAGATATCATAAGAATAAAGCTTAAGGTTGATGATAGTCTTGATGTATTTGCTGTCCACGGTGTTGGGGGTATAATTGGAACTATTCTATGCGGCTTTCTCATATCCTCTAACTGGGGCGGTGTAGGCTTTGATGAAGGATTATCAGCAGTTGACCACGTCAAAATACAATCATATGCAGTGCTTATTACAGTAATCTGGACGGTATTAGTTACGTACATAATATTAAAAGTTATTTCTCTTTTCACATCTCTTAGGGTTGATGAACAAAATGAAATTGAAGGGTTGGACACTTCTACTCACGGAGAGAGTGGTTATCATAGCTAAATCTCCCATCGTTATCAACTCTTAGCAATCAACTTATCCCAAATTTTTTCTGCTATGTTAATTCCAGACAATTCTTTGATCTGGACAATTCCTGTCGGCGAAGTGACATTTATCTCTGTTAATGTTTCATCAATTAGGTCTATCCCAACAAAGAACAGATTCTCCTTAATTAAATACTTTTTTAAGGATTTACATATTTTTTTCTCTTTATCACTAAGATCTGTTACCTCAGCTGTAGCACCTAGATGTAAATTTGCTTTAAAATGACCTTTTGGAGGAACTCTATTTATAACACCTACTGGATTTCCACGCAGAAGGATAACTCTTTTATCGCCATTTTTTACATTTTCTATAAATTTTTGAACAACAACTGGAACTTTATATTTATTAAGTAATTTCAGAAACTGTGCCTCTGCGTAATCAGGGTTTTTTACGTCTACCATTTCGATGCCCTCACCTCCTTTGTTAAAAAGGGTTTTGATCACAACCTTTTTATATTTTTTAAGAAAATCTTTAAAAAATTTTAAATTACCAGTAATGTTAGTTTGAGGGATCAAATCTGAATAATACATTGGAAAAATTTTCTCTGTAAAGTTTTTTATTCCAGAAGGATCATTTATAAAAAAAGGTTTTTTATTGAATCGTTTATGTATTTCTAAAAGATAACAATTGGTTAAATAAGCCAAATCAAATGGTGGGTCTTGACGAATAAAAAAAAAATCAAATTTATTTATTTCTAACTCATCTCTTTTACCAATCTTTAGATTTTCATCTAAAAGCTGGTTACCTTTTGTGATAACCTTATTTTTTTTTAACGTAATCTGTTCAGGTGATCCTACCCAAATCTTTATGTTTTTTTTTAAACCTTCTTTAATAATAGAGATGGTTGAATCAGAATTCTCATTCAACTTTTCTAACGGATCCATTTGAAAAAAAGCAAAAAGAGGTTTATCTGCCATTTTTATTTTTATTTTTTTCTACATCAACTAATAGAACTAGCTTCTTTATATCGTTCATGTTATTTAAAAAATTTTCAATTTTTGTTTTCTCTTCTATGTCTGAAGAAATTCCCATTACATAAACATTTCCATTAACGACGTCTACACTGTAATTATTACTATAGATTCCTGATTCAAATAATAATCTATTTTGAATTTTGGTTTCAAAAATAAAGTCCTCTGCTTTTCCATAAAAGGAATTTGAAGGTCCAATTTCAATCTCGTTATAAATTTCTTCAACTCCCTGAATTTTCCAGACCTTCTGTATTAATTCTAATCTTTTTTCTTGACTTTTAACATTTCCAGCTAAAAGAACTTTTCCATTAACAACTGAAACCGTTATATTTGAAAAATTTGATAATTTCGTTAAAGTTATTTTTGATACTATTTTTGACATTAAATAAGTATCTTCTATAGTACCCGAAAACCCCCTTGTTGATGTTGAGGCACTTCCTACGATTGATCCAGCGGTACTTAAAATAGCACATGAATTTACTAAAAAAGAAATAATAAAAAGATTAATTATCTTTGCCAACTAGAACCTCTCTTCTTCCAACATGATTTGCTGGACTCACTATTCCTTCTGACTCCATTTTTTCTATAATTCTAGCTGCTCTATTGTATCCTATTTGTAAATGTCTTTGAATAAAACTTGTGGAAGCTTTCTTTTCTCTGCAGACAATTGAAACTGCTTTATCATAAAGATCATCACCCGACTCGTTAAATCCAAGTGATATACTTTGAGTATCCTCGTCGTCATTGGTTACCGAATCTAAATACTCCGGTTCGCCCTGTGATTTAAGGTGATTAACTACAGCAATAACTTCTTCAGTTTTAACATATGGTCCGTGAACTCTTAACAATTGATCACCCAGCATTGTAATTAACAAATCACCCTGTCCTAGGAGTTGCTCAGCACCTTGTTCCTCTAGAATTGTTCTACTATTAATTTTATTAACAACTTTGTAACTAATTCTTGTGGGAAAATTGGATTTTATTGTTCCCGTAATAACATCTACTGATGGTCGTTGTGTTGCAACTATAAGATGAATACCTGAAGCCCTGGCCATTTGTGATAATCTTTGTATTGCAGATTCAATTTCTTTTCCGGAGGTTATCATTAAATCAGCTAATTCATCAACAACTACAATAATTTTTGAAAAAATATTAAGATCTAATGGTTTTTTTTCCATAACCGGTTTTCCCGTCTCAGAGTCATAACCAACTTGCGTCTCTTTAAAAATTACCTTTCCTTGATCCAAAATTTTCTTAACTTTAATATTATAATCATCAATTTCTCTAACTCCTAAGTGTGCCATCATTTGATACCTATTTTCCATTTCTTTAACAATCCATTTCAAAGCAGAAATTGCTTTTTTTGGATCAGTTACAACCTCTGTTAAAAGATGAGGAATCCCTTTATAAATAGATAATTCTAACATTTTTGGATCAATCAAAATCAATCTGCATTCCTCAGGTGTGAGTTGATACAGAATTGATAAAAGCATGGCGTTAATCCCAACTGACTTTCCAGAACCAGTTGTTCCGGCAACTAAAAGATGAGGCATCTTTGCTAAGTCAACAATAACTGGTCTTCCAAAAATATCCTTACCTAATGCTAATGGTAGTTTACAGTTGGCTGATTTGTATAATTCATCATCTAATAACTCTCTTAGATAAACTGTCTCTCTATTTTTGTTTGGAATTTCTATTCCCAAAGCGTCTTTACCTGGGATTGTAGAAATTCTTGCTGAATTAGCTCGCATTGACCTCGCAATATCATCTGACAACCGAATTACTGAAGATGATTGAGTTCCCGGTGCAGGTGTAAGTTCAAATAGAGTAACTATTGGGCCTTGTTTCACTTCAGTAATCTCACCGTTTATTTTAAAATCAGTTAAAACACTCTTCAATAAGTCCTTGTTCACCTCAGTATTTCTTCTGTTTTCTACCTCAACACCAGGTGTTCTTTTTGGTTTTTCTAAAAGGTCTATAGAAGGAAAATTAAAATCTAGTAGTATATTTTTTTTGTGTTCAGAACTCTTTGTGATTATTTTATTTGATAAAGATTTCTTTTTTTGGTGTGTGAAAACTTTATCTAACTTTACATTTTTTCCAAAATTAAAAAATTTTGCAAAGCTAAAAATGAGGAAAATCAGACAATTGTAAATAAAATTTGTTATTTTACCTATTTGCTTTACCTTAATATTCAAGGAAAAATAAATAGTACCAAGTGTTAGTATTGATAAAAAAAACAATATTAAAGAAGGACTCCAAAATTCCTCCAGAAAATAATTTAGGTAGTTATATAGTCCGATTCCAAGAATACCCGTACCTAAACTATTACTGACATAGTTTTGAGAAATGAATTCAATGAGAAGACTTGAAAAAATTAGCAAAAAGGGTAACAAGGTCCAATTATACCAAGTTACTAATCTTCCTAAAAGGTTCCCCAAGGAATGAAAAATAAAAAAAACAGGAATTAGAAAAGAAATATACCCAAAAATGTCTATTAAGAAAGAAGATAAGTATGAACCAAAAACTCCAAGAAAATTTGAGCTTTCTTCAATATTGGAGTCGTACTGAAAAAAACTATTATCTATATTATTATATGTTATTAAAGATACTAAAGTTGTAAAACCGATAGAGAAAAGAAGGAAAGAAATTAAAAATTTCTCAAAATTGTCTTTAAAATTTTTAAACATCTATTAATTTACTTATACTTACACAAAATTTTAAAAAATATAAGATATTTTGGATAATCATCAACACAACATAATTATAGTAGGTTCTGGCATAGTTGGAATGACACTCGCTCTAATGCTATCTAAGCAAAAATGTAAAGTAGCGATTTTAGACAAAAATAGTAAAAAAAAACTTCTTGAGTTAAAGGATTTAAGAACATCCGCTTTATCTCAGGGGTCTAGTAGGATACTAAAAGAAATATCTTTATGGGATAAAATTAAGAAAAAAGCTCAGCCTATAAGTGAAATTAATGTTTCAGAGGGAACAAATATTAATGATCTTAATTTTAAATCTGAATCCCTAAACGAGGGTCCTCTTGGCTACATTGTTGATAATACGTACTTAAAAACGACAATTTTTAAAGAAATATTAGAATCAAATTTCATAAAATTTTTTGGAGGAGTAAACATTAAGGATATTAAAAAAAAAAATGGTAGCTCCGTAGTACTCTCTAACAAAGGAAATTTTTCAGCACCTCTAGTCGTTGGTGCTGATGGAAGGAATTCTAAAATGAGATTTTTTGCCAATATCAAAAGTTTCTTTTTTGACTACAATCAAACAGCTTTCGTGTTTAATATTTCACACACATTATCTCATCAATCCAAAGCTCTTGAAAGATTTTTCCCCTCAGGACCTCTAGCATTGCTACCAATGCAAAACAACAATAAAAAATCTTCTTCTGTAGTCTGGACAGTAGATTCACAATTTAAAAAAAAACTAATGGAAAGAAAAAACTTTAATAATGAGTTTGAAAAAAAATACGCAAAAGCTTTTGGCCGAATTACGAAAATCTCCAAGCCAGTAGCTTATGATTTAAATGTAATTTCGTGCTATGAGCACTTTAAAGAAAGAATTGTGCTTGTTGGGGATGCTTGTCAGGCAATACACCCTATTGCTGGACAAGGCTTAAATTTAGGGCTCAGGGATTCATATCATCTTGCAAATATTATCTCTGAAGGTTTAAAGCTTGGCTTAGACGTTGGAAGTGCCTATGTTCTCAGAGATTACTCATCAAAAAGATTAATTGATAAAAATTTATTGGTGCAAGCTACTCACAGATTAAATCAACTATTTTCAAACAATTCAATGATAGTAAAAATTATAAGAGAAAATGGTTTAAAAATTTTTAATAAATCAGATTATCTTAAGAAAAAAAGTATGATGTTTGCTATGGGCCTAATGAAGTTTGACTTTTAAGACCTATTTCATACAAAAAATCCCAGCTATAAATTCCTGTATCATGTCCATCACTGAAAGAAATTCTGACAGCATAATTACCGACTTTCTCAATTTTTTTAATCAAAACTCCTGAAAACTTTTCAATATTGGGAGAATCCAGATTTTTTTTGTTTTCAGCTGATGGAGTATACGCTCTTAAAAAGGACGATGATAGAATTAGAAAGCTTCCTTTATTATAAGCAATTTGTAGGGACTTTTTATCAATAGATAATTTAATAGAATTAGGGATCATTTCATTTAATCAACAACCAGTAAAGGAACACCGTTTTTAATTTTATAGACATTTTTTTTGTCGTCAGTATGAAGAATTTTTTTTTTTTTATCATAGAAAAGACTTTTTCCAGTCTTTGGACAGATTAAAAAAGGTACAACAGTTTCGTCAAATTCATTCATTCTTCAAGAGAGTTTTTCACTTTCACCTGTGGTAGAACTAAAGCTCATACTCATCTTCATTAAAGAAATAAGTATATCAAGTCTTTCGTCAAGTGACTTTGCTTGGAGTAGGGCCTGTTTTTCATTTACATCAAATGGACAGCCCATAGAAATAGAATTAACCAAATCTTCATCACTTGAAACTTCAATAGCCTCCCAGTCTGCGTTGATTGACATTTTTTCAAGATAAAACTTCAAATTTTCAATAAAAACTGATCTTTTTTCTTTATGCCTTAAAACAGGGCGATCAAAGTCACTTTTAAATGTTTTCCATCCAACCTTGGCTCTTCTAAAACCATTCATTAAATTGAGTTCACTTTTTAATTCAAATCTGCATAGGCCCTTGAGAATTATTTCATATCTATTATCGTTTGTCTGTGAAAAAGCTGTAATATAACCAGCACAACCAACTGAATAAAGTTTAGGTCCTTTTCTTGACTTTGAATCTCTATTTTTCTCAGTTGGTTGGATCAAGCCAATAGATCTCCCGTTAGCTAGGGCATAGTCAAGCATATGCAAATACCTGTTTTCAAACAAGTTTAGTGGCAGCTTTGCCCTCGGCAAAAGAAGAACTTTACTCAGTGGGAAAAGAGGCAGTGTCTCTGGGAGTTCTTCAAAATTTTTATCAAAATTATAAGGCATATGATATTATATGATAATCTTTCATAACATTTAAAATAAATATTTAAAAATATATTATTCTTGATTGATGATGTTGTAATTAATTTTTTTTAAGAGTATATTAATTTATTTTGTAATACTGCGGGAATAGCTCAGTGGTAGAGCATCACGTTGCCAACGTGAGGGTCGCGAGTTCGAATCTCGTTTCCCGCTCCATTTCTGATTTTTGTAAAAATTATTTTCTGTTGAGCCGTGCAGATTTTATACTATACAATTATTCTGGTCCAAGAGTTGTCATACAGGTCCTGTGAATCCTTCGGTCCTCTGGGTCCATACCATTTATCTGGAGAAATGATTTTTTCTTTTTTTTTCCCTAAAAAAGCACCCCACCAAGAGAAAGAACTATTACTCATTATGATGCTATCACATTGAGACAATGCATATAAATCTTCAACCTCATTATCATTTTCTAAATTAACAAGGTCTTTAAGATTAACCTCTCGCTGTAATGAATTAAAATCATCTGAAAAAATTAAAAACTCATATTCGTCCTCAAAATATTTGGTTGCCTTTTTAAGGTATAATGAGTAATCAATATTATAAAAAACTCCCTCTGTACTTTTTGCACGATAATCACCCAGTCTAAAATGAATTCCTACTTTTTTCTTTTTAATTTTATTAAACTTATTCAAAACTTTATTAGTTAATGATTTTGGAAATTCAAAGAGGCTTTTAACCTCATCTTCGTATCCTGTGAAATACTTTTTTGATTGAAAATATCCAATTAAACATAGATTGTTTGAGTTAGGTATTGGTGTATAACTATAATTTGGTTCTTTATAAAGAGAAAAAACGTTTTCATTTGTCTCTGAAATATTTTTATAAAGGTTATCTTTATATCTGACATGGGGGTACCCTTGACCATTGTATATTGAACCAATTTTATAGTTTATTGCATACTCCGTTTGAACCCTCTTTGCATGAGCAAACCCAGCAGATATTTGAAATAACTGATTTCCCAGGCCTCCAATTAAGTCATTAATAATCATAGTCTCAATATGTCTAATTTATTTTTTTATGAAATTTATTAATAGTTTCCGTTAGTCTAAGAAGCTGATTCTCCAGATTAATATGAGAATTACCAACAAAAAAACCTCTTCTGTCTACAGCCTCTACATTCCTTAATATCCCTGAAATTTCATAATTCATAAAACTACACACTGAATTTTTTAAAAAGTTTCCAGTTAAAATTGGTCTAGTTTCAATACCATTTTGATGGAGTTCATAAATAACATGATCTCTTTTGTCTTTTAACGATCCTTCTAATAAAATACTGAAACCATGCCAAGATGAATCTTCATCACATTTTTGAATACTACAATAAGTTTGATTACCAAGAAGTTTTTTAAAAATGCGGGCGTTTTCTTTTCTCCTTTTAAGAAAATTTGGAAACTTTTGTAATTGAGTAAGCCCTAAAACTCCGTTTAGTTCATTAGGACGCAAATTATATCCAGGTAAAATAAAGTTAAAAGAGTTTCTGAACTTAGCGATAGGGGTATCATTTATTGATTTTTTTTCAATTGAATCTCTGGTCCATCCATGAGCACGAAGAGACCTTGCGTACTCAAATATATCTCTATCATCGGTAGTTATCATTCCACCTTCTATTGTTTGAATGTGATGTGAGAAGAAAAAACTGTGTGATGCAGCAACCCCAAAACTTCCTGTGTATTTTTTGCTGTATTTAGCTCCTAGTGACTCACAATTATCCTCAATCAAGAGTAATTTATTTTTATCACATATTTCTTTAATTTTATTGAATTCACTTGGGTTTCCTAAAATATTAATTGCAAGTACACCTTTAGTTTTTTTTGAGATTGCATTATTAATTTTTTCAGAATCAATATTTAATGTTTGATAATCAATATCAACGAACTTTAATTTAATTCCATACTGTGTAAAAGGTGTATAGCTTGTGCTCCAGCCTAAAGAGGGAACAATAATTTCGTCACCTTTTTTAAAATCATATTTAGACAGCAAAATCAGAGCTGCAGCTATTAAAAGATTTGCTGATGAACCAGAATTGACCATAATGGCATATTTAACGCCAAAATGTTCAGCAAAACTTTTTTCAAAGCTTTCAACCTTTTCTCCCATTGTCAGATTACCTGTGTATAGCTGGTCAATTATTGCGTTGTGCTCTTTATGATCCCAGGTTGAGTGGGCTAATGGATAGAATATTTCCTCCTTATTTTTAATGTTTTTGTTCAGAACAAAGGAATCATTTAAAAAACTTTCTTTTCCTTTAATTTGATATTCTTTTAAGCTTACTGGTTTTTCTGAAAGTAATCGAATCTTATCTTTTATACTTATGTTGCTCTCTCTCATAAGATAAAAGTAAGCATTTAATGTGCCAAAGACATATGCTAGGGGATAAAATAATAAATATTGTATGTAAAAAAATATAAATCCTACTAAAAATTTTAAATAAAGAAAAAAAGAAACATTTCTTGTATTGCAAGTGATTATATATTATAAGTTAAGGCCCTAAAATTTTAAAAAAATATAGTATTTATAGCTATAATATATATTATGGACAAGAAGACTCTAAAACATACTCTTTCTTTTGCAGATGCCTTTACTTTTCTTAAAAATTTTAGATATAAGCCAAGAAATGAATGGACTAAAGACGAACGAACAATTTTTAAAATTTGTAATTTTATTGTTTTATCAAAAAAAAGAATTAACAAAATATTTTTAGCATTTTCAAGCCTAGCTAAACTTAGTGATAAGAGTCACTACAATTATAATGAAGTAGACATAATAAAAATAAAGGATCTTTTACTACAAAATCTTGAAGAAACTCTTCAAAAATTTAACAAAAAGATTAAATTATTCAAAGAAGAAGATATTAATATTGTACAGGAGCATTTAAAAAAAATAAAAGAAGAAAATCTAAGATTAGAAAATGAAAACAAGAGACTTAACTTTGTGATTACTAATTATATAAGAGAAAATGAGTTGTTAAAGATTGATGAGGTAAAAGAAATTTTAAATAGAAAAAATATAAAAGAAAATTTTAAAAAATCGCAGAAAACCAATAGTTCTAGAGAGGAAAATATGAGAAAGTTTATTGAGAAATGGAAGAAAGGTCTTACAACATTTGAAATTAATGAGGAAATTGTTAATGAAAATTTAACAGTGAAAAAAGAACTAAAAAAAAAAGTAAAACTATAATTACTTTTTCTTGCCCTCTGATTTTTTGCTCTCGTACATTCCGACAAAATCAACTGGATTCAGCATTAAAGGCGGGAACCCTCCCTCTCTTGTAGAGTTAGCTATTACTGTTCTTAAAAAAGGAAATAAAAATTTAGGACACTCTATAAGAAGAATTTTTTCTAAAACATCTGACTCTGCATTTTCAATAGTGAAAATGCCACAGTAACTCCCTTCTATCAAAAACAGGGACTTATCCTCAATCTTTGTTTCTCCTTTGACAATAAGTTCAACCTCAAAAATATTTTTTCCATGATCATTTAAAGCTTTTGATTTTACATCAACGTCTATATTAAAAGATGGGTTAGCAGAAAAATTCCTTAAAGATTCAGGCGCACGGGGGTTTTCAAAGGATAAATCCTTGAGGTATTGAGCATTTATTATAAATTTAAGGTTGTTTGTATTTGAATTTTTTTTTTTATTTGCCATATTAAAGTATCATTATGATTTTGAAAACAATATAATACATAAAAAAAGGTATTGCTTCTATAATAAAAAAAATGAATAACGTACCATACATAGACATACTCATCCTTGCAATGATAGCTATTTTCATAATCAATAGACTAAGGAATACTTTAGGAAAGAAAACAGGCAACGAGCACGACCTAGCCGATAAATTTACAAGGGGAAAGTCGGATCTAAAAGAATCCAAACCTGACAAAGTATCAAAAGAAAGCGTTGAGGAAACTAACATGGAAGATTCAAGACAAATTTTTCACGAAAACCCAGGTATTTCAAGCGAACTTTCAAAAATTCATAAAATAGATCCTTCTTTCAAAGTTGACGAATTTATCACAGGGGCAAAAAAAGCATTTGAATTCATAATAGATAAATATTCTGACGAAAACATTAAGCCACTGAAAAAGTTATTATCAGCTGATATTTTTAAAATGTTTGATAAGCAGATTAGCAATAGAGCAAAAAAAAATGAAAATTTAGATGTTAACATAATAGGAATTAAAGAGGCAAAAATTGAAGGTGTGTCGTTAAAAAGTAATGTTGCTTCAATAAAAGTAAAGTTCTCGTCGGAGCAAGTTCAAATAATAAAAAACGACAAAGGCAAAATAATTAGTGGGGATGGAAACCAGATTTTATCAATAGTTGAAAATTGGTTTTTTTCAAAAGATCTTAAAAGAAAAGATCCCAACTGGATATTAGAAAAAATTGAAGAAAGTAATTGATATTTAAAGTTTTAATTCTTTTCTTCATCTTTTTTTATAAAGATACTCACCCAAAAAATTCAATAGACACTAATCAACTTGTAAAGTCTGATTATTTTGAGAAGGATATTAGTAGTTTCTTCAAGTTATTTAAAAAGGTTTGTGAGAAAAAATTACATGAAAATATTCAAAAACATCCTTCTTACCCAAAATTTGGAACAATAAGTCAATGGAAAATGGCGTGTGAGAAACTTAACACAGAAAACTTAAATTTATCATTTCTATTACAAAATTTTAGGCTTGAAGTTCTTTCAAACAAACAAGGTATTTTGACAGGTTATTACGAACCCGAAATTAATGTATCATTTAACAAAACAAAAAAATTTAATATTCCTATCTTAAAATATGATAAAAATTATGATCAGCTTGACCGAAAAAAAATTGAATCAAACTTTAGAATGCAAGATGTATTACTATGGACAGATAGTAAAATTGAATTATTTTTTTTACAAATCCAAGGCTCTGGTATTGGTTCGTTGGAAAAGAAAAAAAAAATAAAAATTAAT
This sequence comes from uncultured Alphaproteobacteria bacterium, assembly GCA_902537615.1. Taxonomy (GTDB): domain Bacteria; phylum Pseudomonadota; class Alphaproteobacteria; order Methylaequorales; family Methylaequoraceae. The sequence continues at coordinate 27,514 of CACBBU010000012.1, forward strand.
TACGGGGGAAATAATAATAAAAAATACTCATCAATTGGAAAACTTTTAAAAGAAAAAAATCTCATCAATGGAGAAATTAATTTATTTACAATAAAAAGATTTCTATACAAAAACCCGAACCTTGTTGATGAGATCCTTAATCATAATCAAAGATATATTTTTTTTAATATTGATAAAAAAAACACTGAAAAAAGCTCAGTGGGTTCAATAGGGCTAAGCCTTATACCTTTTGCAAGTGCAGCAATAGATAAAAAATACTATCCATTAGGAGTGCCGTTAATTTTAGATAAAGTCAATGAAAGCAAGCTTCTTCCAGTTATTTCTATGGATACTGGGGGGGCAATAATTGGAAAAAATAGGGCCGACCTATTTACTGGTAGAGGAAGTGAAGCAGAAAAAATTGCTGGAGAACTCAAAGAAAAACTGTTTATATATGTATTAGTTCCGAGAGATAACTATGACTGAACAAGATTGGGAAGAATTTAAAAGAAATGTAATTCCTATTAAAAAAAAAAATAACTTACTCAAGAAAAAGAGTGACGAAAAGTTTACTTTTAAAAAAAAAGAAGATAAAGCAAAATTTGAGACACAATTTTTTTATGGCGAAAATGATGAAAAAAACCTTCTTGAAAAAAATACTTTAAAGAGAATTAAAAAAGGAAGGTTAAAAATAGAATCAAGACTTGATCTTCATGGTTTTACAATAGAAGAATCTAAAGAAAAAGTAGTCAATTTTATCCTGAGAAATTATAAATCTAAGAAAAGACTATTGCTGCTTATTACTGGAAAAGGAAAGCGACTTTCTGTGTCTGAAGGCTGGCGAGGGACAGGAAAACTTAAAGAAAATGTTCCTTTATGGTTAAAATCAGTTCAACTATCAAAATATATATTATGGTTTGACTCTGCTAATAGAGAAAACGGAGGTGAGGGGGCTCTTATGATTTATCTTAAAAAAATCAAAGAATGAACTTTGATAAGTCGTTATTTTTATAAATCTCACCAATTTGTTTGGTTACATACTTATCATCAATTTTTATTTGATCATTTTTTTTATCTGAAGCGGAAAAACTAATATCATCTAGAACCTTTTCTAAGATAGTATGCAGTCTTCTTGCTCCAATGTTTTCAACTTCGTCGTTTACTCGGGTGGCTATCTTTGCAATCTCCGATATGGCGTTTTCGGAAAATTTTAAATTTACGCCTTCCGTTGCAATTAATTCTTCATATTGTCTTATTAAATTATTTTCTGGTTCTTTAAGAATTCTTATAAAATCCTCTTTATTTAGAGCAGACAGTTCAACTCTGTTAGGAAGCCTTCCTTGGAGTTCTGGAAGTAAGTCTGAAGGTTTCGCAACATGAAAAGCTCCAGATGCAATAAAGAGTATATGATCTGTTTTTATAGTACCATACTTTGTTGATACAGTTGACCCCTCAATTAAAGGGAGGAGATCTCTTTGTACTCCCTCACGACTCACTTCAGCCGTTCCTCTACTATTTTTTCCACAAATTTTATCAATCTCATCAATAAATACTATTCCATCTTGTTCAACGTTGTTAATTGCCCTTTTAACTAAATTATCATTATCAATTAATTTATCCGACTCTTCACTAAGAAGAAATTCATATGACTCTTTAACAGAAAGCTTTCTTTTTTCTCTTTTTTGTCCAAAGCCTTTTCCAAAAATTTCGCCTAAATTAATCATTCCCATCATTCCACCCGGCATTCCTGGAATCTCCATGGATTTCATTGGGGATGACGAGTTTGATAATAATTCAATCTCAATTTCCTGATCATCTAATTCTCCCTTTCTAAGCATTTTTTTAAATTTTTCTTTAGTTTGTGTACTGGCCGATGAACCAACTAATGCCTCTATAACCCTTTTTTCCGCACTTACCTCTGCCCTTGCTTTTACCTCTTTTTTTAAACTTTCTTTATTATTATTTATTGAAACCTCAAGTAAATCTCTAATAATCTGTTCAACGTCTCTTCCCACATAACCTACTTCAGTAAACTTTGTCGCCTCAACTTTTATGAAGGGAGCATCAGCTAATTTAGCTAACCGTCTTGCGATTTCTGTTTTTCCTACTCCTGTAGGCCCAATCATAAGGATGTTTTTAGGGAGTACCTCTTCCTTCAACGAGCCTTTGATTTGTTGTCGTCTCCACCTATTTCTTAATGCAATAGCTACTGCTCGTTTAGCGGTATTCTGACCAACAATAAATCTATCAAGTTCAGATACAATTTCTCTAGGTGTAAATGTTGTCATACAATTTTTTCTAAAATAATGTTATTATTTGTGTAGATACAAAGATCAGCAGCAATTTCAAGACTTTTTTTTGCAATTTGTTCTGCATCAAGCTTTGAGTCATATAACGCTCTTGCTGCAGCAAGCGCATAATTACCGCCAGACCCTATTGCCATTAAACCGTCTTTGGGCTCAAGTACATCACCGTTTCCACTCAGAATCAAACTACTTTCTTTATCAGCTACAATCATCATGGCCTCTAATCTCCTCAAATATCTGTCTGTTCTCCAGTCTTTTGCCATTTCGACACATGCTCTCATGAGATTATTTGAAAATTTTTCTAATTTTGATTCTAGTCTTTCAAATAAGGCAAAGGCATCTGCCGTTGCTCCAGCGAACCCAGTGATAACCTTACCTTCAGCAAGTATTCTTACTTTCTTGGCATTTGCTTTAATTACTGTATCACCTAAAGTCACCTGTCCATCACCTGCAACTACAACTTCATTTTTTTTTCTCACCGAAACAATTGTCGTTCCGTACCATTTTTGAAAGTCTTTTTCGCTAGCCATTAATTTTATACCTCAATTGATAATTTAATATTAATCTATATATTTTAGATTTAATATCCAATAAAATTTAATTATGCGCAAACATTCGCTTACTAGAAAAACTAAAGAAACCGACATTTCAGTCAAAATTGCGTTAGACGGAAAAGGAACAAATAACATTAGTACTGGTATTGGATTCTTGGATCATATGTTAGAACAACTTTCTAAGCATAGTATGATTGATATTGATTTATCAGCTAAGGGTGATTTACACATTGACTATCATCATACAACAGAGGATAGTGCTTTAGCTCTGGGAGAGGCATTTTCAAAGTCTCTTGGTGACCGCAAGGGTATTTTTAGATTTGGTCAGGCTCTATCAGCTATGGATGAAACACTTTCAAGAATAGTGGTAGATTGCTCAAACAGGCCCTATTTAGTTTGGAAAGTTAATTTCTCTAAACCAAAGCTTGGTGAAATGGACACAGAACTTTTTAAAGAATGGTTTCAAGCTTTTGCTCAGACAGCTGGAATAACCCTCCATGTTGAAAACTTATATGGTGAAAATAACCATCACATAGTTGAATCTTGTTTTAAGGGTCTTGCAAGAGCTCTTAAAGAAGCCATTACAATTGACCAGAAAAGAAAAGATGAGATTCCTTCAACTAAAGGAACTCTTTAAAAAGAAGATGCAAACCTTTTTCATATTTACAAAAAAAAAGCATCCAATAAAAGTTATGGATAATGGATTTTGTAGAACTTCATTCATCTTAGGCTTATTTTGGGGCCTAAATAAAGGATTGTGGGGACCAGTGGCGATAAATTTTTCACTGATTTTAATTATGAGTTTTTACTCTTCTGATTTAACAACAGGACTTGTTTTATTTTCTAATATTTTTTGGGGGTTTTTTGGGAAAGACCTGCTTATTCAAAAATTTTTAAAAAATAACTATTCTCCACAAAATATCATCAATGCTTCCTCAAAAGAAAAAGCATTATTAATTTATCAAGCAAGAAGTAAAAATGAAGTTAGTTTCAATAATTGACTATGGTTGCGGAAACATAAGATCAGTTTTTAATGCTTTTAATGCAATTAGAGAAAGTAAAAATATTAGTGTTCGTGTAACCAACAAGGAAGAGGAAATTAAAAGAGCTAATTATTTAGTACTTCCAGGGGTAGGATCGTTTGAATCTTGTATCAAAGGTTTAAAAAATTCAAATTTGTTAGGTACTATTACACAGAAAGTTAAAGATGACTGCATTCCTTTTTTAGGAATTTGTGTTGGGATGCAGATGCTTGCTACACATAGTTATGAAAATGGAAAATTTGATGGACTAAACTGGATTGAAGGTGAGGTAAAAAAGATGCAAAAAACTCACGAAAGCCTTAAGATACCTCATATGGGATGGGGTAATCTAGAATTGAAAAAAGAAACTGCCTTTATAAAAAAATTAAAAACAAAGTTAGAATTTGAAAAAGTTTCAGCATACTTTGTTCATAGTTATAATTTTTTAACGAAAAATGATAAAAACAAAATAATGACAACAGATTATGAACAAGAAATTACAGCAATGATTTCAGAAAACAATATAATTGGAACACAATTTCACCCAGAAAAAAGCAATTTTTTTGGACTTATTTTTTTAGAAACCTTCCTTGAATTAGAGAAAATTTTATGAACCTTTACCCTGCTATTGATTTAAAAGACGGAAACTGCATTCGTCTTACAAAAGGAAAATTAGAGAAAATTACTTTTTATAACCCTAATCCATTAGATCAAGCAAAAGAATTTATAAAGCTTGGTGCAAAGTGGGTTCATATGGTTGACATAGATGGTGCCTTCAAAGGAGAAAATTGTAATCATGAAATATTTATAAAAATTAAAAAAAAGTTAAAATGTTATCTTCAAGTTGGAGGGGGAATCAGGAATGAAAAAACTGTTGCTTATCTAATAGATAACGATATAGATAGGATTGTTCTTGGTACCGTAGCTGTTACAAGTCCAAAGCTTGTAAAAAAATTATCCGCGAAATTTCCCGGTAAAATTGCTATTGGTTTAGATGCTAAGAAAGGGTTTGTAACTACTGAAGGCTGGTCTAAAACAAAAAAAATTACTGTTACTGAACTTGCCAAAAAATACGAAGACATAGGGATAAGTCATATTATTTTTACCGACATTGATAAAGATGGCGTCTTAGAAGGAGTAAGTTGTGATCAACTACAAGACCTATTAGAATCAACGAACATTAATGTTATTGCATCAGGAGGAGTTTCATCTCTTGAAGATATAAAAAAGCTGAAAAAAATAAGTATTAATAATCAAAACCTAGTTGGTGTTATAGTTGGAAAAGCAATTTATGAGAATAAAATTAAAGTAGATCAAGCGGTAAACTTTTTAAAATGAAAAAAAAATGAAAGTTAGAATAATCCCCTGCCTAGACGTTGACAAAGGAAGGGTCGTAAAAGGAATAAATTTTGTTGACCTTATTGACGCAGGTGACCCTGTAGCACAGGCTAAAATTTATAGTGAAAGTGGTGCTGACGAAATTACTTTCCTTGATATTACAGCAACCCATGAAAAAAGAAACCCTATGGTTGATATAATAGAAAAAACTGCCTACCAATGCTTTGTCCCTTTAACAGTTGGAGGTGGTGTCAGAAAGCTTTCAGATATGGATAAATTTCTGACAGTTGGTGCTGACAAAGTTTCAATAAATAGTGCAGCAATCAATAATCCAAAGCTAATAATGGAGGGTGCAAAACGATTTGGCAACCAGTGTATAGTTGTGGCAATAGATGCAAAAAAAATAAAAAACACATGGAAGGTTTTTATCAATGGAGGGAGAGTTAATACTAATTTAGATGCCATTACTTGGGCCAAGGAGGTTGAAGACTTGGGGGCAGGAGAGATTCTTTTAACATCTATGGATAGAGATGGAACAAAGGAAGGGTTTGACTTAGATTTAACTGAAAAAATTTCAGAGTCAGTGAATATTCCCGTAATTGCATCAGGGGGCGTTGGCACATTAGACCATTTTGTTGATGGTGTTAAAAAAGGGAAGGCATCAGCTTTACTTGCTGCCTCTGTGTTTCATTTTGGAGAGTTCTCAATCAATGAAGTTAAAAAACATTTAATTTTAAATGATATTGATGTAAGAATGGATTATATTTCAAGGTAAAAAATGGAAGAAAAATTATTTTTCAAATTATCACAAATTATCAAAAAAAGAAAAAAGGACCTTCCTAAAAACTCCTATGTTGCCAAGCTATTTAGGAAAGGTAAAGTCAAAATTGCTAACAAGCTTGGTGAGGAAGCAGTAGAAACCGTAACAGCTTATTTATATGAAGGAAAAAAAGAATTACTAGAGGAATCTGCTGACCTTATCTTTCATTTATTGGTTTTATTAGAAGACTCAGGTTTAACAATTGAGGAAGTGGAAGAAACACTGACAAAAAGAATTAAAAATGATTGATATTACAAACTATAATGATGACAATATTTTTGCTAAAATCTTAAGGCAAGAGATGCCGTCAAAAAAAATTTTTGAAAATGAATATGTTTACGCCTTTGAAGATATTTCCCCCCAAGCCCCCGTTCATATTTTAATAATACCAAAAATGCCTTTTTGTAGTTTTAATGATTTTTCAAAAAAAGCAGATGGTAAATTTATGTGTGAATTTATAAAATCTATAAGCCTAGTTGTTGAAAAATTAGAACTTAAGGAAGGTTATAGACTAATAACAAATGTTGGAAAATATGGAGGACAAGAGGTCCCCCACCTTCACTTTCATTTGTTATCTGGAAAACCAATTGGAAAAATGGTTTCAACCTAATTTAAACTCATAACTTATCGGGACATGATCAGATGGTTGAGGTAATGATCTAGTTTCAATCATAATCTTCGCCCCTAAAGACTCCACATTTTGGTGGTCTGTTATCCAAATGTGGTCCAACCTTCTGCCTCTGTTATTCTTTTTAAAATCTTTTGATCTATAGCTCCACCAGGTAAATACATTTTCTGGTGGTGAAATGAACATTCTGGTAGTATCAACAAACTTTCCTTTATTCATAATTTTAATTAATTTTTCTCTCTCAACTTTTGTGTGACTTACAACGTTTTGTAATTGCCTATGAGACCAAACATCATCTTCATTTGGGGAGACATTTAAATCACCACAAACAACATTTATTTGATTTTTTTTAAACCTAAAGAACGTTGTCATTTCATCTAAAAATCTAAGTTTATGATCAAACTTGTCATTTTCATTTATATCTGGTAAATCTCCTCCCGCTGGAACATAAATTGAATGTACTGAAAAATTTTTAAAATTTGCTTGGATATGTCTTGCGTCATTTTGATTACAAAACTTGTGTGAAATTATTTTGGTTGCTTCAATTTTAGATATTATTGCAACACCATTGTATGATTGAACGCCATTTATATAAACATAATAGCCCTTTTTTTCTAAAATATTTTTAGGGAAACATTCGTTAATTGTTTTTGTTTCTTGAAGACAAATAATATCAGGGTTTTCTTCTTTTATTACGAAAAGTAATTGATCTTTTCTTACTCTAATGGAATTGACATTCCAGCTAAGTACTTTCATTAAGATTTCATAGATTCAAAGAAATCTGAGTTATTCTTTGAATTTTTAATTTTATCAATTAAGAACTCCATAGAGTCATTTACGCCCATTGGCATCAAAACCTTTCTTAGGATCCACATTTTGGATAGATCATCTTTAGAAACTAAGAGTTCTTCTTTTCTGGTTCCTGATTTTGTAACATCAATAGACGGGAAAACTCTTTTGTCAGAAAGCTTTCTATCAAGAATTATTTCTGAATTCCCCGTTCCTTTGAACTCCTCAAAAATAACTTCATCCATTCTTGAGCCTGTATCAACTAAAGCTGTTCCAATAATAGTTAAAGAGCCGCCTTCCTCAATGTTTCTAGCTGCACCAAAAAATCTTTTTGGTCTTTGAAGCGCATTCGCGTCAACACCACCTGTTAAAACTTTTCCAGAACTTGGGACCTGGGTGTTATAGGCTCTTGCTAATCGTGTAATTGAATCTAGTAATATTACAACATCCCTTTTATGCTCAACTAATCTCTTTGCTTTTGAAATTACCATTTCTGAAACTGCAACGTGTCGGCTGGCTGGTTCATCAAATGTAGAAGAAACAACCTCACCTTTAACAGACCTAATCATGTCCGTAACCTCTTCAGGTCTTTCGTCAATTAAAAGAACAATTAGATATACTTCGGGATGATTTGAAGTTATTGAATGAGCAATATTTTGCAACATTACGGTTTTCCCAGTTCTCGGTGGAGCAACAATCAATGCCCTTTGTCCTTTACCTAGGGGTGCGATTAAATCCATAACTCTGTTTGTAATATCTTTCGTCATTGGATTTTCAACTTCCATTTTTAATTTTTCATCAGGATAAAGTGGAGTTAAATTATCAAAGTTTATTCGCTGTTTTGTTTTTTCCGTTGTTTCAAAATTAATTTTATCAATTTTGGTAATAGCGAAGTATCTTTCAGATTCTCTTGGAGCTCTCATTTCTCCTTCAACAGTATCACCAGTGCGAAGACTATGTTGTTTAATCTGTGAAGGTGATACGTATATATCGTCTGGCCCAGGCAGGTAGTTTGCATCAGATGATCTCAAAAAACCAAAGCCATCTTGAAGAATCTCTAACACGCCCTCACCATATATAGCGTCTTTATTTGATGCCATCTGTTTTAAGATAGCAAAAATCATATCTTGTTTTCTTAATGTGCCTGCGTTTTCTATTCTTAGTTCTTCAGCAATTTTAAGAAGTTCAGAAGGGTTCTTTGATTTTAAGTCTTTTAAATGCATAAAGTTAAGATTTGGGAATAAAAGAGGAGTTTTTTTTATAGGTTATAAAAGGTTATTTGTCAATCAAATGGTTTAAATACTACAAGTAAAACAACAAGTACGAATAATACCGTTGGTATTTCATTTATAATTCTAAAAAAACTTTCCTTTTTTCTATTTTTGTATCCTTCAAAATCAGTTTTTATTTTTGCACAATACATATGAAAGCACGACATTAAAGCTACTAATATTATTTTTATAATAAGCCAAGTTGTTAAAAAATAATTATTTAATAAAGCGAGAGTTATACCCAGAAACCATGTTAAAAACATTGACGGATTCATTATGAAACGCAGTAACTTTTTTTCCATAATAGTGAAGGTATTGTATTTGTCAGATTTTATTTTACAACTTGAATGATAGACAAACAGTCTAGGTAAATAAAATAATCCTGCCATCCAGGTAGTAAAAAAAATAATATGGAGAGATTTTAGAATGCTATACGTCATTAAATTTACTAATTAAGCCACCCCAATAATTCTCGATCAATAATTTGTTGATACATTTTTATTGCAATTTGAGAATCATTTAAACAATCTACATAGAAGAAACTTTTTCCCCCTTTTTCCTTAAAATCCTCTTCTCCTTCCATCTTTATTTCCTCTAATGTTTCTAAACAATCAACTGAAAAGCCAGGTGCCATAATT
>CACBBU010000013.1 GCA_902537615.1 uncultured Alphaproteobacteria bacterium
TGATCATTTAAGTTTACAGTCTGCTCAAATACTGGAATTTGTTGATTATCTTGATAGTAGGACATTCTAATTTTTTTAAACTTATTATTAATTTCTTTAGGAAGTTTTAGATCAGATTCTTTTATAACTTCATCTGTCAAAAAAACAGAAATGTTGAAAAACTTATTGGGAATTGTTCCTTCGTATACTTTTTTCGTAATCATTCGTTTTTTGGAATAAAGATTTGAAATTATCTCTTCAAGAAATTGGTGTGGAAAAACAACATCATTCGGAAAATTTAAGTTTTCCTTGTCAGTTTGTGGAAACTTAACTATCAAATTATCATCTTTTCTAGCTTCACCATAAACTCTTTCAACTAATTCAGCATCCTCCTTAACCTCTAAAACAAAATCCATATCTGTTCCATCAGCTTTTTCGTTAATAGAGTAATTAATTTCACTTACTGTTCCTACTCCGTAAGAATTAATAAAGCGAGTCATCATTCTTTGATTAGAAACCCATGAGTTTTGACAATTATTAATCCAATCAATAAAAAGTTGACCAGACGCTTCATTTACATAGGTTCTGCCTGGTAAACGAACTTTCTCTGAATTAGCAAGACTTATCTCATATTCACTCTGATAAGAAAGTGATTTTGATAATGCTATATTGAAAGAAAAGAGTGAGAAAAGTAGAGAAAAAAAAATTATCCTTGAGGTGCTCATATATATAAATTCTTGTTATAATATTGTAATGGTGATAATAGATTGTTTAGCTTCATAATAACATAGTATTTTTTAGCAAGTGGTTAAAGTATTAATTTCTATCTTTGCAATAATAATTTTTATAACAATTTATTTTTTTTCAAAAAAAGTTAGCAAAAAATCTACTTATATGAGTTTAGCATTAGTGTCTTTGATCTTTTTGGGTTTGGTAATTTTTTTTGTAACTAATAAAAATGAATCAAAAAAAAAATATTATCCCCCTAAGTTTGATGGTGAAGTTGTAATTCCTGGATATTTTGATGAAAATTAAAAATTTTCATAAAATTTCTAAATACATTGAACTTCCGTTGTTAAAAATAAAAGAAATTGAACTTATTTTAAAATTATATCACGGAAGCTTATTTTTAATAGGTGGAGTTGTGAGATCTTTAATATTAGGAAAAAAAAATTCATCACCACCTGACTTGGTCACAGATTTACCAATTGAACTGGTTGTAAGAATTTTTAAAAAAAAAAGAATTAAGTTTTCTTCTGTCGGAATTGAATATGGATCAATAGTTATCTATGACGGACAAGATAAATTTGATTTGACATCAATGAGGAAAGATGTGGAAACATTTGGAAGAAAAGCTAGGGTAAAATTTTCTCCAAATTTATTAGAAGATTCAAAAAGGAGAGATTTTACAATTAATTCAATTTATTGTGACACAAGGGGTAATTTAAAGGATCCTCAAAATGGTTTAAAAGATCTAAATAGGAAGCAACCAATCGTAAAATTTATTGGAAATGCAGAAAAAAGAATTCAAGAGGATTTTTTAAGAATTTTGAGATTCATAAGATTTTCAATTTACTATTCAAAAAAATTTTACATTAAAGATTTTAGAATTTGTGAAAAATTTAAAAATAAAATATTAACTTTGTCATTTGAAAGGCGAATTAATGAATTAAAAAAAATAATAATTTTAAGTAATTTTGAATCTAGTTTCGTGCAAAAAAAAATAAGTAAATTTCTTGAATTATCTCTGGATTGTAAATTTAGTTTTAGTGGTTTTATAAAGCTTTGCAGGTTAGAAAGAGAAATAGACAATGTTTCTTTTGAAAGAAGAATTAAATATTTAATTAGAAAAAGAAAGACAAAAAAATTTAACTTTTTTAATCATTTGAATAAAAATATACAACAAAGGATATCTAATAAAATTAATAATAAAAATTTTTCACAAAAAAATATACTATATTTACTTTGTTTTACAGATGAGGAACTCGTCATTGATCATATAATTTATGCTTACGTAGAAAAAAAAATAAAAAAAGTAGAATTTTCCAAGCTTTATAAAGAAATTAAAAGTTTTAAAAAAAAAAAATTTCCTATCACTGGTGCCGACTTAATTAGAGTTGGGTTTAAGGAGGGGAAAAAAATTGGAAATGTTTTGGCTGACACAAAGAAGTGGTGGATTAGTAATAATTTTAAACCCCTAAAAAATCAATGTATCAAATTTGCTTTACAATTCTTACCAACCCGTTCTAGGAGGTAAAGACATAAAAATTGCATCTACATTTCCGTTTGTCTGTAAACCAAACTTTGTTCCTCTGTCGTGAAGTAAATTAAACTCTGTATATCTGGACCTTCTGTGCAACTGTAAATTTTTATCCGACTCTTTCCATTTCAAATTCATTGTTTTCTTTGTTATATTAATGTAGGAATTAAGAAAGGTTTGTCCGACATCTTTTGTAAAAGAAAAATCTGATTCCCAATTTTTTGAGTCCAAATAATCATAAAAAATTCCCCCTAAACCTCTGGGCTCATTTCTATGGGGAAGAAAAAAATATTCATCACACCAATTTTTATACTTTATATAACTCCCTTTTTTATATTTTTCACATATTTCTTTAAGTTTACCATGAAAGTAATTAGCTAATTTGATAGAATTAGCAGATTTTAAATTATTTGGAGTGATATCTGTTCCACCGCCAAACCAATTTTTGCCAGTCACTATAAATCTAGTATTCATATGAATGGCTGGAATTTTTGGAGAGTATGGATGAATTACAACAGATATTCCCGAAGCCCAAAAATTTTTAGTAGTTTTTGAACCTGGAATTTTGCCTTTTAGTTCATTTGAAATAGGGCCAAAAACGGTTGATATATTGACACCTGCCTTTTCAAAAGTTTTTCCTCTTAGAACACTCATTTCTCCACCACCGAGAGCATTGGTCCCTTTTTTATCCCTGTTCCACTTTTTTTTTTTAAATTTTTTCCCAGTAATCTCTAATTTTTCTATTTCCTGACAGATATTATCCCTTAATTCTTTAAACCATTGGCTTGAAAGCTTTTTTTTTTGTTCAATTTTTTTCATTGTTTTAAATTTTTTTCTTTTTATATTAATATCATAAGAATTAAGATATTATAATGAAAGAACTGAATACAACTACAAAAAACAAGCCCACTTCTATTGATGAAGAAAAAAGAGATTTTCTTTTTATCACTACAACAGGCTTAGCAATTGCTGGTGGCGGAGCTTTTGCCTGGTCAATGATTGACACAATGAACCCTAGCAAAGATGTTCTTGCTCTGTCCACTACTGAAGTTGACCTTTCACCACTTGAAGAAGGTCAAAGCCTGACTGTAATGTGGAGAGGCAAACCGATTTTCATTAGACACAGATCAGAATCTGAAATTAGTTCAGCTGACAATGTTTCGGTGGAAGACTTACCTCATAAAGAATCAGATGAGTCTAGAGTTAAAAACCCTAAATGGTTAGTAGTTGTAGGTGTTTGTTCTCACCTTGGCTGTGTTCCATTAGGTCAAAAAATAGGAGACAATAAAGGAGAATACGGAGGTTGGTTCTGCCCATGTCACGGCTCTCATTATGATACTTCTGGAAGGATTAGGAAAGGCCCAGCCCCACTTAATCTTGAAATTCCCCCATATGAATTTGTCAGTGATGACATCATAAGAATAGGTTAAATTATGGACAATCAAGAAAACAAAAAAGTTGGAGTAACCGGATGGATTGATAAAAGACTTCCTGTTTTCACTTTTATAAATCATAATCTAAGAGATTATCCAACCCCAAAAAACCTCAACTATTTTTGGAATTTTGGCTCACTGGCTGGAATCACGCTAGTAATAATGATCGTAACAGGTATTCTCTTAGCAATGCAGTATACAGCTAATACTGACATTGCCTTTGACAGTGTTGAGAGAATAATGAGAGATGTGAATAATGGATGGTTATTGAGGTACATTCACATGAATGGAGCTTCAATGTTCTTTATTATTGTTTATATTCATATGTTTAGAGGTTTGTATTACGGATCCTACAAATACCCAAGGGAAATTTTGTGGATGCTTGGGGTTGTTATTCTACTTCTAATGATGGCTACAGCTTTTATGGGTTATGTTCTTCCGTGGGGGCAAATGAGCTTCTGGGGAGCAACAGTTATAACTAATCTATTTTCGGCCTTTCCAGTAATCGGCGATTACATAGTAACTTTCTTATGGGGAGGTTTTTCAGTAGATAACCCGACCTTAAGCAGATTCTTTGTTTTACATTATCTTTTACCTTTCGCAATAGTAGGTGTTGTCGCTCTTCACTTAGTTGCGCTTCATCAGTTTGGTTCTAATAACCCAACAGGTGTAGATGTCAAATCTTCTGGAGATACTATTCCTTTTCATCCTTATTACACCGTTAAAGATTATTTTGGATTGGGTGTATTTTTGATAGTTTATGCCGCTCTGGTATTCTTTGCTCCAAACTTTCTAGGCCACCCAGACAATTACATTCCAGCTAACCCATTACAAACACCAGCTCACATTGTACCAGAGTGGTATTTTCTACCATTTTATGCAATTTTGAGAGCTGTTCCCGATAAACTGACTGGTGTTTTGTTAATGTTTGCTGCAGTTTTAGTTCTGTTTCTTCTACCATGGCTAGATAAACATAAAGTAAGAAGCGCAACCTTTAGACCTTTTTATAAACAGTTTTACTGGTTGTTCTTTATTAATTGCATTGTCCTTGGATGGGTTGGCGCTATGCCAGCAGAAGGTGTTTATGTTTTAATTGCAAGAATTGCTTCAGTTTACTATTTTTCCTTCTTCTTGATTATAATGCCGTTACTCTCTCGTTTTGAAAAAGTAAGTGAGTTATTACCATCAAGTATTTCAGCCGCTGTTTTATCTAAAAAATTTGATAAAGATGTTAATGAAAGTTATGCAAAGTAAACTACATAATTTTATTTTACTTGTAACCATTTTATTCCCTCTCTCCGTCTTTTCAGCTGGGCCAAAAACTGAATTAATGGAACAGAAATGGCCATTTAACGGAATTTTTGGAAGGTTTGATAATACCGCCCTTCAAAGAGGATTTAAAGTTTACAGAGAGGTGTGCGCAGCTTGTCATGGAATAAGACATGTTTCCTACAGAGACTTAAAAGATATAGGGTTTTCAAGTGATGAAATCAAATCAATTGCTGGTGAATATGAGATTACAGATGGTCCAAATGATGAAGGAGAAATGTTTCAAAGAGAAGCTCTTCCTAGCGATAAATTCGTCGGTCCCTATGAAAATGATAACGTAGCTAGAGTTGCTAATAATGGAGCCTATCCCCCAGATCTTTCTCTTATCGTAAAGGCTAGAGCGGGTGGGGCAGATTATCTTTACAGCCTTCTTAATGGATATAAAGAATTTCCAGAAGACTATGAGGCAAGTGATGGAATGTATTACAATACATTTTACCCAGGGAACCAAATTGCTATGCCTTCACCAATTGAGGATGACATTGTAGAATATGATGACGGGACTGAAGCAACACATACCCAAATAGCTAAAGATGTTACAGCCTTTTTAGCCTGGACAGCGGAACCGGAGCTAGAGGAAAGAAAAAGCCTTGGTGTTAAAACAATTTTTTTCCTAATTTTAATTACAATCATGTTACTTGGAGTTAAAAGAAAAATCTGGAAGGATTTAGACTAAACTTATGAGTGAAATTGAAATCGCTTTCATCGGTGGAAGTGGTCTTTATAAAATTCCAAACCTCAAAAAAATTAAATGGAAAACAATTAAATCCTCTTTTGGAAAGCCCTCATGCAAAGTATGCGTGGGATCTTTAAACGGTAAGTCAATTGCTTTTTTGCCAAGACATGGAATTAACCATAGTATTTCACCTTCAAAAATTAATTATAGAGCTAACATAGAATGTTTGAAAAAATTGGGTGTACAAAACATTATTTCTTTATCAGCAGTTGGTAGTCTTAGAGAGGACTATAAACCAGGTGACTTTGTTGTAATTGACCAATTTATAGATAATACATATTTGAGAAAAAAAACTTTTTTTGATGATGACTGTATATCACACGTTTCTATGTCTTCTCCAGTTTGTGAAAACCTAAGAAAAATCTCTTTAAGCAATTTAAAAAAATTAAAACTCAATTTTCATTCAAATGGCACGTACATCTGTATAGAAGGTCCTCAATTCTCTTCACTTGCAGAATCAAATCTTTTTAGATCTTGGGGGTGTGATGTAATAGGAATGACAAACATGCCTGAAGCTAAATTGGCAAGGGAGGCTGGTATATGTTACGCCGCAATATCCATGGTTACTGATTTTGACTGTTGGCACCCTCAGCATGATTCTGTAACTGTTGATCAGATAGTAACGACAATGAACAATAATTCAAACAATGCATTTAAATTGATAGAGGAATTTTCAAAAACAAAAAAAATTAGCTGCGATGAAAAAATAAAAAATATATCAAAAAACTCGTTAATAACTAGAATAGAAAAAATAGAAAAGTCTACTAAGAAAAAACTCAAATTTATTTTCAATGATTTATGAAAGTTAAAAATAAAAATTTTTCAACAATTTGGAT
Organism: uncultured Alphaproteobacteria bacterium; assembly: GCA_902537615.1. Classification (GTDB taxonomy): domain Bacteria; phylum Pseudomonadota; class Alphaproteobacteria; order Methylaequorales; family Methylaequoraceae. Next base: position 6,574 of record CACBBU010000013.1, read on the forward strand.
AGAGAATAGTGAAGTAAAAATTATAGACCAGACTAAACTTCCTTTTGAATTTAAAGTTCAAAAATTAAAGTCACTTAACGACTTTTGTAAAGCTATCAAAGATATGAAAGTAAGAGGAGCGCCATTAATCGGAGTTACTGCTGCTTTTGGTTTTGCAAAATCAATTGAACGAAATTCTAGTAAAATAAATATAAAAAAATGTTACAACAAACTTTTAAAAACTAGACCCACTGCAGTTAATCTTAAATGGGCCTTAGATACATTAAAAAAAAAGTTGCTAAAAACAATTCCAAGCAAAAGAGCAATCTTAGCAACAGAACTAGCAAATTTAATACGAAATGATGATATTGAGAACTGTAAAAAGATAGGTCAAAATGGACTTAGGATAATTGAACAAATTTATAAAAAAAAAAAACAAACAGTAAATATATTAACACATTGCAATGCTGGTTGGTTGGCAACTGTTGATTATGGAACTGCTTTATCTCCTATTTTTTATGCTAACAAAGCTCAAATTCCTATACATGTGTGGGTTGATGAGACAAGACCAAGAAATCAAGGAGCTCTTTTAACATCATGGGAATTAAAGAATGAAAAAATTCCCCATACTGTAATTGTAGACAACGCTGGTGGCCATTTAATGCAAAATGGAAAAGTTGATTTATGTATAGTTGGAAGTGATAGAACTGCAATGAATGGTGATGTTTGCAATAAAATAGGTACATATTTAAAAGCGCTCTCTGCTTATGAAAATAATATTCCATTTTATGTAGCATTACCTACCTCAACAATAGACCGTAATTTGAAAAAAGGATCAGATATACCAATAGAAATTAGAGATGGAAAAGAGTTATCGGATTTGGTTTTTGAAAAATCTAATAAACTACTTTCTGGGAGAATTTATAAAAATCAAACTTCAACTTTTAATCCAGCTTTTGATGTTACACCTTCAAAATTTATCACAGCCTTAATAACTGAAAATGGAATTTGTAAAGCTAATTACCCTTCTATAAAAAAAAAATTAAAAAAGTAATTATGAAAATTTTGAAAGAGAAAATTATTAAAAATTATAATTTCCTTCTAAAAAAAGGTATGAACTTAGGTTCCGAAGGCAATATAAGTGTAAAATTTAAAGAAAAAGTTTTTATTACCCCCTCAGGTATAGATATTAAAAATTTAAAAACTGAAAATATTTCTGAAATTGACTTTAATGGTAATGTAACTAATGGAGTAAAACCGTCCAGCGAACTAGATTTGCATTTATTAATCTATAAAAAGCGAAAAGAAGTTAACTCCATTGTTCATTGTCATTCTGACTGGGCATCTATTCTTTCTTGTATGAGGCGAAAGATAAAAAAATTTCATTACATGATAGCGGAATTCGGGGGAGATGATATCAAGTGCTCAAAGTATGCGACCTTCGGAACAATAAAACTAGCCAACTTTGTGTTGACAGCATGTAAAAATAGAAAAGGATGTTTGATTGCTAATCACGGACAAATAAGTCTTGGTAAAGATATTGATGAAGCTGTTCATCTTTCTCTAGCATTAGAAAAATTAGCAAAGCAGTATTATTTTTGTTTGTTAATAAAAAACTTTAAACTTTTAAATGGTAATGAAATTAGTGATGTTTTAAAAAAGTTTACAAACTATAAATCTAAACATTAAATTTGAAGTTCATTATGTCACCATCTTTTACTAAATATTCCTTACCTTCTAACCTAACCTTACCTTTTTCCTTACAATTTTGTTCACCCTTGAATTTTATAAAATCAAGATAATCAATTACCTCTGCTTTGATAAAACCACGTTTAAAATCAGTATGAATTTTTGCCCCAGCATCAGGAGCAAAAGAGCCTTTTTGACAAGACCAAGCTCGAGACTCTTTAATACCAGAAGTAAAAAAGGTCAATAAGTTTAAGAGATCATACCCCTCTCTTATAAGTTTTGACAAAGAGGCTTCTTTTAAGCCAATTGATAAGAGAAATTCTTTCTTTTCTTTTAAATTTTCAATAAGAGAAATTTCAGATTCAATATCAGCTGAAATATTCAGAACTTTTGTAAATGATTCATTGGCAATTTTTTCTACTTGTTTACTTAATTCATTTCCAGTAATAATGGAACTTTCGTCTACATTACAAACATAAATCATTGGTTTTATTGTTAAAAGATTAAAGCTAGCAAGTGTTTTAGACTCTGCTAGTTCTTGAGAACAATTTCTTAAAAAGGTTCCGTTATCCAAATTTATTTTTGCACTTTCAAGTGTATTTAAAAGTTGAGGATCAATCACTTTTCCCTTATTTTTTTTTTTAAGATTTTCAATTATATTTTCAATTTTTGAAAGATCAGAGAGTAATAGTTCAGTCTCAATGATATTAATATCATTGATAGGAGATATTTTACTATCAATATGAGTTATGTCTTTATTTTCAAAACATCTAACAACATGAATCAGAGCGTCAACAGAGTAAAGGTTTGATAAGAATTTATTTCCTAGTCCTTCACCTTTACTTGCCCCTTTGACTAAACCAGCAATATCAACAAATTCCAATTGATTAAAAATTGTTTTTTCTGATCTAGAAATCTCTGAGATTTTTTTTAAGCGTTCATCTTCTACTTGAACTTTTCCAATATTAGGATCTATTGTACAAAAGGGATAATTTTTAGATTCAGCGTTTTGAGTTGATGTTAAGGCGTTAAATAGAGTTGATTTTCCAACATTTGGCAAGCCTAATATTCCACAGTTAAAACCCATGTTAAAAACAATTTTTAAAAGATGAAAAATCTTTTTTTATTAGTAATTCAAAATTAATAATTATTTTTTTTTTAATAGACTCAATTATTTCAAGTTCTTCAGGGCTAAATTTGTCTAAAACAAATTTATTTGCGTCAATATTTTTTTCTTTGTAAAAAGAGTTTTTAATTCCAAATTTTATTCTGTTAAACTTAGGTCCAATTAGACCAATAATATTTTTAATTCCATTATGCCCACCATGACCTCCAGAGCTTTTTATCCTGAGTGAAGAGAACTCAAGGTCTAAGTCATCATGAAAAACAAAAATATCATCAGTAGTATTAATTTTAAAAAAATTGAAAATTTTCTTTATTGGGTCTCCACTTAAATTCATATATGACATTGGTTTTTGAATTACTATTACTCTTTCATATATAGTTTTCTTTGAGTATAAAGAGTTAAATTTTTCAGAAAATTTCGGAAAATTAAATTCAGAATGTATCAAATCAACTATATCAAAACCAATATTGTGTCTTGTTTTTAAGAATTCTTTACCAGGGTTGCCAAGTCCAGATATTAAAATCATTTAATTAGAAAACATTATTTTTTTTCACTACCATCTGTTTTGTTATCTTCAGAGGAGCTTTCTTTTGCTGTTTCTTTGTTAGCTTCATCAGAACTAGCTTTGGCTTCAGCACCATCAGTGCCTTCCTCAGTTTCTTCAACTGGTTTCTCTTCCTCAACTTTCATAACAGTTGGTGGGGCAATTGTAGCAATAGTAAAATCTCTGTCAGAAATTGTTGGTTTAACGCCATTTTCAAGACTTATTGAACTTATATGTATGCTATCGCCAATTTCTAAACCATCAAGATTAGCTTCAAGTGATTCAGGAATTTTTGAGACTAAAGTTATAAGTTCTACATCACGCCTAACAACGTTTAAAACACCACCTTGTTTAATGCCTGGACATTTATTTTCATTTATAAATTTGACTGGAACAAATAGTGTTACAGTTGTGTTTTCTCCAACTCTTAGAAAATCAATATGTAAAATACTTTCTTTGACAGGGTGGAGTTGCAAGTCTTTAGGTAAAACTTTTATAACTTCATTATTGAATTTAATTTCACATTGCTTTGAAAAAAAAGATGGATCTTTGATTTTCACTTTAAGAATTTTTTCGTCTAATATGATGGGTATAGGATCTTTTTTTTCACCATAAATTATTCCAGGTATTTTTTTTTCAAGTCTAAGGCCTCTAGAACTTCCGGTTCCACCATTTTCTCTTTTACTGGCAACTATTAATGAATCCTGACTCATATTGCACTCCAATTAAGCAAATAAACTCGAAACAGATCTGTTTTCTGTAATTCTTCCTATCGCCTCTCCTATAAGTGGAGCTATTGATAACTGTTCAATTTTTTCAGAAACACGAACATCTTCTCGAGCAAGAATACTATCAGTTATTATCATTTTATCAATAGGTGAATTATTAATTCTTTCAATAGCTGGTTCCGATAAAACTCCATGTGTAATGTATGCATAAACGGACTTTGCCTTTTTATCTTTTAATGCTTTCGCTGCGTTAGTAAGTGTACCTGCAGTATCACAAATATCATCAATTAAAATACAATGTTTATTTTTAATTTCACCGATAATATTCATTACCTCAGAGACACTTGCTTTTTCTCTTCGTTTATCAATAATAGCAAGATCACAATCTAACCTTTTTGCTATTGCTCTAGCTCTAACCACTCCACCAACATCAGGTGATATAATAGTAAAGTCTTTTCCAGAAAATTTCTTTTTTATGTCATCTATAAAAACTGGTGCAGCAAATAAGTTATCTGTTGGGATATCAAAAAAACCTTGAATTTGTCCAGCATGAAGATCAACCATCAGCGCTCTATCTGCTCCAGCTGTACTAATTAAGTTAGCAAGTAATTTAGCTGAAATTGGTGTACGAGGTCCTGATTTTCTATCCTGTCTTGCATAACCATAATAAGGCATAATTGCAGCAATTCTCTTAGCTGATCCTCTTTTTAGAGCATCAATTGTGATTAATAGTTCCATTACATGGTCGTTGGCGGGAAAAGATGTTGATTGTACAACGAAAACATCTTCTCCTCTTACATTCTCTTGAATTTCAACAAAAATTTCTTTATCAGGAAATTTTTTAATTGTTGCATCCACTAGTTTCACGCCTAGATATTTGGCTATGCTTTCAGCTAGAGGTTTATTACTGTTACCTGAAACCAACTTCATAATTATCTTTTATACTAACTAAACTGATTTGCCTACCACAATTTTTAATTCCTTTTTTACAATAGTACCTAAAACTATAAAAATCATTAAAGTTTTGATATGTATCAACGGGTGAAATATTGAAATTGTTTACACCACAACCCATTATTTTATCTGAAATAAATAAACTGAAATTGAAATATAGATTTTTTTTTATTGATGAAATGTATTTATCCGATTTAATTTCTAGCTTTTTAAAATTAATTAGAAAATCTTTTTTTACTTCAAAGGAATCTTTTTTTAAGTGTGGTCCTACGTCTATAAAAATATCTTCTTGACATTCTCCTTTTTTGAAAAAAAGATTAATTGCATTTTCTACTATTCCTGAAAAGGCTCCCTTCCATCCTGCATGGATAATTCCAAAGTACTTTTTACCCAAAATTACTATCGGAGCACAATCTGCAGTTAAAACACCAAGAATTAAATCTTTTCTATTTGAAATAATTCCATCTCCATGCAGCATTTGGTTTTCGGGACTATCAATAAAAAAAACTTTGTTAGAGTGTACTTGATTCAGTAAAATTAATTTTTTGTTACTACAAAATTTTTTATTAACATATTCTCTATTTATTTTTACATTTTTCTCATCGTCTCCTTTATTATAAGCACAGTTTAAAGAACTAAAGTTTTTTTTACTTACACCTCCATTTCTTGTAAAAAAACAATATTTGAAATTTTTATTAATAATAATTTTATTTTTTTTAAGCATTAAAAATAATTTAATTTCATTTTTTTTTTTGTCACCAATAGACATTTTATTAAGTTGCCCATTCCTCTTGCGTCAATAAGTCTAGTAAACTGAGAGTTTAGTATTTGAAGTTGATTTTTAGATTGCAAGCTTCTTGACAATTCAAGAAATCTTTCGTTTATTCCATTGAAAAATAGAAATTTCTTTTGTGTAATAGGTCCATAAAAAAATAGTCCTGAATGTTTAGCCATTTGTTTTATTTTTTCAAAATCAACATGATAAGTAATGTCGGATTCATATGGATTATTAAGAAAAAAACTTTTTTTCTTTTTGAATATTGATTGCAGGGTATCAATCTTCTTCTTTTTTAAAGGACCGTAATCAAAAATCAGTAAGCCCCCTCCAAACTTTTTTAAATGTTTAAAAATTCTTTTTAAGTATAGGTCAGCGTATGGTGATTTTTCAATTATATCTCCTTTTTTACCGTAATTTTCTTCAAATTTACAGAAAGTATTTTTTTTCAAAATAACTTTTAATTTTCCTTGAATTAAATCAACTCTACGTTCAAACCAACCGTCTGATGTTTTTTCAAATTGATTTATTGGTAAAGCATCAAAAAATTCGTTTGCTATGAAAAAAATTGGCCTTGGTGGAAAAGTAAGTCTTTTAAGATGAAAAATATTTATTTCCTTTATATTTTTCTTTATGTTGGCTGAAAGACAATTTGATTTTTCAAATAAATAAAAATTTAAATCACTTTTAATTAATTTATTTAGGTTTTTGGATAAGTCCTTTATTAAAGTTCCGTTTCCTGGACCAAGTTCACAAAAGTCTCTAATATTACCAATTTTTCTATTAATTGAAGCAATGAATATTGAAATACATTCACCAAAAAGTTGACTAATTTCTGGGGCTGTTATGAAATCAGTCCCTATTCTATTATTCTGATAATATCCGTAATTCTTCTCATAAAGACAAAGAAAAATAAATCTACTAATAGAAAATGTATTACTTTTTTTGAAAGTATTGAAGATCTTAGAGTTTTTTTTCATTTTTTAAAAAAATTATTCCAATTATAAACATTGGAATTGTAAGAATTTGACCCATTGAAATATTATTAACTATAAACCCTAAGTGTGAATCTGGTTCCCTAAAAAACTCCAAATTAAACCTAAAAAAACTATAAAATATTAAAAATATAGCGTAACCATTAAATTTATATTTTATATTACTTCTAAGAAAAAAGTTGAGAATTAAAAAAATAATTAACCCTTCTAATACTGCTTCGTATAATTGACTTGGGTGCCTAGCAATCAATTCTGTTTTGTATAAGATACCCCATGTCCCATCAGTTGGTCTTCCAATAAGTTCCGCATTAACAAAATTTGCTAATCTTCCTAAAAAAATTCCTATTGGTGAACTGTAAGCAACTAAGTTAGACAATTCTGAAAACTCAACTTTTCTAATTTTTGAAAAAAAAATTATTGTTAGAATTACTCCTATTAGTGCCCCGTGAAATGACATTCCACCTTGCCAAATCTTTAAAATATCAATTGGATTTTTAAAATAAAAATCAAAGTTATAAAAAATTACGTATCCTAGTCTCCCACCAATTAAAACACCAATAATCAACCAAGTGATAAAATCATCAATAATTGATAATTCCAAGTTTAACAATTTTTTTTTTACCAAATTTTTTGAATAGTAATTACAAAAAATAAAACCAAAAATATAAGCTAAAGAATACCAATAAATTTTTATGGAAAAAATTTCAAGCGCAACAGGGTTTAGATTATGCTCATAAATCATAAGTCTACAATTAAATGATTCCTGATATAGTCTTTAATACCATCTTCTAATGAAAAAAATTTTTGTTTATATCCAGAATTCCTAAGTTTTTTTATGTTGGCCTTTGTAAAATACTGATACTGTTCTCTTATATTTTTTGGAGTGTTTATATATTTGATTTTTTTTTTAATATTTGAGTTTTTAAAAACTGAAATAGCTATGTCCTGAAAGCTTCTTGGCTTTCCCGTTCCGACGTTAAAAATTCCGTTGATATGTTCATTGTCTATAAACCATCTTATTATTTTTATAACATCCTTAACATATATAAAGTCTCTCATTTGTTCTCCGTCATTATACATCGGATTATGTGATTTAAAGAGTTTCACAGTTTGGTTATTTGAAACCTTTTGAAAAATCTTAAGCACAATACTTCTCATTTCAGATTTATGAAATTCATTAGGTCCGTACACATTGAAAAATTTAAGACCTACATATTGGAGTGGTTTAATTTTTTGATTAACAATAAATTTATCAAATAAATGTTTTGACCATCCGTATAAATTTAGTGGTATTAATCTTGAAAGGTAATTATTTTTTTCTGAGTCATCAAAGCTATTTGTACCATCACCGTAAGTTGCTGCAGAGGAGGCGTAAATTAATCTTTTTTTATTTTCTACACACCAGGACCAAATAAATAATGACAGAGTAATATTATTTTTTACTATTAATCTTGCGTCTGTTTCTGTAGTTGATGTAATAGCACCTAGGTGTATTATTAATTTTATAGATTTACAATTTTTATTTAGAAAAAGTTCAAGGCTATCAGGAGAAATTTTTTTTAAACTTTTATTATCAAAATAGTGAAAATTTTCATCATTTTTCCAGTCAACTGAAATGATTTCTTGGTCAGTGTAATTTCCAAGAAAATTTATTAGGTTAGAACCAATAAATCCAGCGCCTCCAGTTACAACTATCATAATATTAACCTTAAACTACGAGAGCACTCGTAAAACAAAAAAACTTATAATATATGTGGTAACAACAAATCCAATAATATTAAATAAATAAATATTTTTTTTGTTGGTACCTTTTTTTAAAGATCTATGAAACCAAATTAACCAAAAAATAAAAATTATAAAGTAAACAAATAACAATAAAATAATAAGAGAATCTTTAAGCATTTTACTATATATTGTGTATAAGAGAAACTTTACTACTAATTGTTGTTGTTAAAAATAATTTTATATACTAATATTATGTCGTGGATTTTTTTAGTCAAAATAAAATAGTATCTTATGCAAACCCAATAGATTGTATTGAAGATCATATTTATAAGTTTGACGTTGAACCTTTGAGATATTCTGCTGATCATTTAGGTTTAAAATGCAATGGTTCATGGTCTAAACATGAAATTGCTATTGTTTGGAATGAAACCAATAAAATAATAAACTTTAGTACATGTTATGATTTCAAAAACAAGGGTAAAGTTACTAAAGGAATTTATTCTTTAATTTCATCAATTAATGAAAAGATAAATTTAGGTTATTTTCATTACTGTTCTCAGCATAAAACTATTTTTTTTAAGTATCAAGTTTCTACAAAGGGACTTAATTATATGACACTAGAACAGATAGAAGATTTTTTAAGTGTTGTTATTAAAGAATTTGATAGATTTTTCCCAATTTTTCTAATTTCTTTTTCAAAGAAAAATGATGAAAAATTTGTTTTAAAAAATTCATTAATAGATACTTTTGGTCTTGCATGAGTAAGTCTTTATTAATTGGATGTGGTAATCTTGGCAAAAATATTTTGAATGGATTCTATAAAAAAAAAAAAAGAATCTTAATATGTGATAAAAATAAAAATCTTTTAAGGGAAATAAGAAAAAATTATAAAAATTTCTTTGCAGTTACAGAGAACTTAGAGGATGTTTCTTTTGAAAAAATTGAATATATCTTACTTTGTATTAAACCTCAGCATGCAAATGAGATCTTAAAAATAATTAGCCAAAAAATAGAACAAAAAATTAAAATAATATCATTTGTAGCTGGATTAAAAGATAAAAAAGTACGATCTTTTTTTAGTCATAACATTGAAGTAATTAGAATAATGCCAAATTTACTTTTAAAAGTTAATAAAAGTACTACTGGAACTTTTTCTAATAATCTAAGTATTTACGAAAAAGGAAAAATAGAAAAAGAGTTTTCCTTTTTCGGAAAATTAATTTGGCTGAAAGAAGAAAGTCAAATGGATTTTTTTACAGCATTTTTCGGTGGTGGCCCAGCATATTTATGTTTTTTTTTTGAAATTTTATCTAAAATATTACTTAAAAAAGGTTTTAATAAAAAACTTTCAAACGAACTAGTTTTTATTCTTGCTAACGGAACATTAGAGATACTTGAAAAAAAATTGAATTTTGATGATGTTGTTAAAAAAGTTGCTAGTAAAAACGGTACTACTGAAAAAGCTTTAAATTTTTTTAAAAAGGAAAAGTTTAGTTTATTAGTTAGTCAAGCAATTTCTAAAGCTGAACAGAGATCAAAAGAAATTGCTAAAGACTTATTGTGAAAATAGTACCCTTTTCTTTTTTGGAGTCTTTAAGATAGATTTTTCCTTTTAGCTTTTTTATCAATTCGTTTGCAATACTCAAACCTAGCCCTGACCCACCTTGATTTAGATTTCTTGAGTCATCAATCTTGAAAAATGGTTTGAATACCTTTTTTTTGAATTTATTAGGAATACCAGGTCCATCATCCTCTATATCTATTAAAAGAGAGTTAGAAGTTTTTTTTGCCTTAATCAAAATATTTTCTCCATATTTAGAGGCATTTTCACATAAATTAAAAATTATCCTAAATAAATAATTTTTGTCAGTTTTAAAAAAAATATTTTTGTTACATAAGATTTTTACTTTTTTTTTAAGATCATTAGAGGAGTTTGTTACCTCAACAATTAAATTAAGAATATTTACTGATGAAATTCTTTTAACATTTATTTTTTCAGAATAATCTAGATATTCTTTTAAAACCATCTCCATTGTTTTTAGGTCATTTTTAATTTGTTGTTTTTCTTTATTTTCGTCCATAAGTTCTAGTCTTAACTTTATTCTTGTAAGAATGGTTCCTAGGTCATGGGAAATGCCTGCTAAAAAACTTGTTCGCTGTGCTATATAATTATTAATTCTTTTTTTCATTCGAATAAAAGAGTTTCCAGCAAGCCTAATTTCCATAGCTCCTTCAGGTTTGAATTTTTTTATCTTCTTACCATCACCAAATTCTTTTGCAGAGTTCGCTAACCTTTGAATAGCTCTAATCTGAATTCTTAAGAATAAAAATGCAATCATAGTTAATATTAAAGATGAAAAAATCATCCATAAAAAAAGTATTAAAGGTGTTTCACTTAGAAGATACTTTTTGGGAAATTTAACTATGTAAAAATAACTATTTTCTTTTTTTAAAACATCAATTTCATTTTCTTTAATAGATAAAAAAAAACTTTCACCTAGTCTGTTTTTGATTTTTCTTTCAATTTTTTTTTCAAAGAAAAATTTTTTACCTATTTTATCTTTATAGTCCTCAACCTTCAGAAACTTAAGGTTAAGCATAATTGCCGATTTTCTGGCTGCTAAGTAACCGTTATTCTTATCTTCTGAAATTAAAAAGTCTATTTGATTACTGGCAATGTTAGAAAACCTTGTAATTATTTTTTCCCAATGACGATCATAGAATAAAAAAATTAATAATGATTGAGTCAAAATTAGTGGTAATAAAAAAATAAGAAGTAATCTAGGTAAGATTTTTTTTGGGGTGAATCTTTTTAAAAATTTACTCATACTCACTAATAAGCATATAACCTTTACCTCTTATAGTTTTAAGAAATGATACGTCAGAGTTTGAGGTAATTTTTTTTCTTAGTCTCGCAACAATCACATCAACAGAGCGTAAATTTGTGTCAATGTTTAATTTTTTTCCAATATACTCTCTTGAAATTTCTTTATTAATATTATTAATTAAAATTTCTAATAGATATTCTTCAGTTGTGGTCAATTTTACAGTTGTGTTATTTTTGTTTAACTTTTTTGTATTTGATTCATAAATAAATTCTCCAAAATAATATTTTTTGTCATTTTTAGTATTGTTTACTCTTGGGTTAAGAAGCTTTTTAATTCTAAGAATAAGCTCCATTGGCTCAAATGGTTTACTTAAATAGTCATCACATCCTAAGCTGTATGATTGAGTTTTTACATCTAAGTGATTGCTGGCAGTCAGCATGATAACTGGAGTGTTAATATTTTCCTTTCTAAAAGAACTAAGAAAGTCTGTACCACTAATTTTAGGCATCATTATATCCAATACAATAATATCAAAAACAAATACCTTTAGTAATTTTGTTGCTTCATTGACGCCTTGCGCAGTTGAAACCGTAAAGTTATTTTTTCTCAAAAAAACTTTCAGTAACTCTCTTATTTTATCATCATCATCAACGCACAATATATGTGGTTTATTTTTCATAAAATAATTTATAATAAAAGTTTAAAACAAAATAATTTTGCATATTTAATGGTAATTTTTTTGATTGTATCCTATAACAAAATTTATGCAAATTTTACCTTTTGATAAGAGAAACGGGTTTATATGGTTTAATGGTAAATTCGTTCAATGGCGTGATGCAAATGTTCATGTTCTTAATCACGGCCTTCATTACGCAAGTTGTGTTTTTGAAGGTTTGAGAATCTATAATAAAAGAATTTTTAAACTACATGAGCATATTGAAAGACTTTTTAATTCTGCAAAAATATTGGATCTGAATATTCCTTATGATTACCAAGAGGTAGTTGAAATTTCACAAAAAATAATTGAAAAGCAAAATGTTTCTAATGGGTATGTAAGACCTGTGGTTTGGCGAGGTAGTGAAATGATGGCTATTTCGGCAAAAGAAGGGTCAACAAACCTTGCAATTGCTGCTTGGGAATGGCCTTCTTATTTTTCACCTAAGAAATTACTTGAAGGAATAAAACTCAATGTTTCAAAATGGTTGAGACCTTCACCAGATTCTGCTCCAACTGATAGTAAAGCAGCAGGTTTATATATGATTTGTTCTCTGAGTAAGCATGAAGCTGAAAAGCTTGGTTTTGACGATGCATTGATGCTTGATTATCGTGGGTATGTGGCAGAAGCAACTGGAGCAAACATATTCTTCGTAAAAAATAATGAGTTATTTACACCAATTGCTGACTGTTTTTTAAACGGCATTACAAGACAAACAGTTATTGAAATTGCAAAAGAAAATGAAATAAGAGTTCATGAGGAACATTTTAAATTAGATTTCTTAAAAACATGTGATGAAGTTTTTCTAACAGGAACAGCTGTTGAAATAACACCTGTCAGTTGTATTAATAACTTTAATTTTAAGGATCGAAAACTTACAAAATTTTTAATATCGGAATTCAAAAAAAAAGTAACTCTCTAATTTTGGCTATCAAGCCATTTAGAGGATTGTATGTAATTTTCTTTTTTCCAAAAAGTTATTTTTTTTTTAAAATAAAATAAAATTTCTTGAATAAACTGAAAACCCTCTTTTCGATGTTCACTTGCTACGATTAAAAAAATTATATTTTCACCGGGTTTTAGGTTTCCATACCTATGCATAATGAAATAATCGTGAATATTAAATTTTTTTAATAAATTCTTAATAGCAAGTTTTGTTTGATATAAGGCCATTTTTTCATAAATTTCAATATCCATACTTTTTATCTTTTTTTTATTCCTAGATGGCCTAACTTTTCCTAGGAAAGATATGACTGCACCTGAACTACTATTCTGTGAAGAGAAACTTTTTAAAACTTCTTCAATATTTAACTTCTTAGTTTGAAATATTATTTTCATTAACCACCAGTTACTGGAGGAAAAAAAGCAATCTCGTCATTATTTTTTACTTTGGTTTGAAATGAATTGATGTAATTACAGTTTATAGAACATTTAATATTTTTTAGGTCCTTAAAAGCTAATTCATATGATTCATCAATTAATTTTAACATTTTAACTATATCTCCAACAGTCATCTGTTTATCAATATTAATTATGTCTTCATTTTTACCAATGATTTCTTTTATTTTTGCAAAATAAAATATTTTCAATTTAGAATATCCTCATATCTATAAAACTTAAGTATGCTTCCTTTTTTTATATATTTAACATCTTCATTAATTTCAATTATACCATCTGTATTAGAAATAGAAGAAATAATTCCTGACCCACTTGTATGATACTTTTCAAGAAAATAGTTATTGTTAATTATTTTTATTGACCCTCTGAGCCACTCAGTTCTTCCTTTTTTTTTTTTCATTACAAAGTTTGAAGGTACTAATCTTTCTATAATTTCATTTTTTTCAATACCGGATAATTTTTTAAGATAATCTACAACAAGCATTAAGAAAGTTATTACAGCAGCTACGGGGTTTCCTGGCAAACCTATAAATGGAGTATTTTGAAGTTTTCCAAAAGCAAAAGGTCGGCCTGGTTTCAAGGCTAGCTGCCAAAAATTTAACTTACCTGATATAGAAAAAAAATTTCCTATATGATCAATCTTACTTTTTGAAACACCGCCTGATGTTATAATTACGTCAAAGGATGAAAGATTATTATCTAATTTTTTTTTTGTATGCTCATAATTATCTTTAATCACACCTAAGTCTGTAATTTCGCACCCTAATCTTTTTAGTAAATTTATTAACACAGTTTTATTGGCATCAAATATTGAATACTTTTTTTTTACTGAACCTAAACAAATTTCGTCACCTGATGAAAATACTCCAACCTTAATTTTCTTAAATACCTTTATTTTTTTTAAACCCAGGGATGATAACTGGGTAAGATCAACAGTTCTAATTTTTCTTCCTTTCCTAAAAGCAACTTGATTTTTTTTTATGTCCTCTCCCTTTTTTCTGATGTTATCGCCTTTTTTTGGGAACTTTGTAATTTTAAAAGATTTGTCATTTATCAGACAGTTTTCTTGAAAACAGACGGTATCTATATTGTTGTGTTTTAGAATGAAGGCCCCAGTGAAAATTATTATTGCTTCACCATTTTTCAATTTATTTTTAAATGGTTTCCCTGGCTTAGACTCGCCTACTATTTTAAAAGTTCCCCCTCCTTTTGTAATTGAATTATAATTAAAACCATAACCGTCAACAGCAGAATTATCAAATTCCGGTATGTTATTCTTTGAATAAATATTATCTGCTAGCACTCTATTTTCTGAATTTTTAAAATCAATAAACTCTGATTTATTTTTGAAACCTTTTAAACTAAGAATCATTCTTTTTTTTGCGGATAAAACTGAAATAAGTCTTCTATCTTTTTTCATTATTAATCTCTTCTAAAATGAAAGAACCAATTCTTTTCGTCTCATCTATATGAAATTTAGGAAGATTTATTTGTGAAATTCTAGGAGAAACTTTATCAAATACTAGAGCTTTTATATTATCATCTTTTTCACAAAGTAGCGGCATATTCATTGATTCTCTGTACACTTCAATTTTTTTTATTGGTCCTTTTTTTAAACCTTCTATTAAAATTAAATCCATGCCTGAAGAAAATTTTTTTGTTATTTCTTCCAAATTAATTTTTTTTTTTTTTTTTTTTTTAATCATTGCAAATTTGTATTCATTATAAATAACTACTTCCTTTGCACCAGATCTTAGATGTTCGTAGCTATCTTTTCCCTTTTTGTCAATTTCAAAATTATGATGCGAATGCTTAATTGAGCAAATATTGAGTTTTTTTTTATCAAAATATTTTATAATTCTACAAATCAAATGTGTCTTACCACTACCACTCCAACCTACAATGCCAAAAATATTTTTCATTTTTAAAATAGCTTAAGATTTTTCTTAAAATATATATATCCAGTATAAATTGTTATTGCAGATGCAAATGTAAGTCCTAAATTTCCGAAAATTAAAATTAGTTTTGTCTCAAAATTATTCTGTACTATTAAAAAACCAAGTGAAGACATTTGTAGAAGTGTTTTCCATTTAGCTAAATTAGTAACTAAAAGTGTTTTGGTAGAATGCAAAAAAAAATCTCTAAGCCCTGAGACGATTATTTCTCTCAATATAATTATCAAAGCTGGATAAACAAAAACTCCTGTAATAAGATTATTGGCTATTAGGATTACAAGTACAGAAACTACTAAAATTTTATCTGCGATAGGATCTAAAAACCTACCAAAATTTGATTCAATATCAAATTTTCTAGCGAGATATCCATCAAAAAAATCAGAGAAACAAGCTGTAACGTAAAGAAATAAAGCTATCCAAAAATATTTTTCATTACCAATCTCAACACATATAATTATACTCGGGATAAGAACAATTCGTAAAATTGTTAAAAAGTTTGGAATATTTTTTAAATTAAACAATTTTATTAAATTCCTTATAAATTTTTTTCGCTGTTTGGGATCCTACACCCTCAACTTTTTTTAAATCATTTATACTAGCACTTTGAATATTTTCTATTGTACCAAAATAATTTAAAAGATTATACTTAGTTTTCTTTCCTATACCTACAATTTGATCAAAAGTAGAGCTTTTCATTTTACTTGACCTTTTAACTTTGTGTGATGAAACAGCAAATCTGTGAGCTTCATCTCTGAGTTTTTGGATAAAATAAAACTCTTTGTCATTATTACTTAGACTAATATTTTGGGTAAGGGAATGAATTTTATCCTCACTTGGTTTTCTATTTTTACCTTTAGAAATACTTAATAAATCAATATTTAAAAGTTTTTTTTCTTTAAGTATTTGATCTACTTTATTAAGTTGACCTTTTCCACCGTCAATTATGATTAGATTTGGTAATTCTTTTTTCCATTCTTCAGAAAAATTAAATCTCCTTTCTATCATTTCAGCCATCATTTTATAATCATCAAAAATTCTATTTAATTTTGTTTTTGCATTAAATTTTTTGTAATGATTCTTTGAAAATCCAAAGTTTTGGTATACGACCATGGCCCCAATCGCGTCTGTTCCACTAAGATGGCTATTATCATATACCTCAATTCTGAATGGAAAGTTTTTAAGTTTTAATTTTTTGTGAAGATTTTTAAGTACTATTGGTTCATTGTCGTTTATATTTTGTTTGTCTTTACTTGATGCTAAAATGTTATCGCTTACTAACTTCATTAGTTCAAGTTTTTTTCCTTTTTTTGGCCTCTTAATTTCAATATTTTTATTAGGAGAAATTACTTTTTTAATAAGTTCAGTATTTTTCATATGAAAATTAATTAATATTTCATTTGGTGGTGTATTCCGCTTGTAAAAAAAAATTAAAAACTGTCTTAAAACAGTCTCTGACTCTTCAAATATTTTTTCTGAGAGAAAAAAGTCCTTATTACCAAGATTCTTTCCTGACCTAAAAAAAAATAGCTGAACGTGAATTTGACTAAATTTTTTGTAAAGAAAGACAATGTCAAAATTCTCACTATTGTTTAAATCAGAGTATTGTTCAAAGTTAATTCTAGATATCGCTTTGATTCTGTCCCTAATTATTGCCGCTTGTTCATAATTTTCTTCTTTGCTTTTTCTTTCCATAATTTTCACTAAACTATTTTTTAATTTAGGATTCTTACCTTTTAAAAATAAAATGGCCTCATTGACCAAGTTTGAATATTCTTTCTGTGTTATTAGTCCAACACATGGAGCGCTGCATCTTTTAATTTGATGCAAAATACAGGGTCTTTTCCTTGATTTAAAAATGTTGTCCGAACAACTTCTTATTAGAAAAGCTTTTTCAAGTTGTTGTAGAACCTCATCAACTACACTTACATTTGCAAATGGTCCAAAAAAAATGTTGTCTGTTGTTTGCTTTCCCCTATATTTTCTGATTCTCGGCCATTCTTGAGTCTTTGTTATCATTATAAAAGGAAAGCTTTTATCATCCATTAACCTAATATTAAATGGTGGCTTAATTTTTTTTATTAGGTTATTTTCAAGTATTAGAGAATCCATTTCAGTAGGAGTTTTTATAAATTCTAATTTTTTGGTAAGGCTAATTAGTGTTTTAATTTTTCTGGTCTGTTTATTATCAATTGAGTAAGAAGATATTCTTTTCCTTAAATTCTTGGCTTTTCCAATATAAATTATTGAATCTGATGAGTCGATAAACTTATACACCCCTGATCCATCAGGAAAAGACTTTGATGCCTCCTTTAAAACAGTAAGGCCTCTATTATAATTATAATCGGTCTTTAATTTCATAAAATCTTACAAGTCATTGCATTTATTATAAAAAATTATACACAAAATTCTATCCACTAATTTTGTGGATAAATTTGTTAATAATCTTTGAGTCTTTTTTTTAATCTTCCTAAATCTGGGACTTTCAACCCAATTGATTAAAAATTAGTCAATTTTGTAAATCATTGATAATATTGGTAATTTTTTAATTAGTCAGGTAATTTAACATTTTTTTTCATCAATTATTATTTTCATACTACAGAAAAAATTAAATTAAACAAAGTGTTAACAACTTCATTTCTCTTAATCGGTAGAGAATACCTTAGATTTTGAGTTTGCCCAACCTAAACTCTGGCCAGAATCAAGAGTTAATATTTCCCCAGTTATTGATTTATTCTTAATTAGATATTCAAGGGCATTATTAATTTCTCTTAATTCAACCTTTCTTTTCATTGGAGTTCTTGATATTTGATTTTTAAACTGTTGTGGTGTTTGATTGACACTTTTTAGGGTAGGACCCGGTGATATCCCATTTACTCTAATTTTTGGTGCTAAGAATACTGCTAGACTTTTTGTCATCGTATATAAGGCTGACTTACTTAGTGTATAAGATGTAAAGTATGGTGTGATATTTTTTACTCTCTGATCAATTATATTGATAATCAGTCCATTTTGATTGGATAGCTGTTGAACAAAACTTTTTGAAAGAAAAAAAGGAGCCTTTAGATTTACATTAATATGTTTATCAAAGGTCTTATTATTAGTTTTTTTTATTGTATCAAATTCAAATGTTGAAGCGTTGTTAATCAATATATCAATGTCTCCATGGGTTTTGTTCACTTTTTTGAAAAACATATCATAATCACAATCCTTACTAAAATCGCATTGAAAAGCATTAAATTTTACACCAAGGTCCAACACTTTTTTTTTTATGATATTCATTTCCTTTTCTGATCTGTTGTATTGTATTGCCACATCAATTCCAATACTTGCCAGGTACTCTGTAATTGAAGCACCAATTCTTTGTGCACCACCAGTGATAATTGCTTTTTTATAGATTTTCACTGATACCCATTTCTTTCTTTTCTAATATCTTGATTTTATCACGAATTTCTGCGGCTTTTTCAAAATCTAAATTTTCAGCATATTCAAGCATTCTTTTTTTTAAGTCAATTATAGAGCTTTCTTCTAATAAGTTATTGTCTTTTTTATTCTTTGTTGAGCCCTGGTTTTCAATACTTTCCTCAATTTTTCTTGAAGTGGATCGCGGTATAATATTATTTCTTTTATTATAATGAATCTGTTTAATCCTTCTACGAGATGTTTCTTCTAGAGCCTTTGATATTGAATCAGTCTTAAAATCAGCGTAAAGAATTGCTCTACCATTTATGTTTCTAGCCGCTCTTCCAATTGTTTGAATAAGAGATACATGTGATCTTAAATATCCTTCTTTATCCGCATCAAGAATTGCTACCAACCCACACTCTGGAATATCTAGTCCTTCGCGTAGAAGATTTATTCCAACAAGAACATCAAACTTTCCTATTCTTAGATTTTTAATTAATTCTATTCTCTCTAAAGTATCAATATCCGAATGCATATATTTAGCCTTCACATCATTTTCATTTAGGTAATCAGTTATCTTTTCTGCATCTTTTTTAGTTAAGGTTGTGATTAAAACTCTTAATTTTTTATGACTTAATTTTTTACATTCATTGATAACATCTTCAATTTGGTTAGAAGCTTTCTTAATTTCGCAAAGTGGGTCAATCAAGCCTGTAGGTCTCACAACTTGCTCTATAAAAACTCCTTTACTCTTTTCAAGTTCATAATCTCCGGGTGTAGCTGAGACATAAATTGTCTGTCCTTTAAATTTCTCCCACTCTTCAAACATTAAAGGACGATTATCTTTACATGAAGGTAGGCGAAAACCGTGTTCAGAAAGAGTTTCTTTTCTTGATCTATCTCCTTTGAACATCCCTTTAATTTGAGGTATTGTTACATGTGATTCATCTATAAATATAATAGAATCCTTTGGAAGGTATTCAAATAGTGTTGGTGGTGGTTGACCCTCTTTTCTTCCTGACAAATGCCTTGAATAATTCTCAATTCCTGAACAGCTTCCAGTGGCTGACATCATCTCTAGGTCAAAATTTGTTCTTTGTTCAATTCTTTGTGCCTCAATAAATAGTTTTTTAGATTCAAAATATTTTATTCTAGTTTTAAGTTCTTCTCTTATTGCCTCTATAGCTCTATCCAGAGAAGGCTTTGGAGTTACATAATGACTATTGGCAAAAATAGTTATTTCGTCTAAACTCTTGGAAATTGAACCTAGAAAAGGATCAAACTCATCAATTGACTCTACTTTATCTCCAAAAAATGAAATTCTCCATGATTTATCCTCTAGATGTGACGGAAAAATTTCTAAAAAATCGCCTCTATTTCGAAATGTACCCCTAACATGAATATTGTCATTTCTTTTATATTGCAGTTCAACTAATTTTCTTTTTAACTTTTCAATTTCATAAACTGAGCCTTTGTTGACTTTAAAAGCCATTGACGAGTATGATTGAACAGAGCCAATTCCATATATGCATGAAACACTTGCAACAACAACAGTATCCTTTCTTTCAAGAAGTGCTCTTGTTGCTGAGTGTCGCATTCTATCAATCTGTTCGTTGATTGATGATTCTTTTTCAATATATGTATCTGTTCTAGGTACGTAAGCCTCAGGAGTGTAATAATCGTAATATGAAACAAAATATTCAACACAATTTTTCGGGAAAAAACTTTTCATTTCACTGTAGAGTTGAGCTGCTAAAATTTTATTTGGCGCAAAAACTAAAGAGGGTCTTTGTAGACGCTCAATAACGCTCGCCATGGTGAAAGTTTTTCCAGATCCTGTTACCCCTAATAAGACTTGATCTTTCATTTTTTTTTCTAGTCCTGAACAGAGTGAATTAATTGCAGAAGGTTGGTCGCCAGCAGCTGAAAATTTTGATTTAATTGAAAAATCTTTCATATTATAATTAATTTTAAAATCTAATATATTTTTGCTTAAGAATATATATAATCCTAATTATTGAAGTTTTAAATTTTTTTCAATAATTAATGAATCTCATTTCAAATAGATTGTCTAGGTTTCAGCCTTCTTTAACTGTAAAAATTTCTCAAAAAGCTAGAGAAATGACCAGAGATGGTATAAAAGTTATTAGTCTTAGTTCAGGTGAACCAGATTTTGATACACCTGATCACATAAAAGAATTTGCTATTGAAGCTATTAAAAACGGTTTTACAAAATACACTCAAGTAGATGGGACGGATGAACTAAAAGAGGCCATAGTAAAAAAGTTCAAGAATGAGAATAGCTTAAATTATAAAAATGAAAACATAACAGTCGGAGTTGGTGGAAAGCACGTTATTTATAATCTTTTTATGTCATCAATAAATACAGGTGATGAGGTCATCATTCCAGCTCCCTATTGGGTTTCTTACCCTGATATAGTTAATTTGTGTAATGGTAAGCCAATAATTATTGAAACAAAATTTGAAAATGGATTTAAGGTTAAACCTGAGGACCTGGAAAAAAGTATTACGAATAAAACAAAGTGGATTATTATTAATTCACCTGGAAATCCAACAGGCTCTGTCTATTCAGATGATGAACTCAGACAACTTGCAGATGTTATAAGAAAATATAAAGATATTTCTATTCTTTCAGACGATATTTATGAGCATGTTCTCTATCAAAATACAAAATTTAGTAATATTTTAAATACCTCTCCTGACTTATTTGATAGAACTTTTATTGTAAATGGAGTCTCTAAAGTCTTTTCAATGACTGGATGGAGAATAGGTTATGGGGCAGGTAATAAGGAGCTTA
>CACBBU010000014.1 GCA_902537615.1 uncultured Alphaproteobacteria bacterium
GACTGGTAATTGTGCAACGATTCCAGTGAAAATAATTAATGAAATACCATTTCCTATACCTCTTTGAGTGATCTGCTCACCTAACCACACTAAAAAAATTGTACCTGAGACTAATGTAATTACTGTGGTAAATCTAAAAAACATTCCTGGATCAATTACAGCTTGCATACCCTGACTGTTAGACATATTTTCAATTCCAACTGCAATACCATAGCCCTGAACTGTAGCTAAAAAGACAGTACCATATCGAGCATATTGATTTATTTTTTTTCTACCAATCTCACCCTCTTTTTTTAATTGTTCAAGTTGAGGGGATATAACTGTCAAAAGCTGCATAATAATGCTTGCTGATATATATGGCATGATATTTAATGCAAAGACTGTCATTCTGCCTAACGCACCGCCAGCAAACATATCAAACATACCTAAAATACCACCAACATTAGCTTTGAATACCTTCTCCAGTGCAACAGGGTCTATTCCTGGTAGTGGTATATATGACCCAATCCTATATACAATAAGAGCCAGAAGAGTAAATAAAATTCTTTTTTTAAGATCTTCTGCTTTACCAATTGATCCTAGGTTAATTCTTGATGCAATTTGTTCAGATACGGATGCCATAATAAATTAAGTTTTTTTAATGGGTTTATCTTTGGAGCTTTTCGGACTTACTTTAGATTTCTTGGAGCTTGAAGGCTTAACTTTTTTATTTTGCACTTTTTTTTTTGCATTTACATTGTCAGGACTATTTTTCATATTTTTTTTCTGAGAATCTTCGGAAGCTCTATTTTCCTTTATAACCTTTTTATTAGTCTCTTTAGGTTTAACTGATGGTTCTTTTTTAAATTTAATAATATCAACTTCTCCCCCCATTCTTTTAAACTCTTTTAAGGCGCTTGCTGAGACGGCATGAGCTTGAACAGATACAGGTTTGTCTAGTTTCTTTCCAAATAAAAATTTAACATAAGAATTTTTATTTGACTTTGAGAGATTGATAATTTGTCTAATATCAATTTTTGCTTTGTCTGAAATTATTTTTTTTTCTAAAAGTTGATTAATAAAATCTGTTTTTAGAATAATTTTTCTTAATTTAGATTTTGATTTAAAACCATGTTTAGGCATTCTCATATGAAGGGGCATTTGACCACCTTCAAAACCATTAATTGAAACTCCCGTTCGTGATTTTTGACCTTTCATACCCCTGCCACCAGTTTTACCTTTACCAGAACCAATTCCTCTACAGATTCTTTTTCTTTTTGTTTTCTGACTTATTGTTTTGAATTCGTTGAGCTTCATTTGTTAACCTTTTCTACCTTTAAAAGGTGTTTAATTTTATCAATCATGCCTAAAATTGAGGGATGATCATCGTGAATTTTAACTCGATTGATTTTATTTAGCCCGAGAGATATAAGAATTTTTCTTTGAGATGAGTTTCTACCAATTGGACTCTTGATTTGCTTAACACTAATTTTTGGCATTATCTGCAACCTCATTAAATTTTCTTCTTTTAGTAATGTCGTTTATTTTTAAACCTCGTCTCATGGCGATTAGTTTCGGCGATGATGAGGATTTTAATGCCTCAAATGTAGCTCTGACCATATTATGAGGGTTTGAGCTTCCAACGGATTTTGCAACAATATCTTGAATTCCAAGAGCTTCAAAAACAGCTCTCATAGGACCCCCTGCTATAACTCCTGTACCAGAGGGAGCACTTCTCAAATAAACTTTACCAGAATCAAATCTACCTTTTATATCATGGTGAAGAGTCCTCCCATGTCTTAAAGGTACTCTTATCATACTAGCTTTAGCCTCATCTGTAGCTTTTTTAATTGCTTCTGGGACTTCTTTTGCTTTGCCCTTCCCATGCCCTACCATGCCATTACCATCGCCTACGACAACCAAAGCTGCAAAACTAAATCTTCTTCCACCTTTTACTACTTTGGCAACTCTATTTATACTTACAAGCTTTTCTATAAAGTCATTTTCGGCATTCCTTGAAACTGATTCATCATTTTTTACTTCTTGAGAACTACCGGTTGATTCTTTTTTAACATCTTTAGATCCATCAGTTTTAGCAGATAATTTTGATTTCTTATCAGTTTTTAAATTTTTTTTTTTTGAAGAAATTTTTTTATTTTCAGGAGGTGACTGAGGTACTTGTTTAACTTTCTTGTCATCAAGGTCAGAAGTATTTTTTTTTAATTCTTTTGTTTTAGTTTGGGAAACTGGATCAACCTCGGGCTTATTGGATGAAATAGTTTTGGAATCCTTGTCATCATTATTAATTTGGTTATTTTTTTGTATTTTATTTTCTAAATCTTCGGCCATAACAAATTCCTAAAACTTAATTCCTTTAGATCTTACACCCATCGCAAATTCCTTGACCCTTCCGTGAAAAAGGTACCCCCCTCTGTCAAAGCATATTTTTTTATTTATCTTTTTCTCTAAAATCTTATTTCCAACCGACTCACCAATTTTAAAAGCTATTTCTTTAGGTGAACCTTTAATTTCTCTAAACTCCTTTTGAATAGAGGATGAAGAAAGTAATGTTTTCCCCAAAGAATCATCAATTAACTGAGCATATATGAACTTGCTAGATCTGAATAGACTTAATCTGAGATTCTCCTTTTTTTTAATTTTAAATCTTACTCTTTGGGTTCTTTTTTGTTTGTTTGTCAAAGTACTCATTATTTTTTCTTACCTTCTTTTCTTCTTACATATTCATCCTTGTATTTAACTCCTTTACCTTTGTAAGGTTCAGGTTTTCTGTAAGAGCGTATATTAGCTGCAATTTGCCCTACTCTCTGCTTGTCAATACCAGAGATCTTAATAGTTGTTGGTTTGGGGACCTCAATTTTAAGGTCTTCTGGTATTTCAAAGCTAATTGGATGAGAGAAGCCTAAGTTTAACTCTAAGTTTTTTCCCTTAGGGGCTGCTTTATAACCTACACCAACTAACTCAAGTTCTTTCGTGTAGCCGTTGGTAACTCCCTCAATTAAATTAAAAATTCTAGATCTAACAGTACCCCACATTTTTGCAAAAAATTGACTTTCTCCAGCTTTTGAGACGACAACAGAATTATCTTTAATTTCAACTTTAGCATAATTTTCAAATTTAAAAGAAAGCTCTCCCAATTTACCCTTTGCAAAAAAAACTCCTTGATCAACCTTGACTTCGGTATTTTCTGGAACAGCTATGGGTATTCTTCCGCTTCTAGACATTAAAAAAAACTCCTAAAAAATTTTGCATAAGATTTCTCCACCGACACTTTCAACTCTAGCTTCACTGTCAGAAAGTACACCTTTGGAAGTTGATAAAATGTAAATACCAAGTCCATCAAAGTTTCTTTGTAAATCTTTAATGTTTGAATAAACCCTTCTTCCAGGTTTGGAAACCCTAGATATGCTTTTAATAACTGGCTGACCATCAACATACTTTAACTCAATTTTAAATTCATTTTTATTATTGGCAATTTCAAGTTTTTTAAAGCCTTTTATATACCCTTCTCTTTGTAATACATCAAGTACATTTCCTCTAAATCTTGAAGCAGGCATCAAAACAGATTCCTTTCCTCTCATCTGGCCATTTCTAATTCTTGTTAACATATCTCCAAGTGGATCCGACAAACTCATAATTAATTCCTCACTTTCTACCAACTTGATTTTGTAATTCCAGGAATGTGTCCTTTTGAAGCTAACTCCCGAAAAGCAATTCTTGAAAGTTTAAACTTTCTATACACCCCCCTGCTTCTTCCCGTTAGGACACATCTATTTCTAATGCGAACTTTAGAGGCATTTCTAGGAATTTTTGATAATTGTAATCTAGCCTGAAACTGTTCCTCTGGTGTAAGTCTCTTATTACTTGCTTGCTTAAGAAGTTTATCGTGCTTAGCTTTATATTTACTGTAAAGCTTAATTCTTTTCTTATTTCTCTCTATCAAACTTAATTTTGACATAAATTTACCCCTTATAATTTATTTTCTAAATGGTAGATTGAAGCCCTTCAATAATTCAAGAGCATGGTTATTATTACTAGTTGAGGTAACAATGCTTACATCCATCCCTCTAACTTTATCTATTTTATCATAATTTATTTCTGGAAAAATAATTTGTTCTTTAATCCCTATTGAATAGTTACCGTTTGCGTCAAATGATTTTCTTGAAAGGCCTTTAAAATCTCTTACTCTCGGCAGGGCAATGTAAATTAATCTGTCCAAAAATTCGTACATCCTGTCTTTTCTTAACGTCACTTTACATCCAATATTAACACCTTTACGCAACTTAAATCCTGCAATTGATTTTTTGGCTTTTGTTATCACAGGCTTTTGACCAGTTATAGTAGTAAGGTCAGATGTTGCTGACTCAATTTTTTTTGAATCAGAAGCGGCTTCGCCTACTCCAATGTTAACTACAATTTTTGTAATCTTAGGTACTTCAAATATATTTTTAAGGTTAAGCTTATTTTTTAATTCATCCCTTAATTGAGTTTGATAGTATTTTTTTAATCTAGCCATAATTTTTACCTAATATTAATTTAGTGTTTCTCCAGACTTTTTTGCAAATCTAACTTTTTTTCCATCCTCTAGCTTTTTAAATCCAACCCTAGTTGGCTTTGAAGTTTTAGGATCTTGAAGTGCTAATTTACAAAGATATATTGGCATTTCAATGCTTTCTATTCCGCCTTTACTTGTTGCCGATTGCTTTGTGTGTTTTTTAACAATATTAATACCTTCAACCACAGCTTTAATTCTAGAATCGGTCTTTAACCTTACTATCCTTAAAACCTTTCCGTTTTTTCCTTTATCTTTGCCAGATAAAACTGTAACCGTATCACCTTTTTTAATTTTTATAGCCATAGTTAAAGTACCTCCGGAGCTAGTGAAATAATTTTCATGTATTTTTTAGCTCTTAATTCCCTTGTAACGGGACCAAAAATTCTTGTTCCAATTGGCTCCCCATTATTATTTATCAAAACAGCAGCATTTCTATCAAACCTAATGGATGATCCATCCTGTCTGTAAACTTCTTTAGCAGTTCTAACAATGACTGCTTTATGAATATCACCTTTTTTTACTTTTCCTCTAGGTATAGCGTCTTTGACTGTTATTACAATTACATCACCTATAGATGCAAATCTTCTTTTGGACCCTCCAAGTACTTTTATACATTGTACTTTTTTAGCTCCCGAGTTGTCTGCGACAAATAATGTTGATTGCATTTGAATCATAAAACTTTTTTTTTAATTAATTACTATCCATTTTTTTGTTTTTGAAATAGGTCTATTTTCTTGAATACTTACTATTTCACCATTTTTAAATTTATTATCCTTATCGTGAACAGAATATTTTTTAGATTTTTTTATATACTTCTTATATACAGGATGCATTACTTTCCTACTAACAAGTACAGTTATGGTTTTATCTAATTTATCAGAGACAACAACTCCTTTTAAAACTCTTTTGGGCATTCTATTTTTTACCTTTCATTTTAGAGGTTATTGCTGTTTTTATTCTAGCAATTTGTTTTCTTACCTGTGCAATTCTTGCGGTTTTTTCAAGTTGGCCCGAGCTTTTTTGAAATCTCAAATTAAGGGATTCTTTTCTTAAGATAAATATTTTATCTTTAAGGTCCTTGATTTCTTGTTTCTGTAATTCTGAAAATTTTTCCATTTATAAGCCCAATCTTATTACAAATTTGTTTTTATTGGGAAGCTTAGCCGAAGCTAATTCAAAAGCTTCTTCAGCTAATGTTTTTGGAACACCATCTATCTCAAATAAAATTTTTCCAGGTTTTACTCGGGCAGCCCAAAATTCAACTGCACCTTTTCCCTTTCCTTGTCTTACCTCTGCAGGTTTTTTTGTAACAGGTACATCAGGAAAAATTCTTATCCAGACTTTACCTGATCTTTTTAAATGACGAGATATACACCTTCTAGCTGATTCAATCTGCCTAGAAGTTATTCTAGCAGGAGTGAGTGCTTTAAGTCCAAAGGATCCGAAGTTAAGATTATTTCCTCCCTTGGAGTTTCCATGCATTCTGCCTTTAAATTGTTTTCTAAACTTTGGTTTTTTTGGTTGCAACATATCTTACTCTTCTGCCTTTTTTAACATATCGTTGGAGGGTTTATCTTTTTGAACTTCATTGACATCTTTATCAAACTTTTCACCTTTAAAAATCCAGACCTTCACTCCGCAGATCCCATAAGTAGTATTAGCCCTAGATACTCCGTAGTCAATGTCAGCTCTAAGAGTGTGAAGCGGAACTCGGCCCTCTCTGTACCATTCAGTTCTAGCAATCTCAGCACCGCCTAATCTTCCACTACAATTAACTCTAATTCCTAAAGCACCAAGTCTCATGGCTGATTGGACTGCTCTTTTCATAGCTCTTCTAAAAGCTACTCTTCTCTCTAACTGCTGTGCAATATTATCAGCAACTAATTGCGAGTCCAACTCAGGCTTTTTAATTTCTAAAATATTTACACTAACATCACCTTCAGTGATGTTAGAAATTTCTTTTTTTAATTTTTCAATATCTGAACCTTTTTTCCCAATGATGACACCTGGTCTTGAGGTATGAATTGTAATCTTTGCTAACTTTGCAGGACGTTCAATAACTACTTTTGAAATACCGGCTGAGGAAAGTTTATTTATTAGAAATTTTCTAATAGTAATGTCTTCCTGAAGAAGTTTTGAGTAATCTTTTTCAGAAAACCATCTTGATTCCCAAGACTTGATAATACCAAGTCTAAAGCCTATAGGGTTAGTTTTTTGTCCCATTGTCTTTTTCCTCTAATGTTTTATTTTTTTCTTTAATGATTGTTTTCTCTTTTTCTTTTTCTTTTTCTTGAACTAAAATCTTAACTTTTGAAAAGGGTTTAAGTATTTTTCCTGATCTTCCTCTTGCTCTAGGTCTAAATCTTTTTAATACCATTGATTTACCAACGGTTGCTTCTTTAACAACTAGCTTATCTATATCAAGTTGATGATTATTTTCAGCATTAGCAATCGCTGATTTTAGAATTTTTGTAATTTCATTAGATATCCTTTTTTTTGAAAATGCAAGGATGTTTAGCGCGTTTTCAGCTTTCTTGCCTCTAATCATTTTTAAAATCAAGTTTACTTTGGTAATACTAGTTTTGATAGACTTTGCCTTTGCCGATGCTATATTTTTATTTTTTTCAGTCATATTTCATTTATTTAGTTTTTTTATCTGCGTTATGTCCCTTGTAAGTTCTTGTCGGAGAAAATTCTCCAAATTTATGTCCAACCATATTTTCATTAACAGTTACTGGTATATGTTTTTTTCCATTATGAACTCCAAAGGTCAAACCTACGAATTCAGGAAGTATTGTAGATCTTCTGGACCAAGTTTTAATTACATCATTTCTTCCAGAACTTCTAACAGCTTCAGCCTTTTTTATTAAGTACATGTCAACAAATGGTCCTTTCCAAACTGATCTAGTCATAATGAATTACTTCCTTCTTCTATCTTTTAAAATTAATTTATCTGTTCTTTTGTTATTTCTTGTTTTCTTCCCTTTTGCTGAGATTCCTCTCCGCGAAACTGGGTTGCGACCACCCGACGTTCTTCCTTCTCCTCCACCATGGGGATGATCAACTGGGTTCATAGCAACACCTCTGACAACTGGTTTTACTCCAAGCCATCTTTTTCTTCCAGCCTTCCCAAGTTTAATATTCTTTTGATCAGGGTTTGAAACCATACCAACTGTTGCTCTGCATTCAACTCTTACAACCCTGATTTCTCCAGATGATAACTTTATCTGAGCGTAGTCTGCATCTTTTCCAATAAGTTGTCCATATGTACCAGCAGACCTTGAAAGCTGAGCACCTTTTCCTGGTTTCAACTCTATATTATGAATTATTGTATCAGTAGGCATATTTTTTAACTGTAAACAATTACCGACTTTTATAGTTGCTTTATTTGAAGAAACTATGCTGTCACCTACATTTAAGTTTTGTGGACATATGATGTAAGAAAAATTATCATTATCATATTTAATCAATGCGATAAAAGCGGTTCTATTGGGATCATACTCAATTCTTTCAACTTTAGCATTAACATCAAGCGTATTTCTTTTAAAATCAATTATCCTATATTTTCTTTTGTGCCCTCCACCTTTTCTTCTTGAAGTCAAATGTCCAAAATTATTCCTACCGCCAGATTTAGTAAGTCCTTTGGTAAGTTTTTTAAAAGGCTTACCCTTATGTAATTCAGTTTTATCTACAAGAACAAGACCACGTTGTGAAGATGTAATAGGTTTGTACTGTTTTAATGACATTTACTTAACCTCCACAGTTGTATCAATTGTTTGGCCCTCGGCAAGTTTAACAAAAGCTTTCTTTATGCCGGCTCTTACTCCAACCTTACCTCTAAATCTTTTCTTTTTTCCTTTTTGGTTCAAAGTGTTGACTGACTTAACCTCAACTTTGAATATACTTTCAATAGCGTTTTTGATTTCTAATTTATTGGAGTTAGGGGAAACTTTAAATACATAGTAGTTGAACTGTGAAATAAAAGTTGATTTTTCAGAAACCAAAGGAGATCTAATCACTTCATAAATTCTTTCGTTAGAAGTTTTATTCATTCTTAAACCTTTCATTAATTCCTAAAAGAGCTTTCTCAGAAATAACCAAAAAGTTTCTTCTAATAATATCGTAAACATTAAGCCCAGAGATTGGAAGAAAGTCTGTTTTTGGAATATTTCTTAAAGCATTTTCAAAGTTTTTTTCTGTATCTTTTCCATCAATAAATAAAGCTGAATCAATTTCTAGTTTAGCTAGTTTGGACGTTAAAAAGGATGTTTTGGGTTTACTAATTTTGAAGTCTACGATAACTTTTAGTTTTCCCTCTTTAAGTTTGTTTGAAAGTGCCATTTTTAAAGCTAACGATCTAATCTTTTTTGGTAGCTTGTGGGCGTGAGAGCGAACTTGTGGTCCAAAAATAACTGCTCCACCTCTCATCTGTGGAGATCTTCTACTACCTTGACGAGCACTACCAGTTCCTTTTTGTTTGAATGGTTTGCGGGTAGTTCCAGATATTTCAGAAATGCCTTTGGTTTTATGATTACCTGATCTTTTTTTTGCCAATTGATATCTAACCATTCTTTGAATAATTTCATTTTTAACTTCAACGCCAAAAATATTTTTATCTAAATCAATTTCTTTAACAACCTTATTTTCTAAACTTTTTATTTCTTGTTTCATTCCTTTACCTCATCTTTCTTATTAAGCTCTGTATCAATAGATTCATTAGAGTTTGACTTCTGATTAGAGTCTTTATTACTTTCTGAGGTAGTTGTTTGTAATTCGTCTGATTCATTTGATTTTTCTTTTTCAGTTTTTTGTTGTTGAGATGAATCATCTAATTGATTAGGTTGGTTTTGCTCAGGTTTTTGTTTTTGCACAGAGTTATTTATCTCGTTTTTTTCATCACTTTTGACTGTTTGAGGTACCTTGATATCCTGGCGTTTTTTTACTGAGTCAAAAATCTTTAAAATTGAATCTTTATGGCCAGGTACAGAACCTTTTAAAAGAATAATTCCATTGTTATTATCAACTTTTAAAACTTTCAAGTTTTGCATAGTAACCTGGACGTTACCGAGCCTTCCAGCCATTTTTTTTCCTTTAAAAACTTTACCTGGATCTTGGCATTGACCAGTAGAGCCATGAGAGCGATGAGATATTGAAACACCGTGGGTTGCTCTATTACCTCCAAAATTATGTCTTTTCATCCCACCGGCAAAACCTTTTCCTTTAGAATTAGATGTCACATCAACAAATTGACCTTCCACGAAGTTACTAACTTTTATCTTATCACCAATTTTATGACAAGATGTATCGTCTACCCTAAATTCACTAGAATACAAAAAGGCGGGAACATTTTGTTTTTTTAAAAACCCTTTGACTGATTTGGTATCTTTTCTTTTTGATTTACCAAGTGATAGCCTAACAGCAGAGTAACCATTTTTTTCATTTGTTTTGATGTCAACAATATTAGCTTCATCAACTTTCAATATTGTGACCGGATGATTAATTCCAGCGGAATCATAAAATCTGCTCATTCCAACTTTTTTTGCTAACAAACCTAGT
Organism: uncultured Alphaproteobacteria bacterium; assembly: GCA_902537615.1. GTDB lineage: Bacteria > Pseudomonadota > Alphaproteobacteria > Methylaequorales > Methylaequoraceae. The sequence continues at coordinate 10,109 of CACBBU010000014.1, forward strand.
CTCATTGCCTTAACCTATAATTTAATCTCAATGTCAACACCAGCTGCAAGCTCTAATTTTTGAAGAGCATCAACAGTTTGTGGTGTCCATTCAGTAATGTCCATCATTCTTTTATGTGTTCTTAGTTCAAGTTGATCACGAGATTTTTTATCCACATGAGGTGACTTTAAAATCGTGAACTTTTCAATTACAGTTGGTAAGGGAATTGGTCCTTTTACATTAGCACCAGTTCTTCTTGCAGTGCTAACGATTTCCATCGTGGTTTGATCAAGAACTCTGTGATCAAAGGCCTTTAACCTTATTCTTATATTTTGGTTAGCCATTTTCCTTAACCTTATTACTATAAATTATTATTCAATTATCTCAGCGACGACACCTGCACCCACAGTTTTACCACCTTCTCTGATAGCAAATTTTAGACCTTTATCCATTGCTATGGGAGTGAGAAGTTCAACTGTAACAGATACATTATCACCGGGCATTACCATCTCGGTTCCAGAAGGTAGCTCAATTGTTCCTGTTACATCCGTTGTTCTGAAATAAAACTGAGGTCTATAGTTTTTAAAGAATGGAGTATGTCTTCCACCCTCATCTTTGTTTAAAACGTATGCCTCTGCCTTGAATTTTTTATGAGGTTTTATTGAACCAGGCTTCGCAAGAACTTGTCCTCTCTCAACTTCCTCTCTTTTTGTTCCTCTCAAGAGAACTCCAACATTATCTCCTGCTTCTCCTCTATCCAGAAGTTTTCTAAACATTTCAACTCCTGTACAAACAGTTTTTTGAGTATCTTTAATTCCTGTAATTTCTATTTCATCATTAACGTTTACCACGCCTCTTTCAACTCTTCCAGTTACAACTGTTCCTCTACCAGAAATGGAAAAAACATCTTCTATAGGCATAAGAAAGTCTTGATCTAGTGGTCTAGCTGGCTGAGGTATATGTTCATCAACCTTTTGCATCAATTCTAGAATTGCTTTTTTACCTGTTTCCTCATTAGAATCCTCAATAGCAGACAAGGCTGAGCCTTTAACTATAGGAATATTATCACCATCAAACTCATATTTTGATAACAATTCTCTTACTTCCATTTCTACTAGGTCAAGTAATTCAGGGTCATCAACTTGATCTACTTTGTTCATAAATACTACAATTGATGGAACTCCTACCTGTCTTGCTAAAAGAATGTGTTCTTTAGTCTGAGGCATCGGACCGTCTGCTGCAGATACGACAAGAATCGCTCCGTCCATTTGAGCGGCACCTGTTATCATATTTTTTACATAATCCGCGTGTCCTGGACAATCAACGTGAGCATAATGCCTTTTTTCAGTTTGATATTCAACATGTGCTGTTGAGATGGTAATTCCCCTTTCTTTTTCTTCGGGAGCCTTGTCTATTTGCGCATAGTCCATGGCAGTAGCTCCTCCCGTTTCAGCTAAAACTTTTGTAATAGCTGCTGTTAGTGTTGTCTTACCGTGGTCAACGTGACCAATTGTCCCAATGTTACAGTGCGGTTTACTTCTATCAAATTTTTCTTTTGCCATTTTATTTCTCCTTCATAAAATTAAGTTAACCAGAAACTTTTTCTTTAACTTCTTCAGCAACATTATGAGGTACTTCTTCATAATGATCAAAAGTCATTGTATAGCTAGCTCTACCCTGGCTCATAGAGCGTAAATTGTTAACATATCCAAACATGTTAGCAAGAGGAACCATACTATTAACAACATGATTAACACCTCTTTGCTCCATGCCTGAAACCTGCCCACGTCTAGAGTTTAAATCTCCAATAATATCACCCATATATTCCTCTGGTGTGACAACTTCAACTTTCATCATTGGTTCTAATAAGACAGCTTTAGCTTTTGGCATAGCCTCTCTGAAAGCGGCGCGAGCAGCAATTTCAAAGGCCATCACACTAGAATCAACGTCATGAAACGCGCCATCAACTAACGTGCACTTAAAATCTATTACTGGAAATCCAGCTAAAAAACCTGTTTCTGTAGATAGCTTGATGCCTTTTTCTACCCCAGGGATGTATTCTTTTGGGACTCTTCCACCTACTATCTTGCTCTCAAAAACAACACCTTCTCCTTTTTCTAAAGGTTGAAAATCTAGTACAACTTTAGCAAATTGACCAGCTCCTCCAGATTGTTTTTTATGTGTATAATCAACTGAAGTTGATTGTGTTATTGTCTCTCTGTAAGCTACTTGTGGTGCCCCAACGGTTGCATCAACTTTAAATTCTCTTAACATTCGGTCAACTAGGATTTCTAAATGAAGCTCGCCCATTCCTTTCATAACTGTTTGACCGGATTCATGATCAATACTGACTTTAAATGAAGGATCTTCAGCAGCTAAACGTTGAAGAGCAATTCCCATCTTTTCTTGGTCAGCCTTTGTTTTTGGCTCAACTGCTACTTCTATTACTGGGTCAGGAAATTCCATTCTTTCTAAGATAACAGCATTTTCAGAGTCACACAGAGTATCACCGGTTGTTGTGTCTTTCAATCCAGCAACAGCTATTATATCTCCTGCGTGGGCGGTTTTGATATCTTCCCTTGAATTAGAATGCATCTGCAGCATTCTCCCAAATCTTTCTCTTTTATCTTTAACTGAATTAAGGACAGATGAACCTGCTTCAACTTTACCAGAGTAAATCCGTAAAAAGGTAAGAGAGCCAACAAAGGGATCATTCATAATTTTAAAAGCTAATGCCGAGAACGGTTCATCATCTGAACTTTTTCTCACTATTGAATTCTCTTCATTTTGATATTCAACTCCTTTAATTGCTTCAACATCTAAGGGAGATGGTAAATAATCAACAACAGCATCAAGCATTGGTTGCACACCTTTATTTTTAAAAGAACTGCCACATAAGACGGGAACAAATTTGCTTTCTATCGTACCTTTTCTTATAAGTCTCTTTATTTCTTCTTGGGAGGGCATAGTTCCATCAAGGTATTTCTCCATAATAGAATCATCCAACTCCACAACCATTTCAATTAACTTTTCTCTATATTTTTCACTATCAGATTTAATATCATCAGGAATATCTTCATAAGAAAATTTTGCTCCTAAAGTCTCTTCTTGCCAAACTATAGCTTTCATTAAAATAAGGTCAATAACACCCTTAAAGTCTGATTCGGATCCCAATGGAAGTTGAAGAACCAAAGGTGTTGCCCCCAACCTTTCAACAATCATATCAACGCATCTATAAAAATCTGCTCCAACTCTGTCCATTTTATTTACGAAACACATTCTAGGTACTCCATATTTGTCCGCTTGTCTCCAAACAGTCTCGGATTGAGGCTCAACACCAGCAACCGAGTCAAATACACACACACTTCCATCTAATACTCTGAGAGATCTCTCTACCTCAATTGTAAAATCAACATGCCCAGGGGTATCAATTATATTAATTCTTTTATCTGCCCAAAAACATGTTGTTGCTGCTGAGGTAATTGTTATCCCTCTTTCTTGTTCTTGTTCCATCCAATCCATTGTAGCAGCACCATCATGAACCTCCCCAATTTTGTGTGACACACCTGTGTAGTATAAAATTCTTTCAGTAGTGGTGGTTTTACCGGCATCTATGTGGGCCATAATACCAATATTTCTGTAATTTTCTAAAGGAGTTACTCTTGACATTCTTACCACCTGTAATGAGCAAACGCTCTGTTAGCTTCAGCCATTTTATGAGTATCTTCTCTTTTTTTTATGGATGCACCTTTGTTTTCGTTAGCGTCAATTAGTTCTTGTGCTAAACGATGCGTCATTGATTTTTCGGATCTTTTACGAGATGAGTCAACTATCCATCTTATAGCAAGAGCCAATGCCCTCTCATTTCTAACCTCAACAGGAACTTGATAAGTAGCGCCACCTACTCTTCTTGATCTAACTTCAATTCCTGGCTTTACGTTGTTTAAAGCAGTTTTAAAAAGATCAAGAGAACTCTTAGCCTTCAGTTTTGTAGTTGCAATTTCAAGAGCCTGGTATACTATTTTCTCAGCAATAGACTTTTTTCCATCGTTCATCACAATATTGATAAATCTTGAAAGTACCCTATCATTAAACTTTGGATCGGGAATGATTTCTCTTTTATCTGCTTTTCTTCTTCTTGACATTTTTATTTAGGCCTCTTTGCACCATATTTAGATCTACGTTGCTTCCTATTTTTAACACCCTCAGTGTCTAATATACCTCGAAGAACGTGATATCTTACACCTGGTAAGTCTTTTACTCGCCCACCACGAATGAGAACAACAGAATGCTCTTGCAAATTATGGCCTTCTCCTGGAATATAACTTGTAACCTCAAAGCCATTCGTTAGTTTAACTCTAGCAACTTTCCTAAGAGCAGAATTTGGCTTTTTTGGGGTTGTAGTGTAAACACGAGTGCAAACACCTCTTTTTTGCGGACAACTCTCTAAAGCAGGCACCTTGTTTCTTTTTAATTGCTTAGATCTTGCAGATCTAACTAGCTGATTTATAGTTGGCATTAAATCCCCTAAAATTAAAAAATGAAATTGTGTTTGGTTTAAAACCACTACCAATTATTGGTGCATACTAATATATCTTAATTAGCTGTCAACCAAGAAAAAATATTTTTTAAAATTAAAAAATTTAATCTTTTTCAGTTGTTTTACTTAGAAGTTCTCTGTCTTTTTTTGAAGCCTCAAGTTTAACTTGAGACATGAAAGATCCAGTCCCACATGGCACAAGTCGTCCAACAATTACGTTTTCCTTAAGACCTTGCAAACTGTCAACTTTTCCTGATACAGCTGCCTCAGTTAAAACTCTAGTAGTTTCCTGAAAAGATGCTGCAGAGACAAAACTATCAGTTTGAAGAGAGGCTTTTGTAATACCTAAAAGAATCTGATGACCTTTGGCTAACTTCTTTCCTTCGGCAGAGGCTTTAGAGTTGACTTCAGTAAATTCTTTTTTACTCACTTGCTCCCCGGCAAGGAAAGTAGTTTGTCCTGGATCTGTTATTTCAACCTTCTGCATCATCTGTCTAACAATAACCTCTATGTGCTTATCATTTATTTTTACACCCTGAAGTCTGTAGACATCTTGCACTTCCTTAATCAAATAAGTTGCTAAAGCTTCAACACCCTTAATTCTAAGAATATCATGCGGAACTGAGGTACCATCAACTAAAACATCTCCAATTTCAACATAATCACCCTCTTGAACAGTCAAGTGTTTTGATTTAGATATAACGTACTCAACTGGTTCAATTCCATCATCTTCTGGAATAATTTCTATTTTTCTTTTCATTTTATAGTCTTTACCAAACTTTATTTTACCTGAAACCTCAGCAATAATTGCGTGGTCCTTTGGCTTTCTAGCCTCAAAAAGTTCTGCTACCCTTGGTAAACCACCAGTAATGTCTTTAGTTTTAGAGGATTCCTTTGGAATTTTTGCAATATAATCACCTTCTTTAATCTTCATATTATCTGTAACAAGAATTATAGAATCAGCTGTAAGTTCATACGAGGCCAAACTACCATTTTCAAGTACAAGAACTTTTCCATTGCTCCTTTTATCGTGTATTTCTACTCTAGGAACAAGGTGTTGATTTTTTGCTTGTTGTTTCCAATCAATAACAATATTACTAGATAATCCTGTTGAATCATCAACAATTTGCCGAGTAGTTACCCCCTCTTCAAGATCTTTAAAAACTAAGTGTCCATTTGTTTGAGCCACAATTGGTAAGGTAAATGGATCCCACTCAGCAAGAACGTCAGACGCTTTAATTTTTTTATTATCTTCAAATTTTAATTTACATCCAAATGGAAGTCTGTGCTTTGCTCTTTCTTTGTTTTTATCATCTAAAACAGATAAACTGCTACTCCTTGACATATTGATTAAATTATCAGAGCTATCTTTTGCAGTTGTAATGTTGCTATATTTTATTGTTCCATCGTATTTAGATTCTATACTAGAAATTTCAGTTCCTTTTTGAGCTGCTCCACCTATGTGAAAAGTCCTCATAGTCAACTGAGTTCCGGGCTCACCTATTGATTGTGCCGCAATTACACCAACCGCTTCACCCACATTAACCGGGGTCCCTCTTGCTAAATCTCTTCCATAACATTTTGCACAAACACCAAATTCAGCCTCACAAGTCAATACTGATCTAACTTTTACACTACTTAGACCTGCTGAATCTATGAGGGAAAGATGCTCTTCAGATACAATATCACCTGTTTTGGCAATAACATTGTTAGATTGTTTATCCACTAAATCTTCAGCTAAAGTTCTTCCTAGACACTTCTCTGACAAGCTTTCAATTACTTCCCCATCCTCAACTAATTCTTCTAGTGTAATAAATTGAGTTGTGAAACAATCATCTATTGTAATTATGCTGTCTTGAGCAACATCAACCAATCTTCTAGTTAAGTATCCAGAATTGGCTGTTTTTAATGCCGTATCAGCAAGACCTTTCCTAGCTCCATGACTAGAGTTAAAATATTCTAAAACAGTTAGTCCTTCTTTGAAGTTTGAAACTATGGGTGTTTCAATAATTTCCCCAGATGGCTTAGCCATTAAACCTCGCATGCCTGAAAGCTGTTTTAATTGTGCAGCAGAACCCCTAGCACCTGAATCTGCCATCATATAAACACTGTTAAATTGATCTACATTGTCTGTTGTCTGAGGAACCATAATTTTTGTCATCTCCTCAGCAACTCTATCTGAACATTTGGCCCACGCATCAACGACTTTATTGTATTTTTCACCTCTTGTAATAAGACCCTCAGAATATTGTTTTTCGTAAAGCTTTACTTTTTTTTCTGTCTCTAGCAACAAATCACTTTTATTATTGGGAATCAAAAGATCATCCTTACCAAAAGAAATTCCAGCTTTACATGCCTCTCTAAATCCAATTTCCATAAGTTTATCTGCAAATATGACTGTTTTTTTTTGTCCACAATGTCTGTACACGACGTCAATGGCATTACTTATTTCTTTTTTCGTTAGTACCCTATTAATTAAATTGAAACTTACTTTTGGGTGTTTTGGAAGAATTTCACTCACCATCATTCTACCGGGAGTAGTGTCAACGGTTAATGTAATAGGTTGAAAGTTTTCGTCTAAAGTCTGGTACCTACATTTAATTTTTGTATGAAGGGATACCACATTTTGATCTAACGCTATAGTCAATTCCTCAATGCTTGAAAAAATCATTTTATCGCCCTTGCCTTCATGACTTACTAGACTGAGATAATACAAACCTAAAATCATATCCTGAGAAGGAACTATTATTGGTTTGCCGTTCGCTGGAGAAAGTATATTGTTAGTTGACATCATTAATACTCTAGCCTCCAACTGAGATTCCAAAGACAGTGGAACGTGAACTGCCATCTGGTCTCCATCAAAATCTGCATTAAAAGCCGTACAAACAAGAGGATGAAGTTGAATAGCTTTACCCTCAATCAAAATTGGTTCAAATGCTTGAATACCTAACCTATGAAGAGTTGGAGCTCTGTTAAGAAGAACAGGATGTTCTCTAATTACCTCTGCTAATATATCCCAAACTTCCGGCCTTTCTCTTTCAACCATTTTTTTTGCAGCTTTAATTGTTGCTGCTAAATTATACTTTTCTAATTTTGAGTAGATAAAAGGTTTGAATAATTCAATAGCCATTTTTTTTGGAATACCACACTGATGAAGCTTTAACTCAGGTCCAACGACTATTACTGATCTACCTGAGTAATCAACTCTTTTACCTAAAAGATTTTGTCTAAACCTTCCCTGCTTACCTTTAAGCATGTCTGACAACGATTTAAGAGGTCTTTTATTAGTTCCTGTAATTACTCTTCCTCTTCTTCCATTATCAAAAAGAGCATCACAAGCCTCTTGGAGCATTCTTTTTTCATTTCTTACAATTATATCAGGGGCTTTAAGTGTCAAAAGTCTTTGAAGTCTATTATTTCTGTTAATTACTCTCCTGTAAAGGTCATTCAAATCAGATGTTGCAAAGCGTCCTCCATCAAGAGGAACAAGAGGTCTTAACTCTGGAGGAATTACTGGTATAACATTGAGAATCATCCACTCAGGTTTTAATTTTGAACTAATGAATGCCTCAATGAGCTTTAATCTTTTAACAAGTTTTTTTATCTTTGTTTCTGAATTCGTAGATTCTAAATCTTCTCTAACTTTTTTTTGTTCAGCTTCAAGGTCAACCTCAGACAAAAGCTTTTGGATAGCTTCAGCTCCAATCATACTTTGGAAGCTATCGCCATATTCTTGTTGCAATTCAGTGTTTTCGTCGTCAGAAAGAACCTGGAATTTTTTTAAAGATTTTACCATTCCTGGCTCTGTTACAATAAAGTTCTCAAAGTAAAGGACCTTTTCTAAATCTTTTAAAGCAAGATCAAGTAGAAGACCAATTCTGCTTGGAAGAGATTTCAAAAACCATATGTGGGCTACTGGAGCAGCTAAAGGGATATGACCCATTCTCTCTCTTCTAACTTTGGAAAGAGTAACTTCAACTCCACATTTTTCACATATTATACCCTTGAATTTCATCCTTTTGTATTTCCCACAAACACATTCATAATCTTTGATAGGGCCAAATATTCTAGCGCAAAACAAGCCACTTCGCTCTGGTTTAAATGTTCTATAATTGATTGTTTCTGGTTTCTTAATTTCACCATGAGACCATGATGTTATTTCATCAGGACTTGCTATTGAAATTTTAATTTGGTTGAAGTCTACTGACCCTGGTTTTTCAATTAGTTTAATTATTTCATTCATTTTACTAGTCCCTAATTAACATTGTTCTCCAGCAACTCAACATTAAGTCCAAGAGATTTAAGTTCCATTATTAAAACGTTAAAAGATTCTGGTATACCAGACTCAATATTATCGTCTCCTCTTACAATCGTTTCATAAGCCTTTGTTCTTCCTGATACATCATCTGACTTAACAGTTAACATTTCTTGAAGAGTATAAGAAGCTCCATAAGCTTCAAGAGCCCACACCTCCATTTCACCAAATCTTTGTCCACCAAACTGAGCTTTACCGCCAAGCGGTTGTTGGGTTACAAGGCTGTAAGGGCCTATTGATCTTGCATGAATTTTATCATCAACCAAATGATTAAGCTTAAGCATATAAATTTGTCCAACTGTTATTTTTCTATCAAAATAATTACCAGTTCTACCATCAATAAGATTTTTCTGTCCACTAGTATCGCTACCTGCGACTTTAAACAAATTATTGATATCTAATTCCTTCGCTCCATCAAAAACAGGGGTTGAAAAAGGAACACCATCTCTTAAATTTACCGCTCTTCTTATCAATTCGTCAGCTTTCAATTTATCAAACCTTTCTTGAAAAATTTTTTCTCCATAAACCTTTTTGAAAAGATTTTTAAGATCATCAATTGAGCTTTTATTATTTTTAAGGTTTGTTGCTGTTTCATAAAATTTTTTACCAAGATCTACAGATACTGCTCCTAAATGTGTTTCTAAAATTTGACCAACATTCATTCTTGATGGAACCCCTAAAGGATTTAAAACTATATCAACTGGGGTACCGTCTTCCATGTAAGGCATATCCTCTACAGGAATAATTCTTGAGATAACCCCTTTATTACCATGTCTACCAGCCATTTTATCTCCCGGAGCTAATTGTCTCTTGACGGCAACAAAAACCTTTACAAGTTTCATCACACCTGGAAGAAGTTCGTCACCTGACTGGACTTTATCAACTTTTGATTGAAAAGTTTTATTTAACACATCAAGGCTTTTATCAAAGGCTTCATTCAAAAGTTCAATTTTTTTCATGGTCGCATCTTCTTTTACAGAAATTTCTTTTAATTTTTTTAAAGATAATTCATTAATTATAGTATCGGTAATTTTTGTATTTTTTGAGAGATTAGCTACACCACTTACGTGTGTTTGATTCAGTAAAAGTTTTTTTAAACTATCTGTAAAACTACTTTCAAGAATGAACCTTTCATCTTCCATATCTATATGCAGTTGCTCTATATGCATTCTTTCATTTGACAATGACCTTTCATCTTTATCAACACCTCTTCTAGAAAAAACTCTTACTTCAACAATTGTACCTGAAACTCCCGGCGGTAATCTGAGCGAAGTATCCTTAACGTCAGCGGCTTTTTCTCCAAAAATTGCTCGTAAAAGTTTTTCCTCAGGAGTCATGGGAGACTCTCCCTTAGGGGTAACCTTTCCAACAAGAATGTCACCGGGGTTTACTTTGGCACCAATATGTACTATTCCAGCCTCGTCTAAATTAACCAACGATTCCTCGCCAACATTAGGAATATCTCTTGTTATTTCTTCTTGACCAAGTTTTGTATCTCTCGCTAAAACTTCAAATTCTTGAATATGTATAGATGTAAATACGTCGTTAACAACAAGGTTTTCAGAAATTAGAATAGAATCCTCGTAATTGTAACCATTCCAAGGCATGAAGGCTACGGTTACGTTCCTTCCTAATGCTAATTCCCCAATTTTAGAAGCTGGTCCATCTGCAATAATATCTCCTTTTTCTACATAATCACCTACTCTTACAAGAGGAGATTGATTTATACAGGTATCTTGATTTGATCTTTGAAATTTACTCAGCCTGTATATATCAACACCAGTGTCATTATCACTTTTCTTTATAGCACTAATTACTATTCTAGAGGCATCAACTTGATTGACGTAGCCGGAACGTTTTGCGACTAAAACAACGCCTGAATCCCTAGCAACTACTGACTCCATACCAGTACCAACGTAAGGTGACTGACTTTTTAGAAGTGGCACAGCTTGACGCATCATATTAGAACCCATCAATGCTCTGTTTGCATCGTCATTTTCCAAAAAGGGAATCAATGCAGCAGCAACAGAAACTAGCTGTTTCGGAGAAACATCCATATAATCAATTCCTTTGGGATCAACCATTAGAAAGTCTCCACTTTTTCTACAAGATACTAACGATCTCTCAAATGAACCATCACCTTTAAGTGGTTCATTGGCTTGAGCTATTGTATAATTTTCTTCCTCCATTGCAGAAAGATAGACAATTTCTGAGGAAACTTTAGAATTTTTTACTTTTCTGTAAGGGGTTTCAATAAAACCGTATGAATTTACTTTTGAATAGGTTGCCAATGAGTTAATTAAGCCAATATTAGGGCCCTCTGGAGTCTCTATTGGACATATTCTGCCGTAGTGAGATGGATGAACATCTCTAACCTCAAATCCCGCCCTCTCTCTTGAAAGACCACCAGGACCAAGGGCCGACAACCGCCTTTTGTGTGTAATCTCCGATAATGGGTTTGTTTGATCCATAAATTGTGACAGTTGACTTTGCCCAAAAAACTCTCTAATAGCGGCTGAAGCTGGCTTAGGGTTGACAAGATCATTTGGCATTACAGTTTCAATATCAGGAGCATTGGTCATCCTTTCTTTGATAGCCCTTTCCATTCTAATGACACCAAGAGTATATTGGTTTTCCAATAACTCACCTACAGATCTGACTCTTCTATTTCCCAAATGATCAATATCGTCTATGTGTCCAAAACCATCTTTTAACCCAGCAAGATATTTAATAATTTGTATTATATCATCATTCTCTAGAGTCCTTTTATGAAGATCAGCATCAAGTTTCAATCTTGTATTAAGTTTTAACCGACCTACCAACGATAGATCGTATCTTTCTCTGTCAAAAAATAAACTTTTAAACAATTTATCAGCAGCCTCAATTGTTGGTGGTTCACCAGGTCTTAAAATTTTATAAATTTCAGTGACTGCATCATTTCTATTTTTATTTTTATCAGCATAAAAAGTATCTCTAATATAAGAACCTTGGCTGTTTGAATTAATTTTCAAAATCTCAAGGGTTTTAATATCTTTTTCCTTTAAATATTTAAAAGTATTTTCAGTTACCTCGTCTCCTGATTCAAAATAAATAATTCCTGTTTTTTCATCAAAAATTTCATTTGATAAAAAAGAACCAAAAAGGTTTTCTTCATCAATATAAAGTTTTTTTACAGAGTCTGATTTTAAATTTTTTGAAACTAACACATTAAACTTTTCACCTTTTTTTGCGTAAACTTTTCCATTTTCTGAATTAATTAAATCAAAATCCAATTTGTCTCCTACAAAATCTTTTTCAAAGTATTCAAATTCCCAGCCTTTGTCTTTTTTATAAAGTTTTGTTTTTTCGTAAAAATAAGAGAATAAATTCTCTTGGCTTATGCCATTAATTTTATTGTAGTCAATTTCTTTTCCATTCTTGAGGCATTCATTTCTATATTTTGCTGATTTTTCGTTATCTAATGCTAACAATAGTGATGACGCTAAAAGTTTTCTTCTTTTATCAATTCTAACATAAATTAAATCTTTACCATCAAACTCAAAGTCTATCCAGGAACCATTGTAAGGAATTAATCTGGATGCAAATAAGAATTTTCCAGTACTGTGACTTTTTCCTTTGTCATGATCAAAAAAAACTCCAGGAGATCTGTGCATTTGAGAAACAACAGCTCTTGTAGTACCATTAAAAACAAATGTTCCCTTAGAAGTCATTAATGGCATATCTCCTAAATACACGTCCTGTTCTTTAATATCTTTTACAGAAGAAACCCCTGTCTCCTCGTCAACTTCTCTCACAATTAAGTTAAGAGTTACTCTAAGGAGTGAGCCATAGGTTCCTCCTCTTTGTATACATTCCTCAACATCATATCTGGGTTCCTCAAGTTCATACTTGACAAACCTTAGTTCAGCTATCCCAGAAAAGTCAGTTATGGGAAAGACTTTGTTAAATACTGCTTGCAGGCCAATATCTTCTCTATCCTCGGGTTTTACATCTTTTTGAAGAAAAAGATCATAAGAATTTTTTTGGATTTCTAGAAGGTTTGGCATATCAACCAACTCTGGGATTTTACCAAAACTTTTCCTAATGTTATGTTTTAAAGTGAATGATTTTGTCATAGTATACGCTTACTTAAGTTCAACAGTTGCTCCAGCTTCTTCTAACTGTTTCTTGAACTTTTCAGCATCTTCTTTACCAACACCATCTTTAAGCTTACTAGGTGCACCTTCAACTAAGTCTTTTGCTTCTTTCAGGCCTAGGCCTGTAATTGTTCTTACTTCCTTGATGACATTTATTTTTTTATCACCTGCAGAAGCTAAATGAATTTCAAATTCTGTCTTTTCTTCTGAAGCCGCCGCATCACCCGCAGGTTGACCAGCTGGAGATGCAGCTACTGCTACCGGTGCAGCTGCTGATACTCCCCATTTGTCTTCTAAAATTTTTGTTAGTTCAGATGCTTCTAAAACTGTTAGGCCTGATAAATCATCCGCAATTTTTTGTAAGTCTGCCATTGTTTTCTCCTTGATTATAATTTGTTTTTATTAGTTACTAATCTTATTAAGTTGGATTGGTTAGCTTGAAAAATACTCACTAAACTTCTTTGAGAGGCTAATAGTAGACCAACAATTTTTGCCCTAAGAGCATCCATGCTTGGAAGAGAAGCAAGGTTTTTGATCTCGTCTATATTTAATTCTTTACCACTCATTGCTCCACCAAGTATCTTGAGATTTTCGTTTTCTTTAGCAAAATCCATCATTACCTTAGAAGTTGAAACTGGATCGTCAGAGTAAGCAATAGAAGTAGGACCAACGAAAAATTTATCTAATACCTCAAAGTCAGTATTCTTTAAAGCTCTTTTTGCTAAAGTATTCTTAGCAACTTTGAAAATTGAATTAGCTGATTTTATTTTTTGCCTTAGAGATGAAATTTCTGAGACAGTCAAGCCTTTGTAATGAGCGACAAGTAAAAACTCTTTTTCTTTAAGTGTTTCATTAAAATTTTTTACAAATTCTTGTTTTTCAGCTTTTTGCACAATAATCTCCAAAACCTGTCTTAGTAAATCAAAGATAAACCCATCTATTCAGAAAATTTAAGGCTATGCCACCTGAAGTCTAGGACAGATCAAAATAAGTTTAACATTACATAACACTACTTGGATCAACTTGCAAGCCTGGACCCATAGTTGTGTTAATAAAAATT
>CACBBU010000015.1 GCA_902537615.1 uncultured Alphaproteobacteria bacterium
CAATTTTTTTTATTGCATCAAGATCAGCAATATAAACTTTTTTAAGCTTAAATTTCTCTAAAGTTTTTTGAATTAAAATTATTGGGTCAGATAAGTCCAAATTTCCAATTTTTAGTGGCTTATAATTTAATCTAAATCCTGCAAAAGCTCTAACAACTCTACCCTTTTTCAAATCAATTGCTAAGATAATTTCTATATTTATGGTCTTAAGAGATGAAATCATTTTATTTGAATACTTTACAGCAATGTCGTGTATTAAAAAAAATTATAATAAAAAAATTTTTACAGAGGCACAAAATCTCTCAGATCAATTAATTTATTGCTTTTTAAAGGATAAAAATTTAAGAAAAATACATGTAATTAGAAACTCAAAACTTTCCAAATTTAAAGATAATAGAATTCAGTATCATCTTGTAAATAAAAACAATTCACAAAATAAGGTATTAAAATCATTAGACACCGGTGACATGGTAGTAATTGCTCCTGAGTCTGAGCGAATTAACATTAAAATAATAAAAAAACTTAATAAAAAATTCAATTTACTTAACTCAAGTTATGACGTTCATAAATTATTTTCCTCCAAAAAAAAAACTTATGAAATACTATCTAAAACAAAAATTCCAGTAGTAAAAATTGAAAGAAAGATAGCAACTAATTCAAAATTTAATTATGTAACTAAACCAATTTATGGAGCAGGCTCAGAACGTATAAACATAATCAAACCAAAATCAAAAATAAAAAATGATGAAAATTTAATTATTCAAAAATATCATGAGGGTACAAAGGGGAGCTTTACAATGATTTGTAAAGATAAAAAAGTAGAGGTTTTGAGTTGTAGTGAGCAAATTACTGGTATAAAAAACAAAAAAATTTTTCAAAAAGGTCTTATAGTTGGCGGGCTAGAAAAATATAGAAAAGATTTTCAACAAATTTCAAAAAAAATAATGTCAAAATTTTCTGGACTTTTTGGGTTTGTAGGAGTGGATATAATAAAAATTAAAAATATTTGGCATATACTTGAAATTAACCCAAGGTTCACAAGCTCTATTCTGGGAATAGAAAAGTCCTACGGATACGAAGCAATTAAAAAAATAACTAACTTATATTTAAATAAAAAAATTGATAAAAAGAGAGTTAAATTAAAAAAAATTACTAAGGTCTACTTTAATTGAATAAAAAATTACTTTACCTAGGTGTAGATATTGGCGGAGCACACATAAAAATTGTTGGATTAGATCAATCCAAAAATATCTGCTTGGTTAAATATAGAAAGTGTTACTTATGGAGGGATCCCAAAAAACTTAAACAAGAGATAACTTTTATAAATTCTTTATCCAATAACAAAGATGTTTTTTGTGGAATAACGATGACTGCTGAACTCTGTGACATTTTTCCTGATAGATTAACTGGCGCAAGAATAATACTTAAAGAATGTAAAAAAATAAAATTCAAGACTTTTTTATATTGTAATTCAGAAAAAATCTTTAATAAGTTCCATTCAATAAATTTAACAAAATTTATTTCTATGAATTGGCATTCAATTGGAAGATATTTAGAGAATTTTGTGAATAATGCTATTGTTATTGACTTTGGTTCAACTACAACAGATTTTATATGTATAAAAAATGGTGAAATTATGAATAAAGCCTTCAACGATTTCACTAGACTTTTAAATGGTGAAATTCTTTATACAGGTCTTATTAGAACTCCTATCTTTGCAATAAAAAAAAATATCAAATATAAGTCAAAAAAATTCACTATCATTCCTGAATATTTCTCAAATACATCAGATGTATACAGGATAAACAAAAAAATAAAAAAAGAATTTGACATAGACGATGAAACTGACTTTTCTGATAAAAATGTTATTGGAAGTTATAAAAGAATAGCTAGATCATTTGGAATGGATTATCAATCTAATGACAAGTTATTCATTAAAAAATTATCAGAAGATATTATGGATGAACAATTAAAAATGATTCATAAAAATACTAAGAAGGTTATGAATAAATTTAAAATGAAAAAAGATACCTTAATAATTCTCTCAGGAATTGGACAGGAAGTTTTAAAGGAGTTGTTTAAAAACAAAAAAATAAAACTTTTAGAGGATTTTTTCAAAAGTAAGAATTTTTTAAACAAAAAACTAGCAACATATCATGCACCGGCCGCTTGTATTGCCGGTCTTTTAGCTGAGATTATTGAATAATATAATCTTTTTAATTTTTCTATTGAAAGTTCTTTTTTCCTATTATCACCCAAACAAACTGCAGATCTAAAACCAACTATTTTAGGTTTTAACTCTACAAGTTGAGAAATATCTGAAAGACTCAGTTTTCCAGCCAACCCAACACTCATATTATTAAGAGAAGATTGATTTAATAAAATTTTAAGATAGTCCTGAGAACATAAGTCAAAAATATTTCCTGTATCCTTATAATACGTATCAAGTAATAAAAAATTATAACCAAACTTTTTAAATTCTATAATATTTTTTTGTACAAAATTTCTTAAAAACTCATTATCAATAAAAATTACAGGGACTAATTCAGTTTTAAATTTACTTTTTCTTATACTATTTAATAAAAATATTAATTGCTCGGTATTGTTTGTAAAAATACCAAATTTTATATAATCAAGTTTAAGACTATCAAATAACTTTAATTTTTTTAAAATTTTATAAACTTTCTCTTCATCACCTATGGTAGCCGATATCTTAATTTTATTGCCAAACTTACAAATAATTTTTTTTAAATTTTTGATTTCCCAGGACCCAATGGCTCCATTATCTGGGTCCTTAAGATCCAGGATATTGATATATTTCAGGCATTCTTCAGATACCTCACCTATTGACTTGAAGCTAATCAGAATATTCAGGTTATTTTCTAGTTCATTTTTCATTGATTTTTTTTTTAATATATTTTGATATTTTTTCCCAAGATTTTTTTTCTACAGATCCTGCAGTTTTTTCAACTGAAATACTAAGGTAACTTAATTCATCTAAAATTTTTTTTTTATCAAGTATATGTACTCTTGAAGCAAGGATACACGCTTCAATAATAGAGGCTTTTGCTCTGTTATGTCCCTCATAGCTTTTTATTTGAAAAGATTTGTCAATTTCACACACAAAAGTTGGTCTTAATTTATCTTTGATAATTTTTTTTACTTTTACTTGCTCATAACCAAAACAGTTTTCTAAAAAAAATCCTGGAAAATTTTTACACTTTTTTTTTTTAAATTTTTTATTTCCAATTATGCAATTCACAAAAAAATTAGTGTTATCTGTATAGTTAACTACTGCACATTTGGTCAACTCCAAGTTTAGTAGTGTTTTTGACGGAATGTAAGGTGATATGCAAATCTGATTCTTCTTTTTTTTAATTCCGAAGGGAGAAAAGTTTACTTTCTCTTCATTATCCATTGTAGAAACTATAGTCTCAATAATCATTTTATTTTTGTGTTATCTTTAAATCAGGTCTTTTCAAAAGATTTTGTTTTTTCTTTTTTACAGCAATACCCCAATTCAACTCATTGTCTTGATCATAATCTTTTCCTAATTGAAATGCTATCTGTGCTCTAGCTAGTTCAATTCCAAGATAAAAAGCATGACTTGCATCATCGTCAACTTTCATTTTATCAAAAAAATCATATGGATCACTTCCTGATGTAAAAGTTTCCGAATTAAAAACATTAATATTATTATCTGATAAAAAAATTCTGAAATTTTTATCTTTAACCATTGATTTCATTTCTTTTAATTCTTTCATTGATTTTCTTTGTATTTTTCTCTCTGCAATACACATTAAATTATTGTTTATTCTGAAAGGTAGTCTCTGATTTGTTTTAGAAAAATGCATTATTTTTCTTGCTGCATCTGTTTCTTTGATGGAATTTTTACAGTGATTACTTACTTGAACAACCAACACTGCGTTAATTGATAACTCTGAGACAAGTCCCATTAAAATCATATTTGTTCCTACTGAATCACAGTCTGTTAATTCTGTAAGGTTCCCTGTTCCCATGAGAATTTTTATATTTGGAAATTTACTTCTTAACTTAATATATCTATCAATAGATTTAGCAAATCCATAGTGAATGGGATCAAGTATAGGATCTGCGAAAAATTCTCTTTTGTCTTTAATCATTTCATGAATTAATCTTTCAAGTGATTTGAGGTTTCCTTGCTTTACAGGAATTAAAACTGGCAAGGACTTAATATCATTTAGAATGTGTTTGTTTTTTTCACTAACACTTAAAACAAAATCTGCTCCAGCTTTACTACCTCTTATCAATTCAGAATCCTTTGCTGAATCAATTGAAACTTTTACACCAAGAGATTTTACTGCTTTTACTGAATCTTCTAAATGATTAAATTCAGTATCAGGCATACAACCTAGATCAATAACATTGGCTCCATCCTTAACGTACTTTTTTGATATTTTTAATATTTGAGGTATTGATAAGATCGCTGCATCAACAATTTCAGCAAAAATTTCACAGTCATAATCCTGTAATTTATCTTCAACCATTTTCACTCCAAAATAATCTGGAATATTACTTACATCATCAGGACCCCTTTCAACTGGAACATCAAAAAATTTACTTAATTTTTTTAAATTCCCTCTGAACTTTCCTGGGACAATAATCCTATCAAAACTTTGGTCTTTTGATAATCTTCTCATTATTATGCTTTCCGACATTAATGCAGCGACGTTAACTCCTATTTGATTAATTTGGTAACTAAACTCAGGTTTCATTGAGTTAAGAATTCTCTCAAGTTGTCTTTTAGCCAATTTTCCAGTCAAAAATAAAATTTTTTCAGACATTTTTATCCCTCAAAATAACTTTTTTTTCTAACTCTTTAAAACTCAAAACAACGTCTGTTTGAGAAAATTTTTTTAATTTTTTTACATTTTCTAAATCAATATCTCTCGGATAAACATCAACAAAACCACTAGGTGCTAATGTCTTTAATTCCGGAGCTGTGTCACATGGAAAATAAATACAAAAAACTTTGCATTTCCCTGCCTGGGCAAAAATATTTGAAGCTAAAGAGTCGGAAATACCATATACACATTTTGCTACCGTATTACTTGATGTTGGAGCCATTACAAGGGTGTGATAAGTACCTTTATAAAATTTACCCACTGATACAGAACTTGCTGAATTATCTTTGTAAATTTTAATATCTTTAGAAATCTTTCCTTTTTTTTTATACATTACTAAAACTTCCTCAGCTGCCTTTGATACAAAAATATCAACTTTTTTTAGCGTATTTATTAATTCAATGGTTTCATTAAAAAAATGTCCCGATCCAGTTAACACCCACGCCCATTTTTTATCTTTATCACTCATACTACTACTTTACTTAACTTTGAAACAATATATTCCCAATCAGTGGAATTTTCAAACAAATCAATTATCTCAGGTCCAACAATTTTAAGATTTTTTTTTCTCGTTATGTATTTTTTTACATTGAGATCCATAATGTTTTTTTTTTGTAGATCTTTAAGTTTTAGTTTTTCCTCATTTAAGAAACTTAGAGACTTAATAAATATTACTCCTTTTGATTTAGTATTAGAATAAAGCCAAGTTGCAATTGAATCAGATGTTGATTCCCAGTTTTTTTCAAATTTTTCTTCATAACTTAATATTTCAGTTGGGAGCCACAAATTAAGGTTTTTTACAAAAAAGTTAGTAATCTTAAATGTAATAGAAATATTTGGGTTAATTGCCTTTAAATAATATGCAAAAATCTCTGTGGCTTTCATTGCTAAAATATGGCCTGTTTCTTGGTTCATTTTGATAGATTTATAAACACTTCTAACTGTTTCAGCAAAAACTCCGCCACCAACAACTAAAACAATTTTTTGTTTAGAGAATTTTTGAAGGGAATTAATTAATATAGGTAATTTAGGGTTTTTTAACCAACTTCCACCAATTTTTACTATCCACATGAATAGCTAATCTGCTTTAGACAGATTTTCTTTAACTGAGTTATTAGAGGGTTTTTTTCTAAATATTTCAATTCCAACACTGATGGCCTCTTTGAAAACTTCAAGTTTCTCTAATTTAATATTAATAGTCTGAACTCTCTTATCCTTAAAACATAAATCAACAATTTTTTCACCTAAAGTTTCTAACAAATCAATATGTCCCTCTTTGAGAATAGTTTTGATGTCAGAAACTATATGCTCATATGAGACAAAATTTTCAATTTTATGCTCTATCTCCGAGATGTTATCAGCAACATCTAGGGATAATGATATAGCAATTTTCTGTTTCTTTTTCTTTTCAAAATCATGAATTCCTATAAAGGCATCTAATGTAAGTTCATTAATTAGTATTTTGTAGGTATTTTTAATTTTTTTACTTTTATCCAGATCTGTTGGAACCCATGAGCCGGTGGAGATAACAGAAATATTTTTGTAATTTTTTTTCATAATTTTGAATTCTTTGTTGAAAAATAAATTGTTTTAAACCATAAATAATAATTATGATTGCATTCTATAGATTTTCAAATTTATTTAAAGTTACTTTATTAATATTAACTATAATATTTGTATCCACAAATACCACTAGATCGCAAGAAGAAAATCCCATTGAAAATGATTTTAATAAAGCTGAAAATGCTGAGGAAAAGAGAACAAAATGGGGAACTGAAGAGTTTAAACTTGAACTTATAAAAGAAATGTCCTCCGCCAATATTGCACTGTTTATTGATGAACATTTAAAAACTATAACCGAGCCCTCTCGTATTTATTACAAGTTTTCAAAAGAATCTACTAGAGAAGATAACTTTGTAGGAAATGTAGTATTAAATATTGTAAAAGTTGAAGATGATAACACAAAGCACATAACTTTTAGGTATCTTAAGGGCAGAAATAAAGTAAGGTTTCCACCACAAATTGGTGCTAAAGGTAACCCAGTTTTTATGCTTTTTTTTGAGAGGGATGCACGTGATATGCAAAGATTGACCGGTGGTAATGCGCTTTTTTTTAGAAGTAGAATAAGGCATACAATAGCAGCTACTGAAATTAAAGACGTAGACTTAGAGTTTCAGGGTAACAAATTAGTTGGTAAGCAAATCTCTTTTCAACCATTTCTCGAAACTAAGTTAAAAAATAGAGTTTCTAGATATAAGACTAAAAAGTTTGTATTAACAATGTCAGAGGATATTCCTGGTTTTATTTATCAAATAGAGACTTATATTAAGGATTTAGATGACCCTACAGACATGGTTAAAGAAATTTTACAATATCAAGGAATTAGAACTAACCAAGAGCTTAGAGATGAATATAAAAAAAGAAAGGAATCAAGCTAATGCTAAAAACACTAATTTTACTTTCGTTTACAATTATAACCTTTTCTTCATCGTTAAAGTCTAGTGATTTTCCGACATTAGCGAGATCAGAATTTGTTTTTGCCTGCATGAGCTCTAATCAATCAAATAGAGACTTCATGGCAAAATGCTCATGTGCAATTGATGAAATAGCAAAAAGAATAAAGTATGAGGAATATGCTCAAGCAGAGGCAATTGCTAGACTGTGGGAGGGAGCAAGTCCACGGGAAGAGGCATTTAAAAGTGTTGGTTTATCAAAAGAGAGAATGGACAAATTGTTTAGAGCACAAGCTGCATCAGAGCTTGAATGCTTTTAAAAGTTTTTTGAAATCACACTTGATAAAGGGAAATCATTAGCAAATTCTTTACCGTCGCTATCTTTTACTAGTACTTTTAAAGGTTTTCCAGTGTCGTGAAAGTGAAATGTAATAGCGGGATCTTCTGAAAGTGAAATATCGGGATAAGCCTCTAAGATTAATTCGTCATCTTGTTCAATTTTAATATAATTTACAAAATGAGCAGGGATTTCTGCTCTAGTCAGTTGATTGAATTGCAGTCCTGAATAATTAGGATGGCTTATTAAAAATTGCGCTTTACTAAGAGAATTTTTGTTTCCAGTTTCGAAAAATTTCATTTTCATTTTACCCAATCTTGCCATAACAGCATCCATATCAGCCAAACTAGGTGCCGAACAACCTCCAGCTGCTTTAACAAAACTAGCATTCATATATTTTTCACCGTTGTTCATCTCAATAACGGCCCTGACATATGTGTATTTATCAATTCTGATTCTAGTTGTAATACTTGCATTACCAACTTTAGGCGTAAAATTAAATTTTGATACAACTGGAGAAGGGTTTTCATCCACTATAAGCGTTAAGGACTTTACAAAATTCTCCTCAAATTGTGGTTGATTAAAATTTACTGAAATTGGTACGATTGCGGCGTCTAGAGCTCTGTAAGGTGTATCAAGTGAAAATAGATGGCTTCCATCTTTAATAACGTCTTCACCAAATATCCATTCCTTTAAATCATTGTTCCAAGTTATAGGTTCAGGTGGCTTATCTTTCGCAAAAGAACTAAAGCTGATGAAAACCACAACGGTCATTAAAATAAATTCTTTGTACAAATATCTCATAATTTTAACTTTGCAATATATCAAAATTAATTACAAACAGATAACAAATCAATGATTAAAAACTTTGGTATTATAAGTTATTGAAATACTTAATGTTTTTTTAAATCTGAACTTTTCCTTTCTAAAGCGTTCATCTAGTATTCATTTTTATCACATTTATCCACAGATTTTTAACTATTTTTTTTTTCACATAAGCTGCTGATATTAATAATGATTTTCAATTGTTAATGGTTTTTTTGGTTTTTTATTCATCTACTATTCATTTTTGACTTGAATATGAAGTATTCACAAATAATATGTATAACGGGAGGAAATCAAACACTTAAGAACTTCTTTGTTCTGGTATTGATTCCCATGTAACCGGGTAGTTTCTACCCATATTATTAACCGTAATAAAGGAGAAATACTTTATGAGTATTTTGAAAAAAAGCATCATTGCTTCAGCTGCGTTAGCTCTTCCTCTTGCAGTAAGTGCTAATTCTAAAATTGAAAGAATGATGAAAGATCCTAGCCAATGGGTACAACAGTCTGGTGACTACGCTGGACATCGTTACTCTGCTTTGGATCAGATCAACAAAAGTAACGTTGGTAGCTTGAAAGTTGCATGGACTTTCTCTACTGGTGTTCTTAGAGGTCACGAAGGTGGTCCACTTGTTATTGGTGACACTATGTATGTACATACTGCCATTCCTAACATTGTGTACGCTTTAGATCTTAATGATAACCAAAGAATCATGTGGAAATACAACCCTGTAAAAGGTGGTAAGTATCCAGGTGGTGAAACTATGGACAGAGTTATCTCAGTTATGTGCTGTGACAACGTAAACCGTGGTGTTAACTATCACCCTAATGGTACTATTGTTCTACATGCTGCTGATACTTCAGTAATTGCTTTAGACGCTAAAACTGGTAAAGAAAAGTGGGTTACAACTAACCTACACGCTGGTACTGGTAAATATGGTGTTTCAGCTTCTACTGGTTCAGGTCAGCCTTTCATCATCAAAGATATGGTTGGTGTAGGTTGTTCTGGTGCTGAGTTCGGTGTTAGATGTAACTGGACACAGTATGATATCAACAGTGGTAAAAGACTTTGGAGAGCATACAGCATGGGTCCAGATAAGGACATGCTTGTTGATCCAAACAAAACTACTTCTATGTTAAAACCAATCGGTAAAGATTCTTCATTGAAAACTTGGCCTGGTGATGCATGGAAAATTGGTGGTGGTTCAATCTGGGGTTTCTACGGATATGACTCTAGCTTGAATACTTTGTATTACGGTACAGGTAACCCATCTACATGGAACCCAGTTGTTCGTCCAGGTGACAACAAATGGTCTATGACAATTAACGCTCGTAACCCAGACAACGGTATGGCTAAATGGTTATACCAAATGACTCCATATGATGAGTGGGATTACGACGGTGTTAACGAGATGATTCTTGTTGACATGAAAGTAAAAGGTAAAAATCGTCAAGCACTTGTACACTTTGACAGAAACGGTTTTGCTTACACAATGGATAGAGCTTCTGGTGAGCTATTAGTAGCTGAGAAGTACGATCCTGCTGTGAACTGGGCAACTCACGTTGACATGAAAACAGGTCGTCCACAAGTTGTTGACAGATACTCAACTGCACACCAAGGTGAAGATGTTAACACTACTAACATCTGCCCAGCAGCTTTAGGTTCAAAAGACCAACAGCCTGCTGCATACGATAGACTATCTGGTTTATTCATGGTTCCAACAAACCACGTTTGTATGGACTATGAGCCATTCAAGGTAGACTACGTAGCTGGTAACGCTTATGTTGGTGCTACATTATCAATGTACCCAGCTCCAGGCGGTACTCACTTAGGTAACTTCATTGCATGGGATGCTGACAAAGGTAAGATCGTATGGTCTAACCCAGAGCCATTCTCAGTATGGAGTGGTGCGTTGGCTACAGCTGGCGGAATTACTTTCTATGGAACATTAGAAGGTTATGCTAAAGCTGTTGAAAGTAAAACTGGTAAAGAACTATTCAAGTTCAAAACACCTTCTGGTATTATTGGTAACTTCATGGCTTACTCTCATAAAGGTAAGCAGTATGTTGGTATCCTATCAGGTGTTGGTGGATGGGCTGGAATTGGTCTAGCTGCTGGTCTTACTGACCCAACTGCAGGTTTAGGTGCTGTGGGTGCATATTCTGCACTAAGTAACCACACTGCCCTAGGTGGTGTATTAACTGTCTTTGCTTTACCGTAGTAGCAGGATAGAAACTTGTTTAAAAGAGCCCGAACAGTATTGTTCGGGCTTTTTTTTTGTAAAAAAAAAATCAATAAAGTGTTGCGTTTTACCAGTTATTTACAATATAAATAATATAAATAGATTTAATAAATAAATAGGGATGAAATTATGAACTCAAACTTTAATATACTCGCACTCGCTGTGTTTCTAGTGGTTGGCTTTGGTGCTAAGGCCATACCTACACCCGAAGCTGTGGAACCAGCTTATGATAAAGATGACAACCCAACATATGTAATTAAGTACGGTAAAGGTGACAGATTAAAAGATGATGGAACCCCCCTTAACTTGATTCAAATAAAATGTAAAGATAAAGCTGTTGACATGGTTTCTGAGGAAGACCTAGAAGATTGCAGAGCTGATGATAGTCTTGTTGAAATGCAATACGGATGGATGGATTTTGCCACTTACAAAGGCTGGAGAGCTTATCATGCTGAATGTCACGTTTGTCATGGCCCAGATGCCATGGGTAGCACATATGCTCCTTCGCTTATGGTATCATTACAAGAGGGTTTATCTTATGATGATTTTTTCAACGTAATCATGAATGGTAGAGGTGAAGCAGAAGGTGCTCAAAAAGGAAATGTTATGCCTGCTTTCGGAGCTAACACTAACGTTGCTCCTCATGTTGAGGACATGTATAGATACGTAAAAGCCAGAGCCGAAGGTAAGATTAGAAGAGGCGTAAGATTACCTAAACTACCAAAGTTTAAAGAAGCTGAATAACTTACATAATGTACCAATTATTATTGATTCTCATTGCATTGGTTTTAAATATTCAAGTCAATGCAAGAGAATCTGCAATCGAAGCTGTTGATACTCAGAACCTAAGGGTATGTGCAGACCCATCAAATCTTCCATTTTCTAACGAGAACGGAGAAGGTTTTGAAAATGATATTGCTGAGTTACTTGGAAAAAAGCTTAACATACCGGTGGTTTACGAGTTTTTCCCTCAAGTTATCGGATATGTAAGAAATACTTTAGATAAAAAGAAATGCGATATCATTATCGGAATTACCGCTAGTAACGAGTTAGTATTAAACACAGTACCCTATATGAGATGGTCATATGGTATGGTATTTCTTAAAGATAGTGGCATTGAAGTTGATAGACCAAACCATCCACAGCTTGCAGATTTAAGCATAGGAGTGCAAGCAGGAACACCTCCAACATTTGTTTTACAAAGATATAATCTAATGGGCAAAGTTAGACCTTACCAACTTACATTTGATCCCAGAAAAGCAGTTATAGGGGAGTCTATGGTCGAAGATTTAATAGATGGTCTTGTAGATATTGTTTTTATGTCAGGGCCGATTGCAGTTTACTACTTAGAAAAAAAAGGTTATGACAGTTCTAAATACACCTTTATTCCACTAGAGACCACTGATCAAGGTTGGGGAAGAATGGATTATTATACAACTATGGGTGTCAGGGCAGGTGAAACAGATTGGAAGAAAAAGCTTAATAGATTTATTAAAGAAAATCAAAAAGACATTGATAAAATTCTCTTAAAACATAAAATTCCAACTCTAAGTTTATATCCTGGTAAGAGAAAAAAGAGAGATAGCACAACAGATGCTCTTATTAAAGGCAGAGCGCCTGTACAATAATTTAATTACATTTCTTTAGATTTAATTCTATATTAAATTAATCAGCAAAATTATAAAAATTAAATTATCTGACAAATGGGGTCAAATTTTGATTTTATTAATAAAATTTTAGATCAATTTAAGAAATATAGCAGTTAATGTAGAGAAACAAAATATCTGGCCTAATTTATAAGTTAGACCAGAATATTTTTATGATTTATAGACTACCTAATAGTTTATCTCTTTTCTTCTTGGATTTACCTCCAGATACTTTAGCAGTTTTTATAGCATCCATATTGGAAGTGTCTCCACCTACAACAATTAAACCAATCATACCCATTGCAGCATGTGGAGAACATTGATACAGATAAATTCCAGGAACGGTAAAAGTCATAGTTACTGGTTTATTCATTTTAGTTTTTTTAGGAAGCTCATATCCACTTGGACCAGCAAGCATCTCAACATTATGACCTTTATCAGTGGGAACCCATTCAATAGTTTGGCCGGCGTCAATTTTAGCTACTTCTTGGCTATAGACCATTCTTTTTTTTGTCTCAGGGTTTTTGTTTAACATTTCAATAGTTAGGTCTGCAGCAAATGTACTTGATGAAAATACTGCAAATACAAGTGCTAAAAAAAATTTTTTCATTTTATATCCTTCTATTAGTAGTTTCTATTAACAAATATTTAATAACTTAAAGCTGATTTGTCAATCACAATGATAACGGATATCATCATGTACAAATGAAGTAACCGCTATATAGGAGAATTGAATCTTACACCATATCTTCTGTAAATAAATTCTGGCGGAGCTCTTCTTGCTTCCTCTGCAGCCATTGAAAATATTTCACTATGTAAAGGAGAAATTGAGCAGGCTGGATCTGTATTTTTTGCATCTCCAGTCAACGCCATTGCTTGACAACGGCATCCACCCCAGTCTATTTCTTTTCTGTCACATGATTTGCAGGGATCTGGCATCCAATCTGTGCCTCTGTAAAGATTAAAGGCTTCCGAATTCTCCCATATCCATTTCAGACTTTTCTCTCTAACGTTATCAAATTTTAAATGGGGAATTGTTTCGGCCGCATGACAAGGTAGTACATCTCCCTTAGGGTTCATATTAAGGAATCTTCTTCCCCATCCACCCATACAATTTTTAGGATGTTTAGCATAATAATCTGGAATTACGTAATCTATTACTAATTTACCTTTTAGATCAATTCTTGCTTTTTCAACTATTTCAGTTGCGTGATCAAGTTGTTCTGGTGTAGGAATAAAAGCTGCTCTATTTTTAAGCGCCCACCCGTAATACTGAACTTGTGCAATTTCAACTCTTTCAGCGTCAAGGTCAAGTGCCATTTGAATGAAGTTTTCCAAATTATCAATGTTTTGCCTATGGACCACGCAATTACAAGTTAAAGGCAAATCAACTTCTCTAACCCACTTTGCAACTTCTAATTTCTTTTCATGTCCGCCCTTAAACCCACCAATCCTATCAGCATTCTCTGTATCAGTATCTTGAAATGACAGCTGAACATGTTCTAATCCTAATTTCTCAAGTTTTTTTAATCTATCTAAATTTAGCAGTACACCGGAGGTAATTAAATTGGTATAAAGTCCTTTTTCTGTACAATGCTCAACAATGTCTTCAAGGTCCTGTCTTACAGTAGGTTCACCTCCTGAAAGATGTATCTGGTGCATGCCCATTTCAACTGCCTGATCAACTACTGATTTCCATTCATCCGTAGTCAATTCACCTGTTTTTTTTTCAAGTTGAACTGGGTTAGAGCAATAGGGACATTGTAAAGGGCACCTATGGGATAGCTCCGCTAATAATGCGAGTGGAGCCTGAATACCGTGTTCAGATGCTTTCTTAAGTTTTGTTTTATTAATGTCATCCATTTTCTTGAATAAAGCCTTTATCTGATAAATCTTGTAACATTTCTTTTACGTCTGTAAGAATAGTCTCTTCTGGCGCATTAAATTTTTTACTTAGTTCGCTTGCAATAATTTTCACTGTCTTCTCTCCGTCAACCAGTTGGAGAATTTCAACTGCAATCGGGTCCAGTTTAACAAGTCTTTCCGGAGCAAGAATAACCCATTCTTTTCTTGCTTTATTGAACCTAAACTTAACATGTTTAGGAAATTTTGGAATAATATTATCATTTATCTTCAGTATATCTGTCATTGAAATCTTCTGGCATAAAGGAACCTGGTGGAACATGCCCATTTATATATGAATGATATAAAGCATCTTGCATAACCCATAGAACATCAGTTTTAAACTTCAACGCTTCACATACAGACTCTTGTTCCTCTCTAGTTTTTGCATGTTCAATTGCATAACCTAGAACAAAATCGGCGTCATCAGTTGCTTGATCAACTCTTTTCTTAAAATATGCCATTGTAACATCATTAATAAAATTGTAATTTTCAAGCATACCTACAATTCTTTCTTTATGAATTTTAGGTGCAAAAAGTTCTGTTAATGACGATGTCACACCTTCTAGTAAAGATTTCTCTTTAACAAAAGTAACATAAGCATCCACAGCAAAACGAGTAGCAGGAAGTATTCCTTCTGTGGATTTAACATAGTCTCTATCTAAATCTAAGCCATCTGTTAATTTATACCATCGCTCAATTCCACCCTCATCGTCCTTTCTTCCATCATGATCAAGAATTCTTTTAATCCAAACTCTCCTGAGGTCCGGATCTTTTATTCTAGACATAAGCGCGGAGTCTTTTATTGAAATATTAATCTGATAGTAATATCTGTTCAACGCCCAAGCTTGAACTTGTCCTTTGTTGAGCATCCCGCTATGTAACAAATGGTGAAACTTGCAGTTATCGTGATATCTCTCTTTTCCAATGTTTCTAAGCTTTTGTTCAAACTCTTTGTCTGTCATTGGTGTTAATTCATCTTTAAGCTTTATTGCTGTATTATTCATAAATTTATCTCCATTCCATCATAACTTACTTCCCATCCATTTTCCTCAACAATTTTTCTTTCATTTGAAGTAGGAATTAAAATTGGATTAGTTGTATTAATATGAATATAAATCTTATTTTTAATATTTAAATCTTTAAGTGCATGCATAGACCCATTTTCTCCTGAGTTATTCATATGTCCCATTCTTTGACCAGTTTTTTCTCCAACTTTTGAACTTGCCATTTCATCATTCTTCCATAAAGTACCATCAAATAAAATCATTTCTGAACCCCTTATTCTATCAGCCAAGTCATCGGTTATTTCAGCACAGGCTGGTATGTAGAAAAAAAATTTACCATCATCTTTGGATGATATTTTCAAACCAATTGTGTCTCCCTCTTGTGTTCCAAAGTTTTCTCCCTTTGACTCATCTTCCAACCATAAAGCAATCTTTCCCGGGACTTCAAACGCTTCAACCTCAATACCCGAACCAACATTATCTTTGTTTTTTAATTCAAAGTTTGTGTTCATTGACATCTCTCTTCTATCTACATAATCAGGATTTAAAACATTAAAAATTGAATTTTCTTTTAGTACAGAATGAACTCTTTTATGTGCATAAACAGATAAATTTTGTCTTTCTCTAAGAGTTAAAAGGCCAGCGACATGATCAACGTCTCCGTTTGTTAAGACAACTCCGCTTATAGGACTGTGCCTAAGATCTTTTTGGGGATGCATTTGTTCGTTTTTTAAAATTTGGGAACCTAGATCAGGAGAGGCATTAAAAAGGAACCATTCCTTATTATTTGAGGTAACGGCAATAGATGATTGTGTTCTGGGGGTGGTGCCATCTGATCCTTGTCTTACAAGTTTACTTACGTGACTATTACAATTCCATTGAGGTGAACCACCTCCTGCTGCAGAGCCTAAGACAAGAATTTTAAGCATAAAATTGTTTCCTCTTTTAAATTTAGCTTTAAAAAAAATTAACACTAAAAAAGTGCCCCTCAAGGCTAATTAGACTCAAGGGGCTTATCTTTTGCTTTAGCTAAGATTACTTCTCAGCGCAAGCGTAAGAGTTGATTTCTAGACCTACAGAGATCTCAGAAATCATTGGTTTAGTCCAAGCCATAATTTACTCCTTTTATAGTTTGGAACTCACATAATTGTGAGTTGGAATATTTATACTTATTAAAGATTAAGATAATCTGATTCAATTATTCATATTAGATTCATTTATTAGAACCAATCTAAGTTATTGTAAGTACGAAAGTATTTTTCTCGCCTGATAGCCTAACCTTTGAGTATTAAAAACAGGTTCTTCGCATATGTATTCGGTTAACCTAGTGCGCTGATCAAAGACTCTGGTATTCCACTTAAGCTGAGCAGATGCTTCAACAAATTTTGGGTCTTTTTCATCTAATTTTGCTTTTCTATATTTTCTAATCAATTTTGAGGATGAGCCAATCGCGTTCCTAATTGAGTCTTGCCTTTCAACAAACTTTATTATTCCGATATATTGTCTATTTCTTCTATCTTTGGCTTTTTGATAAAGACCGGCAAATAAGTAAGTCAATTTTTGTTTTTGTTCTGGTTTTTTAATAAATCCAAAATAGGAATATTTTTTCGCGAATTCTTCAATAAGTTCAACTCCTACAGTTTCTTCTAATACAGGATCAGCAAGCTTGTTTACATATTCAATCACATCATCGTCCTTCCACCAATCTTTAAGTTCTTGCTCAATTGGAGGACCTTGCCAAATCGCTGTTAAATTAAGCTTAGGGTTATAAACCTGGTCGCATGGCCATTTTTTTGGTGGCTCTTCAGGTGCGTTGGCGTAAACTTCTGTCGAAAAAGTCAAAATCACAGCGCCAATTAAAACTTTGAAAAAATTATTTTTCATATCTCTTCTCCTTATTATTTAGTTATTTAACTATAAATTTTCCAACCATTCCTTTGCTTTGCAAGCCCTCTATTTCAAACTCGTAATTACCGGGACGAATAGGAACGAATTTAATTTCAACCTCACCCTCCCTTTCTAACTCAATTTCATTAATAACAGGCACGTCTAATTCTATTCCTTCAATTTCAATAGACCGTACCCATATGTTTCTAAAAAAATCCTCAGCTTCAATTTCATATTCCTTAAAACCCATGCTTGAAATTTCAAGTCTATAAGCCTTTCCAGTCTCCATTTCAAAAACTTTTTGAGACATATCATAATCACTTGTATCAGAGCCAAGTTTTAGTTCTAATTTTTTTGCTCGAATTGCAAGATCTCCTTTAGCCAAAACTAATGAAGAGATAAAAAGAGTTACAAAAAAAAATTTAAAAAAGTTAGTCATTTTATTTTCCTCCTTTTTTCTGAAGGTTTCCTCGTGCAGGATCATATCCCAAAATTGACAAAAATAAAAATATAAATGTAAATAGAAGAATACCAATGGTGTACTCTATATTAATTTGCGAATAGAGAGAGAATCTAATTGACTCTACTGCATAGGTAAATGGGTTGTAAAAACAAACATAGTATAACCATTCACTAGTCTCTTCTATTTTCCATAAAGGATAAAGTGCCGATGAGGCGAAAAACATTGGAAAGATGACAAAGTTCATTACACCTGCAAAGTTTTCTAGTTGTTTAATGGCAGATGATAAAAACATTCCTAAGGACCCCAACATCAAACCTGAAATTATTAAGGCAGGAAGAATTGTAAAATATCCAGAAATAGGAGGTATTATATCCCACAACGATGCTATCATTAAAAAAGCATAAACTTGAAGTATAGACACGAATACACCTGCAAGTAATTTTGAAATTAATAAAAACCATCTTGGTATGGGACTTACTAGCATGGTTTTCATACTTCCCATCTCTCTGTCGTAAACCATGGACAACGAACTTTGCATACCATTAAACAATTGAATCATAGCGATCAAGCCTGGTGCTATGTAAACCTCATAGGGTATATAGGTTTCATAAGGAGGAATGATAGCAACTCCAAGCACGGACCTAAAACCTGCAGCGAAAATTCCAAGCCAAACTAGTGGTCTGACTAGGGCAGAAAAAAAGCGTTCTTTTTGATGAACAAATCTCAAGGCTTCTCTTAAAACAATACCTTTAAAACACCTAATATAAATTATTAAATCCATACTTATTTAATCCCGACTAACTTATTAAAAGCATCCCTTATGTTCTTTGTTTTAGTTTTTTTAATAACTTTTGATACATCTCCGGACTCAAGAACTTTTCCTTTATCTATGATGATAACCTTCTCTCCTTTGTCAATTTCGTCAATTAAGTGGGTTGCCCAAAGAACTGCTAGATTATTTTTTTTACATAATGTTTTTACATGATCTAAAATCATTTGTCTTGAACCTATATCTAAACCTACTGTCGGTTCATCTAATAATAATAGTTTTGGCTTATGAAGTAGTGATCTGGCAATTTCAACTCGTCGTCTTTGTCCACCTGACAGCGATCTGATTTTGTTTTTTATCTTGTCTTCTAACTTGATTCGAACAATCTCATTATCAATCCTTTTGTTAGCATCTAAGGAACTTATTCCATGAAGAGACGAATGATATTGAAGGTTTTCTCTCACACTTAAGTCAAGGTCAAGTGTTGGCTGTTGAAAAACAACACCAATGTTTTTAAGAGCATTTACCGAATCTTCCCTAACATCAAATCCATAAATCTGAATAGAACCTGAGTTATTGTTGTAAAGTCTTGTAATTAATGAATAAAGAGTGGTTTTACCAGCACCATTTAATCCAAGAAGAACTGTAAAATCACCAGAATTAATATTTAAGCTAACATCATCAAGTGCAGTGAAATCACCAAACCTGTGGGACACGTTTTTTATTTCTAATGCAACAGTCATTATTCTAGATCTAGTTTGGAAGAAACTAATTTGGGCTTATAACAACACCCCAAGGAAATCTTCCAACTTTAATTGACTTTTCAACCTTTAGTTTATCAACATTAATAAATGAAACATCGTTACTAACTCCATTTGTGCTTAGTAAGGTTTTTTGATCGGGAGTGAACGCTAACTGCCATACTCTCTGACCAACAAGCAAATACTTAATTACTTCTTTTGTTTTCTGATCAATAACTGCAATTCTGTTAGCCGGTCCAAGTGCCACAAAAGTATATTTACCATCCTTAGTATGCCTGACACCAACTGGCTGAATACTCTCTTCATTGACTCCAGGAATCTCAAATCCGATAGTATGTGTAACTTCTTTAGAGCTTGGGTCAATGACTTTAACTGTACCTCCAATTTCTGCAGATACCCAAACTTCTTTGTCATTAGGTGTAAACATTGCAACCCTAGGTCTTGCATCAACCAAAACATTTTCTACTATCTCTAAAGTTTCTGCATCAATAAAATGAGCCATGTTGGTAGTTTCGGAAGTGTTAACTAAAATTTTCCCATTGTTTGTAAGTCCCATTCCTTCAGGTTCTACACCAACAGGGATGTCATCAATAATCATCTTATCATTCATATCAACAACTGTGACCATCGCGTCGTCTTCATTAGCGATATAAAGAGTGTCGTCATCAGGAGACAATATAAACAACTCAGGATCTGGTCCTGACGGTAGATGATATTTTAATTTCATTGTTTTTGCGTCTCTAACTTCAACTCTATCATCATCTGAAGCACAAATAAGCACTAACTTACCGTCTTTAGTCATAATTATTCCTCGGGGTCTTTGTCCAACCTTTACGGTATTAATAACTTTTTTCTTTTTTATATCAATAACGCTTACAGTATTATCTTTTTCATTAGTTATGTAAGCAAGATTAGCTTTTGCGCTGGATAAGCTTATCGTAATAAAAATTATGGGTGTTAAAAAAAACTTAATCATTTGATTAATGTATTAAAATTTTTAAAATTTACAAGTAGATTCGGGTTGATCTTTCCCCAATGTATCAAGTTCACTTACTGGATGAATATAACCCTCCTGAGGAGAAACAGACACCATTGATCTTGGTGCGGCTAATAATACAGGCTGCCTTAATTGACCATTCCACGATCTAAAAGATACTTTTACTCCTTTGTAAGCACCCAAACCAAATTTCTCACCTAATAAATATTTTTGAACCTCTTCAACATCATTAGTTTGAGTTCTTGTAATTGATTCTCCTACAGCCCTTACTGCTATCCATGCATGATAATCAACTTCTGTCATCCACCTACCACTTTCTCTTCTGAATCTATTTTGCATCTGAGTTGCCCCCCATTGTTCGTGAGTACGGTGCCATGAATTTGGTTTCAGACCTTGTGTTCCAGCGATAGGTCTTGGATCCCATGTTCTGTATGCAAGATATTCCCCAAACTCTCCATCTTCATCAGCAACTACTAAAACATCGTAATTTGAACCTTTAGTGAATATTGGGACTTCTTTTCCGGCTGTTCTTCTTAAATCAGCCGTGAAGTCCCAAGTTTTTTCTTCTTTAATCTTAATATTAAACTTTTTAGCAGAGCTTTTAAGTGCATTAGAATAAATCTGGTCATTTTTATCAGGTCCTGTTACCAAAAACCATTTTTTCCATTTTTTTTTTACTAAATACTGAGTAAGTGCATCTGAAAGGATAGAATAACTTGGAGGAATGTGAAAGAAGTTTTTCCTACATTTCTCATTTCTTAAAGAATCGTTTTTTGCTCTTACATTGAAAACTATTACATCGTCAATTTCTGGAATTTTCATTAAAGACAATAACTCGTCTTCATTTAGATCCACAACAAAAAACTTTTTTCCTTTTTTTAAAAGTTTGTTAAATTCTGTCTCCAAATTCTCTTCCAATAAAATTCTATGAAATTCAGCTTTATAATCATGGCCTAAAAATCTTCCCGTTGTAAGGTTGTCTTCAATAGCTAATTTAATTCCATAAAAACCCTCATCTTCTAAAATTGGGTCAAGATTTGACAGAACTGGAGGGACTTCTCTTTCTCTTGAAACAA
>CACBBU010000016.1 GCA_902537615.1 uncultured Alphaproteobacteria bacterium
TGTTGGATAGTTCCAGCGGGAGCAAAAGATTTAAAAAAATTGATAGTTTCAATTAGAATTAAATTGAACGAAGATGGAGAAGTGGTATATGCTAAATTACTTACAGACAGTAAGCTCAATAATACTTTTTTTCGTGCAGCATCAGAGAGTGCGATGCGGGCAGTCAATCACCCTGAATGTAAAAAACTTCAAGTACCAAAAAAAAAATATGAGACTTGGAAAGAAATTATTCTTGATTTTGATCCATCTCAAAGTTTAAATTAATTCCTTTTGAAAATACTTTCTATAGTTATAGAATCAAATTCATGAAGAATCTAATTTTTCTTTTATTATTAATAATTTTCCCTTTGAAAGCTTTTGCAGAGTTAAGAATTGATATCACTAGGGGTAACACCGAACCTATACCCGTTGCTTTGTTAAAATTTAACGCAAATTCGGTTGAGGAAGCAAAAATTTCAACCAAAATTAATAATGTTGTTTCCAATAATCTTCAGAGATCAGGTTTATTTAAAGTTTTACCTGAAGATACATTTTTAGAAAAAAAAATTAAATTTAATGATACTCCTTCGTTTTCTGATTGGAAATTGACTACTTCACAAGGTCTTATTCATGGTAGATTATCATTTAAAAGAAACCAAGGCCTAGTAATTGAATTTAGGCTTTGGGATGTTTTTTCAGAAAAACAAATGGTAGCCCAACAATTAACAACTGAAATTAGTAATTGGAGAAGAATTGCTCATGTAATTTCTGATATAATCTACCAAAGAATAACAGGAGAATCAGGTTATTTTGACACCAGAATTGTCTATATTTCAGAGTCTGGACCAAAAAGTAATAGAAAAAAAAGATTAGCAATTGTGGATCAGGACGGTGAAAATCACAAATTTTTAACAGACGGTTCATATTTAGCCCTGACACCTAGATTTTCCCCCGCAGCACAAGAGATAGCTTATTTATCGTACAACAATAGAATCCCAAGGATATTTATACTTGATTTAGCAACAGGATTTCAAAAAATTTTGGGTGATTTTCCTGGAATGACTTTTAGCCCTAGATATTCTCCCGATGGAAAAAAATTGATAATGAGTCTAGCTAGAGGCGGTAATACAGATATTTATGAGATGAATCTAAAAACTCAGAAACTCAATAGGCTTACTAGATATGATGGCATAGATACGGCACCTTCTTATTCACCTGATGGTAACTTTGTAACATTTGAATCAGATAGGAGTGGTAGTCAGAAAATATATGTTATGAATCTGAAAACAAAAAAAATAAAAAGAATTAGTTTTGGAAACGGTAAGTATGCAACTCCTGTTTGGTCTCCAAGAGGTGATTTAATCGCTTTTACTAAGTTTTTGAATGGTGAATTTTATATAGGTGTTATGTATACAAACGGCAAAGGGGAAAGAGTTGTTTACAGGTCATATTTAGTTGAGGGACCAACCTGGTCACCAAATGGAAGAGTATTAAGTTTTTATAGTCAGGCGAAATTATCGGACGGAAAAATAACTGCCCCAAAAATCAAACTGATTGATTTGACTGGAGTTAACCTCAGAGAACTAATTACTCCTTCTGATGCCTCTGATCCAGCGTGGTCAGGTTTGCTTCCATAAAAAAAAAAATCATAGCATTGACTTATCAACATATAAACTGTAAATATATAAAAACATATAAAGGTAAGTTCATATGAAATTTAAATCTCTAGCGCTGTTAATTGGAATCTTTAGTCTTTCTTCATGCGGATCCTTCGATGACTTTACTTACAGTGGAATATTCGACGATCAGGAATCTGTTGGGAGGGACGCTTTATTCTCAGACACTACTTTTGAGTCTATACCAACACATGACCACATTGATTGTGCTGGTTCATGTACAGTCAAAACATTTAACAAATAGTTTTTTTTAAACCCTCGTAACGTCTGAACTATTTACATTAGTTTCAATGCAACATTGACTTATGATCCTACAGATTGTAAAAAGATAACTATTATTATTTATTTTTATTAAAGGGTATACATTATGAAAAAAAATTACTTATCATTGCTTTTAGTGGGCTTCCTTTTTCTCTCAGGATGTGAGACTATTGGTGGTGCATCTTCTTCATCAGACTCACCATCTTATGAATATGGTGATTCAAAACAAGCTAATCTTCAGGCTTATCTTCAAAATGAGATAGGCGACAGAATTTATTTTGATACTGACAAGTTCAATATAACTTCGGCAGCAGCTTTTGTCTTAGAAAGTCAAGCAAACTGGTTAAAATCCACTCCTGGTTTTCAATTAATAATTGAAGGCCATTGTGATGAAAGAGGTACTAGAGAATATAACCTTGCTTTAGGTGAAAGAAGAGGTAATTCTGTTAAAGACTTTCTTGTTTCTCTTGGAGTAGATGCTGGAAGAATTACAGTTATAAGTTATGGTAAAGAAAGACCTGCTGCCGAAGGTAGCACCTCTGAATCTTGGGCTGAAAACAGAAGAGCGGTTACAGTAGTTGGAAGCAACTAATATATATATGTAATAATATCCTTTTACTAAGGGCTAGTTATAACACTAGCCCTTTTTTTTTATGAAAAATTTATCAATTATAATTTTTTTACTTCTTGTTTTTAATTTTACAAAATCTGAATCTCAAGAGGTTGATATTGATGATGTTTTGGAAAGACTAGAAAGAATAGAAAAAAATATTTCGGATCTTCAAAAGGGGAAAGTTGATGAATTTGAAAAAAGTATTTCGTCAGGTTACATCTCAAGAAACGAATCAAGATTTGACGAGGTTGAAACTAAAAATAGATTAAATTTTGGATTGATTGAAGAGATTCAAAATAAAATCAATGATTTAGACGAAAAATTAAAATTAATTGATAGTGACTTTCAAGCTAGAATAAAAAAAATTGAGGAACAAATAAAAATAAAATCTAATCTTGAGATACGACAATTAAGTACAGCTAAAGAAGAAAAACCAAGTAAAATATTCAACCAGGAAGAGGTAACAGTTGATATTAAAAGTCAAAGTTTAGGTTTGCCAACTGATACAAACAAAAAGATTCAACTTTCAGACGCAGAAATAAAAAAAAAATATGAGAATGCCATTAAATTACTTTGGGCAAGCAAATTCAGTGAAGCCGAGACCGAATTACAAAATTTAAAAAAAATTGAGCCTGATGATTTAATGCCTAATATACAATATTGGCTTGGTGAAGTTTATTATGCTCAAAAGAACTTTGAAAAAGCTATAATTGCCTTTGGAGAGGGTTTAGAAAAATATCCTGAGTCAATTAAAGGTCCAGATAACCTTCTGAAGCTTGGTTTATCATTCTCAAATCTTAAAAAAAAAGATGAAGCCTGTAATGTCTTATTTGAATTAGAAATAAAATATAAAGATGCACCCAAAAACGTTCAAGAAAGAGCCTTATCAGAAATAAAAAAACTTGAGTGTCCAAAGGAATAGTGTGAACTATATTTCTAAAGATGAGTTTAATTCAGTTATTGACACTAACTTTACTTTTGAAAAAAAACCTCACGTAGGTCTTAGTATATCAGGTGGCCCAGATAGCATGGCATTACTGATGCTAGTGAAGGACTGGATTAAAAATAAGTCAGGTAAAATAACGGTGTTTCATTTTGACCATAAAATTAGACAAAATTCCTCAAAAGAGGCTAATTGGCTTGAAAGTTATATTTCAGGTCTCGGAATTAATTTTCATTTGTTAACTTGGGAAAGAGATAAAAAAACCGTATTAAATATGAAAAATGCCAGAGAAGCACGTTATGAAAAAATTTTAGATGTTAGCAAAAAATTGAAAATAATTCATTTGATGACGGCTCATCATTTCAATGATAATTTAGAGACTTACTATATGAGAAAAAAAAGGAGTTCATCTATCCTTGGACTTTCGTCAATTCCAAAAATCTTAATAAAGGAAAATTTGCAGATTATAAGACCATTGTTGGGCTTTAGTAAGAAAAGATTAATAAGTACTTGTAAGTTTTTTAAAATAGGATGGCTTAAAGATTCTAGTAACCTAGATATGAAATATGAAAGACCAAGAGTTAGAAAAGAGCTAGAAAAAAAGTCAGAAAGTCAAAAAAAAAAATTAGAAAAAGAATTTACAAAAACAATAATAAATAATGAGAAGTTAGAAAAAAAAATTAGAAATTTTTTTGTAAACAATTTAATTTTTTTGGAGTATGGAGTTTTTCAATTTGACAAGAATAAATTTTTAAAAAGGAGTAAAGAATTAAAAATTGAGATTTTAAAAAAAATTTTAACAACAGCTTCTGGCCAAATATTTCCACCAAGAGAGATTTCTATAATAGCATTGATAAAATTAATTCAATTTAATCAATGTTTTAGATATACTTTACACAGTTGCTTGTTGGAAATTAAATTAGATAAGATTTTAGTATTCAGAGAAACCTCAAGTATTAGAGAAGAAAAAAAAATAATTCCAAAAGGTAAATCTTATTTGTGGGACAGTAGATTCTTTATATATTCAAAAAACTTTAGTATTGGATGTCAAAGAATTACAAATGAAAACTGGGTTTTTTTAAAAAAGTATTTCTCGTTTAAAAAAAATTGTTTAAATTTTTTCATTTTAAGCTCTCTGCCACTTTTGAAAATTAAGGGTAAATTTTTTATACCTTTCCTAAGTGAACAAAATCCTGACTTAAATTTTTATTTTAAACCTACAATCCCAATTACCAGGAAAAATTATTTTTAAATATTAATTGAGATTTTTAAGTATATAATTATATAAAGATTATGAATAATACTTTTTTGAAAAACCTTGCTGTTTGGTTGCTAATTGGTTTTTTAGTTTTCCTTATTGTTGATTTTTACAACGCTAATAATTCTCAGGTATCAACAAAAAATATTTCCTATTCAAGTTTTTTAGATGATGTAAAAAACGGTAATGTATCAAGCGTTCAAATTAGAGGTAACAATATTCTAGGTAAGTACAATGACGGCTCAAGCTTTACAACATATTCACCTAACGATTTAGGATTGATTGATAAATTAGAAAAAAATAATATTGAAATAATAGCTCAACCTCTTGAAAAAACTTCCCCGGGGTTACTGGATGTTTTAATTTCATGGTTTCCGATGCTTCTATTAATTGGTGTCTGGATCTTTTTTATGCGACAAATGCAGTCTGGAACAGGAAGAGCAATGGGTTTTGGAAAATCAAGAGCTAAATTGCTTAACGAGAATAAGGACAAGGTTACTTTTAAGGACGTTGCTGGAATTGATGAAGCAAAAGCTGAATTAGAAGAAATTGTAGAATTTTTAAAAGATCCTACAAAGTTTCAAAGACTAGGCGGTAAAATACCTAAAGGTGCACTTTTAGTAGGACCTCCAGGTACCGGTAAAACACTTCTTGCAAGAGCAATAGCTGGAGAAGCGAATGTTCCGTTTTTTTCAATCTCTGGTTCAGATTTTGTTGAAATGTTCGTTGGAGTTGGCGCGAGTAGAGTTAGAGATATGTTTGAACAAGGAAAAAAAAATGCACCATGTATAATTTTTATAGATGAAATTGACGCAGTTGGTAGGCATAGAGGTGCTGGACTAGGAGGTGGAAATGATGAGAGAGAACAAACTCTCAATCAACTTTTAGTTGAAATGGATGGTTTTGACGCAACTGAGGGTGTTATTTTGATTGCAGCTACTAACCGTCCTGATGTATTAGACCCAGCATTGTTAAGGCCTGGGAGATTTGACAGGCAAGTTGTAGTACCAAACCCCGACATAGAGGGAAGAAAAAAAATACTAGATGTTCATACTAGAAAAATAGCTTTAGCACCTGATGTTGATGTTTCAGTAATTGCAAGAGGTACACCCGGTTTTTCTGGTGCTGATTTAGCTAATTTATCAAATGAGGCTGCTCTATTAGCGGCTAGACGTAATAAAAGATTAGTTACAATGCTAGATTTTGAGGATGCAAAAGATAAAGTTTTAATGGGTGCTGAAAGACGTTCCATGGTTATGACACAAAAAGAGAAGGAATTAACTGCCTATCATGAAGCGGGTCACGCTCTTGTTGGAATATTTACCCCCGGTAACGATCCTCTTCATAAAGTGACTATCATACCAAGAGGTAGAGCATTAGGTGTTACAATGAATTTACCAGAACGAGACAGATACTCTGAAACCAAAACAGAGATGAAAGCAAAGCTATCCATGATGTTTGGCGGGAGAGTTGCTGAAGAACTAATTTTTGGTAAAGATAATATAACTTCGGGAGCATCAAACGACATTCTACAAGCTACTCAAAAAGCAAGAGCAATGGTTGTTGAGTGGGGGATGAGCGATTTATTAGGCCCCTTAAGATATTCTGAAAATGAAGAAGATGTATTTCTAGGTAGGTCAGTTACACAAAGAAAAAGTATGTCTGATGAAACTGCTAAACTTATTGATAAGGAAATAAGAAACCTTATTGATGACGCAGAGAATCATGCCAGAAAAGTACTAAAGAAAAACATCAAACATCTTCATAGTTTAGCAAAGTGCCTTCTGGAGTATGAAACATTATCTGGTGATGATGTCAACGAGTTGATTAAAAAAGGAAAGTTCAAAAATAAAGATAATAGTAGTAACAAATCAGATGGCATTAAAACTTCACTTCCAGTTGATGGTACCGGGAAGAAAAATAAAAAAGTAGGGGGTTTAAACCCTAAACCAGCAATGTCTTAATTCCTCAGATTTGCTTGCTTTATAACAACATTAAATATTATCTAAGACCATTTGGTTTCGTACCCTTAAAAGATTTAGCTTCACAAAAAAATAAAGTTATTGAAGTTAGAGGTAACCATTACTCTTACATTGAAGTTATCAAAAGGGAAAAGAAAAAAAACTACAAAACCAGTTTTATGGTTGAAGATTTTTACAAATTTGCTGATAAAAATAAACAATTACATGATTGTTTAAATTCCCTAAAAAAAAATTTAGCTGTAAATAGTAAAATATTTAAAAAAAAAAAGTTATTAGTTTTTTCAATACTAAATATTACCCCTGACAGTTTTTCTGATGGTGGAGAAAACTTAGATTTAAAAAAAAACATTACAAGCGCTGAGGAAATGATAAAGAACGGAGCTGACTTTATTGATATTGGAGGTGAATCAACTAGACCAGGTGCATGCAAAGTTAAACCTAGCGACGAAATACTTCGAGTGCTACCAACAATACAATTATTAAACCATAAAAGAATAAATATGTCTTTAGATACAAGGAATTCAACTACTATGGAACTAGGAATTTTAGGTGGTGTCAAAATTATAAATGATGTAAGTGCTTTAAATAATGACAAAAAAAGTATTGACATTATAAGAAAATATAAAATTCCTATAATTCTTATGCATATGCCAGGTAACCCAAAAACAATGATGAGAAAAGCAAATTATTCTGATGTAACTCTTGATGTGTATGATTTTTTAGAAAATAGGATAAAATTTTGTGAATCAAAAGGTATTGACAGGAAAAATATAATTATTGATCCAGGAGTTGGTTTTGGTAAAGATTTGGAAGATAATATAAAGTTGTTGAAGCAGTTATCAATTTTTCATACATTGGAATGTCCAATTATGTTAGGGATATCCAGAAAAAGATTTATTTCAGCTATTAATAAGAATTCTAAGCCTAAAGATCGCTTGGGTGGTACAATCTCAACAACAATTCATGCTATTATGCAAGGTATACAAATTCATAGAGTACACGATGTTAAAGAAGCGAGACAAGCGATTGATGTTTTTGAAAAATTAAATGAAAAATGAAAAAAAAATATTTTGGTACCGATGGAATTAGAGGAAGAGTTGGAAGCTTCCCAATAACCCAACCATTTATTTTTAAGTTAGCAATTTCTCTTTTTAAATCAAAAAAAAACATAAAAAAAATAATAATTGGGAGAGATACAAGACAATCATGTTTTTTGTTAGAAAATGCACTTTTTAATGGATTTAACTCAGTTAACGTTAAAAGCGATTTTGTTGGAGTTGTTTCAACCCCAATTTTATCATTTTATACAAACTTTTTAAAATATGACTATGGAATAATGATTTCTGCTTCACATAACCCTTATTACGATAATGGAATAAAAATTTTCAAAAAAAATGGAGAGAAACTTAATGATCGAGAAGAAGTAAGAATAGAAAAAATTTTAGATTCCCTTCACACAAAGCCTAACATCAGGAAAAAAAAAATAGTAAATAAAGTTCTTGATTTTAAGAATTATAAAGAAGAAATATTAAAAAAATTTTCACAAAAAAAGTTTAGAATTAAAGTAGTTATAGATTGTGCTAATGGCTCAGTATTTGATATAGCACCCCAATTTTTTAAAGAGATTGGATGTGATGTAATTAAATTTTCATCAAGACCCAATGGAACTAACATTAATAAAAACTGCGGGGCAATGTATCCAAAAAGAATTGCAAGATTGACAAGAAAAACTAAAGCAGATATTGGCCTTTCTTTTGATGGTGATGCTGATAGAGTAATTATTTCTGACGAAAAAGGGCAGGTATTAGATGGTGATATAATAATAGCTGCTATTACAAATTATTATAGACTCAAAAAAGATTTTAAAATTAAATCAATAGTTAGTACCCATATGTGTAACATAGGTTTAAGAGAATTCTTAAAAAACTTAAATATTAAACTTTACCTAACTAATGTTGGTGATAGATATGTAATACAAAAAATGAAGAAAGCTAAAACTCATCTGGGTGGAGAACAATCAGGCCATATTATCTTCTCCGACAATGGATATTGTGGAGATGGGATTCTTACAGCAATGTTTGTTATAGATCTAATGTGTAGACAAAAAATAAAGATTTCAAAATTGACAGAAAGTCTGTTTTTAAAAAGCCCCCAAAAACTTATAAATATTAAAACAAAAACTAATAGTGAAAAAATTGTTAAGCATCCAGAAATGGTAAAAGTTTTAAAAAATATTAAAAATAAATATAAAAGCTTAGATTACCTTATTAGAAAGTCTGGAACAGAGAATTTGTTAAGAATTATGGTTCAATCTAAAAATAAAAATGAAGTTAGTAAAGTTCTTAAGGTTTTGGTAAATCTAGTTAAAAAAATAGATGGGTAAGAGACGTACCACAATTTTGACTATTGCTGGAAGTGATAATACCTCTGGTGCAGGAATTCAGGCCGATATTAAAACTTCCTGTATTCTTGGGGTTTATTGTTTGTCAGCTGTAACTACAGTTACTTCGCAAAACTCTCAAAAGTTTTATAAATTATTTAATATTCCTAATCATATTTTAAAATCTCAAATTGAAACCTCTCTTGAAGAGTATAAAATTGATGGTGTGAAAATAGGATTAGTAAATAATATTTCAACAGCAAAGCTCATTTTTAATTTTTTAAAAAAACTAAAAAAAAATATTCCTATAGTTATTGACCCAATTTTAGAATCAACAAATAGAAAAAAGTTTTGTAATCTATTAGAATTCCAAAAAATACATAAGATTTTTTCAAAATTAAACCCAACTTTTACGCCTAATCTTTATGAAGCAAGAGCTTTAGTTGGTGGTAGTTTTAAAAAGCTAAATATAGAAGAAATTTTCCAACTATTGAAAGAAAGATACCATTGCCAATTTATTATAACCGGGGGGGATACACTTTCAGAATATACTTTTGATTATGTTGAAATAGATGGACAAATTCACGTTATAAAGTCAAAAAAGA
This sequence comes from uncultured Alphaproteobacteria bacterium, assembly GCA_902537615.1. GTDB lineage: Bacteria > Pseudomonadota > Alphaproteobacteria > Methylaequorales > Methylaequoraceae. Next base: position 9,698 of record CACBBU010000016.1, read on the forward strand.
AGAAAACTACATCCACCCATGGCTCTGGTTGTGTATTTTCTTCTGCGCTTACAATTTTTTTAGCAAAAGGACATACATTAATTGAATCACTTAAAAAATCAAAAAAATTCATTAATCAGCAAATTGATTGTTCACCAATATTGAATGTAAAATACGGACCTTTAATTTAAAACTATTTTTTTAGATAAATTTCACTTCCAAGCTCTTTAAATTTTTTGGACATTTCCTTTTTACCTTTCTCGCTTGAATCCCTAATTTCTTGAGAAATTTTCATTGAACAAAACTTAGGTCCACACATTGAACAAAAGTGTGCGACTTTAGCACCTTCAGCAGGCAACGTCTGATCATGATATTTTTCTGCTGTTTCTGGGTCTAATGATAGATTAAATTGATCTCTCCATCGAAATTCAAACCTTGCTTTTGAGAGTACATAATCTCTGTAGTAGGCTCCTTTATTTCCTTTTGCCAGGTCAGCAGCGTGAGCAGAAATTTTATAGGTAATTACTCCAATTTTTACGTCATTCTTATCAGGGAGACCAAGGTGTTCTTTTGGAGTAACATAACAAAGCATAGAGGTTCCATACCATCCAATCATTGCTGCACCAATTGCACTGGTAATATGATCATAACCTGGGGCAATATCTGTTGTAAGAGGACCTAGTGTATAAAATGGTGCATTCTTACAAATTGATTCTTGCTTTTCTACATTTTCTTTAATTTTCTGCATAGGGACATGGCCAGGACCCTCAATCATTACTTGAATATTATTTTTCCATGCTATGTCAGTTAATTCACCAAGTGTTTCCAATTCTGAAAACTGAGAAATATCGTTAGCATCATGAATTGACCCAGGGCGGAGTCCATCACCTAAAGAGAAGCTTACATCATATGATTTCATAATTTCACATATTTCTTCAAAATTTGAATATAAGAAGTTTTCCTTATGATGAGCTAAACACCATTTAGCTATAATTGATCCACCTCGCGAGACAATTCCTGTGAGTCTCTCTGCTGTTAATGGGATATAATGAAGTCTTACGCCTGCATGTATTGTGAAATAATCTACACCTTGTTCAGCTTGTTCAATTAACGTTTCTTTAAATACTTCCCAACTTAAATCTTCGGCAATTCCATTTACTTTTTCAAGAGCTTGATAAATTGGCACAGTACCAATTGGTACAGGAGAATTTCTAATTATCCATTCTCTTATTTCGTGAATATTTTCTCCTGTTGAAAGGTCCATAACTGTGTCACTACCCCATCTAATAGCCCACAAAAGCTTTTCAACTTCATCATAAACACTTGATAGCACTGCTGAATTACCAATATTGGCGTTAATTTTTACCAGAAAGTTTTTTCCAATTATCATAGGTTCCAGTTCAGTGTGATTTATATTTGAAGGAATTATTGCTCTTCCAGATGCAACTTCACTTCTAACAAATTCAGCTGTTACTAAATCATCTTTCTTAAATCTTTTCCCAATTAATTTTTCTCTTCCTTCATTTTCTCTGATTGCACAATATTCCATTTCTTCAGTAATAATGTTATTTCTTGCAAAAAAAAGTTGAGTTATTTCGTTGTTATTCTTTTTTTTAAAGATATTTTTTTTAACAGATGGAAATTTTTCAACTACTTTAGACTCTTTCAGAAAATCTAATTTACTTTTTAAACTTTTATTTACCCCTTCTCTTTTTTTTATCCATGTTCTTCTGATTTCTTTAAGACCATTATCATAATTATGTTCATACTTGGGATCAGTATAAAGGCCTGAAGTATCATAGGTAATAATTGATTTAATTTCTTTGTCATCAAGTGAAATCTCTCTCATTCCTACTTTTACCGATGAAAAAATTGTACCTTTGGTATAAATTTTTTTTGATTTTGGAAAACCTCCATTAATAGAGTCGTCCTTTATTCTTTTTTTTGGGTGAGTTTGTTTAACTTTATCTAACATCTAAAATTTTAATATATCCTTTTTATTATAGTGTTTAAATTTTCAAAAAAATAGATATATTTAAATTTCCCTAAATTATGTTTTTGTTAGACGATAATCAGTTCATTTTTTCTAGTTTGTTAATTGTTCTCCTTAGCATGTTTTTTTATGCTATGGAAAGATTTTCAATGGTTTTTAAATCTATTGTTATTTTAACATTTCTTTTAATTTTTTTTTCAATTTTTCCTTTTAAAAATCAAGAGGGTATTAATTTACTTAACCCTCAGACTATTTTAAGTGGATTTAGTAATACTTCACTAATAACTGTAATCTCTCTTTTAATCTTAGGCCAAGGTGTTGTTCAGACAAGAGTTTTAAACGGCTTTATTACAAATTTCTTAGGGTTTTTTTCAAATAATACAAAAATAATAATTTTTGTGACTCTTTTTATTGTGTTATTTTTAAGTGCTTTTATTAACAATACACCTGTAGTGATCATTTTCATCCCTATTATTCAAGGTATTGTTAAAAATTTAGATTATTCAATGAGTAAATTTTTAATGCCACTGAGTTTTGCAGCTATTTTAGGTGGAATGATCACAATTGTTGGCTCTAGTACAAATCTTTTAGTTTCTAATTCACTATATAATTACGCCAAAATTGAAATAAGTTTTTTTGAGTTTGCATTGCCTGGTTCAGTAATTGCAATTGCAGGACTATTTTATTTAATTTTTTTTTCTAAAATTTTACTTAAAGATAGATCTCCAATATCCAATCAACTAGTTGATGATAGTAAAAATAGTTTTATTACTAAAATTGTTTTAAATAAAGGATCATCTTTAATTGGTAAGGCAATTAAAGATTCAAATCTAAAAGAGTTGGGACAGGCGAAGATTTTAATGATTCAAAGAGGAGAACATGCAGAACATGGTCCTTTTTATGGTTTTATACTTGAAGATGGAGATATTTTGGTTGTTTCAATATCTAGAGAACAGTTAACAAATATATTGTCCCAAAACATTGGTTCTATTGAAACCTTTGAAAAAGATGATCAAAGTGACATTCAAAAAAATCAAATAATTACTGAAGTTATGGTTACTCCATCTTCAAGTTTAGTTGGAAATACGATTGAAAATGTAAGTTTCAGATATAGATATAACTGCTTTGTAATAGGCCTACAAAGAAAATCAAAAATAATAACTAGCCATATGAGTGAACTCGCATTAGAACCAGGCGATACGCTTTTAATACAAGGGGAAAAAGATTCAATAAAAGCCTTAAGGACACAAAGCGATTTGTTACCGATGGAATGGGCAACATCTGAAATTTCATCAAAAGATATTTCTAAAAAATCAATTTATATATTTTTATCAGTTATATTTCTTGGTGCCTTTGAAGTACTCCCTTTGGTGGTTGCATCATTAATGGGTGTTGCTTTTATGATCATGTTTAAAGTACTTTCCATTAGGCAGGTAATACGAAGTGTGGATAATAATTTACTTCTTCTAATTGTAACATCCTTAGCTTTAGGTAGCGTAATACAGATTACTGGGACAGCAAACTTCTTGTCTCAATCTCTAATAGATTTTCTAGGTGAATCATCTCCTCTAATTTTATTACTTTGTTTTTATATGCTAGTTTCAATAACTACTAATTTTATTTCAAACAATGCTTGCGCAGTATTATTTACCCCAATAGCAATTGATATTGCAGAAAAAATTAATGTGGACCCAAAGATATTTGCCATAGCATTAATTTTTGCAGTAAATACATCATTTGTGACACCTCTTGCATATCAAACTAATCTTTTAGTTATGGGTCCTGGGCATTATAAATTTATTGATTATGTAAAATTTGGTTTACCTTTGACTGTTTTATGTTGGATTGTATTTTTTATCACTTTTCCATTATTTTATAAAATATGATTATTCCAAAGTTTAAAAAACCCAAATCTCCAAATTTTTCATCTGGACCTACAAAAAAACCGGATGAATGGTCAGTAAATGACTTAAATACAAATTTTTTAGGAAGATATCACAGATCCAGCGATGTTAAGAAATTTATAAATGATGTATTAAAAAAATTAAAAAATATTTTAGCTATCCCAAGTAACTATAAAGTCTTGATATTCCCTGGATCCTGCTCTGGAGCAATGGAGGCTGTAATATGGTCATTTCTCGGAAAAAAAATGGTAACGGCAATAGTCTATGATTACTGGGGAGTGAAATGGTATGAAGATTTATTAAAGTTAAACTTAAAAGTAGAATTGAGAAAGAATTTATTGGGTAATATGCCGGATTTGAACGGAATTCCAAAGAGCAACGATATAGTTTTTGTTTGGACTGGAACCTCCACTGGTATGACCATATCTAATATAGATTTTATTAAAAGTTCTCATGATGGGTTGGTTATTTCAGATGTAACATCTGCTGCCTTTATAGAGGATTTACCTTGGGAGAAAATTGATGTTTCAGTTTTTTCATGGCAAAAAGCTCTTGGCTCAGAATCTCAACATGGAATTATTGTAATGAGTCCAAAAGCAATGGAGCGTTTAGAAAAAAGAAATAAACTACCAAAAACTTTATCAATTTATGATCATGACTTTTTAATAAATACACCTTCTTTATTATCAATATCTGATTTTGATCTTTGTCTAGAAATTTTTAACAAAAAAGGTGGTTTGAAGTTTAGTAAAGAAACTTGTATCAAAAATAGATCCATTTTAGAGAATTGGGCAAAAGGAAATCAATTTGTTAGTTTTTTTTGTAAAAAAAAAAAATACAGAGCTCTTTCGCCATGTTTTTTTGTCTTTAAAAAAGATTTAAACCATAAAAAAATGTTCTCTTTTCTAGGTGAAAAAAAGATTGCTTTTGATATTGCTAATTATCGAAAAGCTGAATTAGGAATAAGAATTTGGAATGGGTCAAATATAAAAAAAAATGATTTGATTGCTCTCACAAATTGGCTAGATTGGTCTTTTAATTATTTTAGGTTGTAGAGTGAAAAATCAGCTTTTACCAGAGGGATTCCGAGATAGTCTACCTGAATTAGCTACAAAAGAAGAAAAAGTTAATTCAACATTTATTAAATTAATGCAAAAGAACGGGTTCTTGCTTGTTAAACCTCCACTTTTAGAATTTGAAAGTTCGCTTTTCTTTCTTTTAGATGATAATGAAGAGGCTAATTCATTTAGAGTCCTTGATCCTCTTTCTCAAAAAATGATGGGAATCAGATCAGACATTACCGTCCAGATTGCAAGAATCTCTTGCGGTTCATTAGTTGAATTGCCTCGACCATTAAAAGTTTGTTATTCAGGAGAAATTTTAAGAGTTAAAAATAATAGTCTTAATCTATCTAGGCAAGCAACTCAAATAGGATCAGAAATTATTGGTATAGGTCAAAATCAATGTGAAAATGAGATAATTTCGCTTATGATTGAATCTTTGAAAATTCTAAGAATAAAAAATTTTTTTTTAAATTTTACTATGCCTACACTGATTTCAGCAATTATTAAGGATTTTAAACTATCAAAATCTGACTTAGAATTTGTAAGAGATAGATTTAATAACAAAAACTCAGATGGTTTAGAAAAAATATCCAAACAACTTAAAAATATTTCAAATGGCTTAATTGACAGTGTCGGAGATGCATCATTAAATCTCAAGAAACTAAGAAAGATAAAGTTAACAAAAAATATAAAATATGAAATTGAAAATTTTATTAAAATAACCAGTGGAATAATCAAAGATTTTCCTAATTTACAAATACTAATTGATCCCCTAGAAATTGATGATTCAAATTATCACACTGGGATTGCTTTTAAGGTTTTTTCAGAAAATCTTAAAGAACTTTTTTCAGGAGGAAATTATAAGGTTTCAAATGAAAATTGTATTGGTTTTTCTGGTTTTACAGAATCATTGCTGTTGGAATCATTTTTAACTAAAAGTTTAATCAAAAAAATTTTAATACCGAAATATACTGACAGTGAATTGAAAAAAAACCTTCAAAAAAAAGGATTTATAACGTTTCAAGCAATAAAAAAATTAAACAAATTACAAATTAAAGCTGAAGCAGTTAAACAAGAGTGTAGTTATTATTTATTTGATAATATTATCTTTAAATTGACATAAAATGGGAAATGTTACTGTTATAGGCGCTCAGTGGGGTGATGAAGGAAAGGGGAAGATAGTAGATTGGTTATCAAATCAAGCTGATATAGTTTTTAGATTTCAAGGAGGAAATAATGCTGGTCACACAATTGTTATTGAAAAGAAAAAGATCGCGTTGAGTTTAATTCCATCTGGAATTATCAGAAAGGGGACGTTATCAGTGATTGGTAATGGGGTTGTTGTGAACCCTTCAGCACTTTTGGAAGAGATCAAAAGTTTAAAAAAACACGGAGTAAATATAAGTTCAAAAAACCTAATACTATCTGATTGTGCTTCAATTATTTTCAGTTTTCATAAAAATATTGATAAAATAAGAGAGGAAAGAAAGGGTACTAATAAAATTGGTACAACTGGAAGAGGAATTGGTCCGGCTTATGAGGATAAAATTGGAAGAAGAGCAATACGTTTTGGTGATCTGAGTGACGAGGTTACTTTAAATGAAAAAATTAAAAATATCTTAGATTACCATAACATAATCTTAGCAGGATTAAATTCTCGGCCCCTAAGGTTTGAAGCAATAAAAAAAGAAATTAATACCTTTAGAAAATCAATTTTAAGGTACGTAAAAAGAACTGCACCTATATTGGAAAATGCTAAGTTGGAAGGAAAAAGAATTTTATTTGAGGGAGCTCAAGGAGTGCTTTTAGATGTTGACCATGGCACTTATCCCTATGTAACCTCATCAAATACTTTGCCAAGTAGCGCTGCTGTTGGAACTGGAATATCAGCTAAACAAATTGGTTTTATTTTAGGTATAGTAAAAGCCTATACTACAAGGGTCGGAGGTGGGCCATTTCCCAGTGAACTTGATTGTGACATTGGTAAAAAACTTGGACAAATAGGAAATGAATTTGGAACTGTAACTGGCAGACAGAGAAGATGTGGATGGTTTGATGCAGTTCTTCTTAAGCACTCTATCAATGTTTCAGGTATTGACGGAATTGCACTAACAAAATTAGATGTTTTAGATAATTTTAAAGAAGTAAAAATTTGCATAGGATATAAATTAAACGGAAAAAAAATTAATTACTTTCCTCAGTCAGAGTCAGACCAAAAGAATATCGTTCCTATTTATGAAACTCATAAAGGTTGGTTAGAAAAAACAAAAGGTGCTAAATCGTGGACTGACTTACCGGCTTTAGCTATTAAATATGTGAGAAGAATTGAAGAGTTGTTAGGAGTTCAAGTTTCTTTGTTATCAACTAGTCCTAAACGCGAAGATACCATTTTAGTAAAAAACCCGTTTATTGGTTAAAGTTTTTGCTTCTATAGTCGACGTTTTTGACAAACTTTTTTAGCTTCTCAAAGGCTTTTGCTTCAACTTGCCTAACCCTTTCTCTAGAAATGCCAAAGGATTTGCTCAGTTGATCTAGTGTTAATGGGTCATCAACTAGCCTGCGGTGTGTAATTATATATCTTTCCCTATCGTCAAGATCTTTTAAAGCACTTTCAAGCATTTCTTTACGTCTAAAAAGTTCTTGTTTGTAGATGAACTTACTTTCATGATTTTCTTTGTCGTCAACGAGACTATTAATCCATTCGTCGTCATTATCTGCAGAGAGTGGGTTGTTAAGAGATTGGTCGTGACCTGACATTCTTCTGTTCATGTCTATCACATCATTTTCAGAAACATCTAGTCTATCAGCAATTTCGGTAACGAGTTCAGGAGGTAAGTCGCCATCTTCCAAAGCTTTTAATTTACCTTTTAATGAACGTAGATTAAAAAATAGTTTTTTCTGGGCTGCAGTAGTTCCGATTTTAACTAACGACCAAGAGTGAAGTATAAATTCTTGAATTGATGCTCTTATCCACCACATTGCATAGGTTGATAGCCTGAAGCCTCTTTTAGGATCAAATCTGTTAAGAGACTGTATTAAACCAATATTTCCTTCAGAGATAAGTTCACTTAATGGTAAACCGTATCCCCTAAACTTCATTGAAATTTTCACTACTAAACGTAAATGAGCATTAACCAACTTATGTGCAGCATTGAGACAATTTTTTTTTATCCATTCATCGGCAAGATTATATTCTTCTTCATGCGATAACAATGGGAACTTATTAATTTCTCTTAAATAAGAGGAGATATCGTTTTGATTAAGATTTTTTACTATATTTGATTCTAATTTAACACTCATGAAAGTTATATTAATGTCCAAAAAATAAATTTCAAGTGAAAAATGAATATGAGATGAATATTTTGTTAATTTAATTACTTTTTTCTAATAATAAAATGAGATCTTTAAATTCTTTAGGCTCTTCAGACTCAAAAAACATATCTTTTTTCTTGAATGGATGAAAAAAACCGATAGATTGAGCGTGTAAAGCCTGTCTTTTGGGTATAACAAAATTATCTTCTATATTTTTTTTTATTTTAACTGGGAGGTTATCCTTGTTGACATTCTTTTTATAGATAAAGTCTCCAATTATAGGAACTCCAATATAATTTAAATGTACTCTTATTTGATGAGTTCTTCCTGTGTAAAGCTTACATTCGTACAAACATATTGACAATTTTTTAAAATTAAACTTTTTTTTTATCTGATATTCAGTTAGTGCATCTCTACCCAAATTTTCATCACAAACTACCATTTTTTTTCTATTTACCCTTGATCTAGTTATATTTTTTTTTATTAAACCTTTTTTAAGATTGGTAGCGTTCCATGTTAAACAGATATACTTTCTTTTAATTTCCCTTTTTTTAAATTGCTCTGAGAGGTTATTATGAGTCATATCATTTTTAGCTATAACTAAAAGTCCACTTGTCATTTTATCAATTCTATGGACGATCCCAGGTCTCAATATACCACCTATTCCTGAAAGAGATTTTTTGCAATGATGCAAGAGACCATTTACTAAGGTGTTTTCATAATTTCCTGCACCTGGATGTACAATTATTCCTGCCTTTTTATTTAAAACTAGTAAATGTTCATCTTCGTAAAATATATCTAGGTCAAATTTTTTAGGGATTAATTTTGAGACTCTAGGTTTAGGTAAATTAACTAACAAGGTTCCTTCCTTCTTAATCACTAGAGATTGATCTCTTACAGTTACGTTATCAAGCGCTATGTTCCCTTTAATTATAAGATCTTGAATTTTATTACGTGAAAAACCATCAATTTTCTTAGA
>CACBBU010000017.1 GCA_902537615.1 uncultured Alphaproteobacteria bacterium
ACAAACATTAAGAACTATTTACGAAACATCCAGTAAAAGTGAACAAGAAAAACTACCTATTGGCCTGTTTAACAGTGTTTTTCACAATCAACCAACAAATATTATCCACGAAAATGAAATAATATCTATTCGCAAAACTTGTCCAGGAGTAAGTCAATGTTTTGATAGATCTATGATTTCGCGCATTGTAAAGTTTATTGATGAAAACCCCGTTTATGAAACGTTATACGGTTTTGACTATTACTGGCCAGCATCTTTAGGTATTCCTTTTCTTCAAACTAAAACATCTTATCTTGAACATTTTGCTAGAGATAAAAACGAAAAAGGTATCCATTCTTCTTTTTCTGATAATCCTGTAGATGATTTTGATAGAGATAGGGCTTTATCTCCAACCCCTTATCTTAAAAGTATAAGAAAAGATATAATTGATAAAATTTTAAAAGATTAGTCTTTCTTTTCAAGCATTGCGGTTAACATATTCCCCGTTTCTTGAAAAGAAGCTACAGTTGATTCCATTGCTGAATATTGACGTGCATATCTTTCTGTTAGTTTTTCCACTCTACCCTCTAAAGCAGACCTTCTTTCAGCAACAGTTTCGAGAGTATCATTTAAATTGTCAACTCTTTGATCAATAATACTGTTGAATTTTAAGTAAACATCTAATTTATCCATAACTTTGTTAATAAAACTTTTCCCATAATAAATCGTACCAGATGTTACACCACTTCCATTAGCAACAGAGATTGTAAGTCCTTGAGGGTCACCACTAGTAACACTATAGTTATCTCCACTTTTTGTTGCTGATACACCTCCTATTGTATGCGTAGAAGAACCATCTGTTGCGAAAGCATATGATCCAGGTTGTGTATTAACAAAGTCAAAAGCTGAAATCGTTATATTTGAGTTACTTGTGGCATAGTTATTTGTAAAAAAAGCTCTGACGCTCTCTGGTTTAGACTTAAACTGAGCCTCAAGTTTTGTTTTGTCAAAGTTTAGAGTACCATCTCTCGTAGTAGATACACCAAGGAATGAAAGGTAGTAAGGTCCGCCTTCATAGCCCTTTATAGCCGTTGACGTCATCTCCCTTAGTTGACTTTTTATTTCCCTCAATGTGCTGTCACCTACTAAAGCACCATCATTTTCATTATCAATCGGGTCATTACTTCCCATTGCAGTTAAACTACGAATGACTTGATTATAAGTTTCAACATAGCCACTCATAAGATTTGACACACCATCTAAGTCAACAGCGCTTGAGATTCTGATAGCACTAGATGAGGTTTTTTTAAGCTCTAAAGTGAAACCTTCAAATAAATCATCTATACTATTTGATGACCTTGTCATTGATATCCCATCAACAGTAAAAGCAGAGTTTATCCCTGCAACTCTTTGTGTTAATTGAGCACCATCAGTTGTATCATAAGCGTAAGCTGGGGTAGAATGGCTGTCCGTAACTTTCATTTCGTTGCTTGCACCAGATTCACTTTTTAACATAAGCATATAATTTGATCCGTCATAAATTATTGAGGCTAATACGTCTGGAGTTCCGTCGTTATCAGAGTCAGTAGCTGCATTGTTTATGGCATCTCTTAAATCAGTTAAAGTACTAGATGCGGTTGTTGAAACAGAAATTTGAGACTGTCCATTTGATGTAAAACTCTGTCCACCACTTGCCGTTGGATCAGCAGACCAGGTTCCAAAATTAATTGTTAAATTTCTTTGACCCACCGTAGAGGAGGGTGAAGCTAGAGAGGGACCAGTTAAGGTATGACTTGTTGCCAGTGTTGTAACTGTTAGACTTGAATTAATATCAGAGCCAGCTTTAGTGCCGGTAGCTTCTAATGTTGCAACTGTTGTATCTGATGAGTTTCCAACAAATCCATATTCTTGTTGGGACTGAATATCATTTAAAATATTTTTAAAATCTTGAAGATTACTTTTTAAAATTCCAAAAGTTGAAATTGTGTCCTGTGTCCTTTCCTCTAGTTTATTAAGATTTTCTTTTTGAGGTGCTGTATCAGCATCAACAAGTGCTTTTATTAGTTCGGTTGTATTTATTCCCGAGCCAACACCTATATTCGATAAGATTTCGGTTTTACTCATTTTAGCCTCTAACTATATAACGACTAGAGCGAAACTTCATTTATCCTTGGAATAAAACAAGGACATTTTGCATTGTTCTAGACGCTTGAGCGATCATATTCATTGCTGATTGTTGAAGAATCTGAGACTTAGCAAGTCTTGAAGATTCTCTTGCAAAATCAGCATCAAGTATTCTTGATTTAGAAGCTCTTTGACTCTGTGAAATAGTAGTTAAGTTATCAATTACGACATTCATTCTACTCATTAAAGCTCCAAATTTAGCTCTTTCCATGTGAACTCTATCAAGAGCTCTATCAACAACTTTTAATGCGTCAACAGCTCCAGCCATTGTTGTAACATTGATAGATGAAACCTTATTCAAAGTTGATGCAATAGCTGTTGATTCAAAAAGTCCGCCATTAGGATTAGCTGGAACGATTGAAAAAGACTGCGATGAATGGAATGTAACAATTCCTGATGCTCTAAAACTATCTGAAACAGCAGTTGTATATGATGAATCAGTAATACTTACAGATGTACCTGCTGTAGCTTGTGCCTGATCCATTGCTGTCGCAACAAATCTAGTAGTATCAACATTTGTTGTTACACCTGCAAAATCAACATTTTCAATAACAATATCTAAGCCTTCGTCTTGTACAAGCATCAATGAAGCTTTATCAGCACTTAATTGAGCTGAAATTCCAGTAGTTGAACTATATGCATTAAACTGATCTCTTAAGTCAGTTAAATCAGATGTAGCAACCGAGGCCCCTATACCAATTTGTGCAGTAATTGACTGGGCAGTTGAATTTTTTCCATAAATATTCATACTAACAACTTTTCCAGAACCCTGCATACCTCCAACAGAAGATGTCACTTGTAATTTTACTGTTGTTGTTGCAGTAGCAGAAACTCCAGTATTGTCAAATTTATCATTGGTTAATTCAACAACATCTTTTGCAGTTTGACCGGCTAATACATCAATTGTTGCCGTACCTAATAATCCTGTAATACTAAAATTATCAGCATCAAGAACATCACTTGTGATATTTGCTTTATCAGCACCAGCTTTAATGTTAGCAGCTAAATTGGCTTCACCCGATGTGTGCTCAGTTGAGGCTTGATAGGCACCTAACATATCATTTCTCATATTGGCAACTGAAATAACTGCCTTTTCTCTTTCATGAGATCCAATTTGAAAGCGTCTATCAGCAAATGTTCCATCGAGAACAGCAATTTCGTTAAAAGTTGTATCTCTGGATACTCTGTCCATTTCACTAAGTAACTGGTTAACCTCTGTTTGTAAATATACTCTTTGTTCTGAATTTAAGATGTCGGTTGCGGCTTGGATAGATAATTCACGAATTCTTTGGAGAGCGGCGGAGTGTTCATCTAATGCACCTTCGGCAACTTGCGCCATTGATAAAACATCAGCAGCGTTTCTAATTGACATATCTAGTGCTCTAATTGTAGCAGACATTCTATCACTGATAGCTGCACCAGCAGCATCATCGCCTGCATTATTAATCCTTTTACCAGAAGAGATTCTCTCCATTGCTGAGAGCATTTCTCTTTCTGTTTTTAGGAGACTCTTCATTGAAGCTGAAGTCCCCATACTTGTATTTATTCCCGGCATCTTATATTCTCTCCGTTTTGTTCATATAATTTTCCAAAGGAAATTCTGCAATTTGAATGCCAAAAATAAAGCTACAAGGTAAAAAAACCCTTTAACCGAAAAACATACTATATATTGTATTTTTTCTTTAAACAACTAACAATATAGAAGGTTTTGTATAACTGGATTGAGTTCTTATTTACACAATAATATTAGTTTACAAAAGGATTTATTGAAAAACATCAAATTTCTGAGGCTTTTTATATAAAAAAAATGAGGAGAAACCTGAAGGTAACTCCTCATTCTTATTGTGCTTAGATATACTATTATTGTAAAACTGACAATATAGCTGACTGAGCGTTATTAGCCTGAGCTGCCATTGATAAAGCTGCTTGGTTTAAAATGGAATTTTTTGTTAAACTAGCAGTTTCAGTAGCATAGTCAGTATCCATAATTCTGGCACCAGCTGCGGCTAAGTTTGCTGACGTTGCACTAGCAGCACCTTGGAAGGCTTTAAGTGCCGTTAGATCTGCAGCAATATTACCTAAGGCCGTAGCAATAGATGCAAGAGCCGCATCAGCATTAGTTGCAGCACCTGAGGCATCGGTAAGACCTGCCAAAGCTGCTATGCCTGTATCCGGACCAACATATGTTCCTGTTACGGTACTGGCATCACCAGTGAAGTTAACACGTGCTCCTTTAGCACTAGCACTACCGACAACTTCAAGACCATTAAATTTAGTATTAGTAAGAATGTTGTCAATGGTATCACCAAGTAACGTGGCTTCTGCATCTAAGGCAGCAATTTGGTTAGCATCAAGTAGTTCTACATTGTCATCAGCAATAGATAGTTCTCTTATTCTTTGTGCTAAATTAGCAACTTCTAAAAGAACGGACTCACCTGATTGTGCGTAAGAAATACCATCTTCAATGTTTCTGGTAGAGGCAGCGTATGATTTAGCTTCGGCACTGTGGACTGACCCCACAGAGTGACCAGCAGCATCAGCACCATACATAGCTCTTATACCAGTTGAAAGTCTAGCAATTGACTCATTCATACCGTGACGCGCTTTAGTAGCGGCGGCGGCGGCTATGTTTGAACCAATTGCAACGTTAGAAACTGAAGGCATTATTTATCTCCTTTTCTATATTATTGTATTACGGTTAATATTGCCTGTTGAGCTTGGTTAGCTTGTGCAACCATTGCCATTGCAGACTGATTCAATATTGCAGCTTTTGTAAGGTTAGCTGTTTCAAGAGCATAGTCAGTATCTTGAATTCTTGCAGCAGCCGCTTTTAAGTTAGCAGCAGTATTTGCAGCAACAGCTTGGTATCCTTTTAAAGAAACCATACCAGCTGCAACATTACCAAGTGACTTTGCAATTTGTCCAAGAGCTGAGTCAGCACTACCGTCAACACCATTTGCACCTGTAATATTATCGGTGTTAGTAATTTGGATAGTTGTTGCAGTACCTACTGTAGCAGTATCGGCGGCATCGTTGATACCAATCTCAATAGCTGTTGCAGTACCTACTAAAGCGACCCCATTAAACTTCATGTTATCAGCAATTCCATCAATCGCATCACCAATAGCTATTGCTTCAGCGTTTAATGCTGCTTCATCAGTTACAGTTAAAAGTGCATTGTTAGCGTATTGAATACCTAACTCACGAAGTCTAGTAGTTAAAGCAGCCATTTCTAAAAGTAAAGATTCGGCAGCTTGTAGATAAGATATACCGTCTTCTGCATTACGAGCAGCAACGGCAAAACTTGCACCCTTAGCACCTAATGAATTTGCAACCGATTGACCTGCGGCATCACCACCATACATGGATCTGATTCCGGTAGACAATCTTGCAATAGATTCATTCATCTGGTGACGCGCCTTTTGAGCAGCAGCACCCGCCATAGCGGCGCCAACGGCGATATTAGAAACTGAAGGCATTATCCATCTCCTTTATATTTAATTACCTTATAATTTGTCCATTAACTTTTTTGTAATTTTCCAAAAACATAAAAGTTACATAACTAAACGACACATTGAAAATTTGTTTAGATAGACGGAAATAATAAAAGTCGTTAGGATTAACATATAATTGTTAGAGATATTTGGAAATTATTGATAAAAAGATAAAAAAGGATATTATTTAGATTATTTTTAAGTATTGAGATGACTGACGATAAACTTTTTACTCCAGAATTTGTATATGAAATATGTGTGGGATTAGCTATTCATGATTTCTTAACTAAAGATCTTCCGTTACAAATAGTCTCCGACCGTTATAGTAAAGGGTTAACAGAGCATTACAAACAAGTTTCTGAGGTAGAAATTAGTCACCCTGCAGAGGAAATACTTAGATTTTTATCTGAACAAAAAAAACCGCAATACGAAGCTCATGAAAAAGCTAACTTCTTTGTTTACAACCGCTTAAAATTTGACGGTATAAGAGGCGAAAGAAAATTGAAAGGAATTTTTGGCAATGCTTTCACTGGGGACAAGAAAAAAAAATATTCTGTTGAAGAAACAATCAAAAATTTCAAAGCATTTGTTTTTGCCATAAGGGCAGGGACTGTTGATAAGGCTCCTGTAGGGTGGTCAATTAAAAATGAAGATCAAGAAGAATTAATGTGTTTAGGAGAAATTTTAGCTAAAGACATCTCAATAGATAATCTTCTTTAAGAAATCATATCAAATAAATTTAGTTGTGAAATTCTCACAAAAGCCTTTTGAGAGGCTTGTTGTGTTGTAAGCATTGATTGAAGTTCCGTGACAAGTTCTGAAAGATCAGCATCAGCAAGTTCACTTACATCTTTTTCTACAAGTATCTTTCTTTCATTCATTATATCTTGCTGACGTTCTACAGAGTTTAATCTGGCACCAACTTTTGCTCTTTGATTAGCCAGATGGTTCTGAATAACAACTAGCTCGTCAAGCCTACTGGCAATAGTTTGATCAAAATCATAAACTGTTTGAGAATTACCCAATGGGTTGCTAGATGCGTCTACTGGTTGAAAATTAAAAAAAGATGTTGGAGATTCTTGTGACTTATCAATATCTGGGATTTGAACATTACCCATTTCAATATCGTAACCAAAATTATTTACGAGCTTTAAAGTGTTATTTGAATCTTCAAGAGTTGCCGTAATATCCAAATCAGCAGCATTAATTAAAGATGCTACATCCGATAAATCACTACCTGTTATATCAACTGAAATATCAGCTGATTTACTTCCTGATGTTATAGTAAAAGAATATGTTCCTCTATTTTGATTGGTTAATGTGATTTTTGCTAGACCTGAGTCGGTTTTTGCTGTCTCAACACCACCCGTTGCAGTTCTAATTGAACGACTAACATTATCAATAGCTGCAAATAGATCTGTACTTACACCTGCACTGGTAACAATGTCCTGGAATACAGTTCCTCCATCAATTGTTGATTCAACTAAACGACTCTCAGAAAGTTGAAGATTAAGAACACCTCTATCGCCTTGATACTCAACTAAACCGGACGAATTTATTTGAAATGGTTGTGTTTGCGATTTGTATCCTGAAAATATGAAACTACCACCTGAGTCTTGAATGTTGGCAAGAGATAATAGTTCTTTCTTTAGCTCGTCAAATTCTAGGGCAATGGCTTCTCGATCTCCTACACTTAAAACATCATTTGAAGCTTGAATTGATAATTCATTACATCTTATGAAAATATCTTTTGCGCCTTCAAGCGTGCTATCCATTAACTGCAATCTATCGTATGCTAAATCACCGTTTTTTAAAAATTGATTGATTCTGGTAGTTACATCATTTAGGCCAGACAACTCAACAGCACCAACAGGGTCATCAGAAGCAAAAATAATATTTTTACCTGAAGAAATTCTATTTTGAATGTTCTGAACATCCTCCATTTGCTTGGAGAATTGTCTAATCTGTTGATCGTTAAATAGTCTGTTACTAATTTTCATAACTATAATTTAGCAATATTTATGCCTAATCTAGATATAAAAGCTTTTAAAAGCTAGAATTGAGGTTATTCAAAAGCCTTATTGCATTTTGTGTTTTTTCGAAATTATGATTTCCCGGTAATAAATCTTTAAAATACTTAAAACATTCCTCTTCCGAAGGTTGTTTGGGTCGTGTTCTTTCTCCAAAAATTGGGTCTAAACCACTCCCTATATCTAGTAGTGTAATTTCTTTGTTGATTTCTTTTAAGTCACTACAAATTAAGCATGACATCATGGAGCAACAGAGGATATAAATATTGTTTCTATCAACACCTATTTGAACTAGTTCTTTCATCACTCTTTCATATTCTGAGTAAGCGTTAATAATAGGAACCTCAACATAATTATCTATCTCTAACATTGTTGTTGCTTTTTTCAATTTCTTGGGACCAACAAAAATCTTTTTTCTTTTTGTGTTTTTAATTAATGTATAAAAGTTAAGAAGCTTTTTATCACTTAAGTTTTCTTTCAGAGTAAGAAAGCACTCATAGTCTGCGAACTTAGGTTTTAAACCATTTACATTTACGTAACTTTCTCTAGTTTTAACTAAATTATCAACCCATTCAGCTAAATAAACATCATCATAAAGTTTTAATAATTTGACAAAAGATTTTTCTAATTCCTTACCTAATTTTTCAGAGTAGGGATGATGATCACAATTTTCTCCTTTTCCACCAATCATACATAAGATTTCTCCGTCACCATACTTAACGAATGTGAAGTTTTCATTGTTAAGTATTTTTTTTGTGAAGAAATCAATTCCAACTTTTTCTTGAGAATCAATAAGTAATTCATCGGGATATTTTTTTTCTAAATATTGTTTTACGTCATTAAAAATAAAATCAGGTTCATATAAAATATTTGAAGAAGAGTTGGTTGGCTTAATTTTTATTGAAAGTTCCTGATTTCTCATTCTTGTATAAGTCATTTACTATCCTCCTATTTTGATATTACGACCATTAATGATTCAAATAGTTCTCTAGCTGTTTGAATTATTCTTGCATTTGCAGAGAATGCCTGTTGAAATTGAATTAATGCCGCAGCTTCTTCATCCAAGGAGACACCAGCCCTTTCATCTTCAAGAGCTTTAGCTTCATCTCTTGATGCCTCAGCATCTTCAACAGCTAACTGACCACTTCTAACCTCTGATCCAATCTCAGCAGCTGTCGCATTGAAAATATCTTGGAAACTTCCTGAATTTAATCCGTTTACATCTGACTCTTGAAGATCAATCATCTTAAGAATATTTCTGTTATCCCCAATTCCTTTGTTGTTGTTGCTTATAGTAAAGGTGTCTTTTACAGATGTTTCGCCGGTAAATCTCAAGGATTTTCCAACTGCTGTAATAATTCCCCCATCAGGAATTAGTCTAGTTGCGATTGAGTGGTTTGTAGCAGCATCAAGAATTTCTACCTTATTATTATTTGTTGAATCAATAACAAGTTTATATTCAGATTCTGGAGGAGTAGAAAGAACTTCACCATAGTTTGCTGCAATTTTGCGTGAACCGTTTCCTGTCATGACTACAATTAAATCTTCTTCAGGTGGAAGATTGGAAATTGATAAGTTATTTCCTACAAGAGATTTTGTACTACTAGAAGGGACCCCTATACTTACAGCTGAGGAATCACTATAATCTGTACTAAAAGATTGAACTCTGATTCCGTCATCTATAACATTTAAGTGTACTTGATTAGTTTTAAAACCAAAATTTTCCGCACTTGCTCCATCACCATAACTGACAGTATTTATTGTTACATTGTTTTTATCTGCTTCTTTAATAATTGAAATCTGAGCTTTAGTGTCATCTACTTGGTTAATCTCCGCAGAGATTCCAACTGATGAAGCTGGTGTGACAAAATTATCGCTTAAATAAGCGTTAGCATAAACAGAAGCAAAAGTATCACCTGCGTGTCCATTGCCTCCGCCAAAGGTTAGCAATGTCTCTGGAGATTTAGTAGCATTAATAAATGATGATGCAAGGCTAAAAGTATTTGCATCAACTACTTTAGCAAAATACGACGTACCAGAAGTCAGGCCATTTAAAGCTGTTCCACCAGCAGTGTAGAGAATTTTGTCACCTGTTTTAAAACCATGACCTGCTGATGTCAATGTTGTAGATGATCCACCAACACCCGAGGTATTAATTGTCTTTGAATTAGTTCTTACAAATACACCTATAGGAGTTGTGTTCTCATCTATTGTGATATGAAAATGAGTTGAGTCACTTCCCGACGGTGTTGTAATTTCTGAGCCGGTTATTGTCGTTTCAACTTGTGAAGGCTCCATTCCAAATTTGAGAGCGTTAGTATCATTTGTTGAGTCAACCGGGAAAGAAAATTGCGATGCTGAAATAGTTTTTCCAGCAGATATATAAAGATTTTTTCCCGGGTCAAATGTATCAGCACTATTACCTCCAATATTTCCTGTTCCAATTGTAAGAGGAGAGGGAGAGGAATTTGTAGCTAATGAATATGTGGAGGCTATTTTAAAGTTATGATCATCAACTTTAATAGCAAAATAAGTTTGACCATCTGTTAATCCTGCACGTGGACTTGAAAAGCTATCAGAAACACTTCCACCAGTACCACCAGTTATTGTCAAAGCTGTTCCCCCAGTGGCATTCCCACTGGTCGTAGCGAGCTTAAAATTATTTGCATCAACCCTAATTGCAAAGTATGTAGTTCCGTCCGTAAGTCCTGATATAGGTAAACTACTTCCTGCTTTATATACAATTGGATCGGCTGTTGAGAAGCCATGATTATTAGCAGTGATTGTGATTGTAGAATTAAATTGTGTAGTATCAACAGTAACTTTTTCAGCAGCATTGTAAGTTATTGCATCACCTGTTTCTAACCCATGTTCTGTTGACGTAATTGTTTGTGCTCCGTTAAGTGAGGTTGTATTTACTGTGATAGGATCAGCATTTTCAAAGTAGGCGGTTAAAAGGTTTTTTTCTCCTCCTGATACAATAACCTCACCATTTTCCATTGTTAGTGTGTACGTTAATCCATCATGATTAATTCTAAAATTTGAGCCATCTTCTGGAACATTTGCAAGTGAGTTTCCTAAAATTTCAATTGACGGACTATTTGACCTAAGTTCTTCAGCTAGTTCTTTTGCAACCTCTGATGTTGAAAGACTGTCAAGTTCTGAAATGTCGAGTGTTCCTGAAAAGGCGGTTCCTGTGCCAGTTGCTGGAATTGATAATCCATAAGAGACAACTGCACTTGAAGCAGTCAGACCGTCTGGATGCCCTGCAGAGAAATCCCCATCTAAGACTAAGGGTTTAATTGTTTTTATTTCACCGGTTGAGGAGCTTGTAATTTTGTAAAACCCATCTCTGAATGAGTTTTGGGTACCTGTAACTGTTGTAGTCCCACCATTATTAGATGTGGTTATGGCAGACGAAGATTCAATTTGTAACTCACCGCTAAGCTTTGCTGCTTTATAACTATTACCATCAATATCAATTGAAACTGGTGTTGAAAAACTTGTGAAATCACTTTTTAACACTTCTAAACTAAACGGAGGGGTAAATTTATCTGTTGCGCTTCCACCAGTGCCACCTATCGTCAAAGCTGTTCCGCCTGATGCATTAGATGCAGAGTTAGCAAGTCTGAAAGTATTATCATTAACTTTTATGGCGAAATATGTCTGACCACTTGTGAGATTATTCAATGCGGTTCCGCCTGCAGTGTAAATAATTTTATCTCCCGTACTAAGTCCATGAGAGTTGTGAGTAATCGCAGTGCCAGCTGAAGCACCAAGAGCTGTTGTATTTGTTGTTAATGTATCTGGTCCGGAAAAACTTGATATATCAATATCATCACCATTTTTATTTTCTAAAATAATATGTTTTTTATCACTTGAAAGATTAGCGGTAACACCTGTTCTTCCAGAATAATTATTTACAGTATTAGCTAAATTTGTTAAATCTGTTGATAGTACTGATGCTGAAATTGTAGCACTATTATTTATACCTGGTTTACTTTTAAGAGTAAAAGAAATATCCCCATTTTTTTTTGGAGGTGGAAACTTTACTCTTGTAATCGCACTAGCTTCAACCCCAAGAGATGTTGCATTAGTATTAATTAAACCTGCTACATATCCTGCTGATGATTCAATAGGAACGGTAATATTTTCTGACTTTCCTGTTGAAGTAGAATTTACTGTTAATGTATAGGCTGCATTAACATGACTTGCAGGAACAGTTGAAGCTGCTCTTTGAGCGCTAGCAGCCGCCCCATTTGCACCGTAGCTAATTACATAATTACCATTCGTTGTTGATCTTTCTATCTCTATATTTCTGTATTTCTCTGCATCAGTTCCATTTAAGTAATCAGCTCTATATTCAACTTGAGAATTAAAACCATTTTCTTCTGTAAGAAATTCTGCAATTTCAGATGTTGATAGAACTGTTCCAGCGAGGTGTCGTCCCTCTCTAGTAAAAATTTGAATTTGACTAGCATCTGTTATTGAAGGGTTATTTACATTTCCATTTATTGTTGTACTCGCGCTTACAGCACCAGATGAAAAGTTTTTATCGTTACTTGCAATAGTAAGAGTGGACCCGCCACCTGACGCAAAAAGACCTAATGAACGAAAATTATGTGCATTTCCCGACACATCTCTACTTCTATTTAAAACATCTGCAATTTCTTCTATTGTTGTAACACCTGTCAGATCAACAGTTAAAGATGTAGAATCAGCAAGAGTAACAGTAAAACTTGTAGCTGCTGTTACATCTGATGATGACAAACCAAATTGAATCTCAGGTTGAGTTTTATAAGAACTCATATTCACTGAGGTCATACCCGCAGGAATTATTGTAGCTCCTCCATCTTTTGAAAACTCAGTGGCAGTCACTGGGTTTAAACCATTGGATAAAACTGAATTGATATTTAAAAGTTGTGTCTTATCCTCTGTGCCAACAAGAGGTACTTCTTCAAGTTTAGCTGTGCCAAGATTACTTGTACTGGAACTAATTAAGGTTGCAGAGGCTGCGGCAAAGTCCTGAGGTCTTGAAAGCAAAAAATTCATACCTTTAGAAGCGTTAGTTGGTACAATATTAAATTCGTCGCCATTAAGTGCGTTTCCAAAAAATGAAAGTTTAAATCCATCAGTTTCAATTGACGCCTTACCTGTCACTGGCGTTTTAATTGAATCAGAAGTTAAAGTCCAAATGTCATTAGATTCGTCATAAATTACATTATAATTGTCACTAGTTATTTTACTTGGATCAGTAACAAAAACTGCAACACCAACATTAGATCTATTTGTCGGGTTTTCAACAGCCTTTAAACTAGAAACAGAGAACATTTGTTCTCCTTTATTGCCATCTAAATTTAAACCTATCATATTAATTTTATTAAATTCCTCTGAAAGTATTTTTGCTAAATTATCAATCTCGTTTAATGTATCGTCAGCTAAAGCATACCCATCAACAAGGCCGGCAATAATCCCTCCTTGTATTTGATTGGTAGCTACATTACCAGAACCTACAACCGGTTGTAATCTTGGTCCTTGTTTGATAACGTTTACTGGAATAGTTGTGTTACTTCCTTTTGAGGGCGAGGCATCTGCTTCAACAATTACAGGACCTGAACCTGTATTTCCTAATCGAATTTCTGCTGCTCCTTTGTTGATATAATTTACTGATATTTGACAAATTTGAGATAATTGATCAATAAGTAAATCTCTTTGATCTAAAAGAGCATTTGAACTGTCTCCAGCACCACCTGATGCTAATAATTTTGCATTAATTCTAGAAATTTGTTCAGAAAATAAATTTACAGAAGTGACAGCATTTTTTGATTTGTCAAAAATTTTTTCTTTAAGCCTATCAATCCTATCAGCGTAAAGATTAAACTGTCCAGCCAAATCTTTTCCTTTTTCTATTGCAATAACTCTAGGAGCTTGATCATCAGGAGCTGCTGCTATTTGTTGTAATGAACCAAAGAATTCTCCAATTGAATTACTTAAATTTGCATCACTTGGAAGTAGTAAATTTTCAAGATCTTTAACCTCTTGCAAAAAAGTGTCAGTTTTTTCAAAAAGTGATGAAGTTTGTCTCACTTTATCAAGTAAAAATTCGTCAAAAGCTCTTTTTATATTCTCAACTCGGACACCTAGACCAGTCTGATCGGATATTTCTGTAACACCACCACCAGCACCAGTAACCTCCTCTAGAGATGCTTCTCTCTTTTTATATCCATCAGTGTTAATATTAGCAATATTTTGACCTGTTACTGCTAAAGATTGCCTATAGGCTTGAAGACCGCTCTTCCCTATATCAAATAAACTTGGCATTATTTAGAACTCCAATGTTTTCCAAATTGTCTTATCAATGCTTCTGCAATTCCAAAATTTTGTCCTTTAGCTATTATTTTTGAAAACTCCTGATCAAGAAGAGATTGGTAAGTTTCAGAACCTTTATTTGCAAGTATATTGTCTGCAAGTTTTGATTGTCTTGCGTTTTTTAACATTTGAAAAACAAATAGGGATTCAAATTCTTGCGCCACATCATGTAAAGATGAATCTTTATTAAGTTTACTTTTAGGGGTATTTAGTTGATCTTCAAATTTGAATTTCATACTACTAATCACATTATTTTTCATACTAAGTCCCTAGATGACTATTAACTCTGCCCTTAATGCTCCTGCCTCTCTTAATGCTTCAAGTATGGCAACCATATCTGTGGCAGTTGTACCTGTTTCATTCAAAGCATCAACTAGAGTTTGAAGTTCAATACCTGGATCAAAAACAAATGCTCTAGCAGGTTGTTCGTCAACATCAATATTTGTTTCTTGTGCTGTTGTTGCAGCTGTGCCTGCAACAGTAGCAGATGTTCCGACTACAGTACCTGTACCTTCAGATAAAAGTTTTGTATCTTCTTGAATTTTTACAGATAAGCTTCCGTGAGCTACAGCCGCAGGAGAAATTCTAACATCACCTCCTATTACTACTGTTCCCGTTCTTGAATTAACAACTACTTTTGCTTTAGGTGTTACAGGTTCAAAATTTAAATTTTCTAACAAACCTATGAAAGATACTTTTTGAGACGGCTTCTCCGGTGTTCTTACTTTAATAGATGTTGAGTCTAGAGGCGTTGCAACCTCAGGACCAAACGTATCGTTTATTGTTTCTGCTATTTTATCAGCTTGAGAAAAATCAGCTTGATGCAAATTTAAAACAATATTATTCTTTTCTAAGAAAGTAGTTGCAACCATTTTTTCAACAGTTGCTCCACTTGGAATTCGTCCAACAGTTGGTGTTCCCTGAATTGTACTAGAGCCATCAGCTCCTTCAACACCTAATCCACCAACTACTAAGTTTCCTTGAGCAATAGCATAAACTTCACCATCTGCACCCTTCATTGCTGTCATTAGTAAAGTACCGCCCTTTAAGGATTTAGCCTTACCGATTGTTGAAACTGTTACATCTATGGTTTGTCCAGGTTTTGCAAAAGGTGGTAAGGTAGCTGTAACCATAACATTGGCCGCATTAGATGCGTTGATATCAGCATTTGTGGCAATTACACCGAATTGCTTAATCATTGATGCAATACTTTGTTTAGTTAACTCAACACTACCATCACCAGTCTTAGCTAGACCAACAACAAGCCCGTATCCAACAAGTTGGTTTGTTCTAACCCCTGCAATTGATGCCATATCCTTAATTCTATCGGCAAAAGCCAAGTTGTTAAAAAACGTAAAAAGACAAAATAATAAAATTAAAAGTTTTTTCATAATTTAAAAAGGCGAGACATATGCAAAATATCTACTCAACCATCCTTTAGTAACACTATCATTCATATCACCTACGCCTGTATATGAAATTTGTGCATCAGCAACTTTTGTTGAAGAAACACTATTATCTGCAGTTACGTCCTCAGGTCTTACAACACCTGATAATCGTATGTATTCGGTTCCACTATTATAAGAAAGTTTTCTTTCACCTTTAATTTGTAAATTTCCGTTAGGATATACTCTCACAATTGTTACAGAAATTGTTCCAGTTAAGCTATTTGCTTGTGCTGCACTTCCGCTTCCCTGAAAGGATTGCTCAGTTCCAGCTTTCAGTCTATCTTCTTTAACACCGTCAGAAAATAAAAACTTTCCTATAAATGATGAAGGGCCAAATAACGCTTCTGGTAAATCAAACGTATAACTATCTTTCTTAGTGGTTGTTTCTGAACCTGAATTTGCTGCAGTCATGGATTCCTCCATTTTGACTGTTATAATGTCACCAACATTGTTAGCTCTTACATCTGAAGCAAAGAGGCCGCCGCGTCCATTATAAACAGCACCTTCTAATGATTTGTCTTCTTGCATCACATTAGTAAAGTCAGGTTGTATACTTTTAAATTCTTGACCTATTTTGTTTTCCATGTATGTAGAACAACTTGCAATAGGTAATAGTATTGTTAAAACTAATAGTCTCATCTTTTTACCTATAGGTTACTGTTTACAAATCTAAGCATTTCATCAACCGATGTAATAGCTTTGGAATTAACTTCATAGGCTCTTTGAGTTTCAATCATATCTACTAATTCCTGAACAACATTTACATTTGACGCCTCAAGCGATCCTTGAACTATCTTTCCGAAACCAGCATTGAAGGGAACTTCCAGAATTGGCGGACCACTAGCAGTTGATTCAACATAAAAGTTTTCTCCGATAGGTTGAAGACCTGTTCTATTCTGAAAATCAGCAAGCTGTAACTGACCAATTTCCTGCGCATCAACCTGTCCAGGTATTTGTACGGATATGATTCCATCTGAAGAAACATTAATTTTTGTAGCTTCAGCTGGTATTGCAATTTCTGGCTGAATTATAAAACCACTGTTAGTAGTTAAAATTCCTTCCTGGTTTCTTGAAAACGCTCCATTTCGGGTGTAAACAATCTGACCATCTGGAAGTAAAACCTGAAAAAAACCACCACCGTCTACCGCTAAGTCAAGTGAGTTATCTGTAGAAACTATACTTCCTTGAGAATGTAGTTTTTGTGAATTAACAATATTTACTCCAGTACCCACAGCAAAACCTGATGTTAATCTTGTATCAACTGATGTTTGGGCTCCACTACCTCTAATGATTTGATATAGTAAGGATTCAAAATTTGCTCTATCTCTTTTAAAGCCGTTGGTGTTAACATTGGCTAAATTGTTAGAAATTATTTGCATTCTCGTTTGTTGAGCATTTAAACCAGTCTTGGCTACATGCATTGCGTTTATACTCATATTACTCCTCGTTTCTTAGCGTGTTTGAGGAATTATTTGCAAACAATGTGCCATTAAAAATGAAAAAAAATTCTAAATTTATTAGGAATTTCCAATCCGCGACTTTTTACCAGAATTAATATTATCAATTGCTTTTTCTAATACACTATTAAAAAAGTTTAATATTTTTTTATCCTCAAAAGAGCTTACAGTTATCCTTGTGGCGATAAACAGAGCAAGCGCCTGAATAAGATCTCCTTCCGAAGTATTAGGGTCTTTTTTTAATTCTTCATCTATCTCGTTTATTAAAATACTGGCAATCTTTCCTACATTATTAGGGTTAACAGTCTGATCATGTAAATCAAAGTGGAAATCAATGTTAGTATTTTTAAAAATTATAGAAAAAGGGAGTTTTTTTTTCATTGGATGTGATAGTTTAATATATAATTCATATAGGAAATAATTATGACATTACAAAATATTGACCAAAAAAAAATTAATTCTATTTTAAATGAAATTATGGAATATGAATTAGCTGGTGTAGTCAAATATACTCATTTTGCCCTAATGGTAACCGGTCCTAACAGATTAATTTTAGATAAATTTTTTAAAAGTCAGGCAGAGGAGTCACTTAATCATGCTCAACAAGCTGGAGAGCTTCTCACTGGTCTCGGGGGACATCCATCTCAGAAAATACCTTCTATTAGCGAATCTAATAAACATTCAGTAAAGGACCTTCTTGTTGAAAGTTTAAATCATGAAGAAAAAGCTATTTCACTGTATAATGATTTACTTAGCTGCTCTGAAAGCAAGAGCCTTTACATTGAGGAATACTCTAGAGAAATGATTAAAACTGAAGAAATGCACAGTATTGAAATAAAAAAAATGTTAAGAGATTATGATGAATAGTCTGAATGCTTTTATTTAGATCAAGTTTTCTTGCCTTTATATTTGTTTTTTTAATAATAGGAATTTTCTTTCCAAGTAAGCTTTCTTTATTTAAGAATTATATCCCTTTTTTTTTAGGTCTTGTAATGTTTTTAATGGGAATGACTTTAGAATTAACTGATTTTAAAAAAATACTAAAAAAACCCTCTTTATTTTTTTTTGTTACACTTCTCCAATTTACTATTATGCCTTTTACAGCTTTTGTATTAGTAAAAATTTTTAATATATCTCCTGAAC
>CACBBU010000018.1 GCA_902537615.1 uncultured Alphaproteobacteria bacterium
CTGAGCGATTAAATAAAACGTCCTCTATACTTTCTCTTAAATCCAGTGGTATTTGTTCGTAAATTGTTATTTGACCAGAGTTAACAATTGCCATATCTAAACCTGCTTTAATTGCATGATACAAGAAACACGAGTGCATGGCTTCTCTGACAAGATTATTTCCTCTAAAACTAAAAGAAACATTTGACACACCTCCTGAGACTTTACATCCAGTAAGTTCGGCTTTTATAAGCTTGGTGGCTTCAAAAAAATCCTTTGCGTAATCGTTATGTTCACTAATTCCAGTAGCTACTGCAAAAATATTTGGATCAAAAATTATATCTTCTGGAGAGAACTTTACTTTCTCTGTAAGAATTTTGTATGCTCTTGAACAAATTTTAAATTTTTTTTCTGTAGAATCTGCCTGACCTTCTTCATCAAAAGCCATAACAACAACTGCTGCCCCAAAATTCTTTACCATTATTGCTTGTTCTATAAATTCTTTCTCTCCTTCTTTAAGACTAATAGAATTAACAATAGCCTTACCCTGAACACATTTAAGCCCTTTTTCAATTACTGACCACTTGGAAGAATCAATCATGAAAGGAACTTTTGCAATATCTGGTTCAACAGAAATTAGATTTAGAAATCTCTCCATTGCCTTTTCAGAATCAAGTAACCCCTCATCCATATTTATATCAATTATTTGAGCGCCATTCTCAATTTGATCTTTTGCAACTGAGACAGCCTCATCAAAGTTATCTGACATAATTAATTGTTTGAATTTGGCTGAACCAGTTACATTTGTTCTTTCACCAATATTGATAAAATTTATATTTTTCTTTGTCATTAGTAATTAAATGCCTCAAGCCCAGAAAGCCTCATATATTTATCTTTTTGCAAGCGTTTTCTTGGTTTTAAATTTTGCGTAACTTTTTTCATTAACTTTATATGTTCAGGTGTTGTTCCACAACATCCCCCAACAATATTAATATAACAATTTTCACTCCATTTTTTAACAAATTTTGCCATTGACTCAGGCGTTTCATCATATCCTCCAAAAGCGTTGGGAAGTCCTGCATTAGGATGTATACTAACGAAAAATTCAGAAATCCTATCTAATTCAATTAGATGTGGCTCAAGTTCTTTAGGACCAAGAGCACAGTTTAAACCAATGCTAACGGGGTTTGAATGTGTAACTGAATTATAAAAAGCCTCAAGAGTTTGCCCTGACAAAGTTCTACCTGATAAATCTGTAATTGTAGCTGAAAGCATAAGTGGAACTCTAATATTTTTTTTTCTTTCTACATCACTCAAAGCCATTAGTGCTGCCTTAGCATTTAAAGTATCAAAGATTGTTTCAATTAAAATTAAATCAACACCAGATTTTAATAGTGCCTCTATAGAAACTGAGTAATCATCTCTAAGGGTATCAAAATTTACATTTCTAAAACCAGGGTTATTTACATCAGGTGACATTGAACAAGTCCTGTTAGTTGGGCCAAGGACACCAGCGACAAACCTACTGTGTCCTGGATTTTTATTCAAAAAGTCATCTACTGCTCTTTTTGCAATTAAGCCTCCTTGATAATTAAGGTCAAAGGAAAATTGCTCACAATCGTAGTCTTTTTGAGAAATCTTAGTTGAGTTAAATGTATTGGTTTCTATGATATCTGCTCCCGCTTCCAAATATTTGTAATGGATATCATATATGAGATCAGGTAAAGTAATGTTTAATAAATCATTGTTTCCTTTGAGGTTTTTCTTTGAATTGAAAAATTTTTTTCCCCGAAAATCGTTCTCATCTAATTTTTTTTCCTGGATCATTGTTCCCATTGGTCCATCCAAAATCAAGATTTTTTCTTCAAGAATTCTTTCTATTGATTTAATATCTGTCATCTCTCTACCTTTGGTTTGACTCCTAAAATATGGCAAATAGCAAAAGAGAGATCGGCTCTATTCAATGTATAAAAATGAAAGTCGTTAACTCCTCCACTTATCAATTTATCACATTGATCATAGGCTATAGTTGCTGCTACTAACTTTCTCGTTTCTTGATCAGAGTCAAGGCCTTCAAACATATTTTTTAATTTAATTGGCATTTTACAATTCATTTTATTCGCAAATTCAATAGTTCTCTTACAATTAGTTACAGGAAGGATACCAGGAATTATAGGTATTTTTATACCTCTTTTTATAGCACCATCAATAAATTTAAAATAATAATCAACTTCAAAAAAAAATTGAGTGATAGCCTTAGTTGCGCCTAAATCAATTTTTTTTTTTAGGATATCATACTCTTGTTCAATTGAATTAGAATCTGGATGAACCTCGGGGTACGCAGATACTGTAATTTCAAAGTCATGCTTCCTCTTAAGGAAACTTATTAAGTCAGTTGCATATTTAAAATCACTTTTTACTATATCAAAGCTTTTTGGAGTGTCTCCTCTTAAAGCAACAATATGCTTGATACCAGATGCCCAATAATCATTAGCAATAATTTCAATTTCTTCTTTAGTTGAGTTAATACATGTTAAATGAGCAGCTGGCTGTAGTTTAGTTTTTTTCTTAATTTGTTTTACCAAATCGTGGGTATTTTCCCTTGTTGATCCACCTGCCCCGTAGGTAACTGAAATAAATCTAGGTTGTAATGGTTCAAGTCTATTAATATTATGCCATAATGAAGATATGGCTCCCTTGTTTTTAGGAGGGAAAAATTCAAAGGATACGTTAACTTTTGATTGTTTCATAGTTCAATATGACAAAATTTATTTAAAATAATAAAATTTAATAGTTTATTTTTTTATTATATTATGCTTTAAATTAATAGATTAATTTAAATTATTTTTATAATCATGTTTAAGTTTTTTAAAAATATTCAAATAAAGCGCTTTGTTCTCTTTGTAGCCCTTATTCTGCCGCTATCTGGCTTCTCTGCCGATACTGAAAATGACCCTTTTGAGAGCACAAACAGGAATATATTTAAATTTAATAACGTTTTGGACGATAATTTTTTCAAACCCGTGGCTAAAGGGTGGCGTAAAATTCCTGATATACCCAGAAAACCGCTCTCCAATCTTGCTTCAACCGCACAAGCGCCTATAAGTCTTGCTAACGCTCTTTTGCAATTAAATAGAGAAAGCATTGGTAATATATTAGGAAAATTTTTAATAAATATGACTTTTGGTTTAGGGGGAATGTTTGACATAGCCGGAACGCAGGAATTTGGAAGCATGCCAACTGTGACAGAGGATTTTGGACAAACACTCGCAACATGGGGTGTTCCAGATGGACCATACGTTATGCTCCCAATTTTTGGACCCTCTAGTGTGAGAGATTCCGTTGGATTAGGTATAGATACTGTATTTAACCCTTTGTCCTTCGCGTACAGAATGAATAACATCGGTTTAGAGGCTAGATTATCCGGACCAACTGTAAGAGGCGTTACTACAAGAGAAAAGTATTTGGATTACGTTGACGAAATGAAAGCAAGTTCACTTGACTGGTACGCCACCATGAGAAGTTTATATAGACAGAAAAGAAAGAAAGAAATAAGTGGTGAATTAGAAGAATCATCCTCTTTACTTGGTCTTCCAATCAAAAGCACTGAAAAAACAGAGCAAATAACTGATGAAACTGAAGTTTCAACTGAAGTGAGCATTGAGCCTGAAGTTAGTGATGAAAAACCACAGAAAGTTGCTGAAATTAAGGTTCCATCTAGCAACATAAAGAAGATGGTTAAATCTTCAGCTAAGAATGATGTTGGCTTAATGCCCTCATCCAATTATCCTGGAGCAAGAGACACTAGTAGTTATGCGCCAAGAATATACAATGGCTTAATGCCCTCCTCTACATATCCAGGATTTAGCGGTTCGAGAGTAAATTTAATAGAGTAAGTGTTGAATAGGGTATGCTGAAAAGATTCGTATTAACCTTCTTACTACTGACCCCGACCATTTCCCTTTCTGATGGATTAGCTGACAAAAGTAAAATATTCGTTGAAAATCTTGGTAAAGAAGTTGTTGAGAAGGTTTCTGACGTAAACATTTCTGACAACCAAAGACTACAAAACTTTAAAAAACTGTACCTATCTACTTTTGACAACTATTATATATCTCGATTTGTTCTAGGAAGATATTGGAGAACCATAGACAAAAATATTCAAAAACAATTTGTTAAATCATTCAATAAATATATCGTAGCAACTTATGCTCCTAAATTTAAGGGTTGGGAAGGCAATTTTAAAGCAACCGATTCGTTGTTTGAAAACAACTACTATAATGTAAAGATGGACATAGAAAACAAAGACGGTCCAACTTTAAAAATGATGTGGAAAATGTATTTAAATAAGAACAAAGAATTTAAAATCCTTGATGTTAATATTGATGGTGTAAGCATGCTTGTAACTCAAAGAGCAGAATTTTTATCCGTGATTAAGAATAATCCAAATGGTGTTAAGGGTTTAATTGCTGAAATGGAAAAAAAATCAGCTGGGTCTTAACTCTGTTCTCTTACTTTTTTTAGTTTTATTCTAGAAGTTTAAACATTATTGAGCAAATAAACCCTCCGAGTGTTGATAAGCCAACTAAATTGTTATCTGATAAATGCGATGCCTCAGGAAGCATTGCAGAACAAATCATGGTTAACATTGCTCCAGCCGCTATACCTTCAATAAAAACAAGACTACCGTGGCTTATTGAATCACCAATATAAGCTCCCAATGCTGCACCAACTGCTGTTAGAATAACAAGACTTGACCAAAGGGATAATACTCTTACAAAGCTCATTCCTTGTTTTTGCATTTGGGCGGAACTAGATAAAGCCTCAGGAAAGTTTGACAAGAATAATCCAGCGATAAATGTGTAAGGCAAAACGCTTAAGAATGTTGGTTCTATGCCATTAGCAGCCTGAGCGGCAGCTGTTCCAAATATAGCTATACCAATCACAATACTCTCTGGGATTGCATCAAGAGCTATTCCTAACCAAATAGCCATAGCCGCATGACTATGAGAATCATGGTCCTTTTGAAGATCGGTTCTTGTTGGAAGTTGTTGACCTGTTCCCAAACTAATTGCCTTCATAGCTTGATTAGTCCAGTTTTTTCTTTCTTGGCTATCTTGCTCAAGAAATGCAATATTTTCTTCATGCCTTTCTGTGGCAAGTTTTTTTACGGCTTCATCAAATTCAGGTATCATTTGTCTTAACTCATGAAAGTCATCAGCACTTAAAACTAATAGTTCTGTTTTTTCAAGAGCTCTTACATTTGATGGTCTTTTTGTATTATTCAATAAGGCCATCTCGCCAACTATTGAACCTTTTTCAAGTT
Organism: uncultured Alphaproteobacteria bacterium; assembly: GCA_902537615.1. Taxonomy (GTDB): domain Bacteria; phylum Pseudomonadota; class Alphaproteobacteria; order Methylaequorales; family Methylaequoraceae. The sequence goes on from CACBBU010000018.1 coordinate 5,306, forward strand.
CTATATCTCTATGATCTGGACTCTCTACAGCTAATTTTCCGTAGTGAACTATGAACATCGCCTGTGCTGTGTCACCTCGGGAAAAAACTTTATCACCCTCATTATATAATCTAGGCTTTAACCTTACTAAAATCGCCTCTATGTCCTCAGGGCTTACTGAAGCAAACATTGGAATACTACAGATATCCTCAAGAGTTTCACGAAAAAACTTTTCCTTTTTTATTGCAGATTTGGAAATAATATATGCTGTTTTTCTAAGATAACCTCCACCTTGACCGATAAGTTGATCCAAAAGAACAAAAAGAAGTCCTCCAACAATACATCCACCTATTAATACGAAAAAGCTATGTTTACTTTCATTAATTTCTTGAGCTGTTTCGGCTGTAACAAGATGTTCAACAGTAGGAGCCACTAATTCAATAGCAAGAGCTGACAATAGTGCTCCCGCTCCAAAGGCTGCTAAAATTCCTATTATATAAGAGGGGATTCTTAAAGTTAAGCCAACAAGAGAACCTAATGTTAACGAAAATGCAGCAATACCACCTGAAAAAAAAGCCCAATATACTAACGTGCTCATAAAAACCTCCCCGAAAAATATTAAAAGTAAATTTTAAACTAATTTTTGTGTTTTTTAAATAAATTTTTTTAAATGAAGTTGAAAAATTGGTAGGCCCGGAGGGACTTGAACCCCCGACAACACCGTTATGAGCGGTGCGTTCTAACCAACTGAACTACGGGCCTGATTGAAATATTAATTGGCTTAATAAAATTATATTAGACCTTTAATTATTATCTTACAAAACTTTTTTTTGAGAATTTGCCAATAAAGAAAGATTTTAGTTATCAAGAAAACTTCTAAGTTTTCTTGAACGACTCGGATGCTTTAGTTTTCTCAGACCCTTGGCTTCAATCTGTCTAATTCTTTCTCTTGTTACAGAAAATTGTTGACCCACCTCCTCTAAAGTATGGTCTGTGTTCATTCCTATGCCAAACCTCATTCTTAAGACTCTCTCTTCACGAGGGGTTAAAGTTGATAAAACGCCAGTAGTGGCTTCACGAAGATTATTTTGAATAGCAGCATCTAATGGGAGCTTTATTGCTTTATCTTCAATAAAATCGCCAAGATGACTATCATCTTCATCGCCGACAGGAGTCTCTAGACTAATTGGCTCCTTCGCAATCTTTAAAACTTTTCTTACTTTTTCAATAGGCATACCTAATCTAGACGCCAACTCTTCAGGTTGAGGTTCTACACCGTTTTCATTAAGTATTTGTCTTGAAACTCTCACAAGCTTACTAATAGTTTCTATCATGTGAACGGGTATTCTTATAGTTCTAGCTTGATCCGCAATTGATCTTGTAATTGCTTGTCTAATCCACCAGGTAGCATAAGTTGAGAATTTATACCCTCTTTTGTATTCAAACTTATCAACAGCTTTCATTAACCCGATGTTTCCCTCTTGAATCAAATCAAGAAATTGAAGGCCACGGTTTGTATATTTTTTTGCTATTGATATAACTAACCTTAAATTAGCCTCAATCATTTCTTTTTTTGCCTTACCTGACTCAACAACACCCTCGTTAATCGCTTTGTAAATTTCTGAAATTTCATCAGTGGTCATAAGGGTTTTTTTTACGATTTCCTTCAATTCTAATGTAGTAGACACTGTTTCATCATTTTCTGCAAAAGCTTTCCATTTCTTATCTGTTTTCTTTTTTAGGTTTTTGAGCCAATTTTTATTAATTCCATTTTTCTCAAATTCATTTTTAAAATCCTTAGAATTAATTTTCAGCTTCTTGGAAATATTAAAAAGCCTACTATACATTGAAAGAATTTTAAAATTATGTTTTTTGTGCTTCTCAACAACATCATCTATTCTTGATTGATTTATAAATAAACCACAAACTAATTCAGAAATATTTTGCTCGTTAGTTCTTATTTTATTTATAGTTTTCAAATCAACTTTTTTGTTAGAAGTTTTTGATTCAATATAATCCGCTCTAATTTTTTGATATTTTTTAAAGTTCTTAGCAAAGTTTTGAAGGTTGTCAGTTATGACAGGTTTAAGGCTCTCCTCTTTTTCTAAAATTGATAAATCAGAAACATCATTTGTGTCTTCATTTTCCTCCTCAGAATCAAATTCTGTTTCCTCATCATTACTTTTTTCGGAATCTTCTTTATTTTCATCTTCAAATATATTTTCACTATTTATTTCAATTGAATCAAATTCGTCTTGCAATCCATTGATTGATCTAAATGTAGCATCTAGATCTATAAAATCTCTAAGTTGTCTTTCATCTTTTTTATGTTCTTCAAAAAAATTATAAATTGAATTCATGGAAATAAAACTTCTAGAAAAAGCATCTTCAGTTTTTTTTTTCCCACTCTCAATTCTTTTTGCAATTTCAATTTCACCAGAACGTGATAATAATTCTACATTTCCCATTTCTTTAAGATACATTCTTACAGGATCATCTGCCCTTCCGGTATCACTGTCTTTTTCTGTAGATGATTTAATTACTACATTATTTTCTTCTTCCTCTGTAGAATTTTCATCGCCGTCGTTTTCATAGATCTGAATGTTCAGGTTTTCAATTTTAGAATAAAATTCATCCTTATCTTCAAACTGACCTTCATCAAGTATATTTTCGCATTCGTCTCTTTTTAAGAACCCTTGTCTTTTTCCCTTAGCAATGAGTTTTTTTAAAAGTTCGCCAGATTTATCAATAAGAGGCTCTTCTGAATTTGTTTTATTTACTTTTTTTTGAGGCATAATTTTTCTTGCTTTATTACATAATTTAAATGAACAGCAAATGAATAATATTCAAGATTTTTTTTTTATTACATTTATTTTCTCTATTAACAAATTATACTCAGTTATCATTTTAGAAATATCATGCTTATCAGCCACATCAGTAATTTTTTTTTTTAATTTTTCCTTTTCTTTTAACAACTCAGGTAACCTAAGATTATTTAGTATTTGGGAAAAAAGTTTAACCTTTTCTGACTTATTTAAAACTTTTAAGTGCGTCTGATATAAGATATTTAAATTTGCAATGATTGATGGATATTTATTTTTTAATTTATTTGTAAAATTTTCTTTAGATTCATTTTCTCCACTGACAACGGTTAATATATCTTTTTTTAATGTTTCTAAATTATTGTTATTAAGTTTAACTTTTACAATATCTTCCAACATTGATAAAAAAATTTCAATTTCAAAAAAAGCATAAACGATTAAAAGTTTTTCGTTGATATGACCCTGTACCTTTTGAAAATAAATTTTTGACCCTTTATTATTCAAAGAGTTTTTTTCCCATAAAAACTTATTTTTTTTATTCATTAAGAATTTATAATATTCGGTTGATACAGATTTGTTCTTAATTTTATTTGAGTAGGATTTAATTGTTTCATCAATTTTAGCAATAAATTCTGGACTAAAATCATTAAAAGATTCAATTATAATTTTCCACAAAAATTCGGCTAAACTAACTGAATTATCTTTTAGAGAATTAAACTTTTGATAATCGTATTTTTTAAAAAAACTATCAGGGTCGTGCTCAGAGGGTAAAGTAATAAATTTAAACGATTTTCCTGGAGAAATAAATTCAAGAATTTTAAGTGCAATTTTCTTTGATGATTCTTGACCAGCTTTATCACCATCATAACAAATAAACGGAACATCAACTAGATTCCACAGTTTATAAATCTGATTAGGTGACAAAGCAGTTCCCATTGAAGATAACGCACACTTAATATTATTTTGAAACATAGAAATCACATCCATATAACCTTCAACCAAAATAAGTTCTAAATTTTTTTTTATAACCTCACGATTTTGTGCAAGTCCAAATAAAATTTCACTTTTTTTAAAGATTGAGCTTTCTTGTGAGTTAATGTATTTAATTTTTGAGGCTCCAATTGACCTTGCACCAAAAGCCACAATTTTATTAGAGTAATTAAAAATAGGGAATGTTATTCTTCCCTTAAACCTGCCAAAAAAATTATCACCCTCTTTATTAATAAATAAATCTGTTTTTTTTAAATCCTCTAAAGAAACTCCAAAATCACTGAAATAATTTATTATCTGTTCTTCATTTGGACAAAACCCAATCTGAAACTTGTTGACTGACTCTAGATCTATTCTTCTTGATTTAAGATAATCAATGGCAGAATTATTTGCTTTAAGATTTTTCACGAATAAATCATTAGCCAAGCTAAAGATTCGTAAGAGTTTCTTATCTAGATCTAATTTTTCCGAGTCTTCGTATTCTAAATCAATTCCTAGGTAATTAGACAAATATTTAATAGTTTCTGGAAAGGAAAAATTTTTGAAGTTCTGTATAAAAGTTATTACATTTCCTCCTGCTTTACACCCAAAACAATGGTAGAGTCCTTTACTATCGTTAACATTAAAGGAGGGTGTTTTTTCGTCGTGAAAAGGACACTTTCCCACAAAGGAATTTCCTCTTTGTGTTAATGAAACATACTTTGAGATTAATTCTGATAATTTTGAACGAGTACTGAATTGTGTTAATAATTCTTCAACAGATATTCTTTTTCTCTTCATTTAAGATTTTTTTTTGCCAGGTCAGCAACCTCTTTCATATCAATTTGACCTGGATATTCATTTTTTAAAAAGCTAATTAGTTTACCTAAGTCTTTGATAGAAGTGCAATTTATCTCAGATATTGATTTAATAATAATTTTTTCTAGTTCATTGGATGTAATTTGTTTAGGTAAAAAAGAATTAATAATCTCAATCTCTTTCTCTTCTCTTTTTTTAAGATCAATTCTGCCAGCTTTTGAATATATATCCACACTTTCTTTTCTTTGTTTGACCATATTTTGAAGAAGTAAAAGGATTTGCTGATCGGAAATTGTGTCTCCTTTTTTTTTTGTTCTATTTTCAATGTCACTATCTTTTATAGCAGCCAAGATGAGGCGTAATGTTGAGGTAGCAACATCATCCCTCTTTTTTAGATTATCGTCTAAACTTTTTTTAATATGTTCTCTAAGAGAGGTCATTATTCATATCCATATCTAATAAACAAAAAAAAATCAATAAAACTATTAAATTTCATTTTCAACTTTGGAAAAAAATTATTCTGTGTATATTATCTGTCAGATGTTAAAAGGCTCTATTAACGAGAATGACGATTGTGTTCTGATACTAGATAATGATCATCATTTTTTTGGAAAGGGTTTCGGCTACAACGGAAACTTCTTTGGGGAGATTTGTTTCAATACATCCATAACTGGTTATCAAGAAATTCTTACTGATCCATCTTATTTCAAACAAATTATCACCTTTACCTTTCCCCATATTGGAATTGTAGGATCAAACAAACTAGATGTTGAAAGTTCAAAAATATATGCATCAGCTTGCATTATTAATAATGAACTCACACCCTCCTCAAACTTTAGATCCGAAAAAGATTTTGAAAATTGGCTTAAAAAAAATAAAAAAGCATGTATTACAGGCATTGACACCAGGTTATTAACTAAAATTATTAGAGACGAGGGAGCTTGTAATGCTCTAATTCATTTCCCCAAAAATAAATTAAAAAAAATTGATTATTTAAAAAATGAATTAACACATTTTCCTTCCATGAAAAACACTGACTTAGCATCAGAAGTATCAACCAAAAATATCTACAAATGGGATAATAATAAAAAAATAGCTTTAAATTTTGAAAAAATTAAAGGCAAATTTATAGCTGTTTTAGACTATGGAATTAAGAATAATATTCTTAAAATTTTAAATCAAAGTAAATACCAAATTATTGTTTTTCCATATAACTTTAAAATAGAAAAAATTTTAAATAAAAATGTTGTTGGTTTTTTTTTATCAAATGGTCCAGGAGACCCAAAAGCTACATTTGAGAAAATAAAAACTAATTTATCTCATGTTAAAAATACTGAAATACCAATTTTTGGAATATGTTTGGGACACCAAATACTTTCACTTTTATTTGGTGGAAAAACTGAAAAAATGCACCACGGTCATAGAGGCGCCAATCATCCTATTAAAAATCATGCGAATGGAAAAGTTGAAATCACCGTTCAGAATCATGGTTTTGTTGTTTCAAAAAAAAAGTTACCGAAGAGTATGGAAATAACTCATTCATCGCTTTTTGACGGAACCATTGCGGGAATAAAAATTACAAAAAAGCCCTTTTTTTCTGTGCAATATCATCCAGAGTCTTCTCCAGGTCCACAAGACAGCAGATATTTATTTAAAAAATTTGAAAAACTTGTAGAGCAATATGCCTAAAAGAAAAGATATCAAAAAAATTATGATTATTGGAGCTGGGCCTATAATAATTGGCCAAGCTTGTGAGTTTGACTATTCTGGCGCTCAAGCATGTAAGGCTCTTAAAGAAGAAGGATATAAAATAATTCTGGTAAATTCCAATCCAGCGACAATTATGACGGATCCAAATCTCGCAGACAAGACATATATAGAACCTCTTAATTCATATTTTCTTGAGCAAATAATTAAAAAAGAAAGACCTGATGCGTTACTTTCAACTATGGGAGGACAAACAGCTTTAAACCTTTCAATAGATCTTCAAAAAAAAAAAATACTTTCTAAATATAAAGTAGAACTTATTGGGGCCACCAAATCAGTTATTGAGAAAGCAGAAAACAGAGAGCTTTTCAAAAGGTCTATGGATAAAATAGGACTTGATTCACCTAAAGGTTTCGTTGCAAATAACTTAAAAAAAGCATTAAGAATACTCAATGTTCTAAAATTTCCTGTAATTATCAGACCATCTTTTACACTTGGTGGTTCGGGTGGAGGTACTGCAAAAAATAAAAATGAATTCGTTAACATTGTAAAAAAAGGTATTAACCTATCTCCAATTAGTGAAGTTCTCATTGAAGAATCTTTAGTTGGATGGAAAGAATATGAAATGGAGGTTATAAGAGATAAAAATGATAACTGCATAATTGTTTGTTCTATAGAAAATATTGATCCAATGGGCGTTCATACAGGTGACTCAATTACTGTTGCTCCATCTTTAACACTTACTGATAAAGAGTTTCAAAAAATGCGTAATGATTCAATTAGTGTGATAAGAGAAATTGGTGTTGAAACAGGTGGAGCAAATGTACAGTTTGCGGTTAACCCAAAAAATGGAAGAATGGTTGTAATTGAAATGAACCCTAGAGTTTCAAGATCATCAGCTTTAGCTTCTAAGGCAACTGGTTTTCCGATTGCTAGAGTTGCAGCTAAATTAGCAATTGGATATTCTTTGGATGAATTAAAAAATGATATCACTAAAGTCATACCTGCTTCATTTGAACCAACAATTGACTACATTGTTACAAAAATACCAAGATTTACATTTGAGAAGTTCAGTGAAACAGAAGAAAAACTTGGGACCACAATGAAATCAATTGGCGAATGCATGGCAATAGGAAGAAATTTTAAAGAGTCATTCCAAAAAGCTGTTAGAAGTTTAGAAACAGGTTTAGATGGTCTAAATTCAAGTAAAAATTTAAAAGCTAAGAAAAAAGAAAAACTTAAAATTCTTCTAGAAAAAAACCTACCTAATAAATTTTTAATTATTGCTGAAGCAATCAGAAAAGGTATTGACATTAATACAGTTGTAAAAAAGTCAAAATACGATTATTGGTTTATTAGGGAAATTAATGAAATTGTAAAACTTGAAAATGCACTTAAAAAAGCGTTTGATCTGAATATTTATAAAAAATGTAAAGCCTCTGGCTTTTCAGATCATAGAATTTTAGAATTATCAAAAATACCTCCAAATAAATTAAAAGATTTGAAAAGAAACAATAACCTTCATGCAAAATTTAAAAACATTGACACATGCTCTGGCGAATTCAAATCATTTACGCCATATATGTATTCCTCGTGGGCATCAAATAAACAAAATCCTAATTTTGAAAAAGAAACTGATATAACTAATAAAAAGAAGGTAATTATAATAGGTGGCGGGCCCAATAGAATTGGTCAAGGTATAGAATTTGATTACTGTTGTGTACACTCTTCATATGCTATTAAGGAAATGGGGTTTGAATCAATTATGATTAACTGTAACCCTGAAACTGTTTCTACTGACTTTGATACATCAGACAGACTTTATTTTGAACCATTAGATATTGAATCTGTTTTATCTATCTGCAAGTTAGAAAGTTTAAAAGGAAATTTATTAGGAGTAATTGTACAGCTTGGTGGACAAACTCCTCTCAAACTAGCCGAAAAGATTTTTGAAAACAAAATAAAAATTTTAGGAACAAGTTTTAAATCCATTGATTTATGTGAGGACAGAGATAGTTTTAATAAATTAATAAAAAAACTTGGAATAAATCAGCCAAAAAGTGACATTGTATTTAATTTAAAACAAGCAAAAAAATCATTAAAAAAAATTCAGTTCCCAATAGTTATTAGACCCTCGTATGTTTTGGGAGGCAGGGCCATGAGAATACTAAACAATGAGTTAGAATTAGAAAAATATTTTCATTCTAATTTCATTGAAAACAACAGGGCAATCTTGATTGACGAGTTTTTGTCAGGCGCAAAGGAAATTGATGTTGATGCATTATCAGATGGAAATGATGTTTTTATTGCAGGTATTTTAGAGCATATTGAAGAAGCTGGTGTTCACTCAGGTGACTCTGCATGTTCTTTGCCTCCCCAAACTATTCCAAAAAAAATTATCCTTGCGATAGAAAGTATCACTAAGTTAATCGTTAAAAAACTCAAAGTTATCGGTTTTACAAATATTCAGTATGCAATCAAAGATGAAAAAGTTTTTGTTTTAGAAGTAAACCCACGAGCAAGCAGAACAGTACCATTTATTAGTAAATCAATTGGGGTTCCTTTAGCAAATATAGCAACAAAATTAATGTTAGGAAAAAAACTTACAGATTTTAAACTTTTAAATAAATTTTTAGATTCCGTATTTGTCAAAGAATCAGTTTTTCCTTTTGACAGATTCCCTGGTGAAGACGTTATCCTTGGTCCAGAAATGAAATCAACAGGTGAGGTCATGGGAATTGATAAAACATTTCCCGTAGCTTACATAAAATCTCAAATAGCTGCTGGTAATAACTTACCCTTGAGAGGATCAGTTTTTGTTTCTGTCAGAGATGAGGATAAAGAAAATATATTTTTGCTCTCTCAAGTTTTAAAAAAAATTGATTTTAAAATTTGCGCCACTAGAGGTACAGCAGAATTTTTATCAAGATTTGGTGTTGAAACTGAAATTGTAAATAAAGTGAATGAGGGCACTCCACATATCCTAGATTTAATAGAAAAAAAAAAAATTCAACTAATAATAAATACTACTTCTGGAAAGAAATCAATTGCTGATAGTTTTTCAATTAGAAGGAGCGCTATAAGAAACAAAATACCATATTTTACAACAATCTCTGCGGCTAAAGTTGCAATTACTGGACTAAATATAATAAAAAATACAAAATTCTCGGTAAAACCAATTCAAGATGTTTATAAAATATAGAATTTAATTTTTTAAATATTATAATATACCCTAAATGAGTGAAAAGTTACCAATGACAGCCGATGGTCTTGCCAAGTTAAAATCTGAGCTTGAAAATCTTAAAAATTCTGAAAGACCAAATATAATTAAAGCGATTGCAGAGGCAAGAGAGCATGGAGACCTATCAGAGAATGCAGAATATCACGCTGCTAGAGAGAAACAAAGTTTTATTGAGGGAAGAATTTCTGAACTTGAAAATAAAATAAGTAGAGCAGAGGTCATAGATATTTCTTCACTTGATAATTCTAAAATTACTTTTGGAGCAACAGTGAAAATAACTGACCTAGGTAATGATGAAACTCATACATACACAATCGTAGGAGTTGATGAGTCAGATATTGAAAAAAATTTAATATCAATTTCTGCACCATTAGGAAGAGCCATGATTAATAAAACTATTAATGATGTAATTGAAGTTACTACTCCAGGCGGATTAAAAGAATATCAAATCATTTCAATAAAATATTCATGAATATAAATAAACCTGAAAATATTACAATTATAGGTTCTGGTCCAGCTGGGTATACTGCAGCTATTTATGCCGCAAGAGCTGGCCTTTCTCCATTGATGATTTCCGGTTTAGAACAAGGCGGCCAATTAATGATTACAACTGATGTTGAAAACTACCCAGGGTTTGAAAAACCAGTTCAAGGACCATGGCTCATGGAACAAATGAAGAATCAGGCTGAATCATTTGGAACAAGAATTTTATTGGATTTTGTGAAAGATGTAGATTTAGAAACCTTACCTTTCAAGCTTAAAACAGAAAAACAAGTGATAAAGTCTAACTCTATTGTTATTGCAACAGGGGCAAAAGCGAACTGGTTAGGTATTAAAGGTGAACAAGAATTTATGGGCTTTGGAGTTTCTGCATGTGCAACGTGTGATGGTTTTTTTTTTAAGGGTAAAGATGTCGCTGTTGTTGGAGGGGGGAATACAGCTGTTGAAGAAGCTTTGTTTTTATCTAATTTGTGCAAAAAAGTATATGTGATTCACAGGAGAGATAATTTGAGGGCAGAAAAAATCCTTCAAGAAAGGTTATTTAAAAAAGAAAATGTTAATTTTATTTGGGATAGTAATGTAACAGAAATAATTGGAGATTTAGAGAAAAAAAAGCTCCATTCAATTACAATTAAAAACAAAAAGAATGAAGTTAATCAATTACCAATAGATGGATTTTTTGTTGCAATAGGTCATAGTCCAGCAACAAATTTATTTAAAAATAAATTACAAATGGATAATGATGGTTATATTTTTACTGAACCAAATTCTACAAAAACAGATATAGAAGGAGTCTTTGCTGCAGGTGATGTTACTGACAGATTGTACAGACAAGCGGTTACAGCTGCAGGAATGGGCTGCATGAGTGCTATAGAAGCAGAAAGTTTCCTTAGCTCAAGAAAAATTATTTAGTTTTTTTTTAATTCCCTCAACAATTTCATTATGAATGGGACATTTAATATTAAAGGTTTCAGATAAAATCTGTACAGATCCAGATAACCAGTTAAGTTCAAGTTTTTTATTATTTATAAAATCAATATGCATTGATGATGTCATATCAAAAGGCATATTTTGAATCTTTTTCAACCAGAACTCTACAGGGTTACTTTTAAAAGAAACACCAAATTTTTTTGATAAATTAAAGGTTTCAAGCATAGCATCAGTAAATTTTTTTTTCATAACTTTGTCCTCAAAAATTTTACCAATCGGTTTTAGATATAAAGTTGTCATACCACTATAAGCAGACAAAAAAATAAATTTTTCCCAAATTTTTTCCTTAATATTTTTTTTAAAAATTATTTTAAGCCCAATTTTTTGAACATTATTGCAAAAATCTTCAAGCTGACTATTTTCTTGCCCGTCATATCCTCCTACAAAAAAAGTAGCTAACTTACCAATATGTTTTATATTTTGTTTTTCATCTACAAAAACAGAAATTTGGGCAACTGCACCAATAGTTTCAATATACGGTATTTTTTTTTTTAATTTTTCTTCAGCGTAAATACCATTTTGGAAGGGAATAATGAGAGGTTTATTTTTTACTTTAATTTTAATTTCATCAAGTACAGAATCAAAGTCATACAACTTTACGGTATTAATAATAATATCAAAAGATTCTTTTTCCGGAATCTTCTCTGTGACTTTGATTTTTGGACAATAAATTTTTCCTAATTCACTTTCAAGTTTTAAACCATTAGTCCTCAAGTAACTAAGTCTTTTTTTTCTGGCAACAAACGTCACATCATAATTATTTTTAGCCAAATAAGATCCAATGAAACCACCTATTCCGCCAACCCCTAAAACTAAAACTTTCATGCACTTAGAATAATTTTTTAAGAGATTCTGATATCTGCGCACATGCATTTTTCAATTCCTCTAGTGATGTAGCGTAAGAAAGCCTAAAATAAGGAGATTTTCCGAAAGCTATGCCTGGGACCACAGCCACTTTTGCATAATTTAATAAAAACTCTGAAAAATCCAAATCGTTTGCAATTAATTTATCATCACTAAATTTTTTTCCAATAAATCCATCGCAAGATACATAAAGGTA
>CACBBU010000019.1 GCA_902537615.1 uncultured Alphaproteobacteria bacterium
TAGTCAGTATTTGAGTTAAATTAAATTTAATCCATAGAATGGAAAGTTTTTAAAAAAGTTTTACAAAAAAATTTTCAGAGTAAATATGAAAAATTATGTTTGACAAACGAGACGAGGTAGATAATTTAAAAGCTTATAAAATTAAGAAATGAGCTTTTAATTAATGAAACGAATAGTTTTAATAAGACATGGTAAAGCTGCTATGGAAGGTAAAGATCATGAGCGAAAGCTTGATGAAGATGGAATTATTCAAGCAGAGTCTTTAAAAAATAAATTAGTAAGCCTGGGGCTTAAAAGCTCAAAAATTTATGCAAGTCCTTTTAAAAGGGCAATTCAAACTATCAAACCATTCTCGGAGACTAACAAAGAAATATTGATTGAGAAAAAAAAAGAACTTGAAGAAATACATATGCCAAAAGATGAAAATCTCTCTAAACATCAAGTTATTGAGAAAATGTGGGCAGATGAAAATTTTAAAATACAAGATGGTTTGTCTCACAGAGATCATTTTAATAAAATAAACCCATTTCTAAGCGATATTTTTCAAACTTTTAAATCTAAAAATGAGGATTTAGTAATAATTTCTCATGGTGTTTTAATAGGTTTAATTTTAAAATTCTTTTTTGAATTAAAATTTGGTTTTGATGATTGGAAAACTATGACAATGCCAGACATATATTTTTTAAATTTTGATGAAAATAATAATTTCATAGAAATGAAACGTGATAATGCAAACATAGAAAGGATATTTCAAATATAATGGCCGAAGAGATAACCAAAAAATACTTAAAAGAAAAACAGTATAGCACTACTAAGTATTTAGAAGCTAGAATTAAAATTCATCAGTTTACTAAAAATAAATTTTCATTTCATGAGTGGATATTTGATAATTTTGATATGAGTGTATTTTCAAATAAAGACAGTATTAAAATATTAGATGTAGGATGTGGCACTGGTGTATTCTGGAAAAAGAATTTAAATAAACTTAACGACTTTAAACTTGATACAGTCTTTACAGATTATACAGAGGCAATGATTGCGAAAGAAAAAGAAAATACTGAGGGTTTAAAAGGTAAAAAAGTTTATGAAATTGCAGATGTAGAAAACTTAGAAAAGTACTTTGGAAATTTTGATATTGTTATGTGCCACAATGTTATTTATCATGCACAAAATAAAGATAAGGCCTTAGATAATTTACAAAGGTGTTTAAATGATGACCCAAATTCTTTTTGTAGTATTACAACTAATAGCGAAAGACATATGTTAAATGTTTATGAAATTGGGAGAAAGCTTGACGAAAACTTTCCAACAGATCGGATAATTGACTCATTTACTGAAGAGATTGGAGATAAACTAATTCCTAATCATTTTGAAATGGAAAAAAGAGTAGAGGAAGAAGAGTTACAAGTTACTGATTGGGAAATTCTTAAGGGATTTGTTGCATCTGGTGTTGAACCTAGAGGTATTAAATTAGTTGATGATTTTTATGAGAAATACAAAGAAATATTTGATAAGGAAATGAGTACCAAAGGTTACTTTCAAATTATCAAAAGGTCCCCACTATATATATGTAAAAAAAAAAGTTAATAAAAGAGTGGTAATTTGGATAACAGGAATATCTGGAACTGGCAAAAGTACATTGGGAAACTATTTTTTTAATAGATTTAAGAAAAAATATCCGGCAACAATTTTTTTTGATGGTGATCAGTTCAGATCTATATTTTTTAATGATATTAATTATACGCTAAAAGATAGAGATATTAATGCTGTTAGACTCACGAGCTTAGTTAAATACATTGCCTCTCAAAAAGTTAATATTGTGATATCTGCAAACTTAACATCCCAAAGATTTAGAGATTGGTGTAAGAAAAATGTAAAAAACTATTTTGAAGTTTTTATAGATACACCTTTGGAAATTTTAATAAAAAAACGAGACTATAAAAATTTATATAAAAATGCGATTAAAGGAAAAATTAAAAATGTTGTAGGAATTGACATTAAATTTAAATCACCAGAAAACCCAGATTTCGTAATTAATAATAATTCATCCAAAAAAAAATTATTTTTGAATTATGAAAAAATTATTAAAAATTTTAAAGAAAAAAACATTAAAATTTATTAGTTGCAGTGTTAGCTTCATGAACATTTGTATATGCACCATTAGTCGTATATAAGATAAACCTATTTTAGCAACTGACTTGTGTTCGTAGATATTGACTAGGCTTATTTTGGCAGTTGAGTTCTCAGTTATGCAATTACAATCAAGTATAAATTAAATGTGTACTATTAAAAATTTAGAGATATTTTCCACTTTAATGGATTACCATTACCAAAAATATTATAGACGGACTTATCGTTTTGGTTTAAAGGTAAGTTTGATGCTAGTCCTAAAGTTATGTTTCCCGCAATTGATCTTCTCTCTCCACTACACCTAAAGGGGTTCACACTATGATTCAACCAACTTGGAAATATAAGAAACCTTCCCACCTCTGGATAGTATGTTTTGTTATTTACTGGATGAAAATCTAAAATATTTCCACTAGATTTACCAATAAAGTTGGTACAACCATCTTCTTTTCCAGATGCATTAAATAAGGAATCTTCAATTCTATTATTCATTTTTTCAGGGACCTTAGTCCATAATATAAACGACAGCTTAGGGTTGTGAATTGATGAATGATTATGAATTGGATTATAATCCCCAGCATATTGGTGAACCGACCATAAATCTATACATTTTGCTGACTTATATGGATTTCTAACAAAAGAATTAGCAAAATAATTTGAAGTATAATTTTCTGCCATGCATTCACCAAGTTTATAAATACTGTCAAAAATTTTGACTTCTCTAGTTAAGCTTAACTGTTCTCCATTTTTAATTTGACAAACTAACTTTGCCGAAGCAGAGACTTTTTTTTTATTAGTTAAAAGTAGATCAATTTCTTTATTAACTAAATTGATAAAACTAACATCAATTTTTGATTCCATAATTGTGAAATCAATTGATGATTGTGTTGTTGGTTTTGAAAACATTTAGTATATATCGCAAATTTCATTCCAAGAATTAAATTTTTTTTGAGTTCAAATAAAAAAAATAAAAAACATTTTTATAAGTGTTATATTATAACAAAAGATGTTATGTATGTTTTAATACAAAATTTAAATCATGAAAAATTATAATATAATAAAACAAAATTTATTTGATTTTAAAAATAGTGGTAAACAATTAATAATCATACCTAGGAAAAAGCCGAAAAATCCTGGATCATTTTTTGATAAAGTGTACGAATGTCTTAATTCAGTTTCAGGCTTCGTTGAATATAATAATTCAAGGCAAGATATTCAAACATTCTTCAACAGACTAATTACAAAAGACATTAAAGATGACCCCTTTTATAGTTTTTGGTTAGATGACATGAGTAATGTATGTAAGTTATTTTGTAAGTTTATTGGTAGTAACAAAGTAAGTTTTTGGGTTGGAACAGAAAGAGGATGTAGACGTTATCATGTGGATATGGTTCCTTTTAGATTGTTGGTAACTTATGCGGGACAAGGAACTGAGCTTTTGCCTGACTATGCTGCGAATAAAAATGCTTTTAGGGAAGGTAAGTCAAACAAAGAAATTTTAAAGTCTAAATCAGCGGTAGAATATGTTAATAAATGGGATATTGCTATTTTTCGAGGAGGAAAAGACGGTATACTACATCGCACACCTAATTCTGCATTAGAAAGTAAATCATCAATTTTAATGCGTTTGGATTACCCATCTTTTTTAGATGAAATTAAAAATATTAATCAAGTGGCATAATTACTCTTTTACACTTCTCTTTTCTTTTTACAAATTATTTTATCTCATTTATCTAGGTGAACTCTATATATTAATCGTTTATTAATTAAAAATACATATTAGTATAAGTTTATGAATCAAAACGAATTAATAAAAAATACTATTCAACACTATATTGATGGAGCAAAATCTGGAAAAGGTGAAGATATGAAGCCAGCTTTTCACAATGATGCGACAATTTTTGGTTACATTGGAGATGATTTATTTTCCGGGTCTATTCAAAAACTCTATGACTGGAATGATGAAAATGGTCCTGCGGTAGATATATCATGTGAAATTAAAAGTATTGATATCGTTGAATCTATTGCAACAGTTTGTTTAGAATCAAAGAATTGGACAGGATATAACTTTACTGATTTTTTTACTCTTTTAAAAATTGAGGGCGATTGGAAAATAATTAACAAAGTTTTTCATCTTCATAAATAAATGTATTTATTCAGTTAAATTTTGCTTCACAAAGTTTTGATCCAGAAATTGCATTGGTTATATTTTTTGAACGGCTGATGTGGTTTAATGAACATTCAGCTATTTTTTTGTCTTTTTCAGATGAAATAGATGTTAGTTTATTGCACCATTCAGTAATCAAGGAACCGAGCTTATCATTTTTTAAGTCTCTAGAATATTTTTCTGTACATACTAATGATTCAATATCTTGTTTTCTTGACAAAGTAATAGTACGAGTTATTTTGCATATCTTACTAGAATTTTCAGAGCAATGTCTTGAAGCCATATTGTTAGCTGCTCCTTGACTATCATTGGAACTCCCATACGAAATGATTCCATTAGGAGCAGTTGCCTCTGCAAAAAAAGTATCTCCATCTGACGACCTTTCTTGTATAAAGGTGTCCCAAGTATATACTCCTTCTAAAACAGTTGTACAAGATAGGGGTAAAAGGCAAACTAAAATATATAATATGAAGTTTTTGCTGTTCTTTAAATGCATTTTATTAAGCTAAACAATACTTAAAAGATACCTAATAAGTTCCCTTTTCTTGGTAAAGTTTTAGTTTGAGTTATTCTACAAATTTTACCAGAGTTTTCTGAACAGTGCCTTGTTGCCATAGTATTGGCTCCCCACTGACTATCATTGGAACTACCAAATGAAACGGTGCCATCTGGTGCTGTTGCCTCTGCAAAGAAAAAATCGCCATTAGCTGATCTTTCCTGAATAAATTCGTCCCAAGTATAAGAACCATCTAACACAGTTGTGCAAGACAGTGTTAGAAAACAAATTAAAGTGTAAAAAAAAGTTTTTTTCATTTTGTTATGCATTCTCTAAGCTTTATTAATTATATAAGCATTATATAGTTTTAACAAAAAATATTAATGTTTTTTATTTTTTTATTTAAAAATTGTAGTAAGTATTCAAATTTAAATTTTAATTGAAAAACTTATTTTAGGGATTATAGTTCAATAATGAAAATTTCAGATAGACCAGAATTTAAGAGTAAAAAGCCTCCATTAACTTTTACAGAAAACGAAACCGTTTTAAATGCTGTGAAGGCAATGAAAAATGATAACTTTGGATCGGTTGTTATAACAGACAAAAATAATAAGGTTAAGGGTATTGTTACTGAGAGAGATTTACTTAAAAAGTTAATTCCAAATTTAATGAACCCTAAAACCACAAAACTTAAACAAATAATGACTTCTCCCGTCAAAGTGGCAAAAAAAGATGACAATCTTCTGTCATGGTTAAGGCAAATGTCTAACGAAAGATTTAGACACGTACCTGTAGTTGATAAAGACGGTAAACTTATAAATGTAATGTCTCAGGGTGATTTTGTTTCTTACACATGGCCTAACTTATTATATCAAGTAAAAGAAGTTGCAAAGGAAAACTATTTTAAAGCAAATCAAGTAGTATTAATTGTATTAAGTCTATTAATTTATACAGTTGTCACAACTGTTCTTGCTATCAAACTAGTTTAGATATAATTTTTAAACTGTTGATTTTATTTATTAATCCTTGCCCTCATTATTAGCAATTTGATATACTTTATAAGCAGCGTCAAAGCTAATTAAGAATATTAATAACCCTGCAATTAAGTCTGGCCAAATTGATGCATGAAACATAATTATAATTCCTGCAGTAATAATTACAAAATTCGCTAACACATCATTTCTTGCTGATAGAAAAGCTGCTTTTATTAAACTTTTATTATTTTTTCTAAATTTCATAAGAATAATTGTACACGTAATATTTGTTAGCAACGCTCCAAACCCAACCAAGGTTAACTTAAAAGCCTCTGGTGGAAAAGGTCTAACTATTTGTTCCCATGCTGTCCATAATGCTGTGAGACCGGGTAAAAGAATAATAATAACTAATATTTTACTTAATTTTGGCCTGAAGCTTGAACTTATCAAAAAAGAAAAGAAAATAAGAAGATTGACAAAAGTATCCTCAAGAAAATCAATTGAATCTGCAAATAATGAAACTGAAGTAATTTTTACTGCAGCCGATAATTCAATAAAAAAATACGAAAAATTTAACAATGCTACAATTAATAAAGTTCGTCTAAAAGAAATTATATTTAAAGATTTGTTATTTTTACTCAAAGCTTATTTTTAAAATTTCATTTAAATTTTTAAGTTTTTAAAAAAATACAGTTTGTATTTGAACTGTGTTTCAATGAAGTTTTTGAAAGTGGATCGTTAAAATTAAATAAGTGAATAAAAATGAGAACAATTAATCCTGACAAGAAGAAATAATACAAGGCAGGTAAAATTGTTATTCTCATTATAACTCCCTCTTTACCAAGTAATCCAACGGTAGCCGATGCTGCTACTACATTATGAATAGCTATCATATTTCCGGCTGCAGCTCCAACACTTTGTGCTGCGACCATTAGGGTTCCAGATAAGCCCAATAAATTGGCTGTTTCAAATTGAAATTGACTAAGCATTAAATTGCTTACAGTATTTGAACCTGCAAGAAAGGCACCTATACCCCCAATTGTTGGTGCAAACAGTGGGTAGATTTGGCCCATTAAACTTGACATTCCTTGAGCCATAGCGATTGGCATACTTACTAAATCCTTAGTGTTTATTCCAGAATTTATCATTATTCTTACAAGCGGAACTGTAAAAATTAGTACAAAACCAGCTCCTAAAATTGTTTTAAATGAATCTAAAAAAGCGTTTGAGATCTCGGCGAAACTCATTTTATGTAAAATAAAAGTTACTAGACATACCATCATTAGTATTCCACCTGGTAAATATAAAATTTGAAAACTAGCACTAATTTTTTCTTCATTAAGTATACTTGTAAAATTAAAACTTACCGATTTAAGAAAATTTGTTAAGGGCTCATAAGTTCTTGAAATTATAAGTATTAAAGCTAAAAAAATATATGGGAACCAAGCATTAAAAGTACTGATTTTTTTTTGCGTTTTCCCAAGAGGCATTTCAATACTTCCTTTCCATGAATTTGGCCAATTAGAAGAGGAAGGAAAATTCCAAGAGTCCTTTGGTATTAAAAAATTCTTTTTAATAGCAAATGTTACAACTGCAAGTCCAACTAACCCTCCAATTATAGATGGAAATTCTGGGCCGAGAAAAATACCAGCTATTACATATGGAATTGTAAAACTAAATGCTGAAAAAATTGCAAAAGGAAAGATTGATATACCTTCTAACCAGGATTTATTTTTACCAAAAAACCTTGTCATTATTATGACTATAAATAAAGGCATAAAAGTGCCACACATAGCATGAATAATTGCGACATTTGAAACGATTATTGAAAAAAAAGATTCCCATTCAATTCCTTTTTGAATAAGTTTCTCTGTTAGTAATACTTTATCTAACCCACCTTGGACACCCACTATTAAAGGTGTTCCTACTGCACCAAAAGAGACTGGTGTAGATTGAATCATCATTCCAAATACTACTGCAGCTAACGCTGGGAAACCTATTGCAACCATCAACGGAGCTGCAACTGCAGCAGGTGTTCCAAATCCTGAAGCTCCTTCAATAAAACATCCGAATAACCATGCGATTAATATTACTTGAATACGTCTATCATTAGTGATGTTTGAAAAGCCTTCACGAATTTTAGCAATTGCTCCTGAATATTTTAATGTATTTAACAACATTATAGCGCCAAAAATAATCCACAGAATTCCTATAGTAATGATTAGGCCCTGAAGTGAAGATGCAAAAACTCTTGTTCCACTCACACCCCACATAAAATTACTAATAATGATTGTAATGAGTAAAATGATAGGCATTACGACTTTAGCTGAAATTCTGAAGCCAATTAATAAAATTCCAGCTGATAAAATTGGTATGAAAGCTAAAACTGCTAAAAGTCCATCACTCATAATCTTTACATTTAGAAGAATTTATTTACTGTTACTAATTTTTTGTAGGTATTTTTACAGGGCACTTGTCCAAACTTTTTAAGATTATTTGTTCTTGTCCATTAATTGTATTATAAACACAAATTTTTTGGTTATTAATTTGATAGGATTTGGTTAACCCCATACCCATTGGTCCAGCATGTGTCCGTACATCATATATTTGGTCTTTTAAATTCTTAGTATTTTTTTTATCAATTGCATGAGAATTTTTGAATATCAGCAACAAACATAAAGCAAATTTCATGAAATTTTTAATTAAGAACATTGATTACATAAACCATTTATTTCTAAATTCCATCTTAATGGCTTGAAGGTTTTGTTTTCTGTATTTTTTTTTAAAATTTCTGGAATTTCATGTAAATTGGATTCGATTACTTTTCCACAATCATCACAAATTAAAAACTGAGCTCCTGCATGACTATGTCCATGACTACATGCTTGATAAGCGTTGAGGCTTTCAATTCTATGAACAAAATTGTGTTTTTGCCAAAATTGAATAGCACGATAAGCAGTTGGAGGTTTAGGGTTTTTAATTTTATTAGCTAATTTTTTTAAAATATCATAAGCCTTAATTGGATTTTTGCTATGTGATATTATTCTCAAAACTTCTAGCCTCGGTTCTGTAAGCCTCCACTTATTTTGTTTGCAAATTTTAATGATTTGTTCTTCTTTAAACATTTTAAATTCTTATGTATTCCTTTTGAATTGAAATTTTTTTATGTAATAATATAACATACAATATTATAATTCATTAATAAATAATAACTTATGATTAAATTCTTGTCCTCATATTTTTTACTATTAAGTTGTCTTACACATTTTTTTTGTTGTGGTATACCATTATTTTTAAGTTTAACTTCATTGACGAGTATACTAGGTTTTTCAACATTATCTTTTTTTGATTTTCCTTGGTTTGAGGATATAGAATTACAATTTTTTCTTGTTACAACATTTATTTATGTTTTGTTAGTTTTTACACAATTAAAAACAAAAAGACTTGATTCTTCGGATGAAGAATTTTTCAAGCGTAACAATAAAAATATAACGGAAAAATTAATAATGAGGAATATTTACTTATCATCTTCTTTTTATTTTTTTAATTTATTATTTATTTTGACGGAATATTTATAGTAAAGGTTAAGTTTAGCAAACTAAAATTTATGCTTTTTAAAATTAAAAATCTAGAATACAAAAAAAGTAATAAAACAATTTTAAATAACCTAAACTTTAATATTGAAGAAGGTAAACACCTTTTAGTATTAGGTTCCTCTGGTTCTGGAAAGACATCTTTGCTAAATTTGATGTCCGGTTTGTTAAAACCAACTAATGGTGAAATTTTTTTTAAAGATCATGAGTATTCTTCGTTGTTAGAGGAAGAAATTGACAAAATACGTGCAACTAATTTTGGATTTATTTTTCAAAAATTACATTTGATTGGTCACTTAAATGTAAAACAAAACATTGATTTGATAAAAAATAAAAATGATTCTAAAAAAGTTGAAAATTTAATTCATGGATTAGGTCTCAATCAAAAAAGTGAACAAATGGTTTCAGAATTAAGTGTTGGTGAGGCTCAAAGAGTTGCTATTGCCCGTGGTCTAGCAAACAGTCCGTGTGTAATATTCGCTGACGAACCTACTTCGTCTCTTGATGATTATAATACTCAAAAAGTTATGGAATTAATTCTTGAACAAACAAAACAAACGAAGTCAACATTAATAGTCTCTACACACGATAAGAGAATTAAAAAATATTTTTCTAAAATTACTGAGATGTCATTATGAGCGATTTAAGATTTGTTCTTTATTCATTAAAATATCGTTTTTTAAATAGCTTTTTATCAATAATGTTAACTGCTTTTGGTGTTTCTATAGCGTTATTAATTTCACAATTTGGAAATCACATACAAAATCGCATTAATCTTGACGGACAAGGGATTGACATTGTAGTTGGAGCTAAAGGAAGTCCATTACAACTTATCCTTTCATCAGTTTATCACATTGACATTCCAACGGGGAATATTGCGTACAGTCAAGCAAAAAAAATAATGAACAATCCACAAATTGAAGAATCAATCCCGCTGGCACTTGGTGATAATTGGAGGGGATTTCGTATTGTTGGAACCACTACTAACTACATTAGACATTATGATATGAGCCTCAGTACTGGGAGATACTGGGATCAAAATTTTGAAGTTGTTGTTGGATCGTCTGTAAATTTAAATATTGGTGATGAATTTATGGGCGTTCACGGTCTTTTAGAAGATGGTTCATCTCATGAAGAACATAAATATGATGTTGTAGGCATTTTAAAACCCTCCGGTACTGTTATAGATAGATTAATTTTAACTTCTTTAAATTCAGTTTTAGATATTCATGGACTTCATAAAGTAGATAACTCCTTTGAAAAAAATCATGAACATCAACACGATCATGAACATCATAAAGAGGAACATCGTGATGTTCATGAACACGATCATGATGAAGAAAAGCATAAAAGTGAAGATGAGAACCATCATAAACATTCAAAAAATGATAAGGAAACTAATGAAACTAACGTGTTAGGTTCTTCAGAAATAACAGCTTTGTTAATAAAAACTAAATCACCAATAGAAAATATTAATTTACCCCGATCAATTAATAGAGAAAGTTCTTTACAAGCTGCAAACCCAGCTCTGGAGATTAACCGTCTAATTTCGTTATTTGGTATCGGTTCAAAAAGTTTTGCTATACTTTCATTAATTTTAATTTTGATAGCTTCGCTCAATATTTTTTCTGGTTTAGCAAGTAACTTAGAAAATCGAATGGGAGACTTGGCTGTTTTGAGAGCAGTTGGTTTTTCCAAAAAGAGAATTTTTAAAATAATTGTTCTTGAGGGAATTCTTGTTGTTTTGATTGGTATTCTTTTAGGAATCTTAATAGGTTTTTTACTATTTAGTATTTTAACTCATAATATTTTTACATTACACACGACTAATGCTTCATTGATTTTTAATTTAGATTTTATTCTGATAATTTTATTTGTTTTTTTTGCAGGTTTGATTGCAGCCATATTTCCTGCTTATCGAGGTTCTAAAATTAGTATTGCAAATCAACTATCACGAACGATATAAATATATATTAACTGTTATTAATAACTTAAGTGTCTGATAAAATTAAAAAAAAATATTTTGTAACCTATTCATTTTTCTTTTTTGTAATCTTCAGTCTTACACCATTAAATTTTTTTAATTTTGGTGTGTACGCTAATAATAACCTCTTAATAAAAGTTTTTTCTACTAATGAAAATATTGAAGAGCCTTATGATGAATACAACCTTCTATCTAATATTGATGATTTTGTGAAGGTACCTAAAGGAGGTGTTCACTGGAAAGTTTTCGGTGAAACAACTATGAAAGAATACACTTTTTTTGATAAAGAAGGAAACGAATGGGTAGGAGTGCGTCCTGAATTTAAGGATCAAATTAAAAAACTTGATAAGCAAAAAATTCTAATTCAAGGATACATGTTTCCGCTTGAACAAGACGAAAAACAAAAACTTTTTTTGCTAGGTCCATTTCCAATAAGCTGTCCTTATCATCCACATATTTCTGCAAACTTGATAATTGAGGTTCATGCAGAAAGTCCCATTGTTTTTTCATATGATGCAGTAAATATAAAAGGCAAACTTGAGTTAGTTCCAAAAGATGATGACTATAACGTTTTTTTTCGTCTCAGAGATGCTCAACTGGTAAATTAGATTTGTTAACACTTATTGAGTTAAATTACCCTTTAACATGTCCCAAAATCTATGGTAGTGATAGTTTTGAAAATTTCTTAATTTCCTAAAAGTAACATGTTTATCACTTTCAGTAGGATTGATTTCTATTCCCCACAATGACATAGTGTCATGAGGAAGTGTTCCATACCTTAAGTCGGCTATTACATATTTAAAATCTGGATGTAAATAAATAAAATTTTGAGAGAAAAATGAAAACTTTCTTATATCATTTCTTTGTAAAGAATTATTAATTTCAGGAAAAACAGTTTCTTTATCTATAACTTTTACTTTCGTTCCTTTTTTAAATTTTGATTTACCAAATAAGGGCATGTAGACAGCATCTACATAGTAATCTTCTTCAAATTGATACACACTTCTCCAGAGAATTACATTACCAATTGTTGGGTTTAAAAGAAGTCTTTCAATCTTATGTCCTCGATCTTCAGCTACTTTTGAAATTAGTTTTTCAACTTGTATATGTTTATTTAGACCGAAACCAAGATATAAAAATGAGAGACAAAGCCCTAATTTTGAGTAGTTACTTGATTTTAAAAGTAAAGATAAGATAAAAAAAAGAAGAAGAATAAATGTGTAAATAGGGTCAATTATTGAAATAATATTCCAAGAAATTCTCGATTCAGAAAAAGGCCAAAGAAGACTTGTGCCATAGCTTGTACATGAGTCTAGAAAACCATGACTTAAAAAACCAAGAGTTGTAAAAATAAAGATTGTTTTAAATTTTTTTTGTTTAAAAAAAATTAAGTATAAAAAAAAAGAAACTATAAGACTACCAAAAGGTACAAACAGGAGTGAGTGAGTAAAATGTCTGTGATATTCAATAAATAAAAGGGGATCACTATCGGATTTAATTAATACGTCAATATCGGGAGCAATGCCTCCAATTAACCCACAAAAAGAAGCAAATTTAATTTCTTTTTTTTGGGAAAATGAACTTGCTAAAGCTGTACCTAACAATCCTTGTGAAACTGGATCCATGACAATATCCTTTAATTTATTTACTTAAAAAGGCAATATCAGAAATCTTTGTTTTACCTTTGTAATATTCAACCTTAGAAATATTTTCAAAAAGATAATTCTGGTCAGAGTTATTTAATATCTTAGATCTGAATTTTTCTTTTTTTTTTATTTTTTTTAAGATTTCTTGAATTAAAAGTTCGTTATTTTTCCCATCATTAAGTTCCTTAAAATAAACAGGAGCATTAAAATCTTCAATCACGTATATTCCTTTTTTATCAAGATATTTAAAAAAAAATTTTAAACTAAATATCATATCATTTAAAAGGTGTGAGCCGTCATCAATGATAACCTCAAACTTTTTATTTCTAAATTGTTTCTCAAATTTTTTTAAATCTGAATGTTTTTTTATATTACAATTTAAAAATTTAATATTTTTTGATTGATACTTAAACCTATAGTTTCTATCGATTCCGTATATAAATGATTTTGGAAAATATAATGAAAATGACGCTGTTGATGCTCCCTCCCATGTCCCAATTTCCAACATATTAAATGTTTTTTTTTTTAATTTTTTGAGTTTTTTTTCATAAAATTTAGCAAATCCGTGACCTAAAATTTCATTAGAATCTTGGGAATAAGGGTTTTTTACGTAAGTGCCCTTATCAGTACCAAAATAATTAAACAATTGATCAAGTGAATAATCATCAAAACTAAGGTTATCCAAACCAATTTTTTTTTTAAAATTAAATCTAATATTTTTAAAAAATTTGGTTATTTTTTTCATGGACAATTATTTCTAATTCTACTTTCAACGATGCGGTTTAATATATTGATTTGAAAATGAAAAGCAAATTGAATATTGACAGAGAATCTAATAACTAAATTTTATTTATTAATAAAGCTGTTGAATCTTTAATTTTTTTTAAATAGAGTAATATTTAGGGAATAAAAATAACATGGATGATTCTTCCAAAAAATATTTTGGTGCATGTCCTCACGACTGCCCAGATACCTGTGCCATGATTTATGAGGTATCTCATGATAAATTAATTAGTGTCAAAGGAAACCCAGATCACCCAATGACTCGTGGTGGTCTTTGTGTAAAATTAAAAAATTACGAAGAACGTCATTATCACCCAGATAGACTTTTATATCCTCACAAAAGAGTAGGTAAAAAAGGTAAAAATGAATTTGAAAGAATTAGTTGGGATGAAGCATTAAAGACGATAACTGATAAATGGAAACAAATAATTAATGATTATGGTCCTCAGGCCATAATTCCTTACAGTTATTTGGGTAATCAAGGTTTAGTCCACGGATTAAACGGTGGAGATTCTTTTTTCAATAAAATGGGAGCGACTGTTTGTGAAAGGACTTTTTGTGGTGAGGGATCTTGTACTGCCTGGTTAAGTACAATTGGTCCTACCGCTGGATTAGATCCTGAAAGTTATATTCACAGTAAATATATTGTTATTTGGGCGTGCAATAGCATTAGTACAAATCTTCACCATTGGGCAATAGTAAATGATGCCAAAAAAAAAGGAGCCAAAGTTGTTGTAATAGATTCTTATAAATCAAGGACTGCAAAAGAAGCTGATTGGCATATTTGTCCAAAACCTGGAACTGACGGCGCGTTAGCTGTTTCAATCCTAAATTATATTATTAATAACAACTTGGTTGATAATGAGTATGTTTCTAATTACACAAATGGTTTTGATGAACTAAAAGATCATGTTCAGGGAAAAGATTCATCCTGGGCAAGTAAAATAACAGGAATTCCTGCTGAACAGATAGAAAAATTAGCAAGTGAAATGTCAACTCAACAACCTGTTGGAATTAGAATTGGTGTTGCTTTAGAGAGACACAATGGGGGTGGACAAACAATTAGAGCGGTTACTTGCATACCTGCCTTGACTGGAGCATGGAGGCATGTTGGAGGAGGTATAACACAGTTTCCTGTTTGGGAACATCCTTACAAATTTGATGTAATCTGTAGACCTGATTGGATTCCTAAAGGAACAAGAGTTGTTAATGCTTTGCAAATTGGTAGAGCATTGCTTGGTGAAAACTTAGATAAAAACATTCCCATAAAATCAATGATGTGTTGGAATGCAAACCCTGTAACTCAAGCTCCTGAAACTGAGAAAATCATTAAAGGTCTTCAAAGAGATGACTTATTTCTTGTATCTGCTGAACATTTCATTTCAGATACAGCCTCTTATGCTGACATATTACTTCCAGCATCAATGGGAGCTGAACACATAGATATGATTTTATCATGGGGTCACCTCTATTTAACTTATAATGAAAAATGTGTTGAACCACCTGGCGAAGCGATTCCTAATTATGAGATATTTAGAAGACTTGCTAAGCTTATGGGTTACAAAGATGAGCAATTTCTGTGGTCAGATGAAGAATGTCTTGAGAATTATGTTGATTGGGCCGCACCTGCTAGCAAAGGTATAACTTTGGATTATTTAAAAAAGAATGGTTTTGCAAGATTAAATGTTGGGTGTAAAGATACCAGAGCACCTCATAAAAAGGGAAATTTTCCTACTGCATCTGGTAAATGTGAATTTTTATTAAAGGATGCTAAAAACTTTGTTGCTGGACCATTTAGACAAATGTATGATGATTATCAACCAGGAGAGGATCTTCCTGAATTACCAGATTATACACCTCCTAATGAGTCACATAATACAAACCCAGAATTAGCGAAAAAATATCCGTTAAATATTATCTCTCCAAAAAGCCATGCTTTTCTAAATTCATGTTATGCAAACATGGATGATAAGCAAAAGGTGCAAGGAGAACAATTTGTTTTAATCAACGAGTTTGATGCTAAAAATAGAGACGTGAGCAATGGTGATAAAGTAAGGGTATTTAATGAACGTGGATCATTTAACGGAGTAGCAAAAATTACGGATGATGTTTCTCCAGGCATTGTTGTTGCTACACTTGGTTATTGGAGACAGTTAAATCAAAGTGGAACTGTAAATAGTATCAGTACAGCAAAATTGGCGGATATGGGTAACGCTCCGACATTTTCTGATAATCTTGTTGAATTTAGTAAACTTAGTTAATTATCTTAACTTGACATATCTAACTTATTTCGTCGTCTTTATTGCTCTCCTCTGACGTATCCAAATCGTTAACCTGATCTATTTTCTCATCTATAATTTCTTCATAATCGCTCTCTGCGATATTATTTAATTCTTGGGCGTCCATATCAGCTTCAATAATTTTTAACTCTTGGTTATCTTGGTTTTTTTCGTTATTTTTAACGGTTTGGTTTTCCATATCTTTTATATCCTTTAATTCTGATAGTGTTTGAGGACCCTGGATATTTTGATCTGGAAATAACTTTAAATTGGCATTTTTAATTGCATCCTCAACACTTAGACCCTGGCTTATTCCCTCATCAATTAATTTAGCACCCTCAGAGTCAAGTGGATCTAAAAAATTAAGATTATAATTAGAATTATTCTCAGGGCTCTTCAAAATATCATGACTTTCTAATGTAACTTTAATGTTTTCAATTACTTTGCTTATAGCTTCTTTTACTGTGAGCCCGTCAGTCAGTGATTGTTGCAGGGTCAAAGAGGATGAGCTCTTTATAGAATTAATTACATCCTCAGATAATCCCAGATCACTCCAACTTTGGGATATTGATGATAGTGTCTCAGATAATGCTTCATCTTCACTTAAACCACTATCAATAAGACT
>CACBBU010000020.1 GCA_902537615.1 uncultured Alphaproteobacteria bacterium
AAGACTTTTATTACTTATTGTGGTGATAAGCCAATCAACTCATATAATGTAGATGACATAACCAAGATTCAAAAAGTATCAATTGATAATAAAAACTTTCGGGTACGATATTTAAAAAAAATTTTTTTTATGGCATTTGAAAAATTTGAGTTAAAAAAGAAAATATTCCCGTCCCTTAAGCCAAGTAAAAAAAAAAAAAGAATAAAAGAAAATTCAATTACATTTGATGAGTGTAAAACATTAGAAAATATATGTAAAAAATCATTGACTCTTGAAAACTCATTACTTTCTGTAATGTTATATACAGGTTGTAATCTTTATGAATTGATGGGTTTGGATTTAAACGATATTTACATTGATAATTTTCAATCTTTTATAATAATAAGAAATAACTCAATAAGACCAATCAAAAGTGTTTATAAAATTAGAACAATTCCACTTGTGGGAATATCAAGACAAGGTGCTAGCTTTATATTAAATATGTTAGAAAAAGGTGAGATACTCTTTGACAAAAAGAAAATTAATCAAATTGAAAATCTTATAAAAAAGATTTTAAAAAATAATTTAAAATCAAAGACTTTAACTGATATCAAATCATCTTTAGTTTCACGGCTTATTAAAATAGAATGTCCAGAGGAAGTAATTCTAGAAATTATCGGCCGTTCAAAAAATAACAATCTTTATAATAGAGAAATAAGTCTTGATATAAAAAAAAGTTGGTTAGAACAACTTGACCTTTACAAAGACGAAGCTGATTAAATTAACATGTTAAACTTAACATACTGTGATGGTTTTTGAAATATAATTTACTGTTTGTTTAAATAAGAAATATTATTTTGATGATTCAAGTTCAGTCACTGTTACCATAACATTACTTCCATATATAAAATTTTCTTTAATCTGTATTAATGCCAATCTTGATTGGTTCTGATAGTTAAGTATACTAGTTTCAGAAGAAATTTCTGATAATTTTTTCCAACCAAATTTTGGTAGCTCATTTCTAAAAAAATCATAGACATTGATTTGCTTTTCTGATGTATCAAACGTCAATCTACCGTACCAACCGTCCTTTTTAGAGAAGATTATTGATTTTTCTTTATCAAGTTTAGAATTTAATGGAATGGGGAGGTCATCAAATTCAGCCAGACTTAATTCAGTAGATGGGTCGCCTTCAGGTCCTTTTACTGGAAGCAAACTGTCTCCAGTACAGGAAGTTAAAAAGAAAAAAATAAAAAATGACAATAAAAAGTTTTTAAACTGCATATATTATTAATTAAACACTTTAATTTTCAAATGTAAAACATTAAATTACTATATATGTTTAAATTTTTTTTAATTATTATATCAATGTTTTTTTCAACAAAAACCATAAGTTCAGACAAAAGCTTTCACGATTTTAGTATAGAATCTATTTCTGGTGGTGAGATAACTCTAGCTGACTACAAAAATAAGGTGGTGTTACTTGTAAACACGGCTTCACAGTGTGGTTTTACTCCCCAATACGCTGGTCTTCAAAAAATCTACGACAGGTATAAAAATGACGGATTTGTTGTTCTTGGTGTTCCTTCAGATGACTTCAATCAGGAACTTTCAAGTGACGATGATGTGAAAAAGTTTTGTGAAATTAGGTATGGTGTAAACTTTCCTCTTACATCTATACAAAAAATTAAAGGTGAAAGTGCACACCCTTTATATAAGTGGATATCAGGTAACACATCAGTTATTGGCCAGCCTAGATGGAACTTTCACAAGTATTTGATAGGCAAAGATGGTAAAATCGTTAACTGGTTTTCTTCTATGACAAGCCCTACTTCTGAGGGACTCTTAAAACAAGTTGAAGAAGCTCTTTACAATTAATGAAATTAGACATTAATAACTGCTGTCTTTTTATAATAGATCTGCAGGAGAAGTTGCTACCTCATATTTTTCATAAAGAAAAAATAAAACATCACTCAAGCAAATTAGTAGAACTTTTTATAGAACTTAACATACCTATAATTTATACAGAACAATACCCAAATGGGCTTGGTTCAACGATAAACTGTTTGACAAACAAATTAACCAGCAATAATTCAAAAAAATTTGAGAAAACAACATTTTCTGCCTTTGAAAATAAAGATTTAAGAAAATTCTTGTCTCATAAAAATAAAAAGCAAGTGATTATTCTTGGTATTGAGTCTCATATTTGTGTTTTACAAACTGTTATAGATTTAGTGATGAATAAAATGCAAGTTTACATTGTTGAAGAGTGTATAGGATCAAGAAAGCTTAGTGATGCGAATTTGGGGTTAGAAAGAATGTTAAAAAGTGGTGCGTCTCTAATTAACTTTGAAATGATTTTTTTTGAGTTAATTAGAGACTCTAAAAACCAATCTTTTAAAAAACTTTCTAGAAAATTTATTAAATAATTTTCTAAACAGAATAGTACATCTTAAATTCAACAGGATGAGGTGTATGTTCAAATTGTAAAACTTCATCCATTTTTAAAGATATATATGAGTCAATTAAATTGTCTGTGAATACATTTCCAGCTTTTAAAAACTCTCTATCTTTATCTAATGAATCTAACGACTCTCTAAGACTAGCGCTTACAGTTGGGATACCTTTTAAATCTTCTTCGGGAAGGTCATAAAGGTCTTTATCCATTGCATCACCAGGATGAATTTTATTTTTTATACCATCAATTCCGGCCATTAACATTGCTGCAAACGTAAAGTAAGGGTTACCAGATGCATCCCCAAATCTGACTTCTACTCTTTTTCCGTTAGAAGAGGGAGCGTATGGTATTCTGCAGGATGCAGACCTATTTCTAGCAGAGTAAGCTAATAGTACTGGAGCTTCAAATCCTGGAACTAATCTTTTATAACTATTTGTTGTTGCGTTAGAAAAGGCATTAATAGCCTTTGCATGTTTAATAATACCTCCAATATAGTGAAGGCAGGTATCCGATAAACCAGCATAGCCTTTTCCGGCAAATAGTGACCCGCTTTTTGACCAAATTGATTGGTGAACATGCATACCAGAGCCATTATCATTATAAACGGGTTTAGGCATAAAAGTTGCCGTTTTACCATAGGCTTGTGCGACCATATGCACACAATATTTGTATTTTTGGAGGTTATCAGCACTTTCTATTAAACTTCCAAATTTAAAACCTAACTCGTGTTGCGACGGAGCTACTTCATGGTGATGTTTTTCCATATCTAAGCCCATTTCAATCATGGTGGAGACCATTTCAGCTCTAATATCTGTGGCAGAATCAACTGGAGGAACTGGAAAGTAGCCACCCTTATCTTTAGGTCTATGTCCCATATTTCCCCCTTCCATTTCTGAACCGGTGTTATATGCTCCTTCTTCAGAATCAATGCTGAAAAAGGTATATTCTTGGTTTGTTGCCCATTTAACATCATCAAATACAAAAAATTCAGCTTCAGGTCCAAAAAAACATTTCTCTCCAATTCCTGACGATTTTAAATATTCTTCAGCTTTCTTCCCAGTACTTCTTGGGTCTAGTTCATATGGTTTGCCGTCAGAGGGTTCAATAACATCACAAAAAAGAATCATCTGTGGCTGGGCAGTGAATGGATCAATCACAGCAGTATTTGGATCAGGCATTAAAATCATATCAGATTCATTAATGTCTTTCCAGCCTGCTATTGAGGATCCATCAAACATAATTCCATCTTTGAAAGTGTTTTCATCTATTGTTGAGGAAGTTTGGGCAGTATGTTGCCACTTTCCTTTTGTATCTGTAAACCTGAGGTCTACAAATTTAACCTCTTTATCTTTTATCATTTTTAAAACTTTAGCTACACTCATTATTTCCTCCTTTTTATAATATTATTATATAGCATTTTTACCTTTTTCACCTGTTCTTATTCTTATAACTTCATCAACAGATGAGATGAAAATTTTTCCATCACCTATTCTCCCAGTATGAGCCTTAGATTTTATTGCTTCAACTACATCATCAATAATGTCATCTGGCACTATCATCTCAATTTTAATTTTTGGTAAGAAGTCAACAGCATACTCGGCACCCCTATACAATTCGGTATGACCTTTTTGTCTTCCGTATCCCTTTACCTCTGAAACAGTCAGACCTAGTACGCCGATATTGTTTAGTTCGTCTTTTACTTCGTCTAATTTAAACGGTTTAATAATAGCTTCAATTTTTTTCATATAAAGATAGAAGCAAAAAACATGCCAATAGAATAAGTACTTGATTTGATTGTATTTTTTTAAAAATAATTATAAGTTTGTCTAATTTTTAGGCAGTTTGCAGTTTAATTTCTATTCATTCATGAACTCGTCTAGAAAATTTACAAAACTTTTTAGATTTTCTAGTTTACTAGCATAGGAAATTCTAAGAAATCCCTCACCATTAACCCCGAACGACGAACCAGGTACTGTTGCTACAAATTTTTTTTCAAGAAGAAAATTTGATATATCTTTTGATTTTTGATTTTTTTTATTAATTTTTGGGAATACATAAAATGCTCCTCCAGGAGTTACACAGGATACATTATTAATATTATTTAGTTCAGCTACGAGAAAGTCTCTCCTCTTTTGAAATTCCTTAATCATTTTATTCACAGAATCTTGACTCCCATTCAATGCTTCTATTCCTGCCAGTTGAGTTGCAATACTTATGCACGAATGACAGTTTATTGCAAGTTTTTCTGCATATTTGAAAATGCTTTTAGGAAAAATTCCATACCCTAATCTCCATCCAGTCATTGAATAGGTTTTAGACCACCCATCCAGAACAATTACTCTATCTTTGACTTCTGAGAAAGTAAGTAAACTTGAATGTTTATGGCCATCAAAAAGTATTCTGCTATAAATTTCATCTGAAAGAATGAAAACATTAGGAAATTTTTTTAAGCCTTCTGCTAATCTCTTTAATTGTTCATAGGGTACTACACCACCGGTTGGGTTTGCTGGTGAATTTAGA
Source organism: uncultured Alphaproteobacteria bacterium (assembly GCA_902537615.1). Taxonomy (GTDB): domain Bacteria; phylum Pseudomonadota; class Alphaproteobacteria; order Methylaequorales; family Methylaequoraceae. The sequence goes on from CACBBU010000020.1 coordinate 4,958, forward strand.
ATAATTAATCTTGTTTTATTATTTACTAAAGACAATAATTCCTCAGCGTCAAATGAGAAGTTATTTTCCATTCTATGTGGTAAAGCAATAGCTTTTGCTCCCATGTAATCAATCATTGACCTATATGCAATAAATCCAGGGTCAGGAGTAATGATTTCAACTCCTGGTTGTCCAAACATTAACAGAGTGTAGAAAATTACGGCTTTTCCACCGGGTGTTATAAGGATATCACTAGGGTCAATTTCAACATTATTTCGATTAAAAAAATCATTAGCAACTGCTTCTCTTAATTCTAAAATACCATTTGATGAGGAGTATCCATGATTTCCATCTCTTAGTGCTTTTACAGCTGACTCAACAATATTTGAAGCGGTAGGGAAGTCTGGTTGACCAATACCCAGATTAATAACTTCTTTTCCTTGTTTTATAAGTTCATTACTTCTAGCTAGAATTGAAAAAGCGCTATCACTACCTATTTCATAAATAAATTTATTGAGACCATCCATTAGCTGAATATATAATAAAAAAGTAAATATGCAAATTTTTCAAATAATGATATTTAAATAATGTAATTTAATAAAAAAAATATATATTTTATTAAATTTTTTATGGTGGCTGTAGCTCAGTTGGTTAGAGCGCTGGTTTGTGGTACCGGAGGCCGGGGGTTCAAATCCCCTCAGCCACCCCATTAAAATTATTCAATCTACCTGTTTAATATCTTTTTTTTCTCTTTTTCAAATTCTTCTTTAGTAAGAATTTTATCCTCATAAAGTTGATGAAGTGCTTTTATTTCTGAAACTTTATCTTTTACATCAGAAGAGGTGGTGGTAGTTGTGTTAACTTTTTCTATTATATCATTACCACCAGTAAAAGAATTCTCAGTAACCTGTTGAATTGTAAACGGTCCTCCAGTAACGGCTTGACCAATAACACCTCCAAGAACAATACCAAGTCCTTTACCTGATCTTACACCTGTTAAAAAATAATAACTCTCTCCTGCTTTTAGATTTAAATTAATGTCAGTCCTGCCAAAAACTCCAGCTAATGGATCACCTGCTACAGTTAACATAAGATTGCCTGGTGGTACCTCAATTTTTAAAAAATCATTATTGTATAAAGATCCAAGCGTTTGCTCATTAACCTTTATTATTGCTCGGGTTCCACTTAATACAAAGCCACTTAATCTTTTAAAATAAATATTTGCTTCAGTTGATGAAGGTTTGCTCAACTGTGAAAAATTTTTGACGCCAGTAGATGAACAAGATTGAATAAAAACTAATAAGAAGCAAAGTAATATATTTTTTTTTATTTTTTTCATATTTTATTTCAATAAAAATACTAATTTAAAAAAATAACTTTTAGCCCTAGTATACCCCAAACTGAATATATTGAATACAAACTTTATAAACTCTTGGTTTGTGGTACCGGAGGCCGGGGGTTCAAATCCCCTCAGCCACCCCATTTATTTTTTATCGCCTTTAATAACAGAAAATGTCTTATAATTTAAATATTCATTTTCAATATGAGCAACTTGCTTGAAAATTTCTATAGAATCTGTTTTTGGAACATCTCCTAATTTCAAATCAAAAATTAAACTATAAGCCTTAACATAGTCTCTATGGTCTAATTTAAATGATAGATGATTAAGTAATTTTAGAAGTTTTCTTTTCTTTAATTTAAGCATTTCATTCATCTGTAGTACCGTATATTTGGTGGTTAATTATTTTAGTCATCCCATAAAAAAGTTATAAAAATCTTTTTTTTATTTATAAATTAATTCAATATCTTTACTGTATCCTGGTTAATGAAAGTTTGGTTTATATTATTGGATCATGAAAAATCTTTAATAATCTATTTTTTTCTATTGAAATATCATTTAATAACTCTTGAGCGTCAAAATCAGAATCAAGCCGTGCGGTATATCTTTTTTGTATATTTCGTTTGGCTACAGCATCTGAAATTATTTCTGCAAAAATTACATTACATTCTATTTCATCGACTTTCTCATAATTTCCAAATTCATCTAAATTTCCCAAATATTTTTTTATTTGTTTGTGTTCACATCCAATCCATAAGTGATTTGGATTTTCTGCTGACCAAATATATCTATCCGATTGATAGTTTTCTTTTTTATATTTTATATCAAAAGGATTTTCGGGTTCTTTGTTGCTTATTACTTTAATTTGTGCAGACGCATGCAAATCTCCGTTTGTGACATTTATTGTGGTCTGGCCATTTAATATTTTACCTTCCACTAAAATCGAACCTTTAGCATAATTAGAATTATGTATAGGTTTCAATAAAATTTTATTTTTTGCATTAACAATATTTGGCTGAGAAAAATATATGTCAAAACTTGTATCTGTATCTATGGTTTCAGGAAACTTTGCATAAACTGAGACTGTTTTTTTGTGGGCTTCCTTTACCTTTATTATCCCAGTGTTGGTATCAAATTCAATATTCTTCTTAAAATTTCTTTTTTTAAGTTTAACTTTTACTGAGGTCTGAGTCTTATGTTTATTTTCATAAAAGAATGAAATATTTATATCTTTTTCAGTTTCTTTAATTCCTTGTATCTTAAATTTAAAATATACTTGACCATTATTATTCTTTTTACATGTAGACTCATTATTTATAATTTTGATAAATTCTGATTTAGTATCACTGGAGTTTATGTGACCCGATAAATTTCCTGAGTTCAGGCTTTCTTCTTGCGTGTACACATAGAGTGTTTGCTCCTCATCTATATAAATAGTATTTACAGGAGGTATAAATTTAAATTGACCTATTGGTAAATTCATTAATTGATTTTCATCATGGTTAGATAGAGTTGGGGATGATAATTCGTCGTACAACACATTGGCCCATGTTTTAGTTAACTTTTTCATTTTTTCACTAATATTAATTTTATCACTACTATTTTCTTTCAAATATTTATTTAAAAACTCTATTGCTTTTTTATTTATTTCCTTTGTTAAAGGGTGGTTTTTATCTAAACCTACAATCCTATTTGGATCTACTATTTGTGTAGGATTAAGTTTTGATGATTTAGCTGAAGCTTTCTTAAATGGTTCAAGTGATTCATTTATTAAATCAGTTCTTAAATAGCCAAATAGTTGCTTAGTCATAGCATTATTATTTAAGTTGCTATCTCCAAAAAAATTTCTTTCATAGCAATTCTTACCACTTATAATTTCGACCCCATATCTTTTTGTACTCTTATCTTCCCCTGCAGTCACTAGAGGAGAATCCGATTTGAAAACCAATAAATGTACCTTTGGATTACACTTAAATTCATTACCAAATTTTTCTAAATTAAAAGTTTCATCAATTATTTTTTCACCTTGAGGTGGATTATATTCAATTGAAGTACCTTTCTTATCTTTTAAACTTTTGAATAAAGTTAATTTTAAATTTCTGTCTTGATTTGTATTATTAAGCATATTTGATAGTTGAAAATTATTTGCCAAATTTTCTTCTATTTTTTTGAAGGTAGTGTGAGAAAACCATTCGATATTACTTGGAATACTAATGAATACACAAGTTCCATTCTCTTTTTCTTTGAGATTTAACATATTCTTAAACTTTTCAGATCGTTCACTATATTTACACTTTTTAATCTCAAATTTCCCTACACCCTCATCACTCTCCATCGTTGTGGTACAATCTATTTTTACAGAACTACACATTCCGTCTTTCTGAGTAAAAATATAAACAGGCGCAACAAAAGAAATATCTTTTAATCCTTTATTGTTATGTCCTCTTGTAGCACTACCTGCAGTGTGAATTCCTCCTATTCTGTTAACCTTCTCTTTTATTGAGTCTGGAGAAATCCCCTCAGCTTTATCTTTTACTATTATAGTTGAAGGCTCGCTTTTTCCTCCACGAATGTAAAATACCTGACAATTACCATGCCATTTAACTTTCTTTAATTCTTCTTTAATTAATAAATCATCAAGATTTTGAGCTTTTAATTCTTTTATTTTTTTATCTTTAAAAAGACGTTCATACGAGTCATCAACATTTGTTAT
>CACBBU010000021.1 GCA_902537615.1 uncultured Alphaproteobacteria bacterium
TTGAATTTAAAAATGATCTATAATTTTCAAAAATCAAAGTTGAATTTTTGTATATGGGGTCACTAATTGAGCCATAGTGATTTTGAGGATCAACACCATAATGAATTGTTTCTGTTCTTATTTTTTTCCCCATTGCGCCCAGGACCCATCATATAATTTGAGATTTTTAACACCAAGTAAATTTAGTGCAAATATAACATTACATGCAGTTACACCAGAACCGCAAGTACAAATAATTTCGTTAGTTAGGGAAAAATTAACTTTTTTTTCAAACTTTTTTTTTAGAACTGATTTGCCTAAAAATTTCCCATTTTTATCTACTAAACTTGTGAATGGAATATTTACACTACTGGGTATATTCCCCCTTTTTAAATTTTTTCTAGGTTCTTCCTCTAAACCGAGAAACCGATTTCTCGATCTTGCATCAATTATTAAAGTTTTTTTGTCTTTTATTTTTTTTTTAACATATTCTTTATCAACAACTATCATTTTTTTTTCTTCAAGTTTAATTGTTTTTTTTTTAAAAGCAGTATTTTTCTGATTGTTAACTATAAAATTATTTTCTTTCCAAAATTTTATGCCTCCATTTAGGATTTTAATACTTTTAAAATTGTAATAAATAAATGTAAACCATACCCTTGATGAACAGAAAAAACCGACCTGATCATATATTACTAAATCATCATTTGGAGTAATCTCATTTTTTTCTAAAAAACTTATAAATTTTTGTTTTTTTTGGAAGCATATGGGGAATTGGATTATTTAAATCAGAGTTTTTTTCTAAGTCAAAAAAAATTGCACCTGGAATATGTCCTTTTTTATATTCTTCTTCTCCTTTTTTCTTATCATTTATGTACCACCTACAATCAATTATTTTTAATTTTTCATCATTGATAATTTTGTTTAATTTAAACGGACTAATAATATTTTCATTAAAATTATTCATAGCCATTCAGGTATTGGCAGGTTTGCTTTTTTTAAAAAAACTTTATTAAATATCTTACTTTCATATTTAGTTCCATAATCACAAAGAATTGTTACTATATTTTTATTTTTACCTAATTTTTTACCTAATTTTATTGCTCCCATTATATTAATTCCTGACGACCCGCCTAGAATTAGTCCTTCATCTTTAATCATTTTAAATACTAAACTAAGTGCCTCTCTATCGGAAATTTGAAAAAAATCGTCAATTAATATATTTTCTAAATTCTTGGTTATTCTTCCTTGACCAATTCCTTCTGTGATTGAAGAGCCTTCAGATTCTAATTTTCCTTTTTTAAAAAAGTTGTACATTGCAGAACCAAATGGATCAGCTAGCCCAATAATAATATTTTTATTCCTTTCTTTTAAATAGTCACTCATTCCTGCTAAAGTACCTCCTGTTCCAATGGAACATATAAATGCATCAATTTTACCATTTAATTGCGACCAAATTTCTGGTCCTGTAGTTAAGTAATGTGATTTTTTATTTGACAAATTATCAAATTGGTTGGCCCATAAAACTCCATTAGTATTTTTGATTTTTTTTGATAAAGTTTCAGAATAGCGAATATAGTTCGCAGGGTTTTTATATGGAACTGCATCAACTAAATGAAGCTTAGCACCACAAAGTTTCAGCATTTTTTTTTTTTCATTACTTTGAGTTCTTGGCATTACAATTATTGATTTCATGCCGTATGAATTTCCTACGAGACTTAGACCTATTCCAGTGTTACCAGCTGTACCTTCAACTATTGTAGCACCTTTTTCAATTTTTTTTGTTTTGAGAGCATCAAGAATTATCTGTCTTGCTGGTCTATCTTTGACAGACCCACCTGGATTTAGAAATTCACATTTACCATAAATGTTACATCCAGAAATTGTTGATGCTAATTTTAATTTAATAAGTGGAGTGTTACCTATTGCTTCAGAAAAATTATTTTTAGTTTTTTTTAACATTTTTAATCTTTATTAATTTATTTGACTATCAAAAAATTTAAACGTTTTATTGCAATCTTATCAATTTATAATGATATATTAGTAAATATTTTTTTGTAAAAATCTATCTTTAATCAATTATTTAATTTGTTGTGAATAATTATTTTATAAATGTAGTAAATCTCATTAAAAACTTTGATGATCAACCAGTCATCAAAAACATATCATTCAATGTAAAAAAAAACTCTATTGTAGGAATTCTTGGTAAAAATGGGGCAGGGAAGACTACACTGTTAGGAATGCTTTTAGGACTAATAACGCCAACAAAAGGTGATGTTTATATTTTTGGTAAAAACTTGAAATCTAATAAAGAGGAAATTTTAAGTGAAGTAAATTTTCAAAGCCCATATGTTGATTTACCAAAAAAAATGACTGTTGAACAAAATTTATTTTTTTATTCAAGATTATACGGTGTGAAGAATTTTAATAAAGTTATTGATACGCTTGTAAATGATTTAAAAATTAATAACTTACTAAAAAAGAATTATGGTTCATTATCTGCCGGTCAAAAAACTAAAATTAACTTGTGTAAAGCATTGCTCAATAAGCCTAAACTGTTACTTTTAGACGAACCAACAGCCTCTTTAGATCCTGAAACTTCAATATTTATAAGAAAATACTTGTTAGAATACCAAAAGAAAAATAGTTCATCTATCTTAATAACATCCCATAACTTGAATGAAGTCCAAGCTATGTGTTCTAATATAATACTTCTCAAATCGGGAGAAATTGTTTCTCAAGGAAATATTAAACAAATCTTAAAAAATTATAATTATAAAACTTTAATAGAATTATTTTTAAGTGAGGGGTAAATGTTTTCACGAATAATCGCATTATTAATAAGATATAAAAATATTTCTTTTGGTTCATTTCCCAGATTAATAAGCATTTTTTATTGGCCCTCTGTACAAATTTTATTTTGGGGCTTTTTTACAAACTTTTTAATTTCAAATAATTCGTACAGTGGACTTGGAATATTAAATATAATTTTGTCAGCGGTTATACTCTGGGATATTTTGTTTAGAGGACAGTTGGGGCTTACAATGTCTTTTTTAGAAGAGATATGGTCTAGAAATTTAACAAACCTTTTTATTTCACCTATAAAGGAATTTGAGCTAGTAATAAGTTTAATTTTTATTAGTCTAATAAGAACAATTATTGGCCTTACTCCAGCAATATTTATAGCTAATTATTTTTTTGATTTTCATCTATTTCAGCTTGGATTTTTTTTAATTTTTTTCTTTTTTAATTTAATTGTAGTAGGCTGGTCTATTGGTTTTTTGGTTTCATCATTAGTTCTCAGATATGGTCATGCTTTTGAAGAACTGGCTTGGGCAATAATATTTGTTTTACTTCCATTTTCATGTGTTTATTATCCTTTAGAATCTTTACCCCCAGTAATGCAAAAAATTTCACTTGTATTTCCACCTGCTCACATTTTTGAATCAATGAGAGAAATTTTAATTAATGATTTAATCAGATATGATCTTCTTATAAATATTTTATTTTTAAATTTATTTTATCTTATAAGTTCAATAATTTTCTTTTTAAAAATTATTTCTATATCAAGAAAAAAAGGTCTATTAATTAACCAAGGTGAATAAATCAACAAATTTTATATCTAATAGATTCTTCATTGAGATTTTCATAAAAATATAAACATGAGCTTTTCAAAATTTCGTTAAAATTTTCATAACCAAAAAACAATTTAATTTTTAACCAGTTCATTTTATTTAATGAGTTTTTTTTTTTTAATCTTCTACCCCATTTTTCTGCTCGCCCAAGTGCTTTCTTACATGCAATTTTCTTAATTTTTTTGCTTATGTTTCTTTTAGAAATGAAATAGAATAAAGCTGCATTATAATCGTGAATTAGTTGTGTTTTATTTCCAACCATAATTCTACTACTATCGTCTTTAGGACCGTAAGAGGTAACATTGTCAATGAAACAAAAGTTACCGAAAGTGCTTATTCCAAGTACTAATGAAAAATCTTCTACAAAAATTCTTTTATTACACCCCCCAGATTTTTTTACGGTTTTATTACAATACAGATTTGGTGATGTTCCAGAAAAAGAGGATTTAACTGTATCAAGAAGAGGAAAGTCTATTTTTTTTAAAATGGAAGGCTTAGATTTTTTAAATTTAAGTTTTTTATAATCTTCAATTAATTCATATCTACTAAAAACACCAACAGATTTATTTTTTACAATTGTATTAAGTAAAATATTTGTACATTCAGGATGAAGGATATCATCTCCTCCAACTAATTTTAGAAAATCACCTGATGAGACATCTATTCCATGTTGCGTTGCTACGGCTGGTCCATGATTGTTTTGATTAATAATTTTTACTTTTTTTAACTTTTTTGTAAATTTTTTTAAATATTCAAGTGAATGATCTGTGGAACCATCATTTATAAAAATAAATTCTCTGTCAAATTCTCCTTTTTGATTTTTGATAGAATCAATTACGTCTTTTAAATATTTTTGTTTGTTGAAAACAGGACATACAAAACTTACTTTTACCATTTTAAAAAAGCTTATCTTTCCAAGTTTTCGGTGTAAGGGCGTTGATGATTTCTAAATCTAAGTGATATCTAAATTTCTTTGTACCTTTGTTTTTTATATATTTTATCATTTGAGATAAACCTTTATCTAATGTGGTTTTTGTTTTGTAATCCAAAAGTTTTCTTGCTTTATCTGCTGAACAAGTTGCCTCAAGAACCTCCTGCGGTCTTCCTTTTACATAATTTGGGTTTAGATTAAACTTAAGTTGATTAGAAATTTTTTCAGCTAATTCATTAATAGTGATGAATTCTTCATCAGGACCAATATTGATAATCTCTCCAACGACATTTTTACTTGTAGCCATTTTTTTTAAGCAATAGAGATCATCGTCAATATAAGAAAAGCATCTTTTTTGATTACCATCTCCATATATGATGGGTTGTCGGTTTTGTAACATTAAATTAATCATAATTGATGCTACATTTCTGTATGGATCGTCATATTTCTGCCTTGGTCCTATAATATTATGAGGGACAGCGATTACAAATTCAACTCCATGCACCTTACATAGATTAGTCAAGATATTTTCTGCTGCCACTTTTGCAATTCCATAAGGGTCTTGAGGAAAAGGTGTGTAACTTTCAAGAAAAGGTGTTTGATTAGTACCATAACGTGCCATAGATGAACAAAAAATAATTCTTTTAACTTTATTTTCAATTGCAGCACTGAAAAGAGAAACAGAACCAGTTACAATATTTTGAGTAATTAAATGGGGAGAAAATACTGACAGTCCCTCGTATGCAGTTGCAGCAGCATGATAAACAATATCACATCCTTTAGTAATTTTTAGCATTGAATTTCTAAAGCAACAATCATATTGATAGAATTCGGCTTTTTCAGGAACATTGTCTAGTTCACCACCAATTAAGCTGTCACAACCAACAACCTCATGCCCATCGTCAATAAATTGATCTGCTAAGTGACTTCCAAGAAATCCAGCTATACCACTTATAAAAATTTTCATAATTTATGGCTCCGGCGACAGGACTCGAACCTGTGACCCAGCGATTAACAGTCGCTTGCTCTACCAACTGAGCTACGCCGGAATAAATCTTATAATAATTAAAAAAATTAAATTGTAAAAACATTTATTTTTGGAGGTGCGGACCGGATTCGAACCGGTGTACTCGGCTTTGCAGGCCGGTGCGTAGCCTCTCCGCCACCGCACCATTATTGTATAATCTATTGTAATAACAACTAATACTAAATATATTAAACCAATACTTAATACACTATAAAATAAAATGCACGAAAAATTTTTTGAAATTGCAAGGTCTAACATGGTTAAAAACCAAATCCTTCCTAACAATGTTAAGGACAGAGACTTAATAGATGCCCTTTTGGAAATAAAAAAAGAAATTTTTGTTCCTAAAAAAGATTTGGACCTTGTTTATAGCGATAGAGATATTCTCATAAACAATGAAAGAAATATTATTAGAACCTTTGTAGTAGCGAAAATGCTTGATAAATGTAATTTTAAAAAAAATAACTCAATATTAGTTATAGGGTGCTTAACTGGTTACACATTAGCAATAATTTCAAAACTAGTAAATTATGTTTTTGGAGTCGATAATGATAAAAATTTAATACAAATTGCTAGTGAAAATATAAATAATTTAAACATATTAAATTGTTCTGTTTTTTATAAAAAAGACTTATCTACGGGTTTAGAAAAAAGCGCGCCATATGATAAAATTTTCATTGAGGGTTCTGTTGAAAAAGTTCCTGACAATTTACTTAAACAATTAAAAGACGATGGCGAAATATTTACTGTAATCAAAAAAAAAGAAGATAACTATGTAGGAGAATTTGTTAGAGGTTTAAGGATTGATTCTGGCATATCTATTGAAAAGTTTTTTAATACTAATGTTAATGAACTTAAGGATTTCATAATCTGAGATTATGAACATGAAAAATTTTTTTATTTTATTAATTTTACTTATATTTAAATCCTCAATTTCATTTTCCGATGAGGTTTACATAGGTTCTGATTTGTCCAAATCTTTGGGAGATTTGTATAATTATAACCCAAAAATAAAATATGAAAGAGAAATTCTTAAATCAAAAGATGAATTGTTACCCAGAGCTTTTTCAAATTTTAGACCTGAAATATCTGGTTATTATCAGAAAGGAAAGGTTGATACAAGTTCCAAGGGATTTAATATAACTTCAGATGGAATAAGAACTGAAACTAATAAAGGTGTTGTAATCTCACAAAGTATTTTTGACGGAGGAAGTAGTTTCAGTGAAATTCAAATATCAAAAAATGAAATTTTTTCACAACGCTTTTACTTAAAAAGTGTTGAGCAAGAAGTTTTTTTAGACGGAATAAATTTATATGCAGAACTTGCTACTGAGAATTCAAATTTAATTCTAAAAAAAAAAAATGTGGAGGTTCTAAAAAGACAGTTGGAGTTAACAAAGGAACAGTTTGAAATAGGTGAGGTTACCATGACTGATGTTTCTATTGCTGAGGCAAGGCTGTCTCTTGCAGAATCTGAGAACTTAGAATCAACCAATAACCTAAATTCATTAAGAGCAAATTTTTTTTCAGTATTTGGTAAAGAACCCTATAACCCAAATATTGAAATGCCATTAAAAAAAAGTCCTCAAGAAATAGATGAATTAAAAAAAAAGGCGTTAGAAGATAACCCTAAGATAAAGGGTATTAAATATAAAATTAAATCATTTAAAAAACAGATTCAGTCTTTAAAAAGAAAACAATTACCTTCAGTAAAACTTGAGGCTGAAGCAAAAATTAATGAGGGTTATTTTAGAACTGACAGTAAAAGGGAGGTTCTTTCGGCATTTGCAAAGATTGATATTCCTATTTATCAATCAGGTTTGGCATCTTCAGAAATCAGAGGTTTGAGGAAACAGTCGTCGGCTGAAATTGAATTATTAAAATTGGAAAGTAAACTTTTAAAATCTAGCATCATTACATCAAAGTCTTCACTAGATTACTCACTTTCAAAAATTAAAGCTTTTAAAAAACAAATTGAATCTAATAAAATTTATCTTGAGGGTCTAAAGCAAGAACTACAATTAGGTGAAAGAACAACCTTAGATGTGTTAAATGGTGAACAAGAATTGTTGGAATCATCATTAGGACTCGTAATGGCTTATAAAGATTATTTTATATCATACTATGAACTTCTTTTTCATTTAGGCAAACTCAATGCAAAAGATTTAGATCTTAATGTAACCTTATTTGATGATGAAAAAAATTATAATGAAGTGAAAGGTAAATGGTTGGATATCATTGAATAACAAATATGTTAGATAAAAGATTAAATTTTTTAGAAATAGAAAAAAAAATTTTAGCTAAATGGGAGAGAGATAAACTTTTTTTATTTCATGACTCAGATGACTCAAAACCTTACACAATAATTATGCCCCCTCCAAATGTGACGGGAAGTTTACATATGGGTCACGCATTAACTTTTACTCTCCAAGATATTCT
>CACBBU010000022.1 GCA_902537615.1 uncultured Alphaproteobacteria bacterium
CATGCTTTGGCGGCTAGTCCACCCAAGTCCTTTTTTTTTAAATCAGACCTTTCTAGTGCTTGAGAATAGTTTTCAACAGTTAGTAATGCAGATGATAACGGTAAAATATTTTCGTAAGCAACTTTATAAATTTGTGAGTATGTGATGTTTTTTACTACTTCATAATGATCAGATTCACCCTTTATTACACAACCAATAATTACATAACCTAAATATTGTTTTTTGTACTTTTCTAAAAGGAATGGGATTTCCAATGAACCATTTATAGTTTTTAAGTCGTAATCAATCTTTTCACTTTTCAAAACATTTAATACACCATCTTCAAGATTTTTTGAAATTTCAGGGTAAAAATTTGATGAAATAACCAGTATTTTTTTATGAAAGTTTTTTTTTTCCATTAATCTCTAATCCAAAACCGTCTACCCCAATTATTTTTTTTGTAGAAGTTGTTAATAATATTATTTTTTTTGCTCCTAAATCAGTTAAGATTTGAGCTCCAATTCCATATTCCTTTAGTATACTTTTTTTTTGAATGTGAAAATCTCTATTTAAAAGCTCCTTTTTGGGGTTTCTTATTATAACAATAATACCATTTTCTTCTTTTGAAATTATATTAATTGACTTTGATAAAACCTCGTTTTCAGGATCTAGCAAATCTGAATAAATATTCAAACTGTGCATACGAACTAAAATATTTTTAGATGATGAAACTTTGCCTTTTACTAATGCTAAATGTTCTGTACCGTCAATTATATTTTTGTAAATAAAAGTCTTGAAATCTTTTAGATATTTATTTTTTGAATTTTCAGTTCTAACACATTTAACTAATTTTTCTTTTTTAACTTTATATTCTATCAGGTCTTTTATAGATGACATTTTTAACTTGTGTTTCTTACAAAATTTCACTAAATCTTTAAGCCTAGCCATAGTTCCATCGTCATTCATAATTTCACAAATAACACCATATGGTGACTTTTGATTTGTAGCCATTCTAGCCAAATCTACAGCTGCTTCTGTATGACCAGCTCTAACTAATACTCCGCCATCATTAGCTAACAAAGGAAAAATATGCCCAGGGCTTACCAAATCACTTGGTTTTGATTTAGATGAAACTGCAACTTTTATGGTTTGAGCTCTGTCTTGAGCACTAATACCGGTAGTAACACCTCTTTTAGCTTCAATTGAAACTGTGAATGCAGTTCTATGCCTACTTTTATTACTATCGGTCATGAGTTTTAACTTCATTTTGTTAAATCTTTTTTTATCTAAAGCTAAGCATATCAACCCTCTTGCAAACTTTGCCATAAAATTTATTTTTTCTGCAGATACAGACGATGCACAAAATATTAAATCTCCTTCATTTTCTCTTTTTTCATCATCAACAATTACTACCATCTTACCTTGTGATAAATCTTTGATAATTTCTTCTACAGGTGAAAGAAAACTTTTCATTTTTTTAAAGCCTTAAATACATATCTTGCCAACATATCTATTTCAGTATTCACCAAATCTCCAACTTTATTAAATTTTAATGAAGTATTTTCCCAAGTATGAGGAATTATTGCCACTTTAAAAGATTTATTTAACACATCATTTACGGTTAATGAAATTCCATCAATAGCAATGGAACATTTGTTAGATAAGAATTTCATTATATTTTCATCAACCTTGAATTCAAATAACCAGGAATCTTTTAATTTTTTTATACTGTTTATTTTACTAAACCCATCCACATGACCAAAAACCATATGTCCACTTATTTCTTGTCCCATTTTCAACGACTTCTCTAAATTAATATAGTCACCAACCTTTAATTTAGATAAGGTTGTTTTTTTTAAAGTTTCAGGAGACAAGTCTGAGAAAAAAACTGGTTTTTGAATCTTAGAAACTGTTAAGCACACGCCAGAACAACTAATTGATTCTCCCATTTTTATGTCAGTAAAAGAAGTCTCTATCGCAATTACCTCTCTATCTTCACTTATATATTTTACTTGACCAATATCTTCTATTATTCCTGAAAACATTTCTAAAGCTTCTCTCTAGTTAAAATTTCTAATGTATCATTTCCGATTTTTTTTATATCTTTCTTGAAAAGCTTGATTTTTGATAAATCATCTAGCCCTAATCCAGTTGCATTAAAACCATTTCCACCGATAAAAAAATTGCTTCTAAAAATAAAAATATCATCAAACTTTTTTTCCTTGAGAAATAGAGAGAAAATTTTTGCCCCCCCTTCAACTAATAAATTATTAACTCCCATAGATGCAAGTTTTTTTAGAATATTTCCTAGGTTATAATTTTTTTTAACTAAAGTAACTACTTCAACATTTAATTTTAAAAACTTTTTTTTCTTTTCTATATTTTTTTGTTGAGTAAAGATTAATGTTTTATATTTTTTACAATTTTTAAAAATTTTTAAATTAATATCTAAATCAAGTTTTCTACTCAGTATTACTCTTAAAGGAGAAAACTTTTCAAGTCCATTAATTCTTGAAGTTAACAAGCAGTCATCTATCTTGACTGTATTTGATCCAACAAGAATCGCGTCCATTTTAGATCTGAGAAGATGGCTAAATGAATCAGATTGTTCGTTAGTTATTTTTGTTTTTTTATTTTTTCTTGCAATATATCCATCTAAAGATGTTGCAAGTTTTAAAAAAACTCTGGGTCTATTGACTTTTCTATTTAAAAAATACCCTTTATAAATTTCATCAATTTCCTCTAACAAATAACCGCTGCTAACATCTATATTATTTTCTATTAGTTTTTTCCCCCCTTTCCCATTTACTCTGGTATCAGGATCAATTTTAGCAAAAACAACCCTATCTATAAATTTTGAATTGATAATTTTTGAAACACAAGATGGTCCTCTTCCCTCATGACAACATGGTTCAAGTGTTGAGTAAAGTGAATATTTTTTACCCTTTTTAAAATTAAAATTATTTATCGCGTTATACTCAGCGTGAGGTCTTCCAGA
Organism: uncultured Alphaproteobacteria bacterium; assembly: GCA_902537615.1. Lineage (GTDB taxonomy): Bacteria > Pseudomonadota > Alphaproteobacteria > Methylaequorales > Methylaequoraceae. Next base: position 2,978 of record CACBBU010000022.1, read on the forward strand.
AAAGCTAGTTATTCCTAAAGAAACAATTTTGTTAATTTTAAAAAGCTTGTCGGATTCAACTAGAATTGCAACAACAGGTGGGTTTGGAAAGGTCGTTCCTGCAATTTGTTTTAAAACAGAGGAAGCTATTTTTATATAGTTTAAATCAAAGTACACTTAAGTGTTATTCATTTTTAAGATTCAAATTTTTATCAATGAATTTTCTAAAGTCATCAGTTTCTTGAAAGTCTCTGTAAACAGAAGCGAACCTGAGGTATGCTACCCTATCCAATTCTTTCAATGCATCCATTACTAATTCACCTATTAATTTAGATGGGATTTCTGTTTCTCCTGAGCTTTCAAGCCTTTTTTGTATACTGTTGGCTATTAACTCTATCTGTTGTGACTTTACTGGTCTTTTTCTACATGATACACCAATGGACCTAACAAGCTTTTCTCTATCAAAAATAACTCTTGACTCATCTTTTTTAATGACCATTAGATCCCTGAGTTGAACCCTTTCAAATGTAGTAAACCTTGCCGCACATGCTGGACATTGTCTTCTTCTTCTGATGGAATTGTTATCATCTGAAGGCCGTGAATCCTTGACTTGAGTTTCATCATGGCCGCAGAATGGACAACGCATATATTATTCCTTAAATAGCTTGGCTATAAATTGGGAATTTATCGCATAAAGTCTTAACCTTTAATTTAACTTCAGATTCAATCTTTGAGTTATCATCTGGGTTTTGTGATAGACCATCAAGTACATCTCCGATTAGATTACCAATTTCTCTGAATTCATTTTCTCCAAATCCTCTGCTGGTACCAGCTGGTGAACCAAGTCTAATTCCAGAAGTTACAAAAGGACTTTCAGGATCAAATGGCACTCCATTTTTATTACACGTAATACCAGCGTTCTCAAGAGACCTCTCAGCTGCCTTTCCAGTCAAACTCTTTGGTCGCAAATCAACAAGCACTAAATGAGTGTCCGTTCCACCAGAAACAACTGCAAGGCCCCTTTCTAACATAACATCAGATAGAACCTTGGAATTACTTACTACTGCGTTAATATAATTCTTAAATTCAGGTTTAAGGGCTTCTCCAAATGCGACTGCTTTAGCACAGATAACATGCATAAGTGGGCCTCCCTGAAGACCTGGAAAAACTGCGGAGTTGATTTTTTTTGCATGATCAGGATTGTTAGTCAATACTATTCCTCCTCTAGGACCTCTTAGTGTTTTGTGAGTGGTAGATGTAACAACGTCGGCAAACTCAAGAGGGTTAGGATAAACACCTGTAGCAACTAAGCCAGCAAAGTGAGCCATATCTACAAGGAAAAAGGCACCGACTTTATCTGCAATTTCTTTAAATTTTCTAAAATCAATTATTCTGGGATAAGCAGATCCGCCAGCAATAATTAATTTTGGCTTATGTTCTAGGGCTAGACTCTCAACCTCGTCAAAATCAATTAGTGTAGTATCTTTATTGACGCCATATTGAATTGCGTTAAACCATTTTCCTGATTCATTTGGGGGAGCTCCATGAGTCAAATGACCACCTGCGGCAAGAGACATTCCCATAATTGTGTCGCCAGGCTTTAAAAGAGCCAGGAAAACAGCCTGATTAGCCTGTGAACCTGAATGAACTTGGACGTTAGCAAAATCTGCGTTAAACAATTTTTTTATTCTATCAATGCATATATCTTCAACAACATCAACGTGCTCACACCCTCCATAATATCTTTTACCGGAGTATCCTTCAGCGTACTTGTTTGTAAGTATCGTACCTTGTGCCTCTAAAACCGCCTTGGATACAATGTTCTCAGAGGCAATAAGCTCAATCTGGTCGTTTTGTCTGTGATATTCGTTTTTGATAGCATCTAGAACCATCGGATCTGTTTGCGTTAAACTGCTTTCAAAAAAAACTTGTGGTGTCATAATATCTCCTATTTAGTTGATTCTACATGATTAAACTTTTCAAGTCTAGCTTGATGTCGTCCGCCTTCAAATTCTGAATTAAAAAACATAGTAAAACATTTAATAGCTTCTTCGCAAGAAATCAACCTTGAACCTAAAACTAAAATATTAGCATCATTATGCTCTCTAGACAACTTTGCCATATTTTCATTGAAACATAGAGCTGCTCTTACGTTTTTGTATCTATTTGCGACCATTGACATTCCCACACCACTTCCACAAATAAGAACACCCGATAGATTTTTTGTTGATATCTCATTGGCAAGCTTATGAGCAAAATCAGGGTAATCTACAGATTCTTCGGAATTTGTACCAAAATCAATGAATTCAAATTTCTTTTTAAAATAGTTCATTAATTTATTTTTTAAAACAAAGCCAGCGTGGTCACTTGCAATTAATATTTTAATCACTCTGTTCTCCAAGTTTTTTCAAATCTTTTTTTAACTCTGAGGATAAGAAATAAAGTCCTATTATATTGGGGACTGACATTGCAAAAATCATGGAATCAGAAAAATTAATTACACTTCCTAAATTCATTGATGTTCCGATAATAGTAAAACTTAAAAATATTAGTTTAAATGAATAATCACTTATTTTACTAATACCAAAAAGATATGTCCAACATCTTAACCCGTAATATGACCACGTAATGAGAGTTGAGATTGCAAATAGAGTGATTGCAACAGCCAAGAGAATTGGAAACCAAGAAAATACTGACTCAAACGCCTGTGATGTTAACTCAACACCTTGAATTCCATCGGCATTATTATATACACCTGTAATAATTATTACTAAAGCAGTCATGGAACAAACTAAAATTGTATCTACAAAAGGTGATAAAAGAGACATGAAACCAGTGTTTAAGTGATTATCGCTTTTAGCTGGAGCATAAGCAATTGGGGCTGAACCAATACCAGATTCATTTGAAAAAACTGCCCTTTTTATTCCTGCAATCATTGAACCAATCACACCCCCAGTTGTCGCCTCAAGACTAAAAGCACCAACAAAAATCAATTTAAATGTTTCAGGTAATAAAGAAAAATTATTTCCAATAATCAAGATACAAGAGGATACGTAAACTAAGGCCATAAGCGGAACTAATTTTTCGGTAACTTTACCAATAGACTTGATTCCACCAAAAATTATTAAACCAACAATAACTGCAAAAACACTTCCCCCAAGCCAACCCTTGTTGTACAGAGGACTGTTTGAACCTCCAGATGCCTCTACTATTTGCTGAAAAGCCTGGTTAGCTTGGAACATATTACCACCTCCAAAAGAACCTCCAATGCAACAAATTGCAAAAAAAATAGCAAGAAATTTTCCAAGTTTAGGTAACCCACAATTGCCTAATCCATCAGATAAATACCTAATTGCTCCACCTGAAACTGTCCCATCTCTGTGAATAACTCTATATTTATGACCCAGGCTAACCTCAACAAATTTAAGGGTCATTCCAAAGAAAGCAGTAATGATCATCCAAATCATCGCACCTGGGCCTCCAATAGATATAGCAACTGCAACACCAGCAATGTTACCTAAACCTATGGTACCTGACATAGCGGCAGTGAATGACTGAAAATGAGTAATCTCTCCAGGGTGACTCTCATTATCATATTTTCCAATTGCAACGCTGATTGCTCTCTTGAAATATCTAATATTTAGAAATTTAAAATAGATTGTGAAAAATAGACTTGCAAACAACAACCAACACACAATAAATGGAATATTCTCACCGAAAAAGTTGAAACTACTAAAAACAAAATTAGTAATCAAATCAGAAACAGGCCCAAGTATTAAATCTATTTTTTCATCAATTGATTGTTCTGTCATAAAATTTTAATCATTCAAATTTATTTTAATTTTTCAACCTAATATCTCAATAATTTTTTGGTAACAGTTGTAAAGTGAATTTTCTTCAATGCAATATGGTGGCATAATGTAAATCGTATTTCCAAGAGGTCTTAACAACAAACCATTTTCTAAAAACTTTTTTTTTAAAATATCACTCTCTTTGGACCCATATTTTACATCAATTTTATTATAATCAAAGGCGGCGATGCTTCCTATTGTTCTCACTTTTGATACATTGCTTTTTTTTGAAATTTTCTCTAGACATTCCTTATGAATCAAACTAATTTTTTTAATTTTTTTAAGGGTATGTTCTTTTTTAAATAAGTCTAAAGAGGCCAATGCTGAAGCACAAGCAACTGGGTTAGCAGTGTAAGAGTGACCATGTAAGAAGGCCTTAGAAATATCACCACCAAAAAAATTATCATGAATTTTTTTGTCAAATACCGTTGCTGCGAGTGGAAGATATCCTCCAGTCAAGGACTTTGCCAAACAAATTATATCTGGTTTAATTTTTAAATAATCTGCTGCAAACATTTTTCCAGTTCTTCCAAACCCAGTCATTACTTCATCAAAAATAATTATAATCCCAGAGTCTTTGAATTTTTTCAAAACTTTATTAAGAAATTCAGTCCTACAAATTTTCATTCCTGACGCTCCTTGAATCATTGGTTCAATAATAACTGCAGCGATTCTTTTACCATTTTTGTCTATAATTTTTTCTGTTTCTTGTAATGCAATCTTTTCAGCTCTCTCAATGTCGTTTTTTCCACTCCAGTATTCAGGAAAAGGAATAAAAAATTGTTTTTGAATGACATCCTCAAAAGGTTCATAAAACCCTGAGCTATAACCTACAGACATAGCTCCGAAAGTATCTCCATGATATCCACCAGTCATAGAGACAAACTTATTTTTTTTTTCTCCGATATTTGACCAATACTGGATGGCTATTTTCATCGCTATTTCTACCGCAGTTGAACCATTATCAGAGAAAAACACTCTTGAAAGATTTTTGGGTAAAATTGAAACTAACTCTTTTGCAAGATCAACTGCTGGCTTATGAGTAAAATCAGTAAATAAAACATGTTCAAATTTTTTTAACTGATTCTCAATAGCTTTAATAATTTCTTTTTTGCCAT
>CACBBU010000023.1 GCA_902537615.1 uncultured Alphaproteobacteria bacterium
TTGGAAATTTTCAGCTGTTGACAAAAGTTTATCTAACTCAGCCATAGTTTTTGATTTATCTTCAGTATCATCAGATAACCAAGTTTTAAATGTAATTGAATAGATTAAAAATAAGAAGTTTTTTTTCAAAAAATCAAAAGCATAATTATTATAGGACTTTGATAATTCAAGAAAGAAATCCATGGTATTCATTACATTTTTGGTAATAATTGAAACCAATAGTGGTTTATTTTTAGAAACATTTAATATTTTTTCCAGTGATTCTTTAAAGTCTTCCATTTCATCAAATCTCATCATTATAAGTTCAAAGAGAATGTCTTTTTTTGAGGAATCCTTAAAATCCTGGATTCTTAATTTTGATTCAATGTTTCTATCTATCATTCTTGAAAACTTATCTACTATAGAATACTTGCATTTAAAATAAACTTTCAGCTCGTTTATAGGGATGTTTTCTCTGGTTGAAAGTTTTTCAATAGAAAAATCCTCCCAACCAATATCATTGATTAGGTCAAATCCTTTCTTAACGTACTTTTTTTCTGTTTCTAATGAATTATTCATTGATTTTCAGGTTGTTTTTAAAATATATATATATATTCTGATAGTTGTAAATAGTTAAATTGAGTATTAAAAAAATGAAAAAAAAAACTTTTCTAATCGCTTTGTTCGGATTGTCTCTTATATTCTTCAGCGCTACAGCAGGTGATGCAAGAAAGGGAAAGAAAGTTTTTAAAAAATGTGCGGCTTGTCATAATGTTGCTAGTAAGTCAAAACACAAAACAGGACCAAAATTATGGAACATTGTTGGAGCAAAAGCTGGCGTCCAGGATGGTTATAGATATTCTGATTGGTTGAAAAGTTCTGGCATTGAATGGAATGATGAAACATTATCAGCTTGGGTTAGTTCAAATAAAGAAAAAACAGCATATTTCGGTGAAGATGTTAAAAAGAGTAGGATGATTTTTGCAGGTCTTAGAAAAAAAGATCAAGTTGTTGATTTAATTGCTTATTTAAAGACTTTAAAATAATTTTTAATTGATGGAAATTGAGGAAATAGAAAGTTTCATAGGAAAAATACCTGATTTTCCTAAACCAGGTATACTTTTCTACGACATTTCTACTCTTATTAGCAACGGAGATGCCTTTGCCTCGTCATTAGACAAATTTGAAAAATTATTTACAGAATTCAAGTTTGATTCCATAGCAGCAATTGATGCAAGAGGTTTTATTTTCGGCTCAGCGTTAGCTAATAAACTTAAACTTGGAATGATGATGATTAGAAAACAAAATAAATTACCAGGTAAAAAAATATCCTTTGAATACGATCTAGAATATGGAAAGGACACGCTTGAAATTAATTTAAACATTAAAAATAAAAAATTCCTACTAATTGATGATCTTTTAGCTACTGGTGGAACTGCAGATGCAGCAGTAAAACTCATTGAAAAGGGAGGTGGAAATGTTTCTTGCTTTGGATCGTTGATAGAATTATCTTTTCTAAAGGGACGAAATAAAATTTCTGTTCCTGTACAAACTCTTATTAAGTATTAATAATGACTAAAGCGCACAAACTTTTTTTAAAGTGGTTACTTCAATTCAATCTAATTTTTTTTTTCGTCTTCTTTGCCTTTGATCAAGGTCTGATTTTGAAGATCCTTTCTTCAGATAAAAGCTACATAACAAGCTTAATTCTATTAATTTTTTTTTTAGTTAGTGGGCACTGTGCTTTCTTTACATTTAAAGTTTCGCAAGAACTTAATAAAGCACACATCATAAAAAAAAGCCTGTTAAATGAAAATGTAAAATTAAAAATTATTGATGAAAGCCTCATTCTGACATCTAAGGGAGAAATATCTGGTGGTATTGTTTGCGATTATTTTAAAGATTTAATTGGATTAAAAAAAAATGGAGCATCTTCGCATGTTCAAATTCTTGATACTTATGTAAAAAAAGCTAACGGGTTTTTTGAATTTGGATGGTTTTGCTCAGATATCATGCTAAAACTAGGCTTGATAGGTACTGTAATTGGTTTTATAATAATGCTTAGTTCTCTTGCCGATATTACTACTTTTGATGTAACTCTTCTTCAAGGCGTTCTTACAACAATGGGAAGTGGAATGGGTGTTGCTCTTTACACAACACTTTCTGCACTTGTTACAGGAGTTTTAATAGCAATTCAATATTACAATCTAGAATCTGGGTGTGAAGAACTTTTTTCTGTGCTTAATCAAATTTCGGAAGTAAGTATCGACAACAGTATGTAATATGTCATATTCAGGTAGAAGATTAAGAGCTGACCCCTTCACAGATTTACTATTTAATGTACTGTTGTCTTTTACATTATTGATGTTTCTTGCTATAATTTTTATGAATCCTATTCCTAAAACTGGTGTTATTAACCCTAAGGCAGAGTATATAATAACCGTTAGCTGGGCTGATAATAACCCTGACGATATAGATACTTATGTACAAAACCCAACAGGTGGACTTGTTTGGTTTAGAAGTAAAGAATCAGAATTTGTTCATTTAGATCGAGATGACAGAGGACTTCTTAACGATACTATTATGGTAAATGGCGAAGAAATACAAAACCCACTCAATCAAGAAGTTGTAACATTACGTGCTGTTGTTCCTGGTGAATATATTGTAAATATTCACTACTATGCAACAAAGACAAATCAACCTATTGATGTAAATGTCAAAGTTGAAAAGGTAAATCCTCAACTTGAGGTAATTTATTATGGAACAATTAATTTAGAAAAAAAAGGTGTAGAAAAAACTGCAACAAGATTTAATATAACACAGGATGGAATAGTTAATGTGACAGGTAACTTATTCAAAAAACTTGTACCGGAGAACTAAGTAAAATGAGCACAGAAGTATTTTTTATTATTATATGTTACGTTTTTATTGGATTTTTATTAATATTGTTTAACCTCAGAACAACCTATCACTGGATTATAAAGTCCTCATTGATAGTTTTAACTTTAGTTTTTTACATATTTACATACAAATCATTTACAAATTTGGTAGGTTGGCCCACTAGTGCCTCCCTTCCAGAGAGATTCAGGCTTATATCAGCTCAAATATATGAGCCAAGTGCATTGCTTAATACAGAAGGTGCAATTTATCTTTGGGTGACTAACATGGATGATCTAGCTGGTCTTGGAGTTCCAAGATCTTTTAAAATTAATTACAATAAAGAGTTACATGAGAAAGTTTCAAAATCATTGGTCAATCTCAAAAATGGTGTTCCTCAAATGGGAGAAAATTTAGATGATGAGAAAAAAGGTATTATCTCAAGTCTTCTTAAAAAACAAAAAATTACTACAGTAAGCACAACACTAAATTTTTTTGATATGCCTAACCAACTATTACCTGAAAAATAATGCGTTTTTTGGTATTTATTTTGTTTGTAATTTCTTGTTCTGAAAATTCTTCGCAATATTTTCCCCTGGACAAAATTAAAACTTGGTCTTACAGCATAGAGATAATCCCTGAAGTTGAAAACAAGGCGTTATACAAAAAAACCCATCTATCAATGGGAGAAAGAAAAATATCATTAAATGAAGAGAATAAGAAACTATTTCCTATTTTAAGAGAAAATGGAACAACACTTTATTATCAATTTCTTAATGATGGTATTTACAGAGTTGGAAAAAAGTTTCTTAAAGAAGAGAAAATAACAACTGAAGACAAAAGAATGGTTCTACCTATTCCTTTGACACTCAACAAAACTTGGGATGTTGAAAGCGAAACTTATCTAATTTTGAGAAAGTATCCATATTATGATTATAGAGCTACAACTAATTTTAAGCTTAATTATAAGGTTGCTTCAATGAGAGAGACTGTTAATACCCCATCTGGAACTTTTAAGGACTGTATACTAGTTATTGGTAATGGTGAAACAAACTTCATTGGAAATAACGAAATTGGATCTATTGGTATTAAGATTTATTCTAAAGAATGGTACTCCAAAACAATAGGTTTAATAAAAATGGAAAGAATAGAAGAAACTGACACAGATTTGTTCGGAACAACAAAAATGGTTCAACTTTTAGAAAGTTACCAGAAATTTTAAATGAACTTTTTAAATATATTAATAACTTCTATAGTAGTGTTTTTTTTACTGCATTTTGGTAAGTTCATTTTTATACCTCTTTTTTTTTCTTTATTTTTTTATGTTATTTTAAATTCTATCTCAAATGATTTGATTAGTGTTTCAAGCAAAATAAAAATAAACATAAATGAATTTTCATCTCATTTTATACTGTTTTCAATTTTTACTTTTTTTGTTTATTTTTTTTTTAAAGTTTTAAAGGTCAATATTACCAACGTTATTCAAAATATAGATACATACCAAAACAATTTAAATCAGCTTTTATTTTTTTTTTCAAAAACTCCAATTAATAATTTGTTCAATGAGTCAGTAATTTTAGAAAACCTTAATTTGGTAAATATTTTTACTTACTTGTTAAATATGGTTACAAACTTTGCAGGAAATTTTTCAATGATAATTTTTTTTCTAATTTTTTTAGTAATTGAAAAAAATTTTTTAAAGTTAAAGATTAGTAAAATACTAAAAAATAAGAATAAACTTAAAGTGTTTTCAAATATTAATAATGATATATACAATTATTTTAGAATAAAAGCTTTTACCAGCTTTTTAACAGGGGTTTTAACTTTCGCCATTTTAATTCTTTTCACCAGTGACTTAGCTATCGCTTTTGGAATACTCTCTTTTTTCCTTAATTTTATTCCTTATGTTGGGTCCTTAATATCTATTTTATTACCGGTCATGTTCTCTGTAGTAGAAAATTTTAATTTAATGAACTCAGTTATAATCTTTGCTTTACTTTTTTTGAGTCATGTGTTCATTGGAAATTTTTTAGAAAACAAACTAATGGGTAAAGCACTCAATATCAGTCCAATAGTTCTTCTAATTTTCTTATCAATTATGGGAAAACTTTGGGGAATCTCTGGTATGTTTTTAAGTGTACCGATGATAGTTGTTTTGATTATAATTCTTAATAATTTTAAACAAACTAAAAATATTGCTATACTATTATCAGAAAAAGGGGATCTTAAATAAAAAATTTTAATAAATGGTTTTTAGTCTTCTATCCATAGATAATATCAAACCAAAACCAATAAAATAAGTAATCATTGAAGAACCACCATATGAGACTAACGGAAGAGGAAGTCCAACAACTGGGAGAAGTCCAATAACCATTGACATATTTATCATCGCTGCAAAAAAGAAGTTAGAAATCAATCCGAATGCAAGGACTCTATTAAAAAAATCGCGGTTAAATTTATTTGCTATGTTGTAGGTTATTGTAGTAATAACAATTATTAACCCAATAACTGATAGTGTACCAAGAAAACCAAATTCTTCTCCTAACATTGAAAAAATAAAGTCTGTATGTTTTTCAGGTAAAAAATCAAGATGAGATTGCGTTCCTTTCATCCAACCTTTACCAAAAACTCCACCTGAGCCAATTGCTATTTGAGATTGTATAATATGGTAACCTGAACCAAGAGGATCATTTTCAGGATTAAAAAGTGTTAAAATTCTTTGTTTTTGATAATTCTTCAACAGAGACCACAGGTATGGTGCTATCATTAGCATTAAGAATCCTATTGAAGCAAAAAATTTCCAACTTAAACCAGCAATAAAAAAAATTAAAAAACAAATAAAAAGTATTATTGCTGCAGTACCTAAATCAGGTTGTCTTAGGATTAGTCCTACTGGTAAAATTACAATAAGAATTGGTAAAACTAAGAAAAAATAATCACTAGCGTCTTTAATTTTTTTTTCATCAAAAAATTTTGCTAGTGCTAAAATAATAAAAATCTTCATAAATTCAGAAGGTTGAAAATAAAAGCCTGATATTTCAATCCATCTTCTTGATCCTTTCCCTATGTGACCATAAAAAGAAGCCCATACAAGTAAAATTAGAAATATTAAATAAAAATAAAATGCATTCTTTTTCCAGAACTCCATATCTATAAGAGATATAACAATCATAATAGTCAAACCAAAAAAAACTTTAATTATGTGATTCAAAAAAATATTTATCTCCATTGCTGACGTAGCACTGTAAATCATTACAATTCCAACAAATGATAGAAAGCTGACTAGAAAAAAATAAAGCCAATTTAAATTCTTTAACTTTATAAAAATATCATTCATTAAGTTTTAAAAAAATTTTTTAGAGAAAATTGAATTACTTTTTTTGCAATTGGTGCGGCTACCTTTGAACCACTACCCATATGCTCTGCGACAACGGTTATAGCAAATTTTGGTTTTCTATAAGGGGCAAATCCTGTAAAAATTGAGTGATCTCTCAGTTTATAAATAAGTTCTTCATTTTTCAAAACGCCTAGCTCTCTTTCTTCTTTTGAAATTTTTCTAACCTGCGATGTTCCTGTTTTACCAACTAATTTATATTTTCCAAATATTCTAGAAGAGTATGCTGTACCTTCATATTCATTAACAACCGAAAACATTGCATTTCTGATAAAAGTTAGGTTTTTTTTAGAAATCTGAATATTTTCAAAAATATTATCGGGGTTATGTAAAATTTTTGGCTTTATTCTTTTTCCAGTTGCCAACATCGCTGTCATGTTAGTAATTTGTAATGGTGTGGCTAGCATAAATCCCTGACCAATTACTGTGTTCAGAGTCTCGCCCCTTTGCCATCTTTCTCCTTTATTTTTTTTTTTCCATTTTTCGTCAGGCATAATCCCAATTAGCTCGTTTGGAATATCAACGTTTGTTGAAACACCTAATGAGAAATTTTTAGAAAACTTAGATAGAGGATCAATTTTTATTAATTTCGCAAGATTATAAAAATAACAATCACAGGATTTTTTAATTGCCTCCTTCAAATCAACAGAGCCATGTCCTCCCTCTTTCCAGCAATGAAACTTTCTATTACCAAACTCTGTAAAGCCCTCGCATAAATATCTTGTTTTAGGATTAAAACCTAAATTTTCTAATACATACAAAGCAGTAATTAATTTAAATGTTGACCCAGGTGAATATAAGCCTGCAATGCATCTATTCAGTAAGGGATTTGACTCGTTGTTTACAAGAGATTTCCATTTTTCTGAAGTGACTCCGTTGCTAAACTCATTACTATCAAATGAAGGTGTTGAAAGAAGACAATTTACACCTCCGTTTTCACAATCAATCACAACAACTGCACCATTTATATTTTTCAATAATGAATATGCATATTCTTGCACAGGTGCAATAAGATTAGTTTTTAAATTTTGTCCTGGGATAGCTATTTTTTTATTTAATTCTTTTTTAATTCTTCCCTTTGAGTTAGTTTCAAGTTTAATCCAACCATCTTTTCCTAATAACTTTTTATCAAATAATTTCTCAATTCCTGTAATACCAAACTTAAGATTATTGAGCTTTTTATTTTTTAGATCCTTTCTATAGCCAACATATCCAATAACGTGTGAAAAAATATAGTTATTTTTATATGATCTTACCCTTTCTTTATTTATAATTAAAAAAGGGAAGTTATTAGAAATTAATTCA
>CACBBU010000024.1 GCA_902537615.1 uncultured Alphaproteobacteria bacterium
CAGATTGATGGTTGTTGAAAAAAGTGTTGGAAGAGATAAAGTCATCTTTAACCACTCAAAACCGACTAACTTAATTAAAAATCTCTCATTCAATAATGAATTTGATAATAAGAATATATCAAAAACTCTGAACTGTTTAATTTTTTTTAAAAGAAAAATTGATGAATTTAAAATTTTAGATTATCGATGTGTTGCTACTGAAGCCTGCAGAGTAGTTATAAATCCCGAATTCTTTTTAAAAAAGGTAAAACAAACATCCGGTCTTAATGTAGACATAATTTCAGCTGAAGAAGAAGCTAGACTCTGCTTAAAAAGTTGTAAAATTTATCTAAAACAAATTAAAAAACACGGAATTTTATTTGATATTGGAGGTGGAAGTACAGAGGTAACTTTTTTTGAACCTAGTTCTATTCGTTTAAAAACCACTTCAATTTCATATGGAGTAATTAATTTAGAAGAAAAAATTCAGATTTATGGAGAGGATCTTGTTAAAAAAAAAATTTCTGATCATTTTTCTCACTTTTATAATCAACACAAAAGTCTTTCTGATAAATTTGTTTCAATTGGATCTTGTAGTACAATGACAACCCTATGCTCTGTTTTTCAGAAACTTCCATTTTATAACCCTGCAAAGATTGAAGGTTTTGAGATGTCACATGAGCAGGTTGTTAATACCATAAACTATGTTAAAAATTTAAGTGTGAATGATTTAAAAAGTCATCCCTGTATCAAAGAAAAATATAAATTACTAAAGAGTGGCATTGAAATTTTACTTTTTATAATAAAAATCTTTCCAATTAATAAAATTATAATAACACATAAAGGATTAAGAGATGCAATAGTTGATGAGTTATGAAATTTAAATTATTAAAAAAACATAAAAAAGATAGTAACAAATGGTTAAGTAGACATATAAATGACGAATTTGTTTTAAAATCCAAAAAAGAAGGATTTCGATCAAGATCCTCATATAAATTGATTCAAATAAACAACAAATTTGACTTTTTAAACTCTAGTAAAAATATTTTGGACTTAGGTTGTGCTCCTGGAGGTTGGTTGCAAGTGTCTAAAAAATTTAGTTCAGTTGAAACCAAGATATTGGGAATTGATAAGCTTGATATTGAAGCTATTCCTGGGGTTCAGTTCTACAAAGGTGATATTTTTGAGGAAGAGGTAGTAAATTATATTCAGGTTTTCTTTAGAACAAAAATAGATTTAATAATGAGTGATATGTCACCAAACTCAACTGGGAACAAAAGAGTTGATCATCTTAGAATATTTTCTCTAGTTGAAAGGGTTGTTAATATTTCAACTAAGTTACTTCAAAAGGATGGTTTTATTGTAATAAAAATATTTCAAGGTGGTATGTATGGAGATTTAATGAATAATATGAAAGGATCACTCAAAAATATCAAAAATTTTAAACCGAAGGCTTCAAGAAAAGAATCTCCTGAAATGTATTTAATAGCTCAAAAAAAATAATTTGAAATAAGTAGTTTAAAATTATTATTGATTAGTTTAAACTACTCTATGAAAAACTTAAAAGAAGCCTTAACTTTTGATGACGTATTAATTGTTCCTTCTAAATCATCAATTAAACCATCGGATACAGATCTAACTACTAACTTAACTAGATCCATTAAATTAAAAATTCCTCTTATCTCTGCGGCAATGGATACTGTAACAGAATCTTCTTTGGCTATAAAAATGGCTCAAATGGGTGGACTAGGTATAATTCACAAAAATTTTGATATAAAAAAACAGTCTGAGGAAGTTAACATTGTTAAAAGGTTTGAATCGGGAATGGTTATAAACCCTTATACTATAAACCCAGAGAGTTTGCTTTCTGATGCATTTAAAATAAAGGAAAAATATAATATTTCTGGGATCCCAGTTGTTGAAAGTGGAAGTAAAAAGCTCGTAGGTATTATTACTAATAGGGATATAAGGTTTGCCAAAAATTTAAATCAAAAAGTTGAGTCCTTAATGACAAAAAAAAACTTAGTTACAGTTCAACAAAACATATCAATGGCTAATGCTAAAAAACTTCTTCATCAACATAGAATTGAGAAGCTTTTAGTTGTAGATAAAAATTATAAATGTATAGGACTGATTACGGTAAAGGATATTGAAAAGGCTCAGAAATTTCCTAACGCTTCAAAAGATAAAATGGGAAGACTCCTTGTTGGTGCTGCAGTTGGTATTGGAAATGAACAAGGGTTAGAAAGAGTTAAGTCTTTAGTAAAAGTTGGTGTGGACGTTGTAGTAATTGATACAGCTCATGGTCACACAAAAAATGTTATTGACACCTTGAAAAAAATTAAAAAAAACTTTCCAAAGCTTCCAGTTATTGTTGGTAATATTGCTACATCAGAGGCAGCTAATGATTTAATAAAAGCAGGTGCGGATTCAATTAAAGTCGGCATAGGTCCAGGCTCAATATGTACAACTAGAATTATTGCTGGTATTGGAGTTCCTCAGCTTCATGCAATATCTGAAACTTTTAAAGTTGCAAAAAAAAATAAAATACCCATTATTTCCGACGGAGGTATAAAATTTTCAGGAGATATTGCAAAAGCAATTGCCTTTGGAGCAGATGTTGTAATGATAGGATCCTTATTTGCAGGGACTGATGAGTCACCAGGAGAAATATTTCTTTCTAACGGAAGAACATACAAGTCTTATAGAGGTATGGGTTCGTTATCTGCAATGGGAAGAGGATCGGCTGATAGATACTTTCAAGAGGAAGTTAATAACAGTGAAAAATTCGTTCCAGAGGGTGTTGAGGGGAGAGTACCATACAGAGGCCCTGTTGAAAAAGTTATTGAGCAACTTACAGGAGGTTTGCGTGCCTCTATGGGATATACGGGTAATATAAATATTAAAGATTTCAAAAAAAACACAGAACTTGTTCGAATCACATCTGCAGGGCTTAATGAGAGTCATGTGCATGGAATATCCATAACTAGAGAATCACCAAACTATCAAATTAATAAATGAATGAAAATATAATTATTGTAGACTTTGGTTCTCAGGTTACAAAACTTATTGCAAGAAGAGTTAGAGATTTCGGTGTTTTTAGTCAGATAATTCCTTTTCAGAACTTAACTGAAAAAAGTTTTGAAAATTCTTTGGTTAAAGGGGTTATTTTTTCCGGTGGACCAAGCTCAGTAGACAATGAAAACGCACCTAAGATCAAAAAATTTGTATACAAACTAAACATCCCAATTTTAGGAGTTTGTTATGGACTACAATTAATTTGCAGAGATTTTGGAGGCGAAGTAAAGTTATCCAAGGAAAGAGAATTTGGAAAAACAAAAATAAAGATCCTAAAAAATTCTCCATTATTAAAAAATGCCTACAATAATAGAAATCAATACAGTGTGTGGATGAGTCACAGTGATAAAGTCATTAAGATGCCGGAAGGATTTGAGATTCTTGCAAGTAGTAAAGATTGTAATTCAGTCATTATTCAAAATTTGAAAAATAAAATGTTCGGGGTTCAATTTCACCCAGAGGTAGTTCATACACAGAATGGAGAAAAAATTTTAAAAAATTTTGTAGTAGATATTTGTAAATGTAAACAAAGTTGGAGTATGGATAAATTTAAGAATAAGATGGTTGAATCAATAAAAAATAAGGTTGGATCTGAAAGAGTTCTTTGCGCGTTGTCAGGTGGTGTTGATTCTACTGTGACTGCTGTGTTAGTACATAAGGCTATTGAAGATAAACTTCAATGTGTGTTTGTTAATACTGGTTTGATGAGAAAGAATGAAGTTGAGATAATAAAAAATTTATTTACAAAAAATTACAATATTTCTTTGGATATAATTGACGCATCAAAGATTTTTTTAAAAAAACTAAAAGGTATTACAGACCCAGAAAAAAAAAGAAAAATTATAGGAAAGCAATTCATTGAGATTTTTGAGAAATATGCTCAAAAAAAGAAGTATATCAAGTTTCTTGCACAAGGAACTCTTTATCCAGATATAATAGAATCTGTGTCCCAAGTAGGAGGTTCAAAAGTTACTATCAAATCTCATCATAACGTGGGTGGGCTACCAAAAAAAATTAAATTTAAACTACTAGAACCTCTTAAAGAGCTTTTTAAGGACGAGGTAAGAAAACTTGGTAAAGAATTAGCAATATCAAAAGAGTTTATTAATCGGCACCCTTTCCCTGGACCTGGACTAGGAATTAGAATTTTAGGAGAAATAAGTAAAAAAAAAATTAAGATATTACAAGAAGCAGATTCTATCTATTTAAGTTTAATAAAAAAGCATGGTCTTTATAATAAGATTTGGCAAGCGTTTTGTGTTTTACTTCCGACTAAAACCGTGGGAGTAATGGGTGATGGTCGATCATATGAACAGATTTGCGTCCTGAGAGCTGTTACTTCAGTTGACGGGATGACCGCTGAAGCATACAAATTTTCAAATAATTTTTTGGAGATTTGTTCTAATGAAATCATTAATAAAGTTAAAGGTATCAATAGGGTTTGTTATGACTTGACTTCAAAACCACCAGGAACAATTGAGTTTGAATAAAATTAAAAATTGTGAATAATCATGATATGTCAAATTTGTAATGGAAAATCAAAAAAAATTAATTGTTATTCATTCAAGTGTCTGAATTGTAATTTTTATTTCTCAAATCTTAAACCATCAGTGGGACAGGATGTAGAGGGAATAGAATCTCTTAGAAGGAAAAATTTTAAAAAACTTATTAAACAAATATTAAAACATAAAAAAGAACCTAAGATTTTAGAAATTGGTTCTGGTGATGGTTTTTTCCTGGATGAGTGTAATAATGTTGGTATAAAAATAACAGGTTCAGAGGCATCCATAAAAAGTTTTAAAAGGCTTAAATCAATTTATGGAGAAAGAATTTTAAAAGTCCATTTGCCAAAACCAATTGTAACTAGATCTGTATTTGATGTTGCGGTTTTCAATGATGTTTTTGAGCATTTAGAAGAGATTAATGATGTGATTAAAGAAGTTAGTTTAGTTCTTAAAGATGATAGTTTGATAGTTTTAAACCTTCCGACAACAGATGGAATAATATTTAAATTATCAAAATTTTTAATGAACTTTAAAATAAATATGTTTTATGACAGACTCTGGCAAAAAAATAGCTGTTCTCCTCATTTAAGTTATTTTAATAAAGAAAATCTTACTAAATTATTTTCAAAAAATGGATTTATTTTTCTCAAGTCAGGATATTTAAGAACACTTGAGTTTAATAATTTAGATAGATTTCGTAATTTGTATAAAAGCAAGGTTTTATCAGTGATTTTATCAATTTTCACTAGTGTATTCTTCTTTTTACAATTTAGTCTTCCAAAAGACATAATGTACTTAATTTTTAAAAAAAAAAATAAAATTATTTCTAAATAACCTAAACACTTAGAATTTATTTTCAATTGCATTTAACCTTTTTAAATTGTTTATATTAGCAAGAAAGATTTCGTAATGTTTAAATAAACCCATATTTTTAGCATCAGACTTTTTTATATGATTATATTTACCTTTAATTCTTGATTCTATTAATGATAAACTTTCGTTAGTAAAATTTTCATTTTTAAAATATTTGTTAAACAAAAATGAGCTTTCAAAACAAGCATCACCAGACTCAAAATATTTTAAACCAGATTGAGAATTTTTACTTTTACACCATACACATACAGTTTCGTTTAAAAAGCCAATTTTTTTTCTTTTTTTCGCAAGATTTAAAAATAGATCGTAATCATGAGCTTTAAAAGATTTTCCATAGTTTAAATTAAGTCGTTGATAATACTCTTTATGATAAAATTTCCTAATTTTATCAAAATTTATAATTGCACCAAAAGATGGAATATACATGTCAAAGATTAATAAATCTAATAATTCGAATTTATTTTTAATGTAATTTTTTTTTTTATAACCTGGATGCATATATCGGTGAATTCCGGTTTCTTTTTTAATAGCCATTTTTCCATAACCTAAATCAAGTTTATTATTAACGGTATATTCAAATAATTTTTCTATCGCTTTAGGTATAAAAAAGTCATCAGAATTAAGCATTAGTACATAACTGTTCTTTAATTTGGTAAGTCCCTTTAAAAAAGAAAGGCCAGAACCCTTATTAGTAGAATTTTTAAAATATCTAATTTTTTTGCAATTATCTGCAATTTCTTTAATTAAGAACTCTGTGTTATCAGTTGAACAATCATCTACAACAATAATTTCGTTCACATATTTAATTTGATTGGCTGAAGCAATAGCTATGGGAATATTTTTAGCATCATTATATGAGGGAATTACAATAGATAACATTTTAAAAAGCTTTTAAAGTTTTACTAAAATAAGCATATTATGTGCCAAAATATTCTTTAAGTAGATTCAAAATTTTAGATATTTTTACAATTCATTTTTTGATTCAAAAATATTTTGGCTGCTATAAGGCTTAAAATGAAAAAAATAGCTTCCTTGCCACCAACCTAGCCAAAATGAAAAATTCACAAGAGAGGAACCCCAGAAATATCCATTAAAAAAAATCAAATAAAATTTTTCTCTATCATTTGCATTTAATAAAATTTTGTAGTTTATGAACAATATAAAAAGTACAAAGGAAAAAGTTCCTAAAATTCCAAGTTCTAAGAGTATTTCGATAAAAAAATTATGTGGATGACTAGGAATAAATGTCATATTACCAGTTGCTTCATGTCCAATAATTTTTTGACTATCATTTATAAAGTTTGATGTATCAGCTCCATAACCTAATAATGGATTATTTTTAAATTTATTTAAACTGAACCCCCAAATAAACTGACGATGAGCATCAACTAAAAAAGTTGGAATTTTAAATTGAAAGTTTTCAATAGATTGTCTGTCAAATTTAGTAGGTAAATTGTTAATATTTTTTAATGATATTAAAGTGAAAATTGTGATTAGTAAAAAAATAATTGTTTTTTTATAAAGTTTAATTTTATTAATTAAAAAAAAAATTAAATAAAAAAATAAACCACTAAAAATTCCTAAAAGCGGGGCGCTTGAATCGCTTAAGATAAGTGAAGGAATAAGTAAAAATATTGGTAAGTAAAGATAACGTTTGTTTTGAAAAAAAGTCAAAATTAAAACTAAGATTGTTATTATATTTAATATTCCTTTAAATCTTAAGATATTATTGAAAGCTTTATAAGTTTCGTAGTTAATCAGATTGTAACAACTAATTATTATTATATTTAATATGGTTGAAATTATTAGAATTTTAACAATTTGTTGAAAAGTTTCAGGTTTGTTTTGAAGATAAAAAAAAAGATTTAATCCTAAAAGTATAAATGAAA
>CACBBU010000025.1 GCA_902537615.1 uncultured Alphaproteobacteria bacterium
AAAAAATTAGACATATCCTTGTAAGACATGAACAAGCTGCGGTTCATGCAGCAGAAGGTTACGCGCGATCAACTGGAAAAGTAGGGGTTGTGTTGGTTACTTCTGGCCCTGGAGCTACTAATACAGTAACAGGACTAACAGATGCAATGATGGATTCAGTTCCGTTGGTTTGTATTTCAGGTCAAGTACCGACACATATGATAGGTAATGATGCTTTTCAAGAAGCTGATATTGTCGGAATTACTAGGCCATGTACAAAACATAATTATCTTGTAAAAGATGTTTCTGTTTTGCCTGGTGCAATTCACTCCGCTTTTTTTATAGCAAAAAGTGGTAGGCCAGGGCCTGTTCTAGTTGATATTCCAAAAGATATTCAAACCTTTAAGGCTATATATAGAGGAAAAAAAAATACAAAGATAATTTCTTACTATAAACCAAATTTAAGGCCTAATATAAATCAAATTGATCAATTTATTGAATTATTGAAAAAGTCAGAAAAACCAATTTTTTATGTTGGTGGAGGTGTTGTAAACTCAGGTGAAGTTGCGTCAAGAAACCTTTTCAAATTAATAAAAACTACTGGCTTTCCTTGCACTCAAACATTAATGGGTCTTGGTGCCTATCCAACATCTGACAACCAATGTGTTGGAATGCTAGGTATGCATGGAACTTATGAAGCTAATATGAGTATGTATAATTGTGATTTAATGGTTTGTGTAGGTGCAAGATTTGACGATAGAATAACTGGAAAGGTATCAGGTTTTTCTCCTAAATCAAAAAAGGTTCACTTTGACATTGATGCATCCTCTTTTAATAAAAGTGTAAATGTTGATTTAACAGTTCAAGGTGATTTATCAAGAATTCTTCAAGTTATTAATAAGAAAATCCAAGAAAAAAGAATTACTTTTAAGAAAAAAAAAATTAAAGATTGGTGGTCTCAAATTAACAAATGGAGGTCCAAAGATTGTTTAAAATTTAAAAACTCTGATAAAATAATTAAACCCCAACATGCGCTTAAAAGGTTAGATTTTCTAACCAAAAAATATAATCCTTACATCACAACAGAAGTAGGACAACATCAAATGTGGGCAGCTCAGTTTCTTACTTTTAACAAACCAAAACATTGGATGACATCAGGTGGTTTGGGAACTATGGGCTATGGTCTTCCTGCAGCGATGGGGGTACAAATAGCACATCCTAATTCTTTAGTTATTGATGTTGCAGGAGAGGCCTCAATTCTTATGAATATTCAAGAAATGTCAACTATTAAACAGTTCAGATTACCAGTAAAGGTTTTTATTTTAAATAATCATTACATGGGAATGGTAAGACAATGGCAAGAACTCTTGCATGGTAATAGATTATCTGAATCTTACATGGACTCTTTACCTGATTTTGTAAAATTAGCTGAGTCATTTGGAGCTACCGGGTTAAGAACTGAAAAACCAAGTGAAATTGACGATTTGATTAAGGAAATGATCAAAACTAAAGGTCCAGTAATTTGTGACATAATAGTTGACCCAAGCGAAAACTGCTTTCCCATGATTCCATCAGGTTCCACCCATAATCAGATGTTGTTAGGGCCCGATGATAAAGTTGATGGTGAAATATCCGAAGATGGAATGGTTTTGGTTTAAATGAGCAAAAAAAATTTAAAGCACATATTGTCAATTATGGTTGACAATGAACCAGGTGTGTTGGCTAGAGTTGTAGGTCTTTTTTCAGGTAGAGGATATAATATAGAAAGTCTGTCAGTTTCTGAGGTTGATTCTCATAAATTTTTATCAAGAATTACAGTTGTTACTTCTGGAACGAAAATAATTATAGACCAAATCAAAGCTCAGCTTGCAAAGCTTATACCCGTTCATAACTTAGTGGATATTACAGAACTTAAAAGCTTTATTGGAAAAGAGTTGATTTTAATAAAATTGGATGTAAAAAATAAAAAAACATTTGATTTAAAAAAAAAAATTGAAAGAAAAGGTGCTAAAATTTTAGAAGAGAATGATTCAGAGTTTATTGTTCAGTTTACTGGGTCACCCGATGAGGTAAAAAAAATAGAGATTATTCTAAAACCTTATAAAATAATTGAGCAAACTAGGTCTGGTCTTGTCTCAATGGCAACCGGAACCGATTATATAAAAAAATAGAAAGGTAAAAGAATGAAGGTTTATTATGATAGCGATGCTGATCTAAATTTAATTAAGCAAAAAGAAATTTGTATAATTGGTTATGGAAGTCAGGGTCACGCACATGCTTTAAATTTGAAAGATAGTGGTGTTAAAAATATAAAAATTGCTCTCAGAAGTGGCTCAAGTTCAATTAAAAAAGCAAAAGAAGACGGTTTTGTGGTTGAAGAAGTTAAAGATGCTGTAAAGAATGCCGATGTTTGTATGATACTAGTGCCTGACGAGTTACAGGCTGATTTATACAATGATTTTTTATTTAAAAACTTAAAAAAAAATTCCTCGTTATTGTTTGCCCATGGTTTGTCAATCCACTTTAAATTAATTAATCCTAGAGATGATTTGGATGTTTTTATGATTGCTCCTAAAGGTCCAGGGCATACCGTAAGAGGACAATATTTAACAGGAGCAGGAGTTCCATGCTTACTTGCAATTCATCAGGATTCGTCAGGTAATGCACTTGAACTTGGTTTGTCATACGCTTCCGCAATTGGTGGAGGAAGATCAGGTATAATTCAAACAACTTTTAAAGAAGAGTGTGAAACAGATTTATTTGGGGAACAGGCTGTTTTGTGTGGTGGATTAACAGCTTTAATCCAGTCAGGGTTTGAGACATTGGTTGACGCTGGTTATTCACCAGAGATGGCGTATTTTGAGTGTTTACATGAAGTAAAATTAATTGTTGATTTAATATATGAGGGTGGGATAGCCAATATGAGATATTCAATTTCAAATACAGCTGAATATGGAGATTTGACAAGAGGTCCTCGTGTCATCAATACTGAAGTAAAAAAAGAAATGAAAAAAATTTTAAATGAAATTCAAACTGGAAAATTTGTTAGAGATTGGATCCTTGAGTGTAAGTCTGGTCAATTAAACTTTAAGGCTGAAAAAAGAATTCAAAGTGAGAAAAAAATTGAAATTGTCGGTGAAAAACTAAGATCTATGATGCCTTGGATCAGTTCAAATAAACTAGTAAACAAGAATAAAAACTAATATCATTAACATATGGAAAAAATAATAATATTTGATACCACCTTAAGAGACGGCGAACAATCTGCAGGAGCATCAATGTCTGTTGATGATAAATTATTAATTGCTAAAAATTTGGATTCAATGAGGGTTGACATTATTGAAGCTGGTTTTCCTTATGCCTCTGAAGGTGATTTTCAGGCAGTAAGTAAAATATCTAAAATATGTAAATATTCCACTGTATGTGGTTTGGCAAGAGCGAATAACAATGATATTGATTCAGCAGGAAAGGCCCTCAAGCAAGCTAAAAAAAATAGAATTCATACATTCATATCCACCAGTGATTTACATATGAAATATAAATTAAAAATGGATAGAAACGAAGTAATAGATTCAATAAAAAAAAGCATTAAGAGAGCAGCTAAATATACTAATGATATTGAATGGTCGCCAGAAGACGCATCTAGAACTGACCTTGACTTTCTGTACAAATCAATAGAAGTTGCTATTTCAACCGGTGCTACGACAATAAATATTCCCGATACTGTTGGTTATGCTGTTCCAAGTGAATTTGGAGAATTAATTGTAAATATTAAGAAGAATGTGATTAATATTGACAAAGCAATAATCTCTGTTCACTGTCACAATGATTTAGGTCTTGCTGTTTCAAACTCGCTTAGCGCAATTATCGGTGGCGCAAGGCAAGTAGAGTGTACAATAAATGGTATTGGAGAAAGAGCAGGTAATGCCGCACTTGAAGAGATTGTTATGTGTTTAAAGACTAGAAAAGATAGCCTTCCTTATTATTCAGATTTAGATACAAAAAAAATAACAAATATTTCTCATTTAGTATCAACTATTACTGGTTTTTCTGTTCAACCAAATAAAGCCATTGTTGGAAAAAATGCTTTTGCTCATGAATCAGGCATACATCAAGATGGTATGCTTAAACACACAAATACTTATGAAATAATGACTCCAGAATCTGTAGGTTTGTCCTCATCTGAACTTGTTCTAGGAAAACACTCAGGCAGGCATGCCTTTAAAGTAAAATTAAATGAATTGGGTTATGACTTTAGTGAAAATAAAATAAACCTATTATTCAAAAAGTTTAAAGAACTTGCAGATAAAAAAAAGCAGGTTTTTGAAGAAGATTTACTTGCTTTAGCTGATCAGGAACAATCTATATCCAAAGTCAAATATATAGATCTTTTAGATATATCCATTAAATGTGGTTCTAATCAAAGTTCATCAGCATATGTAAAGCTAAAATATTTGAACAAGACGCTAAGTACTGAGCTAAAAGGTACTGGGCCAATAGACGCTGTGTTCAAAGCTATTAAAAGCCTCATTGCTACAAAAGCTCATTTAGTTGTGTACCAGGTAAATGCAATTACCAAGGGGACCGACGCGCAAGCAGAGGTTAGCGTTAGGTTGGAGGAGGGCGGCATTAGTGTTCTTGGAGTTGGTAGTGACATAGATACTATTGTAGCGTCTGGAAAAGCCTATATAAACGGACTTAACAAATTGATTAACAAGAAAAGTAAAGCAAAAGACTCAAAAAAGATTTTAAATTCTTCAAATAATAGCATTGATAAACATGTTATATAATTAAATTGATTTTTTTAATAAATGTAATAGTTTGTAATAGTTTATGAGAAACTTTTTTTCCTTTTTTTCACAAGATATAGCAATAGACCTTGGCACAGCTAACACCTTAATTTATGTTAAGGGAAAGGGTATTGTCCTCAACGAGCCCTCAGTTGTTGCGTTATCAAATGATAAAAAAGATGCAAAACCAAGAGTTTTAGCTGTCGGTCATGAGGCAAAAACAATGTTGGGTAGAACTCCAGGGAACATAATTGCAATTCGACCAATGAGAGATGGTGTTATTGCAGACTTTGATGTCGCTGAGGAAATGATTAAACATTTTATTAAAAAAGCTCATAATAATAGTAGTTTTTTTAGTCCAGTTATTGTCGTATGCGTACCCTCAGGTGCTACTTCAGTTGAAAGAAGAGCAATTGAAGGTTCAGCTGCAGCTGCTGGTGCCAGAAAGGTGTATCTTGTTGATGAACCAATGGCAGCTGCGCTAGGAGCTGGTCTTCCAGTAACTGAACCTTCAGGTTCAATGGTCGTTGACATAGGTGGAGGTACAACTGAGGTAGCATTATTAGCATTAGGAGGAATTGTTCATGCACATTCTGTAAGAGTTGGAGGTGATGCCATGGATACCGCTATTATTAATTACATTAGGAGGTCCCATAATTTATTAGTAGGTGAGAGTAGTGCAGAAAGAATCAAAAAAGCAATAGGGGTGGCAGCTCCTCCCTCATCAGGAGATGGAAAAGTTCTTCATATTAAAGGAAGGGATCTACTCAAGGGAGTACCAAAGGAAGTTGTGATTAATCAAAGGCAAATATCAGAAGCACTTCAAGAACCAGTTTTGGCTATTATTGAGGCAGTAAAAAATACATTAGAAAACTCTGATCCAGAACTTGCTGCGGATATTGTAGACAAAGGGATAGTTTTAACAGGTGGTGGCTCTCTTCTTGGTGATTTAGATCAAGTTATAAGAGATTCCACAGGTTTACCTGTTACGATTGCCGATGATCCACTAAGCTGTGTTGTTCAAGGAACAGGAAAATGTGCTGAGAATCTTCAGTCACTAAAATCTGTTTTGACCAGTAGCTATTAAAATGGCCCGAAGAGCCACTTTTTCATCAAGAAGCTTTAAATCAAATCTTATTAATTCTTATGGTTTTGAGATGTTTTTTTGCTTTTTAGTTTGTATTTTTTTTTTTTTTTCATCAAACCAAAAAAATAATCTTTTCATAAACGTAAAATACTATGTGATTTCCTTTAGTGAACCTGGCTTAAAAATTATTA
Organism: uncultured Alphaproteobacteria bacterium; assembly: GCA_902537615.1. GTDB lineage: Bacteria > Pseudomonadota > Alphaproteobacteria > Methylaequorales > Methylaequoraceae. The sequence goes on from CACBBU010000025.1 coordinate 6,048, forward strand.
CGTTACCATTTGAATATATTAATAGCGCATTGTATTACCTAAATGATTTAAGTGATTTAAAAGAATCTAACAAGCAGCTTACGCTTGAAAATAAAACATTGAAAGAAAAGTTAAGATTAAGTGATTTTTATGAAATTGAAAATTTTAAACTTAAAAGACTTCTTAATGTTGAAAATAAGGATTATGCTAGAAAGATTACATCTAGAGTTTTAATTAATCCATACAGAAGTAATGATTTAACTTTTTTCATAGATGTAGGTAAAGTAGATGGTTTGAAAATTAATGATATAGTTTTTAATGAATATGGTATGATTGGAAGGGTCTCTGAATTGGGAAAATATTCATCCAAGGTCCTTTCTAACTTGGATGAGGATTCTGTAATTCCAGTAATATCAAAAAAAACTAAGAAATCATTTTTTGTTAAAGGAGGAGGAGAGAAAAAACTTTTTCTAAAACATATTGAAAAACCATTTGAACTGGAACACGGGGAATTAGTTTTTACAACAAGTGCTGCAGGTTATTTTCATGAAGGAATATCAGTAGGTAAAGTTGTAAAAACATTAGATAATGTTTATGTAGAGCCATTTGCGAAAATCTCTGATTCAATTTTTGTAAATGTTTTGATTTTTGATTTTAAAAATATATTGGAGTAATCTACTAAAATAATGATTAGAAGAATTTTTATACAGTTATTTCCATTTGTTTTTGTTGTTTCCTTTATATATTTAGAATCAGCTCCCATTTATTTTTTTGATAATGAGTTAGTCAAACCTCTGATGACATTTACAATTATTTACTCTTGGATCCAGCATGATGGCGACAGGTTTAGACCCTTATGGCTTTTATTTTTTG
>CACBBU010000026.1 GCA_902537615.1 uncultured Alphaproteobacteria bacterium
AGATGCTATTCTTATAGAAAGAGCTGATGATCTTGAAAATATAGTAAAAGATAAAAGAGAAATTTGGAGATCAAACCCATCCAAAGCCAATAGAAGACAAAGAAGATATAAAAAAAGGCTTATTAGCGAGCTTTTGAAATACGATAGGTAAAAATAAAATATGAGTAATTCATTAATGTGGTTTAGATATGACCTTAGAATAAAAGATAATGAAGCATTATTTGAAGCATTAAAGAATCAAAAATGTTTATTAGTTTTTATATTAGATAACGGATATTTAGAGCTTGCGACTACAAGTGACTTTCACCTAAACTTTCTAAATGACTCATTAATTGATTTAAACAAAAATGTAAAAGAAAAATTTAACACTAAGTTAAATTTTTACAAGGGTGATACAATTGAAATACTAAATTTTTTAGTAGATAAACATAAAATCACTGCCATTTACTCAAATAAAATTTTTAAAGGAAAATATTTTAATAAACTAGATAAAGAAATTTGTTCACTAATGAAAGAAAAGGGAATAGATTGGGTTGAGAAAAATCAATTTGGGATCCAACTTGATAAAAGGATACGAGGAAAATGGTCAGCTGATTGGTACAAATTCGTAAATAATCCTTTAAGTCCTGAAGTTAAAGCTAAAAGTTTTATTGAAGATGATTATGGAGATTTATGTTTTAAATTTAATCATCTAAATTGTCAGAGGGGTGGGGAAGATAATGCCTTTAATTGTTTAAATACTTTTCTAAACCAAAGACATACAAACTATTCAAAAAAAATGTCAAGCCCATTAACTGCTGAAGATTCATGTTCGCGACTAAGTCCTCATCTCAGTTTTGGTACAATTTCTATCAAAAATATAATTAAAAATATTAACAATAAAGAACACAAAAATTCCGATAATATTTCAATACATTCTTTTAAAAAAAGATTAGCTTGGCATTGTCATTTTATTCAAAAATTATATGACCAACCAGATATTGAATCCGAAAATTTGCATCCATTGTACAATGGATTAAGAGAAAATAGTTTTAACTTTGACTATTATGAGAGCTGGAAAAAGGGGGAAACTGGATTTCCTTTTTTAGATGCGTGTATGCGGTTCTTAAATACAAAAGGTTGGCTGAATTTTAGAATGCGAGCAATGGTTGTTTCATTCGCATCATATCAACTTTGGTTAGATTGGAAAAAAACTTCTAAGTTTCTAGCCATGAAATTTACAGATTATGAGCCTGGTATTCATTACCCACAGATACAGATGCAGTCAGGAACTACAGGAATAAATACTATTCGTATGTACAGTGTAATTAAACAATCATACGATCAAGATCCAAAGGGTATATTTATCAAAAGGTGGGTGCCAGAATTAAGAAATCTTCCGGATAATCTTGTTCATGAACCATGGAAAGTAAATTTTTTGGAAGAAAAAGAATTTAACTTTAAAGTTGATAAACATTACTTTAGGCCAATTGTTGATAATAAATTGAGAACAAAGATAGCTAAAGAGATGATATGGTCAATAAGAAAGAAACCAGAGGCTAAAGAAATTTCAAAACAAATTGTATTGCAACACGCTAGTATGAAAAGGTAAATATTTTAGAATTGTTTGATTTTTGGTTAATGATACTAGAGATTGACAAGCACCTTTTTAGCTTAAATGTTAATTAATCAAAAAAATTACTGACAATTTTCTATATCTACCTTTGTGTCAAGGAATTCATCTCCATTATAATTAGTCTTTACGCCTTTAATGGTTGAAGCATCTTCAAAATCAAACCCAGTACTTATTCTTATATATTTATCATCAATACATTTTTTATGAGATGGATCAAAAGCTACCCAACCTAGATCATTTACAAATATTTCTACCCACGCATGGGTGGTGTTTTCACCTGAATTTTTTTCATCTAATAGAAAACCATTAATATATCTGGCGGGAAGATTATTAAATCTAGCAGCACTTATAAGTATATGCGCAAAGTCCTGACAAACTCCTTTTTTTTGTTTTAAAGCATCTTTGGAACTTGTAGATATTGTTGTTGAACCACTTACATAATTGATGGAATTTGAAACTACTAAATTTAATTTGTGAGCAAATTCAATAATATTTTTGTTGTTTTTTTTAGCCTCGTTTGAAATTTTTTCAATTTTCTCACATGGTTTTGTTAAATCAGTATCTCTCAAAAAACAAAGTGGATTAACCTTTTCTTTTAACCCCTTAACAATACCAGATAAATCCTTTGTTTTTAATATTCCCTTAGAAGTAATTCTGTGTTGTCCACTAAAATTTTTAATAAAAATATTTTGTACTCTGTGCCCTAATCCATCAATATGAGATTCAACTATTTTTCCACTACTGGAGGATGTTTCCCATTCTAGTATTTCTTGATTATGACACACTGATGGATAAAGTTTTAAACATTGTACAAGCCTTGGTACTGTTGAACTATACTTATAAGTAGTTGAGTGAGCAATTTTAATTTTCACGTTTCTAAACCGAAAAAGTATTTTTGCTCAAATTTTTTATAAACAAAATTTATTTCTTCAATAAAAGATTTTAAAAATTCATGTAAACCAATTTCTGTAATCTTATCTGCATTCAAATTTTTTATATTTTTGTACATTAGTCCTATTTTTTTGTTTGAAGAGGAGGTTTGTTTATAAAATTTTGATAATCTTCCTAAATGATGATTAATCTTCTCGACTGAGAAAATTAAAGACCTCGGACAAGTCATATTTAGAATTAAAAAATCTATAATCTTGGTATATGAAATTTCTTGTCCGCCATACGCCCACTTAAATGCCCTGAATGATGAAATTGACCTTAACATTAAACTCCATTGAAAATTATCAATATCACCCCCAACATAATTAATACTTGGAAGTAAAATAAAATATTTAACATTGATAATTCTTGCAGTAAAATCTGCTCTTTCAAAATATGTTCCCAATATTAAAAAATCATATCCATCATTAATCAGTTGAGTGTTAAGTATTGTACCTCTAATTAAATTCACTTGTTTTTTTATCCATTCAATAATTTCAGGTAATTCTTTTAAGAGACTTTTTGTATCTCTCATATTTTTATCTAGCTCGTGATATGATGAATTAACTGCATTCCAAACTTCGAGTGTTACCGCAGTTCTAACCATTCTTATATTTTCCCTTGCTGTTTTTATACAGTTTTTTACTGAAGAAGAGTTTTCTGATTCAAAAAGTAAATAGAAAATAATTTTTTCTTTAGATATTGTTTTATGTTTCTTTAAATATTCATTTCTAGTTCCTGAAGTTTCAAGAATTGACTCCCACTCGTTTGTGTAACCTCTTTCGGTATTAGGAATTAAAGAAATTCTATACCCGACCTCTAAAAGTCTAGCTAAGGAATCGGCTCGCTCAATGTACCTAGCCGACCAAAATAAATTTTCTGCAGTTCTGCTTAACATTTTAATTATTCATTTAGTACCCATGTATCTTTAACTCCTCCACCTTGAGACGAATTTACCACTAATGAACCTTGAGTTAAAGCTACCCTTGTTAGTCCCCCGTCAACTAATTTTGTTTTATTTGCTCCAACTAAACAAAATGGTCTAAGATCAACATGTCTAGGAGATAATTTTTTTTTATCAAAAATCGGTACTGAGGATAATTCAAGTACGGGTTGTGCTATATAGTTTGCTGGATAAGAAAGAATTTTTTTTTTAAAAATTTCAATTTCTTTTTTCGATGATTTACTCCCAATTAATAAACCATAACCTCCAGAGCCATGAACTTCTTTAACAACTAATTTATTTAAATTATTTAGAACGTATTTTTTTGCTTCTTCTTCACAACATCTCCATGTTTTGACATTTTCTAATATAGGTTCTTCACCTAGGTAAAATTTAATTATTTCAGGTATGTAAGAATAAATTGCTTTATCATCAGCGACACCTGATCCTGGGGCGGAACAAATATTTACATTGCCAGACTTATAAGAATCAAATAAACCAGGAATCCCAATAAGTGAGGAACTATCAAAAGTGATTGGATCAATAAATTGATCATCAATTCTTCTATAAATAATATCAACCTTTTCTGGGCCTCTAGTTGTTTTCATATATGTTATTGATTCATCAACGAAAAGATCAGTTCCTTGAACTAACTCAACTCCCATAAGGTCAGCTAGAAAACTATGTTCATAATAAGCGCTATTCAAAGAGCCAGGGGTTAGAATTACAACTTTTGGTTCTTTGTTACATTTTTTTGGGGCTAGACTTTTAAGAACATCTAATAAGTAACTTGGATAGTTTTCTACTGTTTCAATTTTTAATTTTTCAAATAATTCTGGAAACATTCTCATCATTATTTCTCTATTTTCAATCATATACGAAACTCCAGACGGAGTTCGGCAATTATCCTCAAGAACTTTAAAAATATTTTCGTTAATTCTTACGATATCAGACCCAATTATTGGGCTGTAAATTTTTTTGGGAACCTTAAAACCAATCATTTTTACCTCATATGCAGGGTTTTTGTAAATTAAATTTGCCGGTATTAATTTTGCTTTAATAATTTCACCAGAATTATAAATGTCATTAAGAAAAGCATTGATAGCCAACGCTCTTTGAATAACGCCTTTTTTAATTTTTTTCCATTCTGTTGAAGAGATTATTCTTGGAAACATATCAAACGGAATTAAGCGCTCTGAAGAGTCAAAGTTATTATACACAGAAAATGTAATTCCTATCTTTTTAAAAAGATTTTCAGCTTCATTTTTTTTTTTTACAACCACATTTTCTGGTAAAGATTTAGCCCAATCGTATATTTGGTTATAAAATTTTCTTACTTTTGAGTTTTTATAAACTTCGTTGTACATCTTCTTTCACTTGTTACCGGAGTAGAAAGAGACAGATGGATGCGTTCCTTCGGCTTCAAACCTACTTCCGACCTAAATGGTTGAACGTTTATTCAAGGTTATAACTTATATTTTTCTAAATCAAGAATTAATGATAAGATTTTTTAAAAAGATGTACTGATTTTTATTATTAAAGTAAATATTTCAAAATATGTATATAGATTTCAAAAAATTAAATTAGGATTTTTCTTTAATAAACAATCTCTCACCTTCAAATATTTCAATCTTAATGTTTGGGTTTTGTTTCATTTTATTAATGATAATGTCTTTAGATTCTTCAGCGTGTTGTTGGGATTGAAACTTATTTATTACGACACTGTGTAAATTTGTTACTCTGACAACTTCAATTGACAAGATTCCAGGAAGCTTATTAATTAGTTCGTGTTCAGCATAAGCTTGCATTGCATCTGCCTCAATTTCTGAAGCAAATTTTAGATTAACAATTCTTATGTACATGTATTTAAATTAATACAATAATTAAGTTTTGAAAGTTTTAATTTACTATTATTAATTTTATTTGCAAATTAATTTCAGATAAGTCTTTCACCTTTAAAAAATTAATTTTATTACCACGTTTATTTTATGATTAGTATAAGTGGTTTAAGTTTTTCCTTTCCAAAAAACAAAGTATTTCAGGAAGAAATAAAGGCAGTAGGTAGAAGGTTATTTTCATCAAAGATAAATTTTGAGAAAATTGCTAAAGTCTATGATAATTCGGGTGTAAAAACAAGATTTCTAGTTGAGGAATTGAGTTGGTATATTAAAGAACATAATTGGTCAGAGAGAAATTTTTTGTTTAAAAAAAATGCCCTTTGTCTTCTTAAACAATCTATATCAGAGACAATTGAGAAAACAAAAACACAACCAGAGAAAATTGGAGGTATGGTTTTTGTAAATAGCACAGGTATTGCGACTCCAACTATTGATGCTGAAATTTTTAACTTATTTAATTTTAATAATGAAACTATAAGATTACCAATTTTTGGTTATGGTTGTGCAGGTGGTGTGCTAGGTTTAAATCGCGCTGTTGAAATTTTTAAAAATATAAAAAAACCTATCCTTGTTTGTAACGTTGAGCTTTGTAGTCTTACTTTTCGGCCTCAGATTTTTAGTAAAGAAAATATAGTTAGTACAGCTTTATTTGGGGATGGCTCTACTTCTTATTTAGTTGGTGGTGATGGAAATTGTGAAGTAATAAATGGTATGGAATATACATGGAAAAATTCTTTGAGTTTGATGGGTTGGGGTGTGGAAAACGACGGTTTATCTGTAATTTTTGACAAAACTATTCCCGAATTTATTATCAAAGAGCTACCAACTGTTTTAAGTAATTTTAAAATGAATAATTTAGACGGATATGTTCTTCATTCTGGAGGGATGAAAATTATTGAAGCTTATAAAAAAATTTTTAAAAATCACGAAACCATACAAGAATCCCAAAGAATTTTATCCAACTTTGGGAATGTTTCCTCAGTTTCAGTTTTGCTTGTTTTAAAAGAAATGTTAAAAAAAAGGTACGCTGGAAATTTTTTAATGAGCGCTCTTGGGCCAGGTTTTACAGCCGGGCTATGTAATCTAAAATTTAGTCATAATGATTGATACATATTTGATGATTTATATAATCTTTTCTAGGTTTTTTGAACTTATGTTGAGTAAAAAAAACACGACTAAATTGCTCCAGAAAGGAGCAAAGGAATACTACGGGTTTCATTACAAATTTATAGTTTTATTTCACATTTTTTTTATTGTATTTTTTCTTGCAAAATCATTTTCAAATTCAATGTTCAATATTGAATACTTATATGTCTTTTTTATAGTTCAAATATTTAGATATAAAATCATTTATGATCTTGGTGAATTTTGGACTACAAGAATTTTAGTAATTAACAAGCCATTAGTTAAAACATGGATATTCAGATATTTGAGACACCCGAATTACATAGTTGTTTTTT
>CACBBU010000027.1 GCA_902537615.1 uncultured Alphaproteobacteria bacterium
GAATTAGGGATTGCAGACACACAAACCACTAATACTGCATCTGACACTGCTGCTCTAAACTCAGAGGCAATCTCTATCAGTGACACCATTGATTCAGTAGTAAGTTCTCTGACTTATAACGGAATAAATGTTTTAGGTACATCAGCAAAGACATTTAATATTGGAGTAAATGATGCGGGAGGTACTCAACAAGTTAAAACAACAGTGGGGATAGCAGCTACAGATATAAACGATGCCACTAACGCTAATAATTCAATGGATACAACAATAGGTGAAATTACTCAATCTTTAGGATCAGTTGCAGGAGGTTTTACATCATTACAAGCATATCAAAATGTAGCATCAACGACTGCAGCACATTTATTAAAGGCAGCATCAAATTTACAAGATACTGATTTTGCTGAAGAAACAGCAAAAATTACTAAGCAATCACTAATCAAAAATTATGCGTTGGCAATGGTTGCAACTGCTAATGCTGAAGAAATGGAAAAACTTAAATTATTAGCCTAAACAAATTAACCGTAGGTCGTTATTTATAGCATACAACTATAAAGAAAGGTTAATGGTCAATGGATAATTATAATGATATAGCAGCTAAAGAAAACAGACTTAAAGAAAAACAAATTCTTTTAGACGACACTATTAAAGACGGCAAGCTATCAAAGTATGAGATAGTAAAAAGAATGCTTGATGGACTGGTTAAAGAAATTGAAGAATTGAAACAAATTCTTTTTACTGATTTAGCTGTGACAAATAATTCAAAAGAAAAAGCAGAAAAAATTTCTAAAATAGCTTTCACACTTCAAAATTGCTTAGATATTGATAATGATAATAAAATAGCTGAGGATTTAAATTGGCTTTATAGATTTATCAGATATATGAGTAAAAGGGTTCAGGATAACGAAGATATGAACTATGTTCAACCTGCTTTCAAGGTTGCTTCTGAATTAAAAGAAGCCTGGGACGGAATTCCTCAAGAATATCGAAATAACTAATTTAAAAATTAAAAATAGAAAAACTCCTCTCTAAAGTTATACTTTAACGGGGAGTTTTATGTTTTTATCGATAATTATCACTCTTGTCTTAGGGTCTATAATTGGAATAATTACCTCCATAAGCGTATTCGGCTTTATAAGCTTAGTGAAATTTCTCACAAACGCTTTTAGAAATCCTGATCGAAATTTTGAAACTATTAGTGCTTTTTTTACTAACACAAGTGAGTTTATCCTTTTTATTTTGCTTATTCCCTTCGCTGTTGGTTTAATAGTTGGAATTTTAAGAGAAATTGCTCTCGGTGACAGATGGCATGGTCCACCTGATGTAATATTAGCAACACATTCTGAAAAAAAACCACTTGATATCAAATCAGGTTTTATAAGCTCATTTGCTTCAATTCTTTCAATCTCAGCTGGGGGTTCAGTGGGACAATATGGTCCATTGGTTCACTTCGGAGCTACAATTGGAGCAGAAATCAACAACCTATTTCCTAAAAAAACTCAGTACGATATTGTGGTTGGTGCAGGTGTTGCGTCTGCTATTTCTTCGGGCTTTGGTGCTCCATTGGCAGGATTAATTTTTGCTCGTGAAGTCATTCTTCGTCATCAATCAATGGCCTCCTTTGCTCCGATACTTGTTGCATCAATTATTTCGTATGTTTTTACTAAAAATGTATTTGGAATAGAACCGATATTTTTAGGTAGTATTGGGGATATAGAGTCTTTATATGATTTTCCATTTTTTATAGCAGCAGGGATAATCTGTGGATTTATTTCAATAATTTATATGAAAGGCTTAACACATCCAAAATTCTTTCCAGATATCTCAAAGATTAAAGCCATTTTACAACCAGCAATTGCCGGATTAATTTGTGGTTTAGTTTCTTTATATCTACCTCAAGTAATTGGACTGGGTACAGAGTCAATAAGAGAAATGATTGAAGGTAAGATTAATTTACAATATGCATTTTATTTTTTAATTTTTAAATTGCTCTTAACAGTAATTTGTTTAAGGATGGGCCTAATTGGTGGAGTATTTGCCCCTGCCCTATTTATCGGAGCTAGTATTGGAGTCATTTTAGGTTTTTTCTTTCAACAAATTAATCCAGAGTTAGATCTCAATCTTTTGACAGTTGCTTCTATGTCTGCATTCGCTAGTTGTGTGATTGGAGGACCTGTTGCTAATATGATGATAATTTTAGAACTTACTTCGGATTATGAAGCAACGTTAGTCGCTGGATTGAGTATAGTTTTTGCCTCGCTTATCTCCTATAAAGTAATTGGACAATCGGTTTTTGATAGAGTTCTCTTAAATAAAAAAGTAGATTTGAAAATTGGAAGAGAGAATATAAAGCTTCAGCAGATTGAGGTTTCAGAAATTTCCCATCAAGATTATTGTTTATTATCTTTAAAAATGAATATAAACGACGCAATAAAAAAAATGATGAAATCACAAAAAAGCGAGAGCTATCTAGTAAATGAAAAAAATATATTGATAAATAAGTTTGAATTACACTTTTTGTTAAATCAGAAAAATAAAAAGAAATATTTAAAAGATTTAAAGACAAATGAATTTTTAAAACTTAGAACTTCAAGCAGTGTTTTTCAATCAATTGAAAAATGTAAAACCTTTGTGGGTGAGTCAATACCAGTTTTGGGAGACAATAAAGAAATTTTTGGTGTAGTAAGTGAAGGCGATTTACTTAATATTTACCTAAAGATTTCAAGAGAGGAAAAAGAACATGAAAATGAGGACTAGGCTACCCTTAACATATTTATTTTAATATCACTACTAGAAGTAAAGATTCTTGAGATATTCTGATATTTAACGGCAGCTTCATTATGAAAAAAAACAGGACTAAATAAAACCCTAGATTTAAAGAATGCTTCAGTCAAGATTCCTGAGGGAGCTAAGTTTTTACTATACCGCCTTGAACTATTATGAGATGGGTTATACTCATATGAGTTATTAACATTAGTTATAGGTGGGTTTTTTCTATTACTAAAGCTTATTGGTGGCATACCAATTGCAGTACCATTATCAAACTCAGTCCTATAATTAATGTTTTCAGTATTATAGGGTGCATGTAAAGGATTAACCATAAAGGAAAGATATCATTTTGCGAAATTTTAATAAAGCAAAAAATTTTTATAAAAATACAGAAAAGTCTTCCATTCAATCACAAGACCCAATAGCTATTGTAAAAAATATGGTTGGTGAATTAAAAAGATCTATGGACAAGGTAGTTTTATCAACAGGCATAGATAATCAAAGACAATTTAGAGCTAAATATTTTAGCCGTTCGCTCGTTATTATTTATACATTACAAACAACATTAGACTTTGAGAAAGGAGAAAAACTTGCAGCAAAACTTTTTCAACTTTATGAGTTTTGTAGACAACAACTAATTAAATGTTTTAGAGAACAAGTAATTGAAGGTTTAAAGAAAGCAATGAAAGCCTTAGAAGAAGTTTTTATAATTAATCAAATCAGTAAAAATGAACGATAGAGTTTCACAGTCAATAAAATCTCAATTAGATAAACTAGAAAAAATATCTAACCAAATTTCCTTGTTAATTTCAGCTGGTGAGTATGGGAAAATTAATCATTTAGACAAGATGAGAAAAAAAATTATTAACGATATGAATTCTTGTAATTATTCCTATGAAAATGAAAACAAAAAAAGTGTTCTAAAATTAATTTCACAAAATCAACATATTATTTCTGAATTTAAAAGATCACAGAAGAATTCTCTTGCAGATATTTCAAAACAAAAAAAATGCACAGAAGCTTATCTAGCAACCTTTTAATTAAAACTAGAACCCCATATAAACTAAATTCCTATTTTAAACTTCTTTGCAAAACATCAAAGATCTGACGGTTTTACAAAAAAATTCAAAGTTGCGTTAGATTTTAGAATCTGATGCCAATTTTTACATTTAAAACTTACATTAAAAAAAGCCGAGGTTGTATACGACGTGATAGCATTTAAGTAATGTTTATTCTGACTACCACTAAAAAAGTTATCTATTGAATTGGATAGCAAAGGCTGATGAGAGACTATTAGTACTTTTTTTTTCGTGGCTTCTAACATTACTGTATCAAATATATCTATAGCCGATGTATGATAAAGGTTTTCTAAGTAGTTAACCAAAGGCTTATCAGGGAGTTGTTTAATTATTATATCAAGTGTTTCTTTTGTTCTTCTTGATGGAGAACAGAATACCTCATCAAATGATATTTTTCTTTCCTTTAAAAACTTACATATTTTTTTTGTTTTATTCATACCTTTCAATGAAATAGGTCTGTTCATATCATCATTAATGGACCTATTCCAGTCAGATTTTGCATGTCTTATTAAGGAAAGATTTAACATTTGAAAAATTATAACTAAAATATTTATAATGTAATTTTTAATAATGTTAATGTCTAAAAAAAAAATTAGATTAGCCATATTTGATGTAAACCAAACTATTTTTAATTTAGATGAAATTAAAAATAGGTTTAAAAAAAAAAACCTAAACCCTCTTCTTGTAGATCTATGGTTTATAAGCACATTGAAGGAAGGATTTGCGTCATCAACGCACGAAAACTTTTTGAGTTTTACTGAAATAGCAAAAGAGGAGTTGAAGAAATTAATTATTAAAAAAAAAAAGACCCACAAATTTTAAAATTTCTTTTTGATGGTTTTAAAAATCTTAAAGCTAATGATGATATAAAGGATAGTTTCAAAATATTAAGAAAACAAAACATTAAGATTGTTACTCTGACTAATGGGCCAAAAAAAAATAGCATTAGCTTATTAAAAAAAAATAAATTAATAGATCTTGTAGATTTTCAATTTTCAATTGAGGATGTAAAAATTTGGAAGCCGCATCCAGAACCTTATCTTTTTGTTTCTAATAAATTAAAATATTATCCAAATGAAATTATAATGATCGCCGTTCATGGTTGGGATTTAAATGGAGCAAAAAAGTAGGGATGAAAACGGGTTACATAAAATCTTATGAAAAAAAATTAAGTTCATATTATCATAAGGCTGACTTTGAAGCAGACAATTGCAAAGAATTGGTTCTCAAAATCGTTGCTTAGTCTATTTCCATTTTACAGAGCAGCCAGCACTAGCAAATTGATTCTTTGGTCCATTATGTGTTTTTGATATTTCAATCATTGCGTCAAGCAAGTCATTTTTATTATTTACAAAATTTAAATTTTTCATCTCAGCGATTCTTCCACGGTATTGTAGTTCATTTTTAAGGTTGTAACCAAAGAAATCTGGGGTACATACCGCACCAAACTCTCTTGCAACACTTTGATCCTGATCAATCAAATAAGGAAAGTTTAATTCATTATCATTAAAAAATTTTTGCATATTTTCAAAGTTGTCTTCTGGATATTTAATTACATCATTAGGCATTATCCCAACTGATTTAATTCCATATTTTGTTATTTGATTAACAGTATAAACTAGTTTTTTAATTACAGCTTTAACATATGGACAATGGTTACAAATAAAAAATACTAAGGTACCGTTTTCACCTTTTACCATGTCTTGATCAATGAAGTTTCCGTCAATATTTTTCAGTTTAAAGTTTGGAATTTTTTCTCCATAATTGCATAAAGGTGTTGAGATTAAGGCCATGTTACTCTCCTAATAAATGAAAAAATAGCTCTCTATTTTTTTGTTGATATCTATGTTCAAGAAGAAAGATTCCTTGCCAGGTCCCGAGAAGAATTCTTTTATTCTTAACACTCATTGTTAAGTTTGATTGTGTTAACACGCTTTTTAAGTGAGCAGGCATATCATCTGGTCCTTCTGTATTGTGCAAGTAATTGTCTTCAGGTGCTATTTTTTTTAGAAAATTTTCAATATCCTTCATTACTGTAGGATCAGCATTTTCCTGAATCATTAATGAGCAGCTAGTGTGGAGAATTGAAAGATTAAGCAAACCGTTACTAATTTGACTTTTTTTAACTATATCTTCAACATTTTTTGTAATATTAAGAATTTCAAATCCTTCTGTTTTAAATATAATTTTTTCAATAAACTGTTTCATTTCACTTACATAATTGCTAATATTAACGTACTTCTAATTATATATCACAAAGGGGGATGTTAGAATGGCAAAAAAAAAACCTGTAAAAATTGATCCAAATAAGGTCAAGAAGGAAGATCTTCAAAACGTATTCTCAAAAGTTTTAAGTAAACTTAAAAATAACTAGTTAATGGATAAAATATGGATTGAGTGTCAGAGATGCGGCTCAGTCTTTTGGGTTTTTGCTGATGAATTAAATGCAATTTACCCTAAAAGTAGAATTGACTACAAGATTTGTTCTGCTTGTGAGGAACAAATTAAACAAAAAAAATAGTGCTTAACTATCTAACTTCTATTTTAGATCAAATAAGTTTTTACGCCAC
>CACBBU010000028.1 GCA_902537615.1 uncultured Alphaproteobacteria bacterium
TTTTGAGATTTTAGAGGGTTTATTTGACTTTCCATTAATCCACACCAACTTAACAAAAACCTCACAAATGACAATATCATTTTTGAAAATAAGTTGCTGAAGGTCTAAAGATGAGAGAGAATTTTTTATAAAAAATGTTTTTACATCTAATTGATCGTACAAAAATGAGGGCTTAAAAAAATTTACTTTAATTTCTCTGACTACAAAAAAAAAAGAGTTGTTTATCATATCATTCTTAATTTCTTTTAAATTTTCTTTAACAAACTGGCTTCTTGCTCTTTCAGCAAATTTGAGGTAACTAGTGTGATAGGTAAAACCCGAGCTATCCGTGTCTTCGTAAAAAATTTCAAATTTTGTTTGATGTATTTTTTTCATCAAAACATTACTTTAAGTGTTCAAGTCCCTTTTGAGATAAAATTCTTCCTCTTGAGGTTCTTTGAACTAAACCTCTTTGCATGAGGTAAGGTTCTATTACATCTTCAATAATATCCTTATGTTCCAGTAAAGCAGCACTTAAAGTCTCAATACCGACAGGACCGCCATGAAAATCATATGCAATACAATTCATATATTTTCTATCCATTTCATCTAATCCTTCTGAATCAATTTTCATTTTTCTTAATGATTTTTTGGCTGATTCTAAATCAATTTTATCATCTTCATTAACTATTGAAAAATCTATAATACGTTTTAGTAATCTAATAGCTATTCGGGGTGTTCCTCTAGACCTTTTTGCAATCTCATATGCTGAATCTTCACTAATTAGAAATTTAAGTTTTTTAGAATTTAAAATAATTATTTTCATCAAATCCTCAGGCTCGTAAAAGCTTAATTGTAAAGGAATTCCAAATCTATCTCGTAAAGGTCTAGAAAGAAGACCTAACCTTGTCGTTGCACCAATGAGAGTGAATTTTTCAATAGAAATTTGAACAACTCTTGCAGATGGCCCAGAACCAATTACATAGTCACATTTGTAGTCCTCCATTGCAGGATAAAGTGTTTCTTCAATTATTGGTGATAATCTATGAATTTCGTCAATAAATAATATATCACCATCCATCATATTACTTAATAACGTTACTAAATCACCTTTTTTAGTAAACGCAGGCCCTGAGGTTGAATGAAAGTTAACATTCTTTTCATTTGAAATAATGTGGGCTAAAGAAGTTTTTCCTAATCCAGGTGGTCCATAAAGAATTATGTGATCTAAATTTTTTTTTCTTTTTTTTGACGACTCTATATAAGCCTCTAAATTTGATTTAATAAATTGTTGTCCAATAAACTCACTTAAAGATTGAGGCCTCAAACTAGTCTTTTTTTCTACATCCTTTTCAACTGGATCTAAATCTATTTTTTTATTATTTTCATTCATTTTTAGACAAATTTGGTGCCGAAAGATAATTTAGAGCCACAGGTATTAATTCCTCTAAATTCATCTTTTTATTTTTGCTTATAACTTCAAATGCGGTTTTTTCACTTATGTTTTGAGAGTAACCTAAATTTGAAAGACATGAAACTAAATCATCAAATATTGTTTTAGAAAAGTTTGTAATAACTTTTTCATTATCCTCTTTTTTTTTAAGTTTTTCACAAAGTTCATTTACTATTCTTACAGCCAATTTTGGGCCTACTCCAGAAACTGACGAAAAAACATCTTGGTTTTTTGTAATTATTGATTGTTTGATTAATTGGGAATCCAGATTACTCATAATATTCAAAGCCATTTTTCCTCCAACACCCTGAACTTTTAACAGATAAGAGAATAACTCTCTGTCTTTTTTGTTTAAAAATCCAAAAAAAAGTCTTTCACTTTCTTTCAGAATTTCAAATACAAAAAATGTAACTAATGAACCACTCTTGTAAATATTATTTGTATTTTTTTTAGGGACAAAAATCCTGTAAACAACTCCTTTAACATCTAAATCAACAAAATCTTCAAACCAGTCTTCAATAAAACCTTTTAATTTAACAATCATACGAATAAATTAATTTTTGACTTTTTCTGCATAGAGTGACAAATTGCAACTGCTAAAGCATCCGCAGAATCATGATTCAATGATTTTAGACCTGGAAAAAACCTCTCAATCATTTTTATAATCTGTATTTTCTCAGCATGACCATATCCCACAAGGTTTTTTTTTACTGTATTTGGAGAGTATTCAAAAATATCTACGTTAAATCTCGCTGCAACTAAAAAGATTATTGCTCTTGCTTTTCCTAGCTTCAGTGTAGATTCTGGGTTTTTATTAGAAAAGATTTTTTCTACAGCTATGGATTCGGGTGAATATTTTGAAAACAACTCTGAAACACCCTCGTAAATCATATTTAATCTTTGACCAAGTGGGATAGTTTTTTTTGTTGATATTGAACCATGACTAATATATTTTTCGGAATTACTTAAATTCTCAATTATCCCCCACCCAGTACTGTTTAAACCTGGATCAAATCCAATTATAAAATTTTTCAAATTATTTTATCCATTAAAGAATCATTTATATTAAAGTTTGAGGATACACTTTGAACATCATCCAAATCCTCAAGTGTTTCCAAAAGTTTTATAAGCACTTTAGCACTATCCTCATCAGAAACATCAATAAAATTTAGTGGCTTCCATTCAATTTCAGAAAACTTAGGAATAGAAAATTTATTTTCTAATTTTTGAAGAATTATATTGAAGGAATCTAAGTTAGTTTCTAAAACAAAATCTTCTTCTTTTTCAGAAACATCATCTACGTCTAAAGAGGCACAGAAATCAAAAAAGTTTTCAAATGAACTTACAGATTTATTATAGGAAATAATCCCAACCTTTTTAAAATTGTGTTTGACACAACCACTTACACCAAGGTTACCATTATATTTAGAAAAAGTTGATCTTACTTCTGCTGCACTTCTATTTTTATTATCTGTCAATGTTTCAACGATAATTGCAACTCCATTGGGTCCAAAACCCTCATAAACTATTTCTTCAATTGAATCTTTATCGTCTGCAGAAGTTTGTTTTTTTATTGCCTTATCAATGCTTTCTTTTGTCATATTTGATGACAAAGCATTATTAATGGCAGATCTTAGTCTTGGGTTTGAATCTGGGTCAGGTGAACCAAGTTTTGCTGAAACTGAGATTTCTCTAATTAATCTTGAAAAAAGCTTTGCTCTTTTCTTATCCTGTGCACCTTTTCGATGCATAATATTTTTGAATTTTGAATGACCTGCCATTTTAGTTTGGGTTGAGTTTACCGCCTATAATTACTTGATTAAAATTATCTACAATTTTAGTTTCGTTATTTATTTCAATCAATACCCCACATAATGTACCTTCTCCAGTTGCAGTTTCAAGCCTTGATTTTAAGAATTTATTTGTAAATTTCTGTATTGAAACGCTTTTCTTCATTCCGATTACTGAGTCGTAATCTCCACACATCCCAAGGTCTGTCTGATAAAATGTTCCTTTCTCTAGTATGTGTTGATCTGCCGTGGGTATGTGTGTATGAGTCCCAACAACTGCAGTCACTCGTCCATCAAAAAAATGAGCAAGAGCCATTTTTTCGGAAGTAGACTCTCCGTGAATATCTATAATTATGATTGCTTTTGAAAGTTTTTTATCAAGAAAAGTTAAAATCTCATCTACTGATTTAAATGGATCATCAATTATATCCATAAATAACCTGCACATTACATTAATCACCACAACAGTTGATCCATCTTTTAATTCATAAGCTCCATAACCTAAACCAGGGGTTCCAACAGGATAATTGCATGCTCTTAGTAATCGTTTGTCAGACTCAATATGTTCTATAATTTCCTTTTGATCCCATATGTGATTTCCAGAGGTTATCACATCAACGCCAGAGGAATACAAATCGTTACAGATTTTTTTTGTAATACCAAAACCATTTGCAGCGTTTTCTCCGTTAACTATTACAAAATCAATTTTTTTATTTTTAATTAGAATAGGAACTTGCTCTAGAACAACTTGCCTTCCAGATTTTCCTACAATATCACCACAAATCAGTATTTTCACTTCTGAAACCCATTTTCTGTAATTATTAAATCTAATTTTCTGTCAAACTTCATTCTTGGTAAATTTTCAATTTTTTGATCGTAAAACCCTATCCCAATTGTAGTAATTTTTTTTTTCTTTTCTAGATAGGCAATTGTTCTATCATAAAATCCACCACCATATCCAAGCCTATAATTATTTTTGTCATATGCCAAGAAAGGGACTAAAATTCCAGAAGGTTCTTCAAATAAATTATTGTTTGGTTCATTTATGTAGAACTTACCAATTTTCATTTTTGTTTCTAAATCCCATTTTTTAAAAACCAGATGAGAATCCATTTTTTGAATACATGGAAGACACACAGTGTTTTC
>CACBBU010000029.1 GCA_902537615.1 uncultured Alphaproteobacteria bacterium
GTCTGAATTCAAAAACTCTTCAGTGTCATTTAATTTTTTATTAATTTGAATAAAACTTTGTTTAGAAAGAATACTAGCAAATTTATTAGTAATATTTTGAGATTGTTTAAGTTTTATAGTATTACCAAATTTTTTAAATTCTTCATCAGCGATCCTTATACCTTTTTCAGTAAGACTCCAACCATCTTTATTTGTTGAACGAGCAGTAGCTCCAGTAACCCAACCATCATTTCGTGCATTGAACAAAGCCCTTCTCGCTGGTTCCATATCAGGATATTCTGGATATAATATCCAACTAAACTTTTCTTCGCACAACTTTCTTGCTTCAATTGTTATATGCTCAGTGTGGTATTTATTTTTTTTTGCTTTATCATTATCTAAAAGTCTAAATAACGCCATTACTACTATTTTTTCATTTCCTAGATGTGAATAGTCTTTTTTATTCATAACGAAAATCCTTTATTTCCTCTAGTCTTAGAATTCTTAAATTTTTCTTTACTACTTTTTAATTCAGATTCTAAAGCACTGAATATTTTTTTTACTTCTTCATCTGAATAGCTGTAATAATTTTTGTTCGCTAAATTGCCAATCAATCTTATTTGGTTGATTGCTTTATTTACTCTAGAAACCGCTAGATCTTTAAATTTTTCATTACTCATGGTATACTTATAGCATATTTGTAAACAATGTAAATAAAAAAATATATGTTAATTGTATATATATATTAAAAATATATAAAAAATTTTGATTTAAATCTCCTAAAACCCCCTTAAATGCTGAGTTATAAAAAAATAATTATTAATTATAATTTTCTTTATTAAAGAGTGTATTTATAGGATTGAAATACTATAATTTAAAAGCAAAAAAATAGATGGTATGTAAATTAGTTTAAAACTATTAAAAATAACCAGATTTACCAGGTTATTATTGGTTTGTAATGCCAGAGGTCGGAGGCAAATCACCTTACAATTAATATTATAAGTAAATCTTGTTTGCTGAGTGAATTTGTAAAAAAACGAGGTTCGCACTGTCAATGTGTGTCAATGTCTACAACAATACAAAATGATTGATCTTGGAACAATTTGGTTAAACTGAAACCCTTACTAACATCTATTTTAAATGGTACCCCTAGTCCGACTCAAACGGACATGAACCGAAGTTCAACGGATTTTGAATCCATTGTGTTGGGTCTAGAACCCTTGACTACATTGACTTTCTAAAATGGTGTCAATGTTTGGTGTCAATGTTTTTTTCAAAATCTATAAGAATATCCCTATGAATGCTAAAGCATTAATTCAAAATGGTGGCTGTTGCTTAGTTGGTTAGAGCGCTGATTTGTGGTACCGGAAGGCCGGGGGAGTCAAATCCCCCCAGCCACCCCACTGTAAATTTATTTCTGTAATCTGATGAAATTTGTAATAAATCAAAAATTAATATCCGTATCCCATTAAGAATTTCAGTCTTTCTGCCTTATCTGCAAGTTTGGTTAATGACTTGGCTGCATCTGAGTCATTCAATGAAATATTGTCTTCTTTTGAGACGTTTCCAAGAAATGTGATTAATTCTAGAAGCATTGCAATAGCTTTTTGATTTTCATTTGCATCTTTATATTTAGGATCAATTTTCATTAATTGATATTAACATAATATGCAACAAATGTTAGAACATTTGCTTTTGTAGTATTTTGTTTGAGGTATAGGAGGTCGGGGATAAAAATCCCCTCAGCCACCCCATTTTGTCAATTAGTCTAAATATTGAATTTTAAATATGGATAACTTGATGTAATATTTTTTTTATGAAAAATAAAACAAGTGAACAAGTTGGTTTCATATATATTTTAAGAAATGATAGAGAAGAAAATATTTTTAAGGTTGGTCAAACTTCAGGTACTGTTGAAAATAGGATTAAAGAATTAAACAGAGAAACTTCTAATCCTGGAAAATTTGAAAAAGTAGCAGAGTTTCCAGTAAAAAAACCAGCTTTAGTTGAAAGAGAATGTCATAAAAAATTAAAAGATGAAAACCTGCATTTTAGAAAAGAATTTTTTCAAGGTGATATTGGGGAAATAATTAATATAGTAAAAAAAATTACAGATAATCACAAATTAATTGAAACTATAAATAAAGACTATTTTCTAAGAAAGAAAACTATTGACGTTCTAAAAGAAAAACAAGAAAAAATTAAAGTTGAGGAATATAAAAAAAAATCTCAATTAATTATTCAAAATCGTGAGATTGAAATATGTATAGAAAGTATTGATCGGCTGTCAGAGAAAATAGAAGGAAGTTGTACAGAACTTATTAATTTAATGAATTTAAATAAACCTATCAAAGAGAAGCAAATAAATTATATTCAAGAAGAAAAAAAATTTCCTTTCAGATGGTTTTTAATTTTCGCCTTACTTTGCACTTGGGCACCCTCAACCTTTGTTGTAACATTAACACAAAATGGCATGTGGTTTTTTTACCTTTTACCTTTAGGCATAGTGACTTCGTATATATATATTCATAATAAACAACTAAAAACAAAGGATGATCATCTTGAAAGCGATGCCAACAAATTGCATCCTTTACATAGTACTTCAAAGTTTGAGGCTAAAATTTTATCTTTAGTAGAAAAAAGGGCAGAACAATTTTCTCTATTAAGAAAACTTAAAGGAGCCCACCAAAAATATATTTTAAAACTAAAATTTTATAATGAAAACGTAAAACCTATTGAGAAAAAAATAGAAACACAATTAAAATCTATGAACTCAATAATTAAGACTATAACTTATAAACCTTAGAATTGTATTTTGTTAAACTGTATTCTCTACATTATTAATATTGTGGTTTGTGGTACCGGAGGCCGAGGGTTCAAATCCCCTCAGCAACCCCATTTTTCAAAAATATTTAAAGCTGAATGTTATCAATTATAAGGAAACCCATCTTTCAATATTTTGTTTTGCAGGAAAAATATCAGGATGAATAATCTCGGCTAATATTCTCGTGCTTTCAAGAAGATCAGGACCTGGTCTATTGAAGTACTTATTACCATCTACTATGTATGTCTTTTTATCTTTTAAATTACTAGAATAATCAATATTTGCTTTTAATATTTCTTTTTTTGACCTTTTTATATCAAAACCACAAGGCATAAAAATTACAATATCAACTTCTTTAAAATTAATATGTTCGGCTTTAATAAAATTAGAATTTTTTCCTGATTTTGCTAAAACACTTTTTCCCCCCGCAAATTTTACCAATTCAGGAATCCAATTTCCTGCTGTCATAATTGGCTCAATCCATTCAATGCAAAGAACATTTTTAATCTTAGTGTTTGAAGTTTTTACCTTAATTTTATTTATTTCATTTTTAATATTTTTAACTAAAAAATTTGATTCTTCTTTTTTATTAAGTTTCTTACCAATTAGGTTTATATCATCAAGTACTTCTTCAAATGTATTAGGTTTTAAATCAATAAGTAGTGGCTCTTTATTTATAAACTTAATTAAACATTCTTCTACATCTTTTAAAGAAACTGCACAAACTGAGCACTGTGATTGAGTTATTATTACATCTGGGTCTAATTCTTTAAGTAAATCAGATTTTACTTCATAAACGGATAAACTTTGCTCTAATATTTTTTTGATGTCATTATCAATTTTTAATGAAGACTGTTCTGTTTTAATTCTGCTTGTTGTGAGTCTTGGAAGTTTTAAAATTTCTGTGGGATAATCGCATTCATGAGAGATACCGACTAAATTATCACATAGGTTTAAGGCAGAAATAATTTCAGTTGCACTTGGAATAAGACTTACGATTTTCATAATATTTTTTAATACTTAAAAGTTATTATGATTTTACGATTATAGGCTTGAACTATTATATCTAAAATTTTAGGTTTCAAAATTCTTCAACTACCGAATTTTATTTTGTTGCAACTGTATAATAAGTTTGGGTATTTCCAGCAGAGTAGCCTGTTTCAGGATTAAACTCAACCTTTCCTTTACCATAACCGATTACTCCCTTGTAGACTCCAGTTCCTCCTGTTATTGTGATTGTAGTATTAACAAAACCATTTTTACTAACATCCTCTGGAGTTTGAGCAACACCATCAACACGAGAGAATATTTTACTACCATCATCGTAAATTCCTATTGAATAACCCGTGACTTTTCCATTTTTATTAATGTAATCGCTTATACCAA
>CACBBU010000030.1 GCA_902537615.1 uncultured Alphaproteobacteria bacterium
ATGGTTAAAAAAAAAAGAAAATTACATAAAATCATGGTACTTGGTGCAACAGGTTTTATTGGTAAAAATCTTGCACTTTATTTTTCTAGAAATTTAAAAATTAAAGCTACGTACAACATAAAAATTCCTTTTAAAAACAAGAATATTGAATGGGTTAAATGTGATCTTACAAAACCTAAACAACTTAAAAATCTTTTTAACAATATTGATATTGTAATTAATGCTTCAGCAAAAACTTCTGGATCTAAAGATATTACGCAAAAACCATATATTCATATTACAGACAACTCTATAATGAACATGAATATTTTAAGGGAAGTTTTTATAAATAAAAAAGTAAAACACTATATTTTTTTTAGTTGTACAATTATGTACCAAAGCAGTATGAAACTTCAGAATGAAAAAACTTTTAATTATAAAATAATTGACCAATATTTTGGGGCAGGATGGACCAAAGTATATATAGAGAAAATTTGTGAGTTTTACTCTCGGATTACAAAGACAAAATTTACCATAATTCGTCATAGCAATATTTATGGTCCTCACGATAAATTTGATTTAGAAAAAAGTCACGTTTTAGGTGCAACAATTACAAAAGTCATGAAAGCTAAAGAAGAAATTGAGATTTGGGGGAAAGGCCATGAGGTTAGAGATTTTTTATATATTACAGACCTATTAAATTTCATAAAACTAATTATTAAAAAACAAAAAAGTCAATTTAAAATTTATAATTGTGGTTCAGGAAAAAGCACTAAAATTTTAGATTTGGTCAAATTAATTATAGATATTTCTAATAAAAAAATAAAAATAAAAAAAAATACTTTGGCACCAAATATTAAATTTAATTTAGTATTAGACTCGTCAAAAGCAATTAATGAGTTAGGATGGAAACCAATGGTAAACCTTAATGATGGAATTAGAAAAACTATTTTTTGGTGGAAAAAAAACTATAGAGATTAGTTTGATTTTAAATTTAACAAAAATTCATACCGTTACCTTTAGACCATCATAAGCTGCAATACAATTTTCAGGAACCTTTGACATGATAAAATCATAATCTACTTCGTAATTCATGTGAGTTAAAATTGTTTTTTTTGGTTTTAAAATATTTATCCAATTCATTACTTTATCAAAGTGAGCGTGGGTTTTATGTGGTTTAAAACGAAGACAATCTACTATCCATAAATCTAAATTTTGAAGTTTTTTGAAAGCTTTTTGATCAAACTCTAAAACATCTGTACAGTAGGCAAAATTATTAAATCTAAAACCGGTTGAATTCATAAAACCATGGTTTTGTTCAAAACTTGAAACTTTAAGGTCATTAATAACGAAATCAGATGTTATTTCGTTAGGAATTAAACAAGGCTTATAGTAAAAACCATTAGCCTCAGGCACTAATTTTTCAAAAACATAACCGAAACGTTCTGTTATTTTTTTAAGAACATCTTTTGTCGCATAGAGATTTAAATCCCTGTTCATTATTACATTAAGAAACCTAAAGTCATCAATACCATTTATGTGGTCTGAGTGAGTATGAGTAACAAATATAGCGTCAAGGCTTTGGACGTTAGCGTTTAAGAGTTGCTGTCTTAAATCAGGGGTTGCATCTATAATGATCTTTGATTTCTTACTCTTTATCAAAATAGAAGATCGTAATCTTCTATTTTTAGGGTTATTTGGGTTACAGGCGCCCCAATTATTTCCAATTGCAGGAACACCAGAGGAACTTCCACATCCTAATATTTGTATCTCAATCGTCATTATGTATTTTTGAAAATAAATTAAAAAAATTTTGTGTCGTTATTTTTGTTAACTCATTTTTATCAACTTTTTTTAATTCAGATACTTTTTCTAATGTATAGTTTACATATGAAGGTTCATTTCTTTTTCCTCTAAATGGAACTGGTGCTAAATAAGGTGAATCCGTTTCCACTAAAATTTTATCTAAAGGAACATATTTTACAACCTCGTGCAAATCAACTGCGTTTTTAAAAGTGATTATTCCAGAAAATGAAATATAAAAACCATTATCTAATGCTTGCTTTGCAAATTTTTTTGTTGATGTGAAACAATGAATAAGTCCTTGAGATGAATATTTTTTTACTGATTCATTCAAACAATTGATTGTTGATTCGTCAGCGTCTCTAGTATGAACAATCGTTGGGTAATTATGTTTTCCTGATAATAAGAGATGAAGCATAAATGATTCAATCTGGTTTTTTTTATTTTTCTCACTTCTAAAAAAATCTAAACCAGTTTCCCCTAGCCCAACTACTTCTTTATATTTTAAGTTGGTTAAGATGACATTTTGAATTTCTTCTAATTCATTTGAACTAATTGATGAACTCACGTTATTTGGATGTATTCCGGTAGTACACCATATATTTTCATAGGTTTGGGCAACTTTATGAACTTTCTCAAAATCACTTAAGTTTACAGAAATTGTCAAGAAATAATCAACATTAGACTTTTTTGCATTAATTATTATTTTATCTCTGTCATCTGCAAAATCTTTAAAATCAAGATGACAGTGTGAATCAACTATTTTATTCAAATCTAGGGAATAATGCTTTTGGTTCATTTAACTTGTGTCCTTTATTAATAATATTATTTGAATTTAAATTTTCAAATGTTCTTAATTTATTATCTAT
Organism: uncultured Alphaproteobacteria bacterium; assembly: GCA_902537615.1. Lineage (GTDB taxonomy): Bacteria > Pseudomonadota > Alphaproteobacteria > Methylaequorales > Methylaequoraceae. The sequence continues at coordinate 2,652 of CACBBU010000030.1, forward strand.
ATTTAATGTATCAAGAAGTAATTTAGAAGATATAGGAAGAAAAGGTTGTAAAATTATTCCAATAATTCTAAATCCTTCAATTAATTGGGTTAAAATTTTTCCAGTTGATTCTTTGTCCTTTTTAATACTATTCCACGGCTCAGAATCATCCATATATTTATTTAAACCACTTATAAACATGAAAATTTCTTCTATAGCTTTATTTAATTCTAAATTATTTACTAACTTTTCTACCTTTTCAAAAAGATCATAAGCATCATTAAGCGGATAACATTCAAGCACATTTTTATCAAGCTGATATGGAACAGCTCCCTCAAAGTTTTTAAAAAGAAACTTTATTGTTCTTTGAATTAAATTACCTAGATTATTTGATAAGTCAGAATTAACTCTATTTTTAAGAGCATTTTCAGAAAAATCTCCATCCTGTCCGAATGTTACTTCCCTTAGAAGAAAATATCTTAATTGATCTAAACCAAAACTGTCTATAACTTTATTAGGGTCAATGGTATTACCTAAAGACTTAGAAATTTTCTTTCCCTCATTAGTCCACCAACCATGCGCAAAAATTTTTTTTGGTAATGGTAAATCTGCAGCCATTAGCATTGCAGGCCAATAAACTGCGTGAAATTTTAAAATATCTTTACCAATTATATGAATACATTCATCCCAATATTCTTTTTTTTTATTTAAATTTGGATAACCTAAAGATGTAAGATAGTTAACAAGTGCATCAATCCATACATACATTATATGATTACTATTTTCTTCTACTTTAATACCCCATTTAAAACTAGTTCTGGAAATTGATAAGTCTTTTAATCCTGATTTTACAAAACTAACAACTTCATTTCTTCTTGATTTTGGTTGAATAAATTCAGGATTTTTTTTGTAGTAGTTAAGCAAAGAACTTTGCCATTCAGAAAGTTTAAAAAAAAAACTCTCCTCCTCTATCCATTCAACTTTTTCGTTATCAGTTGTAAAAAACGAATCATTTTTTTTTAAAAGTTCTTTTTCTTGATAAAATGATTCGTCTTTAATGGAATACCATCCTTTATATTTACTCAAGTATACTTGGTTTTTTTCACAGAGAACGTTCCAAAATTTATTACAAGCAACTTTATGTCTTTTTTCGGTTGTTCTTATAAAATCGGTGTTTGTTGAATCTATTTTTCTTAATAATTCTTTAAAATTTTGAGAAACTTTATCAACGAAACTATTAGGTGACATTCCACTTTTCTTAGCTGCTTTTTCAACTTTTAAACCGTGCTCATCTGTTCCTGAGGTAAAAAGAACATCATAATTATTTAGTCTGTAAAATCTTGCTAATGTATCGCATATAATTGAAGTATAAGAATGTCCAATATGAGGTAAATCATTTACATAAAATATTGGTGTA
>CACBBU010000031.1 GCA_902537615.1 uncultured Alphaproteobacteria bacterium
GGGCAATTAGTGGCTTTTACAGAGTTGGTACTGACGAGCAGGGAGTAGTGACACGATTTGGCGAATACGTTAGAACAACAGAACCAGGTTTGCATTATCACCTACCCTTTCCAGTAGAAACCGTTAATAAGCCAAAAGTAACTCGGGTCAATAGAATAGAAGTTGGTTTTAGGACATCTCAATCACAATTTAGCCAAAACCAGCAAACAAGGCAAGTACCAGAAGAAGCACTAATGTTAACTGGAGATGAAAATATTGTGGACTTAAATTTCACAGTGTTTTGGATAATTAATGATGCAAAAGACTTTTTATTCAATGTAAGGAATCCAGTTGCCACTATTAAGAGTATAGGTGAAAGTGTGATGAGAGAAAAGATCGGACAAACACCAATTGATCCAATTCTTTCAGAGGGTAAGTCTATAGTTGAAGAAGAAGTAAAAAATAAGGCACAAAGTGTATTAGATTATTACAATTCAGGTATCCTCATAACTCAAGTACAACTCCAAAAAGCAGATCCTCCTGAATTAGTTATTGAGTCATACAGAGATGTTCAAAGAGCTAAAACAGATGAACAGAGATTAAAAAATGAGGCTGAGGCTTACAGAAACGATATAATTCCAAAAGCTCGAGGTGAAGCCGAAAAAAAGGTTCAAGAAGCTGAGGCTTACAAGCAAGAAGTAGTGGCAAAAGCACAAGGTGAAGCCCAAAGATTTATATCTGTTTATGATTCTTACAAAGAATCCAAAGATGTTACCAGAGAAAGAATCTACTTAGAAACCTTAGAAAAAACTTTAGGTAAGATAGATAAAATAATCGTTGATAAAAATGCTGGAAGCGGAATTGTACCATATCTTCCCCTACCAGAATTAAAGAAAAAGGAAAGAAATAACATTAGACAGGACACGCCCAATGAGTAAGACAGCTATTTCTATAATCTTTATTGTAATTATTAGTTTTTTAGGTATAAATTCACTTTTCACAATGAATGAGAGACAACAAGGTCTTGTTCTTCAGTTTGGTGAACCCAAAAGAGTCATTCAAGATTCAGGCCTTCATGTAAAACTACCAGTCATACAAAATACTATTAAATATGATAAAAGAATCCTAGAATACGACCTTCCTATTGAGGAAGTTATCGCTGTTGATAAAAAAAGAATGTTAATTGATTCTTTTACTCGTTTTAAAATAACTGATCCATTAGAGTTTTATAAAACTGTTGGCACTGAATCTAATGTAAGAAATAGATTAAACTCTAATGTAATTTCTTCATTAAGAAGAGTTGTTGGTAGAGTGACATTAGATGAACTCTTATCAGAAGATAGAAGTAAGATAATGGAAGATATCAAAATGGAAGTAAATAATGAAGCTTCAAGGTTTGGAATCGAAATTGTTGATGTAAGAATTAGAAGAGCTGACTTACCTGAAGCTAACAGCCAAGCTATTTATGAAAGAATGATTAGTGAGAGAGTCAGAGAAGCCAAAGAATTTAGAGCTAAAGGTGCTGAGACCGCTCAAAAAATAAGAGCGGAAGCTGACAAAGAAAAAACTGTTATTTTAGCTGAAGCTACGAAAAAAGGAGAAATTCTAAGAGGAGAGGGCGAGTCTGAAGCTGTAGATGTTTACGCGAATGCATTTAAGAAAGATCCTGATTTTTACTCATTTTACAGGTCTATGCAGGCCTATGGCAATGTCCTAGGTGAGGAAGGCACAACCATGATTTTGTCTCCCGACAGCGAATTTTTGGAATTTTTCAATAACTCAAAAGGCTTGAACTAAAAAAACTATGAAAAATTGTATTAAAAGACTTGTTTTCTTTGTATTTTTTATACCAGTTTACTTTTTTTCATATAAAATAAGTAGCACACATCCACTTTCAGATGATTTTGCTAATTTGGTATCGGATCTTTCTCCCTCTGTTGTTAATGTATTTACAGTTCAAAAACCTAAACAGGTAAGCGAAAATCAAATGCCATTTGATAATATACCTCCTCAATTCAGAGATTTTTTTAAAAACTTTCCACCTGGTTTTCCCTTTGGTCCACAGCCAGGCCCTCAACAACAGCCTCAAGAGGAAAGACCTCAAGCTCTTGGTTCTGGATTTGTTATTGATCCATCTGGATATATAGTAACAAATAATCATGTTATAGAGCAAGCTAATGAAATAAGAGTCAAGTTTCAGGATGACTCAGAATTAGAGGCTAAACTAATTGGAACAGATAAACTTACCGATCTTGCTTTACTGAAAGTAGAATCAAAAAAACCCCTAAATTTTGTTAAGTTTGCAGATTCTGATAAAGCAAGAGTAGGTCATTCAGTGATTGCAATTGGAAACCCTTTCGGTTTAGGGGGAACAGTAACATCAGGAATTATATCTGCCTTTAACAGAGATATTAATGCAGGTCCTTTTGATAGTTTTATTCAAACAGACGCTTCAATAAATAGAGGCAATTCAGGTGGTCCTCTTTTTAACTTAGATGGAGAAGTTTTAGGAATTAATACAGCAATTTTTTCTCCAACTGGAGGTAGCGTTGGGATTGGCTTTTCAATCCCTGCAAATCTTGCGCAACCAATTATTGAACAATTAAAAAAATTTGGTAAGACTCAGAGAGGATGGCTTGGTGTAAGAATTCAAGAAATAACATCTGACATTGCAAAAAGCTTAGGCCTAAAAGATGAAGAAGGAGTTTTGATTTCAATGGTTAACCCTGGTGAACCTGCTGAAAAAGGAGGGCTTAAAGCAGGCGATGTTATTTTGGAATTTAATGGAAAAAAAATAAAAGACGTTAAATCTTTGCAAAGGTCAGTTGCTGAATCAGCTGTTGAAAGTAAAGCAGAAGTCAAAGTTTGGAGAAATAAAAAAATGAAAAGCTTTACTGTAAAACTTGGTGAACGTGAAAAATTTGACGAAACAGTGAGTGTTGAAGAAAAGAAGGATGATGAAACTGATATAAGTGAAGTTGAGCTAGATGACATTGGAATCAGAATGAGGGGCTTAAACAGTAAAACAAGAACAGATTACAACATCCCAAAAAATGTTAATGGTGTTGTCATTACTGCTGTCAAAAGGGACTCTTTTGCAGCAAAAGCTGGATTAAATGTTGGAACAGTTATATCTCAAATATCTCAAAAAAATGTTAAAACCCCTAAAGAAGTAAAAAAATTATTAGAAGACATGAAAAAGAAAGGTGCCGATGCAGCTCTTATTCAAGTATTTGAAAATAATTTTTCTAGATTTATAATTCTTAAATTAAAATAAAAATTGTTTCCTATTGCTATTTTTATTGGTGGCCCAACTGCTTCTCATAAAACAGAAATAGCCTTTGATCTTCTTACGTACTTCCCAAGTTTTATTATCAATAGTGATAGTATGCAAGTTTATGATCAGCTTGAAATATTAACAAATAGACCTCTAGAGCAACTAAGGAAAAATTATGATTGTAATTTATTTAGTTATATCAAATACCCTAACAAATGTAGCGTTGGTAGTTGGCAAAAAAAAGCGCTTTCAATAATTAAAAACAAAAAAGATAAGATTCCAATTTTTGTTGGAGGAACTGGTCTTTATATAGATTCCATTATAAATAATATTTCAGAGATACCAAAAATATCTGAAAAAGTGAAAAAAAGTATCAATTATGACCTCAAAAATTTTGGCATTAAACATTTATACAACAAATTAAAAAAAATTGATGAAGAGTATTGTAAAAAAATATCACCCAACGATACGCAGAGAATTATAAGAGCTTTGGAAGTTAATCTATCAACACAAACAACAATGTTTGATTGGCATCAAGTTGAAAGACATCAGATTTTTAAAAGAATTATATATATTGTGGTTAAAACTGAAAGAGAAAAACTTTATTCAAGAATTAATCTAAGATGTAAGAAAATG
>CACBBU010000032.1 GCA_902537615.1 uncultured Alphaproteobacteria bacterium
TGAAAGTTCCTTAAACATTTTTTTATGCTCAATAGCCTGTAATTTTGACCTTGTTATCGCGGTTTGAATTTTATTAGTATTTAGTGAAACTTTTATGTTTTTTACCCCAACTAATTCAACTAATTTATGAGGAACAGCCCTTTGATACCAGAATTTATTGCCGTGTTTAAAGCAGTACTTCATAAATAAATACTACATAACTACCACAATTTATCAATTATTAATTTGGTGCGGCCGAGAAGACTCGAACTTCCACAGGAAAATCTCCTACAACGACCTCAACGTTGCGCGTCTACCAGTTCCGCCACGGCCGCAAATATAATCATATAAATTCAAGTATAACCTGATCAACTTCTAGGCTATCTCCTTCTTTACAATTAACTTTTTTTATAACTGATTTTTTCTCTGATTTAATTATATTTTCCATTTTCATTGCCTCTATTACTGCCAGAGCCTGTCCTTCCTCAACAGAATCATTTTCTTTAACAAGAATTGAAACTAAAAGTCCTGGCATTGGAGCCATTAAAAACTTAGATTTATCTTCTTTTTTTCTCGGTTTCATTATTTTATTCAACTCAGAATGCCTTTGTGAAAGAACCATTAACTCAAGCATGCATCCCTTGTGATTAATACTGATTCTCGGACCATTTCTTCTAATTGAAAAATAATGTAGTTTATTATCAACAATTGCAGAAAAAAGGGGATATCCAATTTTCCAGTTACTTTTAATACTTATATGCTTGTCCAGAAGATAAAGGTCATAATTATTATTAAAATTATTATAATTGATCTTAACCTCAACCTGCTTGGATTTATCAGTTACATTCCAAATATTTCCAACTGTTTTGTTAAAACCTTTTAGCTGATTAGCAATTGATGCTGCTCTCATTAAATACTTAAAGTTTATAAAAGTTGCTACACAATATAATATTTCTTTTTCTTTAATATCAATATTGTAAGAATTATACCCTTTTGGATAATTTTCAGATATGAAGGATGTAGAAAATGTTCCTTGCTGAAATTTTTTATTTTGAAGAATATTTGATAAAAAATCCTTATTCGTTTCTACACCTTCTATAAAATACCTGTCTAAAGCATTTAACATCTCGTTTATAGTTGAGGCTCTATCATATGAATAAGTACAAAGCTTTGAAATCATTGGGTCATAAAACATACTTATCTCAGAACCCTCAACAACTCCAGAATCAATTCTTATTTTTTTTCCAAAAGGTTCAATATATCTTGTTAACCTTCCAATAGATGGTAGGAAGTTTTTAGCAGAATCTTCGGCATAAATTCTACATTCTATAGCATTTCCTTTGAAACTAATGTCTTTTTGTTGAACTTTAAGTTTATCTCCATAGGCTATTCTTATCATTTGTTCTACCAAATCTATTCCAGTCGTAAGTTCAGTTACAGGGTGCTCAACCTGTAACCTCGTATTCATTTCTAAAAAATAAAAATTTTTATTTTTATCTACGACAAATTCAACTGTACCGGCTGAATAGTATCCGACAGCCTTTGCAAGTTTTATTGATTGCTCAACCATTTTTTGTCTAAGACTTTCATCTACAAAAGGACTTGGTGCCTCCTCAATGACCTTTTGGTGTCTTCTTTGAATTGAACATTCTCTTTCTCCTAGATGAATGAAATTTCCAAATTGGTCGCCTAAAACTTGAATCTCAATATGTTTGGGGAATTCAATAAACTTTTCTATAAAGACTCGGTCATCACCAAAACTAGACTTAGCTTCATTTATTGCAGAATTGAAATTTTCCTTTAACTCTTTTTCATTAAAAGCAATTCTCATTCCTTTACCACCTCCTCCGGCAGAGGCTTTAACCATAAGAGGATAACCAATTTTTTTTGCTTCAATTATAGCTTTATCTAAGCTCTTTATAGTATTTAAACCACCAGGAACTATTGAAACTCCAGCATTTTTAGCGAGCTTTTTTGACTCTATCTTATCGCCCATTAATGAAATTGCTTGACTAGGTGGGCCAATAAATATTTTTCCGGCCTTGTGTACCTCATCTCTGAACTGAACATTCTCAGATAAAAAACCATATCCTGGGTGCACAGCGTCAGCTTTAGAAGATTTCAGGGCATCAATGATTTTAGATATCACAAGGTAACTTTCAGCTGATGATTGCCCACCAATGTTTATATATTCATCTGCTAAATTTACATGAGGAGCATTTTCATCTGGGTCTGAGCAAATAGAAACTGTTTTAATTCCCAACCTCTTTGCAGTTTTAATAATTCTACATGCAATCTCTCCTCTATTGGCTATCAAAATTTTTTTAAACATATCTATCTATAAAGGGATATTATCGTGTTTTTTCCATGGGTTCTTTAATGTTTTATCCTTTAACATTTCTAAAGATCTGCAAATTCTTTTTCTTGTAGTATTTGGCATTATCACATCATCTATAAAACCTCTACTTCCTGCAATAAAAGGGTTTGCAAGCTTTTCTCTATATTCATTTGTTTTTTGTTCAATCTTATCTTTATTTCCTATTTCACCTCGAAAAATAATCTCAACTGCGCCCTTAGGTCCCATCACAGCTATTTCTGCTTGAGGCCAAGCATAATTTACATCTCCTCTTAAATGTTTAGAACTCATTACATCATAAGCTCCACCATAGGCTTTTCTTGTTATAATAGTTATCTTAGGAACAGTAGCTTCTGCAAACGCAAAAAGTAATTTAGCCCCATGTTTTATTATTCCATTGTACTCCTGTGAAGTACCTGGAAGGAAACCAGGAACATCAACAAATGTTATTATAGGTATATTAAAACAATCACAAAATCTAACAAACCTAGCAGCTTTCCGGGCGGAGTTATTGTCAAGGCAACCAGCTAACACCATCGGTTGATTGGCAACAATTCCTACAGGGGAACCTGTCATACGAGCAAAACCAGTTATTATATTGGCCGCATAATCCGGCTGCGTTTCAAAAAAGTCTCTATCATCAACGACTTTAGTTATTAATTCCTTCATATCATAGGGTTTATTAGGATTGTCAGGAACAAGAGTATCTAGAGAAAACTCCAATCTATCGGCTGGATCTTCAGACGGTCTTGCTGGAGGCTGTTCCTTATTTGAAGAAGGTAAAAAACCCATAAACCTTCTTAGTTGAAATAATGCTTCAACATCGTTTTCAAAAGCTAAATCGGCGACTCCTGATTTTTTAGTATGTGTCGCAGCTCCACCTAATTCTTCATGACTGACCTCCTCATGTGTAACTGTTTTAAGAACATCTGGCCCAGTTACAAACATGTAAGAAGTATCTTTAACCATGAAAATAAAATCAGTCATGGCTGGACTGTATACAGCACCCCCTGCACAAGGACCCATAATAACAGAAATTTGTGGAATTACTCCTGAAGATAAAACATTTCTTTGAAAAACTTCTGCATAACCAGCAAGTGATGCAACACCCTCCTGAATTCTAGCTCCACCAGAGTCATTTAGACCTATAACAGGAGCCCCAACTTGTAAAGCTTTATCCATAATCTTACATATCTTTTCTGCATGGGGCTCTGAAAGTGAACCACCAAAAACAGTAAAGTCTTGACTAAAAACAAAAGTTAACCTTCCGTTAATTGTTCCATAGCCTGTTACAACACCGTCACCTGGTATTTTTTGTTTGTCCATTTCAAATTCAGAACATCTATGCTCAACAAACATATCCCATTCCTCAAAAGTTCCTTCATCTAATAATACTTCAATTCTTTCTCTTGAGGTAAGCTTGCCTTTTTTATGCTGAGAATCATGTCTCTTTATACCGCCGCCAGCGATGGCAAGAGACCTTTTTTCATTAAGCTTTTTTAAAATTTC
>CACBBU010000033.1 GCA_902537615.1 uncultured Alphaproteobacteria bacterium
TTAAACCGGAAATAATTTTAATGTTTTTGAGAAATGTAGGTGGACGAGGGGTTCGTTTCAATGAGGTAAAAAAGATTGTAAGAGAACTTCCTAATTTTAATTTTCATTATGCAGGTGGGGTGAGGTATTTTAGAGACTTAAGACTTTTAAAGAACGTAGGGGTTGAATCAGCAATTGTTTCAACCCTCGTTCACAAGCATTTGGGCAGCTAAATTTATCCTTATGCTAACTTTTAAAAATGGATAACAACCTTGAAAACCACCCACCACTGCTGGCACTACTCGGTGACTTCATGTCGGATGAATCTCACTTAGCAGCGAATGGATGTTCAGCAGAATCTTTTTGAGAAACAACATCTTTTGCTTTAGGTTCTCCAGATACAGCTCTTTCAATAGATTCTTTGGTAGCTTGATAATTGTATTCCTGAATTTTCTTATCATCTTCAGCTAACCAATGAATGAAAACACCAACAGAGATAAAAAGATTCTCAGCCTCATCAGCAGGAATGGTTCCTTCTTCAACACAGTCCATTACAGCTTTCGCCACGCCATGTTGTGCGGGACCAAACATTTGTACTGCTTGTTTTGCTCCTTTAATTGTAACCTTATTGAACATACATGTAGCGGGCTTTGTCATAAGATTAGGGGCAACAACAGCGAGAAGAGCTGTGAAACCGTCTTTGTTATTGGTAAGTGCATTTGCGAATGCAGTTTCTGCTGGTGTTCCTCTTGGACCAATTATTAGGTCAATGTGAGCAACTTCGTTACCGTCACCAACAAGTGACTCGCCAACTAACATTTTTGTGATTTTTGCCATTTTTCCTCCAATTTTAATAGTTAGTAAAATTTAACAAAAATTAAATTTGAAATTTGAATATATCCCTTATTTTACTCATTAGCAAGGTAGTAACTGTTAAATCTGCACATGTGCCTGGATTTAAGTTAAAAAATTTCAAATAACAATCAAGTTTATCAATTGAATAAGCCATTTTTTTTCTATTTCTTATTTTTCTAATTAAGGATGCTTTTTCTTTTATTTTTGAAGCTTTTTCAACGCCAAACTTTCTGAGCAAATGACTATCATAATCAAATGAGAGGTAGTTCAAAAAAACCAAAGGAATTGATTCAGAAACAGAAAGCTTTTTTCTTAAATATCCCAAATATGGTAAACCTTTTGAAAAAACTTCTGTATAATTGTTATCATAGCATCGTGAAATTCTGTCCCATTTAGCGCCAATTTTCATTATTTTTTTAAAACTTAAATTGCTTTCTGAGTTAAGACTCCCATCTCCAGCATAATTTTTAATCCCAGCTGGTGAAACTTCTTTTATAGATTTCAAAATTAATTTTCCTTGATTTTCTGAAATACCACTTATTATTCTATTTAATTCATTTTTAAAATTAGTCATATTTTCTACTTTAAAGATTGGAGCACATAATAGTATTATCCCTAAATTATAGTTTGATCTTAATATTTTAAAACATTGCGTGGCTGATTTATAAATTGATTCACCAAGTGATAAATTCTTATTTGATAAAATTTCTGATGAAATTTTTGCTCCTAACTCAAACTTTTTATGATCCATACCTAAAATTTTAGAATTTATTGAATGATTACCCGGTTTGATAACTCTTAACTCTTCAAAACAGCATTGATTATAAATACTCTTAAGACAAATTTTCATTTCTTAATATTTCTAATAAAATCTTTAACCAATCTCTCTGAAATATTGATTTGAGAAATCTTTTGCATTGCTTTCCATGATGGAACCGAATTAATTTCAAGTACAAAGATATCTTTAGTTGTAATTTTTAAATCTATTCCACCGTACCCTAATTTAAAAATTTTTGAAATTTTTATACATAGATCTTTTATATTTTTTTTTAAAAGAATGTGTCTATATTTTGCACCTTGAAAAACATTTGTAATGAAATGGTGTGAATATCTTTCCATTGAAGAGATCACCCTATGATTGCTCACTAAAACTCTTACATCAGAAAATTCTTTTTGTGGAGACTCAATAAATTCTTGTAAATAGAATACTTCACCTGTTACTTTAATTTTTTTTAATTCATTGAAATTATCAACTAAAAAAATATTCTTACCCTGTGACCCAAAAATTGGTTTAACTAAATATTTTGTTTTCTTATAAAAATTATTGTTAAGGCTTTTTTTATTTTTTTCAAACCAAATTGTCGTTTTAGGTGACTTGATATTATTCATTTCAAGAATTCCTGTGGTTCTAACTTTATCAACTGTTTTTTCAATTGCTAACCCAGAATTATGAACATAAATTTGTGATTCAGTTAGCAAATGTAGGATTGTTAATTTTGTTGTGATTTCCTCAGTTGTTCCGTTTTTTAAAAATCTTACCCATACTCCACGTATATTATTTAATAGTTTATTATTTTCAAAAAAAATCTTATTCTTTTTGAAGCTAAATTTAATTTCTTCAAAAGAAACTTTTAATATTTTAAATTTATTTTGTTTAAGAAAAGATTCTATCTGATCGGAATGCCAGTCGTGAAGATCAGAAATTATTGCAATCGTTGTCATTATTTAAGAGAATGATTTAGTTAAAAGTTTGTCATTAATCTTTCCACCTTTATAAGTTTTTCCTGAAATCTTTGAATTAATAATAATTAAAGCTGGGCTGAAGAGTGATCCATCAATTTTGTAAAAATCATGATTGTATTTTTTAAAAATTTCTTTAAAAGGCTTTCCATAATCAGATGAAGATGAGCTCGGTAAGTTTTGTGAAAGTTTCACAAGATCATCTTCTGGTCCATCAATAATTAGTTGTACTACTCCTCCATATATTATTGCGTCATTTGTTCTTCCCATCCCAGTTATAAAATCCTTTGCTAAAGGAGGCAAGGGTGCATAACCTATCCCATGAACAACTCTTTCAAGTGGAAACTTAAGTTCATGAATTTTATGAATAGCTACTTCTAAAACTCTAGCTACAACTTGGATATTTCCGGAAATTGAGGTGGTTGGAGTTATAATAAAAGTTAAATTTTCTGGCCTAACATTTGAGTCGGTTGAAACTTTTTTAACAACTTCTTCTGGTGGAAATTTATTAACCTCTAAAACAACCGATGTTTTAAGACTTTTATCTGAATAATTAAGTTCTTTAAAAATTTCTTCTTTCTGAACAATTGATCTTACAGGACCTGAACCCAGAGAAAAAAAATTTTCGTGACTCAGACTCCAGCCAGCGTATTGAGAGCCTAAACAAGCTAAAACAGGTCGTGATGAATGAACACTTATTGAATATGATGATATATTGATTTTTGGGCTAGGTATAATACATACATCCCCAAGACCACCAAGACATATTTCAGAAATTTTTAAACCTGCCTTTATACTTCCGTCTATGTTTATGCCTGCATCAATTATGGTGCAATTTAAGGGTCCTTGTGAAACTTTTAAATTAAATTTTTCTTTATGTTTAATTAAATCTTCAACCAATTGATTAGCATATTTATTTACACTAAAGTTAATTCTTTGCCTCATTTTAAATTTCCTCAATTTTTCTTAAAAACTCAGACTGTACTTTCTCAATTCTCTCATTCAACAAATTTCTATCTTTTGATTTAAGATGAAGCAAACAAACAGGTTCGTCAACCTTTATAATATCGCCAAGATTAGGAAGCTCAGAGAATCTCTTTGACAGACAAAATTTTGATAAGAAAAGTTTTTTTTTTTTATTTATTCTGATTTCTTTTCTTGCATAGACAATGGTTGATGAATGAAAGCCGTTGGAAGCAATTTTCTTTTTTGAACCTTTAATTTTAAAAATATTTTTAT
>CACBBU010000034.1 GCA_902537615.1 uncultured Alphaproteobacteria bacterium
CAATATCAATAAGTCTATCACCAACAATTTCTTTGATTTTTACAATCTTTTCTATTTGATTGCTCATAAACTTTTGGCCCCCAAAACCTGGTTCTACAGTCATTATTAAAATTAGGTCAATTTTATCAATGAAACTCTTAATCGTTTCAGGCATTGTTTTAGGTTTTATACAAATCCCAACTTTTTTTTGTCTGCTTTTAATATAATCAATACACTCACCAATATTTTCTGAGATTTCTTGATGAATGGTAATTATGTCAGCACCCGCGTTAATAAAGTCTTCAAGGTATTTTTTTACTGGATCAATCATAAGGTGTACGTCAAAAGTTTTGTTTGAATAATTTCTGATAGATTTAATTACATCTGGCCCTATTGTTAAATTTGGAACAAAATGACCATCCATAACATCTATATGGATATAATCACAACCTGATTCATCAAGTTTTTTTATTTCTTCTCCTAAAATTGAGAAGTTTGCTGAAAGAATTGATGGAGCAATCTTTACATTACTACTCATAACATCTGATTTTCATCATTTGGTGAATAGACTCCTAATGTCGCAGATGAATTTAGCTTACTCCTTTTAAAAAGAGCATCTTGAGATATTTTAATGTTATTTTCTTCTCCCTTCCATGAAGAAATAGAGGGTTGCTGCAGAGCCCTCCCATAAGAGAAGCTTAACTTCCATGGTAGATCTTTAAAGAGCTTGTTCATTTCATTAAGATGAAGTGTTGCCTTTTCGTTACTTTGTCCACCCGATAAAAAAACTATTCCAGGGACATTTTTTGGTACATTTTCAGTTAAGCATTGTATTGTTAATTTAGCTACTTTTTCAACTGAGGCCTGTTCTTTACATTTTGTTCCTGAAATTATCATATTAGGCTTAAGAAGAATTCCTGAAAGGTTGACTTGGTGTAAATTCAGTTGTTCAAAAACTTTGCTTAAAGTTGATGAAGTTGCTTCATAACAATCTTCAATGGTATGAGTACCATCCATAATAACCTCTGGTTCTACAATAGGAACCATTTCGTTGTCTTGAACAATTCTTGCATATCTAGCAAGCATAAAAGCATTTGCTTCCAGACAATATGAAGAGGGATAGCTTTTAGTTGAGTCAATATTAATAATTGCTCTCCATTTTGTGAATTCAGCTCCTAACAGATTATATTCCTGTAATCTTTCATTTAGACCATCAAGCCCCTCAGTCAATTTTTCTTCTGAGTCTTTACATAGAGGTATTGCACCTTTATCTACTTTTATTCCAGGTATAATACCGTTTTCTGATAAATATTTTGGAAAAGGAATACCGTCTGATGTACTTTGTTTAATCGTTTCATCATATAAGATAACTCCACTAATAAATTCATTAAGATTTTCTGTTTTAAACAACAACTCTCTGTAATCTCTTCTGCTTTCAAAGTTAGACTCTAAATTAATCGTATCAAATCTTTTTTTTATTGTATTAGTGCTTTCATCAGCAGCTAGTATTCCTTTTGGAGATAAACACAAATTTTTAGCAATTTCATTTAAAATATTTTTAGTCATAAATTTATTTTTTTTAATCGTTCAAACTATCTAAGCCAGGAAGACCACTTCCTTGAATGAATTCAAGAAATGCTCCACCACCGGTTGATATGAATGAAAAATAATCAGAGGCCTTTGCATGATTTAACATAGATATAGTATCACCTCCGCCAGCTACAGAAAAGAAGTTTTTATTATTATTGTTTTTAACAGCCTTAATGACATAGTTTGTACCCTCGTCAAATGGTTTTTGTTCATAAAAACCTAATGGACCGTTCCATAGAAGACAAGAACATTCTGCAACAAAACTGAAATATTTCATTCTAGTTTGAGGGCCTATATCTAATATTTTTTCATCTTTTTTTATATCATTAATTAACCTAAGCTGCATTTTTTTTGACTTATCAATAGTAACAACATCATCAGGAAGAGATATTTTATCATCATAGTAATCTAAAAGACTTTTAGCGGTTTTTTGCATTGACTTTTCATAAATTGAAGCACCAATACTAATTTTTTTTGAAGATAAGAATGTATTAGCCATTGCTCCACCTATTATGACCTTCCCAAATTTTTTTAAATAATATTCTATAACCTTAATTTTTGTTGAAACTTTGGAACCACCAAATACTGCAACAGCAGAACTGTAATTAGCAGTAGTAATTAATCTTTTAAGGTTAGAAACCTCTTGCTCAAGAAGCATTCCAGGAAAAGAGGGAAGAAATTTTGGAATTCCAACTATTGAGGAATGTTTTCTATGGCATGTGGAAAAGCTTTCATTTACATAAATGTCTGCAAAGGAGGATAATTTTTTTGAAAGACTATCATCATTTGATTCCTCTTCTTTAAAAAATCTTAAATTTTCTAGTAATACCACATTGCAACTATTAAAAGCTTTTTCAATTTTATCTTTCTTTATATTCATTATGTTGTCTTCTATAAAAACTAACTCAGAATTAATGTAGGCGCTTATTTTAGATGAGAGTACTTTCAGTGATAAAGATTCTTTATTATCTTGATTTGGTCTACCCATATGAGAAATTAGTATAATTTTTGCTTTTCTATTTAGTAAATATTTAATTGTTGGAGAAATCTTTTCTAATCTAGTAAAGTCAACAATTTCTCCTTCAAATGAAGGGAGGTTTAAGTCAACTCTAAGTATCACTTTCTTGTTAATGACAAAACTATCAAGGTCTTCAAATCTTTTTTTTAATGTAATCACTTCAGAATATTTTTTTTAATTAAACGAATTATATTATTACAATTAAAACCAAAAAAATCAAAAAGGTCATTGCCTTTTCCTGACTCTCCAAAATTATCAATACTGACTAACAAGTCATTTTGAGTAACATATTTATGCCAACCGAAACTTGAGGCAGCTTCAATGATTACTTTCGGTTTGTTACCTAGTATTTTTTTTTGGTAGCTAGAGCCTTGTCTATTAAACAATTCCATAGATGGCATTGATATTACATTACTTTTAATCTTTTTATTCATGAAAAAATTATGAACTTTTATTGCCAATGATACTTCTGAGCCAGTTGATATTATTGAAAACTTTGATCCTTCAACTTGCTTAAGAAAGTAAGCCCCTCTACTCAATTTATTTTCTTTAAAACTATTCCTTATCAAGGGTAAATTCTGTCTGGATAATATTAAAGCTGTTGGCGAATTTACATTCTGTATTGCTTGCTCCCATGCCTCAAAAGTTTCTATCGCATCACATGGACGAATAACCAAAAGATTAGGAATTGACCTAAGGCTTGCTAAATGCTCTATTGGTTGATGAGTTGGTCCATCTTCGCCAAGACCTATTGAATCATGAGTGAAAACGTAGATTACCTGTTGTTTCATCATTGCGGACAATCTAATAGCGTTTTTACAATAATCTGAAAAAACTAAAAAAGTTCCGCCATAAGGAAGAAAACCACCATGAACAGATATACCATTCATTGCTGCTGCCATTAAATGCTCTCTAACCCCATAATGTATATAATTTGTGGTTTTTCCATTTATTTTAGAGTTTGATATTTTCGTAAGATTTGATGACGTTAGGTCTGCAGAACCACCTAAAAAATTTGATATTTTATTGGAAAAAAATTCTAAACATTTTTGTGATGATTTTCTTGTAGCCTCTGCTTTTTCATTTTTAGAGAGATTTTTAAGAAAATCCAAAGTTTTATTATCTCTTTTTATTTCTGTTGAT
>CACBBU010000035.1 GCA_902537615.1 uncultured Alphaproteobacteria bacterium
GCCAAGTCCAATAGCTGCTCTATCCATAAAAACAAATTCTCTAGGAGGTTTAACTCCTCCAATTTTTTTTAATTCACGATGTACCTTGTTTGCTGCTTCTGCTCCGTAGGCTGTTGAGTTAGTTTCTTGCATTTTTCTAACCTTATCTTCTAAAAGTGGAGAATACAAAAATTTCGCCCAGATATTCAATATTTCAATTAATTCTTTATTTATATTCTCAAACCCCCAGTTTCTATAGGCACTAACTGCTAAATCCTCATCGTTACTCATAATTGCATGATATAGATTTATGACTCCTTCAACGAAAGATGGCTTAAAAATTCTTATACAACCAAAATCCAATAAATTTATTTCAAATTTTTTATTAGCAGAATAATTTCCTAAATGTGGGTCACCATGAATAACTCCGTATTTATAAAAAGGATAATACCAAGCATTAAACATATTTTTAGCAAGTTCTTTTCGATTATTTTCAGGTTCTTTTTTAAACTCAAGTAATTTTTTGCCTTCAAGATAGTTCATACTCAGAAGTCTTTTAGTGGAAATTTCTTTAAAAACGTAGGGGATGTGAATTTTATTATTTTTTTCAAAAATAAAGCTAAAAAGTTCCATATGTTTTTGCTCCAAAGAGTAATCAAGTTCTTCTCGAACTCTAGATGAAATTTCCTTCTGTATTTCGGAGGTATCAATGGTTGGATCTATTTTTTTATAAATTGAAAATAATAATTTTAACTGCCCAATATCAGCCTCAACTATAGACAACATATCTGGATACTGTAATTTACAAACAACTTCATTCTTTTTGAACAAGGCTCTGTGAACCTGGCCTAGTGATGCAGCAGCAAAAGGTGCCTTTTCAAATGAGTCAAAAATGTCTAACCAATCAACTCCTAACTCATTTTTCATTCTTCTTTTTACAAAGTTCCAGCCCATAGGAGGTGCACTTGACTGAAGTTTTGCAAGTTCTTTGGTATATTCTTCTGGCAAAAGATCTGGGACTGTAGACAATAATTGGGCAATCTTCATTATCGGCCCTTTTAGATTTCCTAAGATTCTTGATAAGTCTTCAGCATTTTTTCCGTCTTTAGAATTGAAAATTTTAGATCCAAGAAAATTTATAGCAAGAGAACCAGCTGATGTCCCTAGATTAGCATACCGTTTAAATCTTTTTGAAAACCTATTTAATTCATCCATAATGAATAAATTAATAAAAATAAATAAATATTAAATGAAAATTAATATAAAAATTAAAAAAAGTGATAAAATAAGATAGTTGTTCACAATAAATTCCATCATTTTAATAGCAATATAGTGGTTTTTTGCTTTTACTTTTATTTTATGCATAAAATAATTCTGCAAAAAGTATTCCATATCTATTTTTGTCTATTAATTAAAAAATCAGCTAAACCAATGAGTTTTTTTTTTTCATTGTTATCAGTGAATGTCCCAAGACAATCTTTAGCCATTATAGAAAAATGTCTAGCTTTTTGAAGACAGTCATTTAATACTTCGTATTTTTTCATTTTTTCAATAACCCATTTAAAGTCTGAGTCATTCAATTTTTTATCTTGAATTAAATATTGGATAAAGTTTTTTTCTTTTTTATCCCCTCTGTTAAAAACTAAAATTAATGGAAGAGTCATTTTATTTTCTTTGAAGTCGTTACCGATTTCTTTTCCAGAAATTTTCTCTTCAGAAAAATAATCTAGAGTATCATCAATAATCTGGTACGAAATTCCTAGAAAATATCCAAAGTCCTTTAAGGACTTTTTTTTTGTTTCTTGAACTTCACTTATTTCCGCACTCAACTGACAGGCTGCTGAGAAAAGTTCTGCAGTTTTATAGCCAATAATATCTAAGTAGTCTGCCTCACTTATATTTGGATTTCCTACTGACATCAATTGTTTGACTTCTCCAAAGGAAATTTTTTCAGAAACATTTGAAATTATATCAATGCATTTGAGTGAGCCGTCATTAGTTAAAATTTTAAAAGCTTTACTTAGTAGGAAGTCTCCTACCAGAATACTTGATTTATTTCCCCAAATAAAATTAGCTGTTTTTTTCCCACGTCTTTTTTTACTACCGTCCACTACATCATCATGAAGAAGAGTGGCGGTGTGAATAAATTCAATTACAGATGCTAAGCTTAAGTGTCTGTTCCCCGAGTATTCACATAATTTTGCGGTTGCTAATGTTAATAACGGCCTTATCCTTTTTCCACCGGCTCCTATTATGTAGCCTGATAGTTCGGTAATAAGAGACGAATCAGTTTCCAATGTTTCAAGAATGATTTTGTTAACTTGATTTAAATCTTTTTGAAGCCAGTTTGAAAACTTTTCAAAAGAATCATTTTCTTTAAAATTTTTAAATTTGACAATTTTCATAAATGTTAAGGTTTGCTATAAATTTTACACTCAATTAAAAAGTTATTTTTTTTTAATATAGTGTTTTTAAAATATTATAGTAGAAAGAAATTATTAATAAAAATGTTATCATTCCAAGAAATAATTTTTAATCTTCAAAAGTTTTGGGTTAGCAAGGGTTGTTTGCTTACTCAACCCTTTGATATGGAAATGGGAGCAGCAACTTTTCATCCACAAACTGCATTAAAAAGTCTGGGAAATAAAAAATGGAAATCTGTTTTTGTTCAGCCCTGTAGGCGACCATCTGATGGTAGATATGGTAAAAACCCCAATAGATTGCAACATTATTATCAACTTCAAGTAATTATTAAGCCAAATCCAATTGATTCACAAGAAATTTACTTAGAAAGTTTGTCAAAAGTAGGTATTGACCATAAACAAAATGATATAAAATTTATTGAAGATGATTGGGAAAGTCCCACTCTAGGTGCTGCTGGTCTTGGATGGGAAATTCAATGTAATGGTATGGAAATTAGTCAATTTACATACTTTCAACAGGTTGGAGGAATAGATTGTAAACCAGTTTCTCTTGAATTGACTTATGGATTAGAAAGATTAGCCATGTTTGTCCAAAAAGTTGATAATATTTTTGATATTAAATGGGATAAATCTGGCATAACTTACGGAGATATATTTAAAAAAAATGAAGAGCAGATGTCTGCTTATAATTTTATGTACGCTAAAAAAAAATACTTGTTTGATTCGTTTTCTGCTTTTGATGAAGGGTGTGAGGATTTAATTAAAAATAACTTACCATTACCTGCATACGAACTTTGTATTAAAGCCAGTCATGCTTTTAACCTTCTTGACGCCAGGGGACTAATATCTGTGACTGAAAGGCAAGCATATATATTGAAAATTAGATCTTTAGTTCAAAAATGTTGTAATTTAATTTTAGAAAACAATGAGTGATTTATTGTTAGAAATTTATGGTGAGGAATTACCAAGTTCAGCTCAAATTCTTGGTGAAAAACAACTATATGAACTTTTTTTAGAATTATTTGTTAAAAAAAAAATTAGTTTTTCTTCAATTGAAACCTTTTCAACATCAAGGAGAATTTCAATTATTATAAAAAAAATATTAAGAAATGAAAAAGATAATTCAA
>CACBBU010000036.1 GCA_902537615.1 uncultured Alphaproteobacteria bacterium
CTTATGTGTTGTCTCCCCAGGAGGAGGAGGTAGAAATATAAGTCATAATTTTGATGGTATTGTCATAAAGAAATACATTGTGAGTGAATGGGTTAAAATAATTTATGAAATACTTATAGAAGAAAAAAATAGTTCAAAAATTAAAAATAATTTACAAAAACTTAATTCAGGTCCATCATGGAGACATATTTTTTTTAGTGTGTTTTATGAAAATTGGAAAAAAGTCTTGAACTCTCAATGAAGAACATTCTATTTATTGCTGCGCATCCCGATGATGAGTTAGTTGGTGCTACATTTATAATAAAGAAGATTTTATTAAAAAAAAATCTTATTATTTTTTTTCCTACCAATGGTGTTATCTCACAAGAGGATATGTGGTTTTGGGAAAAAAAAAAATATGAAGAAAAAAAAAAACTAAGAAACGAAGAGATGAAAAAATCTTTACGCCTTTTAGGAGTTGAAAAATTTTTTAAGCAAGACATACCAACCAGAAAATTAAAAGAAAATATAGACAAAACTTTTAGTAAAATTAATCACCTAGTTAAAAACTACAAAATAGATACTATCTTTTGCCCAGCATACGAGGGAGGGCACCAAGATCATGATGTAAGTAATTTTATTTGTTCAAGGTTTCGGAATAATTCTAAGATATATGAATATGCAGAATATAACTATTCAAAAGGTCAAATTAATTGTAATGAGTTTGTTAAACCTATGAAAAATGAAGTCACAATTATACTGTCAGAAAAAGAAAAAAAAGAAAAAATCAAATTATTAAAAATATATAATTCTGAAAAAGGAAACTTAGATTACATTAGTTTGGAAAAGGAATGTTATAGAAAACTCTACGACTATGATTATTCTAGACCGCCTCATTCTGGAAAATTATTTTATAGGAGGTTTTCATTCTTCTCATGGCATCCAAGAGTTGATTCAGATAATCCAAAAAATGTTATAAAAAAAATTGTTAATTCAAATATTTTTTAAATGTTAAAAACTAAAAATATCAAATTTATAATTTTTTTATTTCTTGGAATTTTTTTATTTAAATGGGTTTATGATTTTTTTGGAGGTACTGAAGCGTTAGATTTAATTAATAAAAAAAAAAATAAATTATATTTATTATTCTTAGCCCACATACCTACTTTATATTTTGATTCACTAACATGGTTTATTTTGTTAAAACAAAAATCTTTTTCATTCTTTTGGTCATTTATTATTACGTGGATTGCCCAGACATCAGGAAAATTTTTTCCAACAGGCAACGTTACAGGTGAATTTGTTCGTATTTACTTAGGAATTAAAAAAGGATTGTCAACCCATGAAGCCTCTTCAACTGTTTTTGCTGATTTAATTTTAGCTACATTTTCTCTTTTTATAATAGGGCTCTTTAGTTTTTTTTTGGTAATCTTCAAAGATTCAGATTTAATATTTTCTGGTTATAATCACTATATTTATTTTTCATTAATTATAATCTTTTGTGGATGTATTTTTTTCTATTTTTTTATTAGAAGAAGATTATTAAGGCGCATTGTTAGAAATAATAATTCATTTTTTAACATTAAGTTAAATAAAAAAAATATTATATTTTTTATTAAACTAGATACTTCTTTATATTATCTTACAAAGAAAAAAGCTACTGTTTCAAAAGCGCTTTTTTTTAGATTGGTTGGTTGGTTGGCTGGAGCATTTGAGATTTACATTTTTCTTCTAATTATAGATGTTCATATCTCCTTCATAGACGTTATACTTATTGAATCCTTTACTGGAATAATTAGAGCCATTGCTTTTTTTGTTCCAGCGGGAATTGGTATTCAAGAACTAGCATTCGTAGTGATTGGAAGTTATGTCGGTTTAAACCCATCTGTGGCTTTTTCTGTGGCAATAGGTAGAAGAGTCAGAGAATTATTGGTTGGTATCCCAGCGATAGTTTCTTGGATAATTTTTTTTGGTAAAGACTTCAGGAATTAAAAAGGGTCTAGTTACCTAGACCCTTTTTATATGGGGAGCTTTTATTTACTTTTTGTGAAATCAGGATACGACATAGTACCTAATTCACTCATATCAAGACCATATTCCTCGTCATCTTTGGAAGCTCTAATTCCAATGACAGTTTTGATCACGAACCAAAGTATTAGACTTGCTATTAATGTGAAAGCACCATAAGAAATCACACCAATAAACTGGACAAAAAGAGATGCATCAGGGTTAGTCCATGCTACAACTAATGTCCCCCAGATTCCAGCGAACAAGTGAGCAGGTATTGCCATAACAACATCGTCAATCTTAAGTAAATCCATAAGTTTCATACCATACATACAAATTATACCGCCAATTGCACCAATAATTATAGCCTGCCCCATTGACGGAGTAAGTGGCTCAGCTGTTATTGCAACAAGTCCAGCAATCGCACCATTGAGTGTTGCAGCTATGTTAGTATGACTATTAGTTAATTTACTTACAATCATACATGCTACCACACCACCCGCTGCTGCAAGATTTGTATTAACAAAAATATCAGCAACAGCTGTAGCGTCTGCTCCAGAACCTAACGCCAACTGTGAGCCGCCGTTAAACCCAAACCAACCTAACCAAAGTATAAACACACCTAAAGTAGTCATAGGAAGTGAGCATCCTGGTAGTGTTTGAGCGGAACCGTCTGGTAAGAATTTTCCTTCTCTAGCTCCTAGTAAAATAGCTCCAGCAAGAGCAGCCCATCCACCAACAGAATGAACAAGAGTTGATCCTGCGAAATCAGAAAAGCCCATTTCGCTTAACCAACCGCCACCCCATTGCCAAGAACCTGCAATTGGATAAATAAATCCTGTTAATAGTGCTATAAAGAGAAAGAAAGGCCAGATTAAAATTCTTTCTGCAAGAGCGCCTGATACTATTGATGCTGTAGTTGCAACAAATACCATTTGGAAATACCAGTCTGACGCAGCTGCATATCCAGTTTCAATGTCTACTTCAGAACTCCTGTCAAACATAGAGAAAGAGCCTAAATATCCACCATCAACGCCATCATACATAAGATTATACCCAATTAAGTAATACATGATTCCTGCGATTGAAAACAGTCCAATATTTTTGAGACAAATAACAGCCGTATTTTTACTTCTAACTTGTCCTGCTTCAAGCATACAAAAACCAGCAGCCATAAACATAACTAAAAAACCACAAACTAGAAATAGGAATGTATTTAATATGTAGGCAACTTCACCTGATACAGCAGGTGCTGCCTCTTCTTGTGCAAAAGCGCTAAATGAAAAGGCTAAAACTATTGTAAAAGCTGATAGTTTTAGCACGTTTCTACCTAGTGCTGGAAGCAAAGAATGAATTAACTTATTTAACATAATTTTCTCCCTTATTTAATAAAATAAAATTAATATTCCTTAGATATGCACAAATAGTGCCAAATTGTAATAATTAATTATAAATAGTTGATTTTATTAATAAATATTTAATTTATATTTAAAATATATTCTTTTTTTCAAAATTAGTTTATAA
>CACBBU010000037.1 GCA_902537615.1 uncultured Alphaproteobacteria bacterium
TTTAGTTAAGTACTTTTAAGTCGGCAATTTCAATAAAATTTAGTTTTTACAGTTGACTTTTCTTTTCTTTTACAATCATTTGCGATAATCTTTTGTGTAACTGGATAGCAAGTGATTGAATCACCTGACTTTCATTTTTAACTGCATTTATTAATTGTTCCTTAGTAATACTTATATTCTGATCTTTTTTTTTACCGAGCTCAACTGATAGATCTTTGATTATCCTTTGTGTTTCTGAGTTAGTTTTACTTCTCTTATCAGAAGAGCTATGTGACAAAAGAAAATACTCTTTTAAAAAAGAAGAATCTATTTCCACTAATTCAGATCCAGTTACAGCCCTGACTGTAGCTTTTCTCTCCTCACCAAGAATAAGAGAAAGTTCACCAAAAATTTCACCTGATGACATTCCACCTATAACTTTATCATCTATCTCAACATTAAATGAACCTGAAATAATCAAAAAAGCTGAATCACCTTTTTCTCCTTGATTGATAGCACATTCACCGGGAAGAAGAGTGATCAAACCATTATCAGCGTTTGAACTTATATTTCTCTCATCATGCAAATTTATTTTTTGACTTTTATTTGAAAAACTAGGATCGTTATCAATATAATTTTTATATTCACCAAGCCCTTCCTGATCATTATTTTTTTTTGTTAAATCTTTTCTAAATTTCGTTTTATGACTATCCTTTTCTTTATCATAGTTTTCTGGGTTAGTTTGATTTTTCTTATTCAAATAACTCCATAAAAGACCGATGCGGAGTCGTAAGGAATGGATTGATGTTTTTAATCCTATTATTCTGTAGTCAGTAATTTCAGACATAATCTAACATAACAAAACATATTTTTTTAAAAAGACCATAACTCTAGTTTTTTAATTAGAAAAATTGTTAACAGTTAAAATCTTTGTTCCTTCTTTAATTCCTTTAACACTCAAAGGTACCATACGTTTGCTAAAAATTTCTTTTATTATAGAAGTTGAACGATAGAAATTCCAATTTTTTTCAGGGTTTGGGTTAATCCATAAATTTGATGGCCATTGATTAATTGCTCTTTCAAGCCAGACTTTTCCCGTTTCATCGTTAAAATGCTCATTTCCCCCGCCAGGCATAAGTATTTCATAAGGACTCATTGCTGCATCACCTACAAAAATACACTTATATTCCTTTCCATATGTTCTAATAATCTGCTCCGTAGAAAATCTTTCTTCCCACCTTCTTGAATTATTTTTCCACACACCCTCATAAAGACAATTATGAAAATAAAAGTAATTTAAATTTTTAAAAACATTTTTTGTAGCATTAAATAATCTTTCTACATTTAAAATATGATCATCCATTGAGCCACCAACGTCTAAAAATAAAAGAATTTTTATACTGTTTTCTTTTTCTTTTCGAGTTTTTATATCAAGGTAACCGTTTTTTGCAGTATCTTTAATTGTTTCCTCAATATCAAACTCCTCTTGGTTTCCTGTTCTAGCCCACTGTCTTAATCTTTTTAAAGCAACCTGAAACCCTCTATTATCTAATGTTTGGTTATCATCAAAGTCTTTAAAAAGACGTTTATCCCAAACTTTAACAGCTCTTCTGTGAATACTTTTATGTTGTCCGACTCTTATTCCCTCTGGATTATAACCATATGAACCGAAAGGAGAGGTTCCTGATGTTCCTATCCACTTATTACCTCCCTGGTGACGTTTTTTTTGTTCCATAAGTCTCTTTTTTAAAGTCTCAATTAATTTATCAAAGTCACCAAGTGACTTAATTTTACTAAATTCTTCGCTTGAAAATTTTTTATCAAATAATTTTTGTAGCCAATCATTTGGTATATTTAGAAATTTTAGAACATCCTCTATTTCTATTTTTTCAATAGATTCAAAATATTCTCCAAAAACAATATCAAATTTATCAATTAATTTTTCATCCTTAACTAAACATGTGCGTGCTAAGTAATAAAATTTGTTAATATCATATTGAACAAAATTAAACTCTAGTGCTTCTAAAAATACCAAAAATTCATTAAGTGATATAGGAATCCTAGAATCTTTCAATTTCAAAAAAAAATCTAAAAACACCCTTACCTATTTCCTCTAGACATAAATGCTAATTGCTCAAAAAGTTCAATATCCTGTTCATTTTTAATCAACGCGCCATAAAGCTTGGGAAGCAACTTATTGCTTTGAGTTTTTAAATCAGAAGGATCTAAATCCTCTATTAATAAAAGTTTTATCCAATCAAGAGCTTCAGAAGTTGAAGGTTTTTTTTTTAATCCTGGAACCTCTCTAATCTCAAAAAAAGTTTTTAAAGCAGAATCTAATAATTTTTTTTTTATTTTTGGAAAGTGAACATTTACAATTTTCTTTAGGGTATCTATGTCTGGAAACTTAATGTAATGAAAAAAACATCTTCTTAAAAAAGCTTCAGGTAATTCTTTTTCATTGTTTGAAGTGATAATAACAATTGGTCTGTTATGAGCTTTAATTGTTTGACTAGTCTCGTAGACATAAAATTCCATTTTATCAAGTTCTTGTAACAAATCATTAGGAAACTCAATATCCGCTTTATCAATCTCATCTATTAATAGTACAGACTTTTTTTTTGTTTCAAATGCATTCCATATTTTTCCTTTTTTAATGTACTTATTGACGTCTTTTATTTTTTCTCCCAATTGACTATCCCTTAATCTACTTACTGCGTCATATTCATAGAGACCTTGTTGAGCTTTTGTTGTTGATTTTATATTCCATTCTATAATTTCAAGTTTTAATGAATTTGCAACTTGTCTTGCTAATTCAGTTTTCCCAGTCCCGGGCTCACCTTTAACCAAAAGTGGTCTTTCCAAATTTATAGAAGCATTAACTGCTACTGTCAGATCTAGGGTTGAGACATAATCACTTGTACCCGAAAATTCCATGGTTTAAAACTCCTATATTGAAAGTGAATAATATATAACTTTAACAAATAATTCTAGCATGACTATATTTTACATTTAAGAGTAGTAAAATTTTAAAACACCAAAATTTATTATTAGCATCACTATAAAAATGCATTTCAATTATGCAATCCTTACGCTTGAAATTAATTGATAAATAGTGAAATATTTAAACATGAGTGATATTAAAAAATTTGATTTATCAGACGGCACTTTCATTAGATACAAAGTTTTAGGTAAGGGCAAACCTTTAATGCTTTTTCATACAATTAGAAATAGACTTGAATACTCTGATGAAGTGTCAGAGATTCTGAAAAAGAAATATATGATTTATCAAATAGATCTTCCTGGTTTTGGAGATTCACCGATAAATAAAAATACTAATTATGACCAAGAATTTTTTACAAACAGTATCGTTGATTTAATCAAAAGCCTAAAAATTAAGGACATTACACTTGCTGGCGAGTCAATTGGAGGAGTTCTTCCAGTAACTGTTTCTTTGAAGATTCCAAAATTAATAAAAAGAATCTTGTTATTTAACCCTTATGATTATGA
>CACBBU010000038.1 GCA_902537615.1 uncultured Alphaproteobacteria bacterium
CACGCATGATTATTTCTTCTTTCAGTTATTAATTGTTTATCAATTTGCATAAGCAAATCATTAAATATTTTTGACACTGGTTGAATCTCCTTTACCATTGAAACACTTTGGCCAGCCATTAAAGAACCATTCTCAATATCTCCATTTAAAACGGCATTTCTTAATGAACCAGCCCAAAAATGTTCAATTTCCAATTGAGCTTCCCTGAGAGAAATCTTTTTTTCTTCAATGAGATTTAAAAGTTTTTTTTGTTCATTAATAAATTCCTTAGTTGCACTATTTTCAATTGCTCTGACTGGTATAATAGGAAATCTCTCATCTAATTTAAAAGAAACTTGAGCATTTCTTGCCTCAGATTTAATAAATATTTTTTTAAAGTTTTCGTGCGCAATTGATTCGGTTGCGCAAACAAATCTAGTACCTATCTGACAACCTGACGCACCAAGTTGCAGAAATTTGAGAATTATTTCTCCTCTCCCAATACCTCCTGCAACAAAAATAGGAACTTCATTTATTTCAGGGAGTATATCCTGAATTAAAACATTTATTGAAACTGGTCCTATATGCCCACCTGCTTCATTTCCCTCTAGCACCAATGAATCAATCCCATATGAAATCATTTTTTTTGCAATTGATAATGTGGTAGCAAAACACATAGTTTTTATTCCTTTACTTTTTAAAGATTCAATTTGTCTTTTTTTTGGAAATCCTCCAGCAAAAACTACTAGTTCTACTTTTTTTGATATACAACAATCAATCAAATCATTAATTTTAGGGTGAAGTAAAATTAAGTTAACCCCAAATGGCTTGTTTGTCATTTTTTTTGTAGCTTCAATTTCTTCCCCAAGTTGCTCAGTATGCATTGAGCCGCAGGCAATAATTCCAAAACCGCCAGCATTTGATATTGCAGACACTAAATTCCTTTCTGATAACCAAGTCATGGCACCACCCATTATAGGATATTTAGTACCTAAAAATTTATTACCTCTTGAAAATAAATTTTGCCTACAATGCAAGTCCATAAGCCTTATGCAATGAATTAAGCGCAATTCTTTTTTTATGTGATTCAATTAACACACTTATCTTTATTTCAGATGTTGAGATTACCTTAATATTAATATTTTTTTTTGCTAATGTTTCAAACATTACTTTTGCTACTCCAACATTACTTTTCATACCAACACCAACAATGGATATCTTACAGATTTTAGTATCAAAAAAAATTTTTTTAAATTTTATTTTTGAATTTCGTAAAACCTTTACAGCTCTTTTACAATCATCCAATGGAACCGTGAAGGTGATACTAGCAAACTTTCCGTCATCAGTAATGTTTTGAACAATCATATCAACATTAATATCCGCCTCAGAAAGAATGCTGAATATTTGCCCAGCAACACCAGGTTTATCAGGTATGCCTTTCAAGGAGATATTAGCGTCATTTTCAGACGCAGATATTCCGGTAACTATCTCTTTTTCAAGTTTATTTTCTTCTTTTACAACCATTGAACCAAGCTTTCTATTAAAAGAACTCCTTACATGAATCTTAATATCATATTTCATAGCTAATTCAACTGATCTCGGATGAAGAACTTTAGATCCTAGTGATGCCATTTCAAGAATTTCTTCATAAGTTATGTTTTTGATTTTTTTTGCATCTTTGACAACCCTTGGGTCAGAAGAAAATATTCCCTCCACATCAGTATATATCTCACAAATTTTTGATTTAAAAGCTACTGCTATGGCTACAGCGCTGGTGTCTGACCCACCTCTACCGAGTGTTGTAATTCTTCCGTCTGAACTAATTCCTTGAAAACCAGCAACAACTAATACATTAAAATTTCTAAATAATTTTAAAATTTTTTCTGTATCTATTTTTTCAATCCTTGCTTGGCTAAACTTGTTATCAGTAATAATTGGGATCTGCCACCCGAGAATTGATCGAGACTTAACACCACTTTTATTTAAAAAAGTGCTGATAAGTGCAGATGAATATTGTTCACCTGTTGATAAAATTACATCATATTCTGGTTTATTAATATCAGTGTCTATTTTTGTATATTGCTTTACTAAATTATTTGTAACTCCACTCATAGCAGATACAACTAGGATTATCTTCTTATGACCACTTAAAATTTTATCCTTGACCAATCGTTGTAAATTTTTAATCCTACTTAAATTAGCAACAGACGTTCCACCAAATTTCATTACTAATATTGACATTATTTTTTTATTGTTTCACAAATTAAATATTAACATATGTAAAGATATTGATATGAAAAGCAAGAAAATTACAATTCAAAAAGATACGAGTAAAAATATTTTTGACGAGTTATCTGGCGAGTGGTGGAATGAAACAGGAAATTTTGAAGCCTTACACGCATTCAACCCGTTGAGGATAAAATTTATTTTAAATTCAGTCGGAAAATCCATAAAATCATTAAATATTCTAGATGTGGGTTGCGGTGGAGGAATTTTATGTGAACCTCTTGCCAGGCTTGGAGCTAACGTAACTGGAATAGACGAAAACAAAAAAGCAATTTTAGTTGCAAAAGAACATGCAAAAAAAATGAATTTAAAAATAAATTATATTGAAGGTAATATCACAGATATTAATTTGCATAAGAAATTTGATATTATTACATGTATGGAAGTTTTAGAACATGTACAAAGTGTTGATTTACTTATTAATGGGTTGAAAGAATATTTAAAAAATGGAGGGTTTTTTATTGGTTCAACAATAAACCAAACAATCATATCATACTTAGCTGCAATTTTTTTTGCTGAGGAAGTTTTAAAAATTGTCCCTAAGAATACACATCAATGGGTAAAATTTGTTAAACCCAATAAACTAAAAAGAGAACTTTTAAGAAACGACTTCTCAAATATTTCATTTCAAGGTGTATTTTACAATTTTCTTAAGAAAAAGTGGAATTACGTAAATACAGAAAAAATTAATTATTTATTTTCATCTAAGTTAGAATGAAAAGAATTTTTATCAAAATTCATCTCCAAGATTGGATATATACAAAAATAGAAGAACACTAAACCTGGGATCAGGCATAAGAAAATTTTAAGACCTGCTACTCAGAAATAAATGAGAAATTAGTTTCGTTTACTTTAAAGAAATTACTAATAGAAGATCTTTTTAGTTTAAAAAATTGCAAAATTAATTTTTTAAAATTTTATTTAGATAAGGGTAAAGAAAAAGAAAATGTTATTCAAACTGCTGTTTTTAAAAAAGTTTAACTAATAAATTGTCATTGCTGGAATTCTTTTTCTATAAAAATTTATTTTCTCTAAATCAATTTCACATGTGATTGTACAGACAGAATGTTTAGCTTTTTTTAAAACTTTTCCCCACGGATCAATTATCATTGAATTTCCAAATGTACGCCTTCCATTGTCATGGTAACCGCATTGAG
>CACBBU010000039.1 GCA_902537615.1 uncultured Alphaproteobacteria bacterium
AGCAGATCAACTCAATCAATTGGGCGCCAATCTTGCCTTTTCTTATGTTAATGATTCAATCAAGAAAAGAGTAATTCCTTTAGCAAAAAATTGTAACTCTGAAATGGTTTTTGAATGTGATGTTAAAGATGATAAAAGTATAGATAATTTTTTTTCTGAAGTTTCAAAGAAATGGTCCTCTATTGATTTTGTTGTTCATTCAATAGCTTTTTCTGATAAAAATGAATTAAAAGGTGGATATATTGAAACTACGAGAGAAAACTTTATCAATACTTTAGATGTTTCTTGCTACTCATTTACAGCAGTTTGTCAGAGAGCTAGAAAACTTATGAATAATGGTGGACAAATCCTCACTTTGTCTTACCTGGGTGCTGAGAGAGTAATGCCACATTATAACGTTATGGGTATCGCTAAGTCTGCTTTAGAAACAAGTGTAAAATATTTAGCTGAGGATCTCGGTAAAGATAATATTAGAGTTAATGCTATTTCAGCAGGTCCAATTAAAACTTTAGCTGCCTCAGGAATTTCAGATTTTAGGTATATTTTGAAGTGGAATGAATATAATTCACCTTTGAGGAGAAGTACGACTATTCAAGAAGTAGGTAAAAATGCATCATATCTTCTCTCAGACTTATCATCTGGGGTTACCGGGGAAGTCGTTCATGTTGATTGCGGATACCATGTTGTTGGAATGAAAGCGGTTGATGCCCCAGATATTTCGGTAGAATAGAATGACTGGAAGTAGCACTGGAAAGCTGTTTAAAGTTTCAACCTGGGGTGAAAGTCATGGTGAAGCATTAGGGTGCGTAATAGAGGGTGTTCCATCAAAAATAAAAATTACTGAAAAATTTATTCAAAAATTTCTTGAAAGAAGGAAGCCAGGTCAATCTAAGTATACCACACAAAGAAAAGAGTCTGATAAAATTAAAATTTTATCTGGAGTATTTAATGGCATTACAACAGGCACCCCCATTTCTTTAATAATTTATAATGAAGATACTAGATCAAAGGATTATGAAGAAATCAAAAAAAAATTTAGGCCTGGGCACGCTGATTTTACTTATTTTAAGAAATACGGAATTAGAGATTACAGAGGAGGAGGCAGAGCATCGGCGAGAGAAACAGCAATGAGAGTAGCAGCTGGAGCAATTGCGCAAAAAATTCTAGGAAATAAAGTCAAGATTAAAGGTGCGTTAATTCAAATAGGAAAAAAAAAAATTGATGATAAAAGGTGGGATTGGAATGAAATAGAAAATAATGACTTTTTTTGTCCTGATAAATTGACTGTTCCAAAGTGGGAAAATTACCTAAAAAATATAAGAAAAAATGGTTCGTCAACCGGTGCAATTATACAAATAAATGTTTCAGGCGTTCCGGTGGGTCTTGGTGAACCTGTTTTTGATAAAGTTGAAGCACTTTTGGCAAAAGCTATAATGAGTATCCCAGCAGTTAAAGGCTTTGAGATCGGCTCAGGGTTTAAATCAGCTGAACTTAGTGGTGAAGAAAATGCAGATGAAATTAGTACTTTAAAAAATAAAATTTCTTTTAAATCTAATAATTCTGGGGGATCACTAGGTGGAATTACTTCAGGACAAGATATTGTAATTAAGTTTGCCGTGAAACCAACTAGCTCAATATTAACAAAAAAAAAACCATTAATATTGACGGCGAAAACACTGACATTAGCACTAAGGGAAGACATGATCCATGTGTAGGTATTAGAGCAGTTCCAATTGGTGAAGCAATGGTTGCAATAGTACTTGCAGATTTATTTCTTATAAAAAAAATTAATGATTAACCTTTTTTAAGGTAAATCAGAAATTCTTTATTTCCTTTTTGACCTAAAATTGGACTATCAATAATTTCTATAAAATTTGGAGAGAAATTTTCAATAAACCAACAATTTATATTTCTACAAATACTTCTATGGATCTTTTCATCCCTTATGATACCTTTTTTCCCAACCAATTGCTTTGAAGCCTCAAATTGTGGTTTTATAAGTGCTACTATTTCAAATTTTTCTTTTAATAAACTTTTAAATGGTAAAATTACCTTTTTTAAAGAAATAAAACTTACATCACAAACCACCAAATCAACTAATTCAGTTACAATTTTAGAATTAACAAATTTTGCATTTGTTCTTTCTAACAAAATAATATTTTTTGAATTTCTTAATCTCCAATCAAATTGACCATAACCAACATCAATTGCAAAAATTTTTTTTGCACCATTTTTTAAAAGAACATCACTGAATCCACCTGTTGAACAACCTATATCAGCACAAACCTTATCTTTAACATTAATTTTAAAATTATTGATTGCTTTTGATAATTTAACCCCCCCTCGAGAAACCCACGGATTATCATTTTTTTTTATCCTAATTATTTGTTTATTTTTAATTAACTTTCCTGGTTTATCAATTTTTTTATCGGTTATATATACATTACCATTCATAATAAGAGAAACTGCTCTTTGTCTAGATTTGACAATACCAATACCTACAAGAAATAAATCTAATCTTTTATTATTATATTTCTTTGAAACGATGTTTGAACTAAACATATTAATTATCTATTTATTTCTAGATATTACAAATTTTGCTAAATCAATTAAATTCTTTGCTTTCTCACCAAATGGTTCTATTATTTTAATAGACTCTTCTATCAAATCTTTGGATTTTTTTTTTGCATTTTCTTTTCCAAGTAATGTTACTAAGGTTTCCTTTCCTTGTTTAAAATCTTTTCCTGTTTTTTTTCCAACGTCAATAATGTTTCCCTCAACATCTAATAAATCATCTTTTATCTGAAACGCTAAACCAAGTTTAGACGAAAAATTTTCAAAAACTTTAAGCTCGTCGTATTTTTCAGCTAAAATACATGGTGCTATACAAGAAAATCTAAATAATTCTCCTGTTTTTAACCTTTGTAATTCAAGAATTTTTTCTAAACTTAAAGTTTTTTTTTCAGCTTCTAAGTCTAGCATTTGTCCTCCAACCATTCCTTCAGCACCAGATGATTTGGCTAATTCAGTTATTAAATTACATCTAACTTCAGAGTTTTCATGAGTTTTTTTATTAGATAGAATTTCAAAAGCAAGTGACTGAAAAGCATCACCAACTAAAATAGCTGTAGCCTCATCAAATTTAATATGACATGTCGGATGTCCTCTTCTTAAATCATCATCATCCATTGCAGGGAGGTCATCATGGACTAATGAATAACAATGTATAAATTCTACAGCTGCAGCAACTCTGTTAGAATTTTCTTTTTTTACACCTAAAACCGAAGA
>CACBBU010000040.1 GCA_902537615.1 uncultured Alphaproteobacteria bacterium
GTCCCAATCATGTTTTGCCGACAGATAGAACTGCAAAATTTTCTTCTGGATTAAATGTTTTGGATTTTTTTAAAAGAACTTCAATCGTAAGTTGTAGTAGTGAAAACCTAAAAAAAATAGGAAAAGATGCGATAATACTTGCTAATCAAGAGGGTTTACAAGCCCATGCTTTATCAATAGAATGCAGAATTAAGAATTAGATATTATATATGGCTAAAGAAGAATTAATGGAATTTAATGGGACGGTTAAAGAACTTTTACCGAATGCCATGTTTAGAGTTTTATTAGATAACAATCATGAAATAATTGCTCATACTGCTGGAAAAATGAGAAAGTTCAGGATAAGAGTTTTAGCGGGGGATAGAGTCACGGTAGAAATGACACCATATGACCTTACTAAGGGAAGAATAACATTTAGACATAAATAAACTTGTATAAAAAAAATAAAATTATTTTGGCCTCATCATCAAAGCAAAGGCAGGATTTGTTGAGACAATTAGGAATAAATAATTTTAAAGTTATGCCGCCAGTCTTTGATGAAGATAATTACAAAGTAAAACTTCCGATAACAAAAAAAGTTGTAGAGCTTTCGTATTTAAAAGCTAATTCAATTAAAACTAATTTTAAAATGACTAATGAAATTATTATTTCGGCTGATACTGAAGTTTTTAGATGTGGGAAAGTTTTTAGTAAGTGCCATTCTAAAGAAGATGTAAAAATTCACCTCTCTCAACTGTCAGGCAGGAAACATTTTGTGTATGGAGGTATTTGTGTAATTGATTGTAGTGGACACGTTTATAGAAGACTTACCAAAACAGACGTTTACTTTGATATTCTTTCTAAGAAAGATTTCTCTAATTCTTTGTTACTTAATGAGGGTGTAGGTAAAGCTGGTGGTTATGCTATTCAAGGAATCGGGGGTAAATATATAAGAAAGATTAGGGGGTCATATTCTAATGTTGTTGGACTTTGTTTAAACAGCTTGTATAAAATCTTGATTAATATTGGATTTAAAAATTGAAATTTTCTTTCTGCTGTTGTAATAACTTAATTTATTAATCAAATTGCCCAGGTAGCTCAGTTGGTAGAGCAAGCGACTGAAAATCGCTGTGTCGGTGGTTCAATTCCTCCCCTGGGCACCATGTTTTATGAGAAAAACTGTGTTTTTTATGATTAGTTTCAGTTTTATATTGACATTAGTTGGATGCAAAAATGAGAAAAATTTTTTTCCTCATCAACAGGGTATTATTTGGAATTACGAAATTAAAATTAATTCTGATTACACCGGTTCAACGGATGTGAAAAGATTAACTGTGACAAATATTGCTTCAAATATTATGGGAAAAGGAATTATTTTTTCAAAAATATATTCCAACGGTGACATGCTATCTTTTTTTAAAGATAAATTTGAAGATAGTTTGATAAGAACGGCAGCAAAAATAGTTTCAAAAACTGGATATGATGAGCCTGTTGAAAAAATAATTTATCCATCGCTTGACTTTAAAATTGATAACTGGGAAACAAAAAGTCAATTATATATAACAAAAGGTTTCCAACCACCTCTGAGAGACTTTATACCTTCTGCAATTTTCAAAGTTTTTTATTCAATTAAGAAGAGAAATGTATCCATAAATGTGAAAGCAGGTAATTTTAAAAATTGTATATATATTGAAGGAAAAGGAAAATCCGAGTTTATCGCTGACACTAGGTCAGGACCAATAGGGGTTGATATTTTTATTAAAGAATGGATTTGCCCTGGTGTAGGGATTGTTAAACAACAAAGAAAAGAACAAACTAAGGCCTCTGCCTTTGGAAATATGAGTCTGGAAAAAGTTTTGATAAACTTTAAAGAATAAATGTCCTCTGTAAGTTTTGTTGTTCCTGTTTTTAATAAATCTTCTTATCTCAAATATGTGATAAATTCAATTTCTTCTCAAAAAGGAGGTTTTGATAAGGAATATATTTTCATAGATGATGGTTCAACTGATGATTCTCTAAGAGTGTTAAAAAAAGAAACAAGAAAACTTAAAAATTGTAAAATTATAAGCCAAAAAAATAAAGGTTCTGCTTATGCTACTAATGTCGGAATCAACTTAGCAAAGATGAAATATATAAAATTTCTTGATGCTGATGATGTTATTTTAAGTAAAGCTACTTTTTGTCTTTTAAAGCTTTTAGAAAAGGACCAAGAGGCCGTTTTGGCATTTGGACTTCAAAGAAAGGTAAAAAATATTAAATCAGTAGATTTTGACGAAGATTTTGATTGTAATAACAATTCTATAATACAAACACCCATTTTTTCAGCTATGAGAAATTCTATGTTTAACCCTTCACAATTTTTGGTTAGAAGAGAGTTATGTCAAAGAGCTGGTGGTTGCGATGAAAGGGTAATTCATAGCCAAGAATATTCTTTGACTTTAAGGCTATCAAAATTAGGTACTTTTATAAAACTTAATTATCCTATTGCTATCTTACCTTTTAATGCTCCTGGACAAATTTCAGAAAAAAAAACTAATCAAATTTACAGAGTTTCAAAGGCACTTGAGCTTTTTATTAAGGAAAATAAAGATTTGTCCTTGCATGTTAGATTATTTGCTACACGAAGGTTAACAGCCAGATCCTGGCGATTTGCCAGAAGAATGTCAAATTCATCAATTTTTTCAAAGTGGTTTTTACTTTATATTTTAGGTTTAATAAGATTTCCTTTATTTAAAAACGAGATATGTTTTCATGCTAATAAAATCTATGAAAAATTCTTAG
>CACBBU010000041.1 GCA_902537615.1 uncultured Alphaproteobacteria bacterium
GCGGCGGTCACTTCTATTAAAATAGAGGGTGTTACTCATGAATTCTCCTCAATTCCCGGAATTATTGAAGATGTTACTGAGATAATTCTAAATATAAAACAACTGGCTATAAAATTAAATGATGTTGAATCTTCAAAAATTTACATTAAAGCTAATGGCCCTAAGGAAATAAAAGCCAGTGATATTGAATGTGGTGCCCATGTTGAGGTTCTAAATAAAGATTTACATATTTGTACTCTTGATTCAAAAGCAAAAATCAATATGACTTTAAGTGTTGATGAAGGCAAGGGATATGTTCCTGCAATAAAACATGGTAATGGTGAGGATGCACCTTTAGGTACTATTTTTATAGACTCATTTTTTTCGCCAGTTAGAAAAGTTTCCTTCAAAGTTGAAAATTCTAGAGTTGGTCAAGTCACTGACTATGATAAACTAATAATGCAAATTGAAACTAATGGTTCGGTAATACCTGAAGATTCTGTAGCATACGCAGCGAGAATTATAGATGAACAACTAAAAATGTTTATTAACTTTGATGACCCTGTTGAAGAAGTTGTTACTCCAACTAAAGAGGAGCCTCAACTTAACGTTAACCTTTTAAGAAAGGTTGAAGAACTTGAACTTTCTGTAAGATCTGCAAATTGCTTAAAAAATGACGAAATAATTTATATTGGAGATTTAGTTCAAAAAACAGAATCTGAAATGCTCAGAACCCCGAATTTTGGAAGAAAGTCCTTAAATGAAATTAAAGAAATCTTATCCACCATGACCTTAGAATTAGGAATGAAGATTGAAGGTTGGCCTCCAGAAAATATTGAAGATATTAGAAAAAAACTGGATGACCCTTACTAGAATAGGAAATGAGACGTGAGACATAAAATATCAGGTAGAAAGCTTAATAGGAAAACTAGTCATAGAATAGCACTGCTAAAGAACCTTGCTAAATCTCTTATAATTAATGAACAAATAGAGACGACATTACCTAAAGCAAAAGATCTAAGACCGTTTGTAGAAAAGATACTTCATTCAGGTAAGAACAATAATTTACATTCTAAAAGAAAGGTGTTTAGCATTTTAAGAGATAACACACTTGTTAATAAGGTTTTTGATGTTCTTGCAAAAAGATATGCTTCTAGAAGTGGTGGGTATACCAGAGTTCTTAGGTCGGGTTTTAGATATGGTGATGCAGCTCCTAAAGCAATTATTGAACTGGTAGATAGAGATATATCAGCAAAGGGTTACATTGATAAAAAAAGAGTTGAGGAGCAAAAAAAAGATACTGAACAAAAAGCTCCTGAAGATAAAGAATTGAATGTAGATACCCAGGCTAAAAATAAAGAGAAGAATCTCAAGCAAACTGATGACAGATTACCAAAAACAGAAAGCTCAAGTTCAAAAGAGGAAAAAAAAGATTCTTAAAACCAAGTTCTAAGTTTTCAAATGACTAATAATCTAAATGAAAACGAATGGACAATTGGAGCTGACTTCAATGATAAAAGAATTGATTATTTCTTAAAAAAAAAGTTACCTTCTCTTAGTTTTCCAATAATCTGTAAAATAATTAGAAAAGGTCAACTTAAAGTAAATGGAAAAAAAACTAATAATTCATATTTTTTAAAAATTGGTGATAGAATTAAATTGTATTTTAATATTCTTATTAGTACAAAAAAACCCTCTCCCCATGTTAACGATAGTTTAATTACTGAAGTAAAAAGTTGGATAATATTTAAAAATAAAAACTTAATTGTTTTTAATAAGCCAAGTGGATTTGCAGTACAAGGTGGATCAAGAATAAAAATTAGTTTAGATGATGTTCTTGAGCATTTAAAATTTAGAAATACAAACAAACCTAAACTGGTTCATAGAATAGATAAAGATACATCTGGTTTGCTCCTAGTTGCAAGAAATTTAGAGTATGCACAATTTCTTACGAAATTATTCAGAAAACGAAATGTTGAAAAAAATTATTTACTATTGGTTCACGGGTTTCCTGAGATTAAGGATGGGTTAATAGATACACCAATAAAGATTAATAATAAGGACCAAAAGTCATTAACTCTTTTTTCAATTTTAAGGACAAGAAAAAAAATATCTCTAGTTTTAGCGCACCCAATTACGGGAAGAAAAAATCAACTAAGAAGACATTTCTCTTCAATTGGTCATCCAATTATTGGTGACGAAAAATTTGGATTTAGTTTTAAAAAACAAATAAAAAACCCTCATTTTTTCTTACATTCACTTTCTCTCAAATTCAATGAAAAATTAAATAATCATAGTTTCTTCGCTAGTCCTCCTATTTATTTTGAAAAAAAATTAGAAGAAATGAATTATCCAATTTCAAAAATAAAGTTGAACCTCAACCAAATAAAAAGAAATAAATGAATTTTTCTTTCAAAAGTTATGGTGATTATTTTTCCTTTTATAGAAAAGGTTCTTTAATTAAAGCCTCAGAAAATAAACCACTTTTGGCTGCTAACACAAAACACGCTGAATTAATTCTTGAAGGTTTAGAAAAAAAAG
>CACBBU010000042.1 GCA_902537615.1 uncultured Alphaproteobacteria bacterium
TCATGGATAAAAAAAATGGCTATTGAAAAAAAGATGATTGATCCTTTCGTCGAGAATCTTGTTAAAAAAAATGTTTTGTCTTATGGATTATCTTCATATGGATATGATGCCAGAGTATCACGTAGTTTTAAAATTTTTACCAACGTGAATTCAGCAACTGTAGATCCAAAAGATTTTTCTGAATCTAGTTTTGTGGATAGAGATGTAGATTATTGTATAATTCCTCCGAACAGTTTTGCATTAGCAAAAACAGTAGAGCATTTTAAAATTCCTAGAGAAACACTAGTAATTTGTGTAGGAAAATCAACATACGCACGTTGTGGTATAATAGTAAATGTAACACCTCTTGAGCCAGAATGGGAAGGACATGTTACACTGGAGTTTTCAAATACCACTCCTCTTCCAGCAAAAATATACGCTAATGAGGGTGCGGCTCAGTTCTTATTTTTACAGGGTACTGAAAATTGTAAACTTTCTTATGCTGACAGAAAAGGAAAGTATATGTATCAAAAAGACGTAACACTTCCAAAACTTTAGTATGGATAAAATAGAAGTTGAAGGGGTCAATGATCTGAAAGGAAATATCCAAATCAGTGGCTCAAAAAATTCTTCCTTACCGATCTTAGCATCTTCTTTATTGATTGACGAGGAAATAGTCATATCAAACGTTCCTAATCTATCGGATGTAATATTCATGATAAAAATTTTGAAATCATTAGATTCTGAAGTAAATTTTAAAAATTCAATTTGTAAAATTAAATCTAATCAACCACATGATCTTAAAGTTTCTTATGAGCTCGTAAGAAAAATGAGAGCATCTTTTTTAATTTTAGGCCCCCTATTAACTAAATATGGCTATGCTGAGGTTTCTCTACCTGGTGGGTGTGCAATCGGAACCAGACCAGTTGATTTACATATTAGCGCTTTAGAAAAAATGGGAGCTGAGTTTATTGTTAAAGATGGTTATATAAAAGGAAAAGTAAAAGGAAGATTGAAAGGTTGTGAAATTACCCTAAAAAAAATTTCGGTTGGAGCTACCGAAAATATCATAATGGCAGGTACACTTGCTGAAGGTGAAACAATTATAAAAAATGCTGCATGCGAACCTGAAATATCAGATTTGTCAAATTTTTTAAATAATGCAGGTGCCGAAATTAGAGGTCATGGAACAAACATTATTAAAATTAATGGGAAAAAAAAATTAAGAGGATGTCAATTTTCAGTTATGCCAGACAGAATTGAAGCAGGGACATTTGCTCTGTGCGTAATGGGGTGTTCAGGAAACTTAATTTTAGAAAATGTCAATGACCTAATTTGCAATCATTTGAAGAAGATTTTCAAACCTTTGAATGTTTTATCCCTTAATAAAAATGACAGTGGTGATAAATTGGAAATAAAAAAAACTAATCAATTTCAGCAAAATATAATAATTTCAACCAAAGAATTTCCAGGATTTCCTACTGATTTACAAGCTCAACTAATCGCATCAATGACTAAATCTTCGGGGAAGTCAGTAATTAAAGAAAATATTTTTGAAAATAGATTTATGCATGTAAGTGAGTTAAGAAGGATGGGAGCAAATTTAAAACAGAAGGGATCCAAAATTATTATCAATGGTGTAAAAGAAATATATGGTGCAGAAGTTATGGCCACGGACTTAAGGGCCTCATCTTCATTAATTATTGCCGGACTCATGGCCTCTGGTAAAACAATAATTAATAGGGTATACCATCTTGATAGAGGCTATGAAAATTTAGAGGAAAAACTAAGGAATTGCGGAGTCAAGATAAGGAGATTTTCTGAATGAATAAAATTATTATGGCATTACCTAAAGGCAGAATTTTAGAAGAATTAATACCTTTATTAAAAAAGGCTAAAATTATACCTGAGGAAGAGTTTTATAATTCTAATTCTCGTAAACTCTTATTCACTACCAATTACAAAAATTTATCAATAATAAAAGTGAGATCTTTTGATGTTGCTACGTTTGTGGCATTTGGAGCCGCTCAGATTGGTATAGCTGGTGATGATGTAATTAATGAATTTAATTATGAGGAAATATATAACCTTTATGATCTTAAAATTGGCAAGTGCAGGTTATCGGTGGCAAAAATTAAAGAAAAAAAAAGATCATTAGACACAAAAGGACATATTATTGTTGCTACAAAGTATAAAAATATTACAACTAATTATTTCGCAAAAAAAGGTATCAGGGCTGAATGTATCAAGTTGAATGGAGCAGTTGAGTTGGCGCCTAAACTAAGGATATGTTCATCAATTGTTGATTTA
>CACBBU010000043.1 GCA_902537615.1 uncultured Alphaproteobacteria bacterium
TCTGTTTTTGACTTTTTCCAGCAAAGTAATTCCATCTTTTATTATAAATTTTTATATGGTCAAGACAAAAAAAATATTTTTCCTTACTATTTGGCGATTTTGGAGCAGCATATTCACCTTCATTTAAACAACCCTTTTCCTGACACAATCTTATTTTTTTGTAGTCATCGGCTTTAAGAAAAGTGGGTTTATTTGACTTTTTTTTCATAATGTATTTTATTATTTAATATATGAATGAATCAACTATATATAAAAAACTTCATGATTTTTTTAAACCTGAGTTCTTAGCGGTAAGGAATGATTCTGATAAACATAAAGGACATTCAGGAAGTCCCAACTCAGGAAACTCACACTTTTCAGTAACTATCAAATCAAAAAAGCTAAATGGTCTCAGTAGAATTGACGGACAAAAAGCAATTCACAAAGTTCTTAAAAATGACTTATCCGATTACATCCATGCGTTATCAATAAAGATTATTTAACTTCCATAACCTGTACCAAACATGAATTCTTGGTGTTTTTTCAGAGAGTCTTGTAATTCACTATGTGCGTAATCATACAGATCTCTCATAGATAGTATTCCAATTATTTTTTTATTTTCCACAACTGGAAGATGTCTAAAGCCTCTTGATTTCATAATATGGATTGCATCATGAGTTGTTTTTTTAGGCGAAATAGTTTCTACATTTTTTGTCATAATTTCAGAGACAGTTGTTTGTTTTGGGTTTAGGTTTTTTGGAATTACTCTAAATGCTAGATCTCTTTCTGATACAATCCCTACTAATGTACCATCTTTATTTGCATCACAAACAAGTAAAGCCCCACATTTATTTTTAACCATTGATGTTGCTGCTTCAATAGCAGATTTTTTTTGATCTATTATAACTAACCTCTGATTAATTAAGACCTTTTCTAATAAATCTCTAATAATCATCTTAACTCCCCGTTAACCATTATAGTATTTTTTTTTTAGAAAGTTAATTTTTTTTTTGGAATTGTAATCTATTTAATAATTTTTACCAGTGTAATTTGGTTATTTTTTTTTGATAGTATTTCAAATTTTAGGTCAAAAAATGAAAAAATCTGGCCTTTTTTCGGAATTGTTCTGCTTTCATACAAGACCAAACCTGCAACTGTGGAAGCATTTGAAACTGGTATATTGATATTAAGTTCTTTGTTTAGTTCTCTTATTGTTACATTTCCTTTTACTAGATAGCTTTTATCAGAAATAGATTTAATATCCTCTGCTACTTTTGATATTTTAAGTACATCGTGTTCATCGTCAATTTCTCCTACAATTTCTTCAATTATATCCTCAAGTGTTACAATTCCTAAAAATTCACCATATTCGTCAACAACTATTGAGAAATGTTCTTTTCTTCTCTTAAATTCTAAAAGTTGGTTATCTAGTCTTGTGGATTCAGGAATAAACCAAGGTTTTTGACATAGAGATTTAATGTTAAATGTTTTAAGATCATCAGCTTTAATTTCTATTAATTTTCTAATATGAAATATTCCAATAATATTTTCGGGGTTTTTTTCCCATATTGGAATTCTCGAGTGAGGAGAGTTATTTAGTTTGGTAATCAATTCGTTATATTTGATATTTGAAGGTAAACTAAAAATATCTTTTCTTGGAATCATGATTGAACCGACAGTTATATCATCTAAATCAAGAATTGATTTGAGCATATTTTTTTCATCTTTTGAAGAATCCTCACCATGTAAATCAATTGCCCCTCGCAGTTCTTCTTCTCGTTTTTCTGATGCTTCTTCATTTTTGAAATTTAAGTAATTTACTCCAAATATCTTTAAAATTGAGGTTGCAATAAAGTTTAAAGTAAGTGTTAGTGGATATAAAATATAAACTAAAACCTTCATGAATGGTGCAATCTTTAATGCAAACTGATCTGCTTTTGAAAGTGCTAGTGTTTTTGGAATTAATTCACCAAAAATTAAAATCATTAATGTCATAATAACTGTTGCATAAAGAATTCCTTCATTATTAGTTAATTCTATTAAAATTTTTGTTGCGATGGCTGAGGCTAATATATTTACTAAATTATTTGCAAACAATATAGTACAAATCAGCATTTCTTTATTTTTAAATAACTCTTCAAAAATTTTGGCATTTTTTTTTCCTGTACGGGCAAGGTTATGCATTCTTGGCTTTGACGCTGAGGTA
>CACBBU010000044.1 GCA_902537615.1 uncultured Alphaproteobacteria bacterium
GAAACTGTTTACGGAATTGCTTGCAACGCCAATAATATTTTTTCAATTGAAAAAGTTTATAATTTAAAGAAAAGACCATTTTTTAATCCCTTAATAATTCATGTAAATAACTTAGAAATGGCAAAAAAAATTGCAGTATTTGATGATCTTTCAAAAAAAATTGCAAAATATTTTTGGCCTGGACCATTAACACTCATTTTACCAAGAAAAAAAAATAGCCTAATAGAGGACTTTGCAGTGGCTGGATTAAATACAATTGCACTGAGAATCCCAAACTCTAAAGTGTTTCAAAAAGTTATAAAAAAATTTAAAAAACCAATTGCAGCACCTAGCGCAAATCCAAGTGGCTATATTTCTTCAACTAACGCAAAGCATGTTTTAGACTCGTTCGGAAGAAATATTGAACTGATAATTGATTCCGGAAAATCTTATTTTGGTCTTGAATCCACAATACTGGACACAACAAAAAAAAAATTATTTATTACAAGACAAGGAATAATTCCACCTGAAATAATTAAAAAAATAGTTGGGACAAACATTGAAATCTCCGATAATTTAAAAAAAAAAAATAGACCTAT
The DNA here is from genome assembly GCA_902537615.1 of uncultured Alphaproteobacteria bacterium. GTDB lineage: Bacteria > Pseudomonadota > Alphaproteobacteria > Methylaequorales > Methylaequoraceae. Next base: position 579 of record CACBBU010000044.1, read on the forward strand.
TTCTCCTGGACAAACAAAAAGGCATTACGCACCAAACACACCTTTAAAAATGAACGTTAAAAGTCCGCAAAAAGGAGATGCATTATTATTTTTTGGAAGTAATCATAATTATAAATTTAATCCATCTCTAAATTTATCAAAGAAAGGAGACTTATATGAAGCTGCACAAAATCTTTTTGATTATCTTCGTAAACTAGATAAGCTAAAAATGAAAAGAATTGCTGTTACACCAATTCCTTATAAAGGAATAGGTAAAACAATTAATGAAAGATTAAAAAGAGCATCCGCTTATGGATAAAAAAGAACTTAAAAATATATTTAAATTCCTAGATAATTCTGAATACTCACTAGATCAAGATATAATTAATAATCATTGTATAGACTGGAGAGGCGACTTCATTGGTACAAGTAACATTATACTATTTCCCAAATCTGTTAATTCCATATCACAAATCATAAAAGTTTGTGAGAAAAATTATATACCGATAATCCCTCAGGGTGGAAATACTGGACTTGTAGGGGGCTCAGTTCCTAGAAAAAATAAAGGAGAAATAATACTAAATTTAAAAAATATGAACAATATAAGAAAAATCAATCTTACTGATAATTCAGTTGTAATTGAAAGTGGTTGTATTTTAGAGGATTTAAAAAAAAAATTATGGGAACATGAAATGGAATTTCCTCTCAATATGGGATCAAAAGGAAGTTGTCAAGTAGGAGGTAATATTGCAACTAATGCTGGCGGAGTTAATTATATTAAATATGGTTCAATAAGGCAAAATATCCTTGGTTTAGAGATTGTAACTACAAACGGAGAAATAATTTCAAATTTAAGCTCTATAAAAAAAAATAATACTGGTCTAGATTTAAAACAAATTTTTATTGGTTCCGAGGGAACACTCGGGATAATCACGGCCGCTACATTTAAAATTTATAAAAGACCACAGGAAAGATGTATTTTGTGGCTTGGTTCTAATAGTATAAGTGAAATACTTAACGCTTATTCCTCTTTTACAAAAGTCTTTTGTGATCAAATTTCAAGCTTTGAATTAATGAACAAAAAATCTCTTGAGATATTAAAAAAAATAGGGATTAAGTTTAAAATAAAAAAAGAATATTACTGCCTAATAGAACTATCAAATTTTCAAGATATTCCAGGTTTTCAAGACTATATAATGGATAAAATTACCAATCTTAATTTAAATTTAGATGATGTTATATTAACAAAGAATGAACAAGAAAATCTTAAATTTTGGCATATAAGAGAGTCAATTCCGTTAGCAGAAAAAAAAGAAAAGTTTGTAATTAAACATGATGTTTCTATTCCACTGGAAAAAATGGATGAATTTATTGACGAGACAGATCAAAAATTAAAAGAAAAATTTTCAGCTGATATTATTAACTTCGGTCATATTGGAGATAATAACCTTCATTATAATGTATCAGTTTTAAAAAATATAAAACCTAATGAAAAAAAAGAAATACTAAAAAAAGTAAATGATATTGTTTATTCTAATACTACAAAGTCTGGAGGA
>CACBBU010000045.1 GCA_902537615.1 uncultured Alphaproteobacteria bacterium
GTAGAAAAACTTTCATTTGAAAATAAAAAATACGAGGTTGATGTATTTGAAATGAAAAGAAATATTGAAAAATTAAACAAAAGGCTAGGTGAACTTTCTAGTCTTTTAATAACTGCTGAGGAAAATGATAAAAACAACAAGGTAAAAATAGAAAATTTAGGAAAAAAACTTAACCAAGCTCTTGCAGGAAGGCTTCAGGAGATTAGTAAATATCAATCAGAATTTTTTAAAAAAATAAAAGAGGTTCTTGGAGATAGGGAAGACATCATAGTTTCTGGCGATAGGTTTATATTTCCTTCGGAAATATTTTTTGAATCTGGCTCTGACATTATTCAGGAAACTGGAAGGGAAAAACTCTACAATATTGCTGTTAGCCTAAAAGAGATTTCGGAAAAAATTCCAAAAAAAATAGATTGGATTCTGAGAATTGACGGACACACAGACAAAGTACCTATTAATAACGAAAGATTTAAATCAAATTGGCATTTATCAAGTTCTAGAGCTATTAATATAGTAAAATTTTTTATTGAACAGGGTATTTCATCAAACAGACTAGTTGCTGCTGGTTTTGGAGAATTTTCCCCTATAATATTAGACGAAAATGAAGAGGCCTATAAAAAGAATAGAAGAATAGAAATCAAATTAACAACAAGATAAATTAATGTTAAGGTTGCTAGTTTGATTGCTTGCTAACTAAAATTTGGTAATCAAAAAAATAAAGATGATCTATATTAGTTTTCAAAAAACATCTTATCGCATCTTCAGGGGATTCAACAATAGGTTCTGAGTCATTAAAACTCGTATTCAAAATAACAGGAATACCAGTTTTTTTTTCCCATTTCTGAATAAAATTGTAGTACCAAAAATTATCATTTTCAGTAACCGTTTGTAGCCTAGCAGACCCGTCAAAATGAACAACTGCAGGTACCAATTTACCTTTATTTTTTTTCCATTTGATAACATGAGTCATATAGGGACTTGAAACATCTCTTTCAAACCAATCACTCACCCTTTCTTTTAAAATTGAAGGTGCAAATGGACGAAACCATTGTCTATGTTTAACTTTTTCGTTAATAGTTTGTTTCATTTTTTCATTTCTAGGATCAGCAATGATACTCCTATTTCCTAGGGCTCTCCGTCCTGATTCAGATCCACCGCCAAATACAGATACAATTTTTTGATCATTGAGATATTTTAAAACTTTTTCATCGTCATTTTCATAAAATGTAATAAAATCTTGAAATTTTTTTAAAGCTTTTTTAATGTCTCTTTCATTATATTTTCTTCCAAGGTATGGAGTAAAATTATCCTTCCATCTAATTCTATTATTACCTAAAATCTGATGCCAAAGAAACTGAGCAGACCCTATAGCTAACCCACTATCATAAGGAACAGGTGGAACATAAATATTTTTAATTTGTGGATACCAGTTTTGAATTTTCCCAATTATTACTGAATTCAAAGCACAACCTCCAGCAACACATAAGTTTTTATATTTTCCTAAATATTTTTTTATTATTTGATTTACTACTATTTCGGATGCCTTCTGCAAGCTTGAGGCAATGTTGAATTTATCTTGTTCATTAAAATTTGATGTTTCAAAAATTTGAGTAACTAATTTATTTTTTTTTAAATCAGAGAGCTTAATATTCTCAATACCAAGTTGAAAATATTTTTTTTGAAAATTTGTATTTGTCATTAAATCAACTAATGGCTCAACATACTTTTCTGAATCGCTCATTGATGCCATTGCCATAACTGTTCCAGCTTGATTACCCTTTGGAAAACCGATGGAAAGATCAAATAATTTAGCTATTAAGTTCCAACCTGAGGCTAGATTAAGTTCACCAGCGTTGAATACATTAACTTTTTTAATTTTATTATTTAAACCTTCATAAATTGTAGCACAAGTCATAGTATTTTCTGACTCATTGCCACCTCCATCAATTGTAAGTATAAGCGAATCTTTAAAATTACTTGAAAAAAAGGCATTTGCAGCGTGTGTCATGTGATGTGATAGCTCAATAAATTGACCTTTGTTTTTATTGAGTAATTTATCCATTTTA
>CACBBU010000046.1 GCA_902537615.1 uncultured Alphaproteobacteria bacterium
TTCATCCTGCATCACCATATGCAATCTCAAAAATTGGAACTGACCTAATTTCAAAATTTTATTATCAGGCATACAAAATTAAAACATTAACAACAAGAATGTTTACTCATACAGGGCCTAGAAGAGGTGATGTTTTCGCCGAGTCATCATTTGCAAAACAAATAGCTATGGCTGAGAGTGGTTTAACTGAAAATAAAATTTATGTTGGAAACTTAAATTCATTAAGAACAATATCGGATGTAAGAGATGCTGTTAAAGCATATTTTATGTTAGTTACAATAAAGCCAGTCTATGGCGAATGTTACAATATAGGTGGCAATAAAAGTATGACAATTAAGGAAATATTAGATTTTTTAATAAGTTTATCTACAATAAAAAAAAAATTAAAAATTATTAAGGATCAAAAAAGATTTAGGCCAATAGATGCTGATTTACAAATTCCAGATTGTAGAAAGTTTAACACTCATACAGGGTGGGTCCCTGAATATAACTACAAACAAACTCTAAGTGACTTACTAAATTATTGGAGAAAAAAAATAAAAAAAAATAAAAATTATTTAGTAAGATAGTTAGTATGATTATTTCTAAATCACCATTTAGAATCTCATTCTTTGGAGGGAGTACAGATTACGAAGAATGGTTTTCAAAAAATGGAGGAGCATTTATATCATTAGCATTTCAAAAATATTCTTACTCAGTAGTAAAAAGATTACCTAAAAATTCTAACAAAAAATATCACATTCAGTGGAGAATTAAAGAAGCAACAAATAACCTTAATAATATAAAACAACCTATAGTTCGTGAATCACTTCGGTTTTATAAGTTTTTTGAAAACTTAGAATTTATTTATTTTGCAGATTTACCAGCAAGAAGTGGGATTGGTTCTAGCTCAGCTTATTGTTGCGCAGTTGGAAATTGTATTATGAAGTTAAAAAATATCAGTTTTGACAAATACAAGCTTGCTGAAAATTCTTATAAAATAGAAAATAACCTTTTAAGAGAAAATGTAGGAATTCAGGATCAAATTGCATCGTCTTTTGGAAACCTAAATTATGTTAGGATAAAAAAAGATAAAACATTTAAAATTAACCCAATAATTCTTAAAGATCATGAAAGGTTTGATTTTTTGGGAAGGTTACTTTTAGTATATACAGAAGAACAGAGAAATTCATCTCAAATGGCTCAATTAATTCTCAAGAATTTAGAAAAAAAAAAAGAAATACTGATTAAAATTCAAAAAATTGTAGATGAAGCGTATTCAAATTTAATTAATCAAGATATTGATACTTTTGGCAAGTTACTAGAGCACACTTGGGAGATGAAAAGTAAGCTATCAAGTAAAATGATAACAAAAAAGACAAAAGATTTATTTGATATCCTTAATAAAAAAGAAATATTAGGTTATAAAATTATGGGTGCTGGTGGTGGGGGATTTGTCTTAGCATATTTTAAAGAAGGAAAAAGAGATAAATTTATTAATAAGTATCTTAAAAATAAATTATTCGTCAAACCAGAAATTGATGAATTAGGTACAAGAACAATTATTTATTAATTTAATAATCAACAAAGAATATTTTTATGATTAAAAATAAAAAAATAAATAATGATGATATTTCAGTGATTATTTTAGCAGGAGGTTTTGGCTCAAGAATCAAACATCTTTATCCAAACAAACCAAAACCATTAATCAAGATTGAAAATAAACCTTTTCTATATTGGCTTGTCAGAGAAATTAACAGTCTTAATTTAAAAAATATTTTTTATGCGACAGGATATATGAGCGAAGAAATTGAAAGCTGGGTAAAAAACAATGAATTTAAAAATATTAATCAGAATATTATAAAAGAAAAAAAAAAACTTGGAACTGCCGGATCAATTTTTAATTTAATTAATTTATGTGAAAAGAATCTTGTTGTTCTAAATGGAGATAGTTTTTTAGCTAATGGTATTAAATCTCTAATAAATTCAATCAGCCCAAACGGTTCATCTGCACTTGTTTGTCA